>JANPJR010000150.1:0-35989 GCA_031425615.1 Cytophagales bacterium
GAGTTTTTCTTGCAACTTACTACTATCAAAAGTAGCAATAAGGCAAGGGTTGTGAATTTTTTCATAAAAGGAATGAAAAAAGGTTAATAAAAGGTTAAAATAAAATAGAGAAGTCTATTTTTTTGCAAAAGTAATAAAAAACGTATTTTTAACAAAAAATTCACATTAAGTTTTTGTTAGCAAACACAAAAACGAAGCTAAACGATAACATGACGGTAATTTATTGTGTTTGCTGTATTTTGAGGATTATGCAACTTTTTTAACGTCTTTTTTACCATATTTTTATTTGATTTTTATAATTATTGATAAAATTTGTTTCAATTTTAGCGTAAATGATTCAGGCAAAAATACTAAAATTAGCCCTGAATAAGACAAGGCAAAATTAAGGCTTAACTGTTTAGCGTTACTCAGTCGTTCAGTTTCCAAAAGTTTAATAAGATATAATGACAAAAATGTCTTTTAATTTTAAATATCAAATTCATAATAAAAAAAAAATCATTATATTTGCATTTTTTTTATCAAAACCACGATATAGACATTCATTAAAAAATATCAAACTTAAAAACCATGAAAAATTTAACTTGGGGCATCTTGTATAGCATTTTTGCCTTATTAACCATTATTACATTTACACAATGCGGTGGCTCTGGTAAAACAGAAGGCAAAACCAAAAAAGGGCTTGAATATACAATTTTTTCTAAAACCCCAAATGCAAAAAAAGCAGTTGAAGGAGATTTTGTAACGTTTTTTGTTACAGTAAAAAATTTCAAAGATTCTATTTTGCAACCACGCCAAGAAGTAAAAGCGTATGAAGTAAAAAAAGATACAAGTGATAAATTTAATGAACTTTTTTTGCTTATGAAAGCAGGTGATAGCCTTGTTATCAAAGAATCTACAAACAGTCTTTTGAAAGAACAAGAAGCATTTGTAAAAAAACGTATTGCTGAAACCAAAAAACAAATTGAAGAACTCAAAACGGGCAAAGATACCAAAATGCCAGATTCCTCACGTACACAATACATTGCAACGTTGGAAAGAGACATCAAACAAGCAACTGAGCAAATGGAAAAACCAAACCCAATGCTTCCAAAAGATAAATATATCGCATATTATTTCGTTGTGAAAGAAGTAATGACCAAAAAACAAATGGAAGAAAGCAAACGTTTGGAACAAGAAAAGAAAGACAAAGAAGCAAGTGAACAAATTGGAAAAGACGAAACACTCATCAAAGAATATGCTGAAAAAAACAAACTCAAAACTGAAAAAACCGCATCTGGTTTGCATTATATCATAGAAAAACAAGGCGAAGGTGATACACCAAAAGCAGGTGAAATGATTGCTGTAAATTACAAAGGGCAATTATTGGACGGAAAAGTATTTGATACAAGTATCAAAGAAGAATCCGAAAAAGCAGGTCTGAAACAACCAGGACGCACTTTTGAGCCACTCAAATTTGCAGTAGGACAAGCACAAGTTATCAAAGGTTGGGACGAAGGTTTGATGTTGTTCAAAAAAGGGGGTAAAGGCATTTTGCTTATCCCATCAGGTCTTGCGTATGGTGCAAGAGGTGCAGGAAAAGATATTCCAGCAAATAGCGTTTTGCGTTTTGATGTGGAACTTGTGGATATCATCAAAAGCACAGAACAAAAAAAATAACCCTTTCTTTTTCTAAAAAAGGAATTAATACACAAAAAAACGGTTTAGCTTGTATGTTAAACCGTTTTTTTTGTGTTTTTATCGTTTTTTACTTTTTTTTCAAAAAAAATAAAAAAACCATGCTTTTTTTTGTAAAAAAAAAAACTTAATTTTGTTTAATTAAATTCATTAATTTTTTTTTAAAAAGAACGAACAAATAAAAATAAAAACACCATTGTAGATTATTTATTTTCATAAATTAAAACTTTGTGTGTGGTTTATTGCTAATTTATTTGTAATTTTGAAAAGGTAAAAAAAATTGAAAAACAAAACTATATCTTAAAAATACCCAAAACATATTCATTTCCCAATGGCAATAACAGACATCAACCTCAAACAAAAATTACGTGAGATATTTGGCTACACCCAATTTAGAGGTATGCAAGAAGATATTATTACCAATTTACTCAATGGTAATAATACTTTTGTACTTATGCCCACAGGTGCAGGCAAATCCTTGTGTTATCAGTTGCCCGCATTGGTGTCAGAAGGCACAGCTATTATTATATCGCCCTTGATTGCTTTGATGAAAAATCAAGTAGACCAACTGGAAGCCTTGGGGGTAAAAGCAGAATTTTTGAATTCTACTTTGTCCAAAAGTGAAATGACAAGGGTAAAAAAATTGGTGCTTTCAAATGAAACCAAGATGCTGTATGTAGCACCTGAAACCCTTACGAAAGAAAGTAACGTAGAATTTCTCAAAAAAGCAAAACTCTCGTTTATTGCCATAGACGAAGCACATTGTATATCAGAATGGGGACATGATTTTCGCCCCGAATACCGCAAAATTCGTGGTATTGTGGATACAATAGGCAATTTGCCTGTGATTGCCCTTACCGCAACCGCTACACCAAAAGTGCAAATAGATATCCAAAAAAACTTGCATATGGAGGAGGCTAAGGTGTTTAAATCTTCATTTAATAGACCAAATTTATATTATGAAGTACGCCCAAAAACGTCTATCAAAAAACAACTTATTCGCTATCTGAAATCACGCAAAGGTGATTCTGGTATTATTTATTGTCTCAGTCGCAAAAAAGTAGAAGAAGTATATGAACTCCTAAAAGTAAATGATGTAAAAGCACTCCCATATCACGCAGGGCTTGAATCTCATGTGCGTATGCACAACCAAGATGCGTTTCTCAATGAAGAATGTGATGTAATTGTGGCTACGATTGCCTTTGGTATGGGTATTGATAAACCTGATGTAAGGTTTGTAATTCATTATGATGCCCCAAAATCCTTAGAAGGATATTACCAAGAAACAGGTAGGGCAGGTAGGGATAGTATTCCTTCGGATTGTATCATGTTTTATAGCCCTGCGGATATTGTTAAATTAGAAAAATTTAACAAAGATAAAACCGTTGCAGAAAGAGAAAATGCACGTTATTTAATCCAAGAAATGACGCATTATGTTACGTCTGGTGTGTGTAGAAGGCGATTGTTATTAAGTTATTTTGGGGAAACTATTCACGAAGATTGCGGGAATTGTAATAATTGTATGCACCCTACTGCAAAATTTCAAGCAAAAGACACGATTTTGCTTGCCCTTGAAACGGTGATACAAACTGGCGAAAGATTTACATTTAATCATTTGGTTGATGTGATTGTAGGCGAAAATACAGGCTATGTGCAGAGTTATGAACACAATAAATTGGACGTATTTGGCAAAGGAAAAGATTATACATACAATTATTGGGAATCCTTATTAAGACAAATATTAGTTTTTGGTTTTTTGGAAAGGGATATAGACGCACAAACTTCTATCAGAATGTCTGACAAAGGGCGTGAATATAAAGAATATCCTTATAGCATCACGCTACACCAAGACCATGATTATGCCAAACTCATGGAGGACAGCCCAGAAGATAAAGATGCACTCGGTAATATCCAAACGACCAAAGCACATGATGTACAACTTTTTGAAATGCTCAAATCGTTGCGTAAAAAAGTAGCCAAACAAAAAGGTTTTCCACCTTATGCTATTTTTCAAGACCCTTCTTTGGAAGAAATGGCAACGGTATATCCCACCAACGAAGAAGAACTTGCACAAGTCAATGGCGTAGGTATGGGAAAAGTTACCAGATATGGTGCACCCTTTATTGAGCTTATCAAAAAATATGTAGAGGATAACGATATAGAAACCGCCTCAGAAGTTATCGTAAAATCTGCTGTCAATAAATCTAAATCTAAAATATGGATTATTCAACAAATTGACCGAAAAGTGGATTTGGAGGAAATTTGTGAAGCAAAAAATCTCTCACTTTCCGAAGTATTGGACGAAATAGAACATATTTGTTACTCTGGTACAAGGCTTAATTTGGATTATTATATTGACCAAATCATGGAACAAGACCGACAAGAGGAGATTTTTGAGTATTTTATGAGTGCTGAAACGGATAATCTTCAAATTGCCCTCGAAGAATTGGGCGGTGATGATTATTCAGAAGAAGAATTACGCCTAATGCGTATCAAGTTTTTGTCAGAAGTAGCAAATTAAAGGTTTATTCTTACAAAAAATTCTGTTCCAATATGAAATTTCTACTTCGTCTACTATTACCATATATTTTTTGTTTTTTGTGCTTAAATTCAAAAAATATGCTCTTTGCACAAGATTCTATCTCTAAAAGATTTGCAAAAAGCATAGAAATTTCTACACTTCAAAAACATGTATATTTGCTGGCTTCAGATAGCTTGGAAGGTAGAGGTACAGGACAAGAAGGGTGCGAAAAAGCTTCCAAATACATCGCAAATGAGTTCTCAAAATATGGACTTATTGCGCCCATGAAAGACGAAAAAAAACAAAAGAACTTTTTTCCAGCCTTTTAGTTATGGTACAAGCAAATGGAAAGAAGTATATGCCAAAACTGCAACCGAAAAAACATTAAAATACAAAAAAGATATTTTTGCTATCAATACAAATGCAATTTTCCAAACTCCACAAAGCACCAAAATTCGTTGGGTAGATGCAAATATGCTACAAGTTCTCCAAAAATACACGTATAGCGAAGATGAAATTATCCTTATTCCAAAAATTGGTAAAGAGGAAAATATAAGTGAAATGGTTGGTTTTTTGGAACAAAAAAATGTAAAAGGGGTTATATTGGTGTGTAGGTCAAAAAAGAATTTTGAAAATACCTTAGAAAATTTTCTTTTTACATTGGATGCACCAAGAAGTACACTTTTATATAGTTTTGAGGGGAGGAGATCTATGCCCATTTGGTTTATTTCGCCAAATGGAGCAGAAATATTGCTTGATGATAAGGATTTTAAAAATAAAACAGAAATTCAAGCCAAAGAAAATATTACGATTGTTGCCCAAAAGAAAAATAAAATTGATTGGACTGCCAATAACATAATAGGCTATATCAGAGGCAAAGAAAAACCGAATGAATTTATCGTAATTTCTGCCCATTATGACCATATGGGGTTTGGTATGTATGGCATAGGTAATAATCCAGACCATTTTTTAGAAAAGAAAAGTAGTGTAATATACAACGGAGCAAACGACAATGCTTCAGGCACTACAGGTGTATTGGCAATCGCAGAGGCTTTTTCTACTGCGATGAAAAAAGGCATTTTACCCAAAAGAAGTATCGTTTTCATCGCTTTTGCAGGGGAAGAGTTGGGCTTGTTAGGCTCAAAATATTTCACAGACCTAAATCCAATTATTCCGCTTTCCCAAATAAAACTCAACTTAAATGTGGATATGATTGGCAGAAGCGATGGAAACCATAAAAAACAAACACAACACTACATTTGTCCTGTGGGCTTGGGATTTATCTACAAAGATTGGTTACCACTCCAACAACAAATCAATAGAAATTCGGTAAATATTGAAATTGATTATACTTACAATAAAATTGACCACCCCGGACAACTGTATTACCGTTCTGACCATTTTAATTTTGCAAAATACAATATTCCTGTGATTTTTTACCAAGATTCCAGCAAAGACGATTACCACAGTACAACTGATGACCCTGAAAAAATAGAATATGAAAAAATGCTCAAACGTGTGCAATTGATATTTCATACCGCTTGGGAAGCAAGCAATATGAATGAATTGCCACAGAAATAAAAAAATGCTATTATTTATTTAAAACTAAAAATCTAATTTTACCTGAAAAAATCCTTTTTTCCAAATATTATAGCAAGGAATCCCTAATTTCTTGGCTTGTTTTTCCAATTCGTTTGCATGTTTTTGGGTATTTGAGGCATCAAGAATAAGGTACGGAATTTCCATGTCTTGCGACAAAGCCTCTAAGTCAAAAACTGCATTATACTGTACCCAAACGTAATCTACGCTTAGGTTTTCAAATTGTTTGCCAAAAGTATTGGCTTGTTTTTTTGGAATTTTTTGGTTTAAAATCAAGAGTTTTAGCGTGGTTTTTTTGGAATTTTTAGGCTGATTTTTAGCGTGTTTTTCAGGAAAATTTGGGTTTTTATTAAAAATTAAAAGTGAAAAATTTTCTTCTTTTTTGTAGGTAAAATTTTGGCTTAGAAATTCATTTTTTTTCCAAAAAATATCTTGTGTTTCCCTAATACCCCAAAGCGATAAAGCAGGTTTCAGGGCATAATTTCTAATTTCTGCACTTGCAGTATCATTTTGCATGACCAACATTTTATTTTTTTGAACTACGCCCAAAGTTGCTTGTTTTGGGGTGTGATAAATGGTAAAAAAATATTGATTTTGTTGCTCAAAAAATCTAAAAACAAAAATTGATACAAATAACACCAAACAAACGGTTGCGTATTGGTAATATTTTAATTTTTTATTCACAAAAAATAAAAGTATGCTAAAAATAAAGCCATACATTAAAAAAACTTGTCCAAGCGTCCAATATACATTTTCGGTAAGGGCAAAAGGCAATTTTTCAAGAAAAAGCGTAACATAATTCATGGCATAAATGCCAGCCCACAAACACACGCCAAGTACTGCATTCACACCAGGAATCCACCCAAACACAATGCACGCAACACCCAAATACAAGACCAAAGAACTAATCGGAATTATCAATAAATTGGCAAGTAAGAAATAATTGGGGAATTGGTGAAAATAATAAAAACCCAACGGAAATGTGAGCAATTGTGCAGAAAGTGAAACAGTAGTCAATTCCCAAAAATAAAACACATAACGGTTTTGGGCTTCGTACCAAAGTTTCATAAATGGTTGAAAAATAATAATGCTCAATACCGCCAAATATGACAACTGAAACCCGACTGACCACAATAAAAATGGTTCATACAACAACAAAAAAAATGCAGAACACGCCAAAATGTTATACATGGTGCCTGTTTTGCCAAAAATACGCCCAAGTGCTACCAAAGAAAACATCACAACAGCACGCAAAACAGACGCAGAAAATCCTGTAATAATGGCATAAGACCACAAAAACGACAAAACCAAACCTGCATACACCATTTTTCCACGCAACCCTTTTTGTTCCAGCCAACCAAAAAGCCAGGCAAAAGGAAACAACATCATGCCTACGTGCATACCCGACACCGCCAATACGTGCATAAGTCCTGTACTTGAATATGCTTGTAATATTTCGTTGTCCATTTGTTCTTTTACGCCTAAAACCAATGCAACTGCTATCGCAGATTCTCGTTGAGAACCCACCAAATTAGTTAAAAGTTTGCTACAAATATTGCGAATGTATAAAGAATATGCCACAAATTGATTGCGTGGCTTGTAATCAATGGTTTGAAAAGTGTTGGGGACTGCGTAATGATGGTGATAAATATTTTGAAAAGTAAGATATTCCTTGTAGTCAAACTCTTGTGGATTTTCGGGTGGAATAACCAAAAAAGGACTTCCTTTTATCAGCATCACATCACCATATTTGAGTTTTTGGAGGTCTTTAACGTTGTTTTCATCTTTTTTGAACGAAATCATCAAACGCCCTTTTACATTTTGCCAACCTTTTTTTGTGCGAATTTGGCGAATTTCTGCTTCTGTCCTAAAACTAAAACTACGATTTTGCACTTCGTCATCTATACACGCAGTATAAGCCAAAACGGTATCTTGGACATGGTATAAATGCGTTTTTTGGTGAAATTCCTGAAAATGATAGGTGCGAAAAATCCCAAAAACAACCAAAGCTATTCCGCCCAATATGCCAAATATTAGGCTTGCATATTGTTTTATTTTTTGATAAAAAAATAATAAAAACACGCTATACACGCCAAAACTTCCTATAAGCAAGTAATCAATCCATACATGATACACCCTAAAACTTGCTTCTATCAATATACCCAACATCAAAAATCCTACCCACCGAACAAATACATAAGGCGACCATTGTAGCATAGGGCTGTTTTTTTTGGGTTTAAGTTGATAATTAATGGTCTTAGCGGGACGCTAAGACCAATTAATCTTAGCGATACGCTAAGACCAAATTAATTTACACTTTGTTCTTTTATAAGTATTTTTTCTCTATGTTTTGTACTAAAAACGAGTTGATATAAAATTTGTGTATTTGCTCATTTTTTTTATTTTTTATTATAATTTTACACAACCCTGAAAGGGTTGAATGTTCATAACGCCAAGTGTAACTTGGGGAACAGCCATACAAAACTGATTTTATTTATACTCTTGTATTCTATAAGGAAGTTTTACAAAATCAAAAAAAGGTAAAATATCAGATTTATCATCATCTTGGTGAATATACCAAATCACGCCTGCACCTTTGATATTTTCTAATACTGAAAAAATTTCAAGCACTTTTCGTGTGGATACGGTATTGACATAATCAAGTTTGATTTGCAAAATTGTTTCTTTGAGTGGATTTTTGGCGTATTCTTGCCACCAATGAATAATACCAGCATAAAAAGTATCTGCATCTTCAGGGATAGACTTTCCGCCAATTTCAAATTTTTTTTTATCTGAATCCAAATACACATAAGGTGTATCTTGTGTGCCTTTTATTAAAATTGGTTTCATGTTGAGTGGTTTTATTTTTTTTGAGAATAAATAGGTGTTTTTGCTTTTATTGGAAAAACCAAAACTTAATATGTTGTGTGTTTTAATGCAGTTGTTTGAATATAAATATTTGGTATTTTCAGGATTTCATTCAAATCTTTTAGATATTGATTTTTAAGGTGTTTTTCCTGTTTTATCATCAAACTATTTTCATCTTTATTTGTAATGCGTATGTTTGCCAATAATTTATCGCAACCTGCTATTAAATCCAATAAATAATTTATTTGGTTGTATGGAATTGTTTTTGCTTGCATTTTATGGGTTTAAAAATAAACATATTTAAAAACTGGCAACTGAAAAAACTGGCAACTGAAAAAACTGACAACTGAAAAAACTGACAACTGATAACATTAATCTACTTTACAAACTTCATTCTATAATCTACATCTACATTTCCTTTTGTAATGTTATTTAATTTTGATTTCAAAAGTGTTTTTTTAAGCGAAGAAAGGTGGTCAGTAAATAAAACACCTTCTATGTGGTCGTATTCATGCTGTATAACACGCGCAGTAAGTCCTGAAAATTCCTCTGTAAATTCGTTCCAATGTTCATCAAAATAATGAATTTTGATGTTAGCGCATCTACTCACACGCTCACGTACATTGGGAATACTAAGACAACCTTCTTCAAAAAGCCATTTATCACCTGTTTCTTCTATGATTGTAGGATTTACAAATGCCTTTTTCATGCCTGTAATTTCTTCTGCCATTCTGTCTGCATCAATAATGAACAAACGCAACGCAAGCCCTATTTGTGGGGACGCAAGTCCTACACCATTGGCTTCGTACATGGTTTCGTACATATCCGCTACAAGTTGTGGCAATACAATATTGGTGTTGTTGCGGTCTATTTCTACTGCTTTTTTGCGGAGAACAGGGTCACCGTAAGCTACTATTGGATAAATCACGTTTGAAAATGTATGCTTTAAAGATTGATTTTTTTTAAAAAAATTTTTGCAAAATTACCTATTTTCTTGGAAAAGACAAAATATTATTTGCAGTTTGTATAAAATTTAAAATAGACTAAAAAAATATTATTACCCAGTTAAATTTTTTTTAAAATATTATTTTAAGCTAAAAAAAGAATTTTAAATCGTTTTACAAGAATTACAGCTACAACTTTTTTATCTTTATTTTTCTAATTTTTCAGTTATTTTTTCTAATTTTTCTTTTTTATAAACAAAAATCTTTTTATTTGTATTTGGTTTAAAAAAAAAGTTATATAAATAAGAAATTTTAAACAATAAATTCCCAATTTACTACTATGAGTTTTTATGTCGTTATTACCATCTTGAGCATAAGCATTTTATTTCCAATGGTTGGATATTATTTAGATTATCACGCAAGAAAACCACGCAAGGATAAATAAATGCCCTTTGGTGGTTAGGGGGCTTTTTCTGGTCTTTTGTTCCCTTTGGGGGGTTAGGGGGCTTTTTTTTTATTCCCTTTGGGGTTAGGGGGCTTTTTTTTCTATTATTATGTCACCAATTTTAGTATTTAGCATTATATTTTTTTATTTTTTGGCATTGATAACGATTGCTTATTTTACAGGCAAAAAATCAAGTAGTCAAGATTTCCTTACTGCAAGCAAACAATCACCTTGGTATTTGGTGGCGTATGGCATGATAGGTGCATCATTGTCAGGGGTTACGTTTATTTCAATTCCTGGTGCGGTGCTAAACAATCAATTTACATATTTGAGTATTGCTACTGGGTATATTGTGGGTTATTTGTTCAATGCGTGGGTACTTTTGCCTATTTATTATAAAATGAATTTGGTAAGTATTTACACATATTTGGAAACAAGATTTGGGTTTTACACCTATCAAACAGGAGCTTTTTTTTTCCTACTTTCACGTACATTGGGTTCTGGTCTTAGGCTTTTTTTGGCGGTTGTGGTGTTACAAGTTGGATTATTTGGGGCTTGGGGCTTCCCTTTTTGGCTTACTGCGGTAGTGAGTGTGGCGTTGATTTGGGTTTATACGTTTCAGGGAGGCATCAAAACGATTATTTGGACAGACACTTTTCAAAGTACATTTCTTTTGCTTGCATTAATTTTTAGCCTTTATTTTATGGCAAGCGAATTAAATTTTGGTTTTTTTGAAACGTTTTCTAAGGTGTATCAAAGTGATTATACAACCATGTTTTATTGGGATATTTTACCAAAAAATAATTTTTTCAAAAATTTTATTGGTGGAATTTTCATTGCGATAGCCATGACTGGTTTAGACCAAGATATGATGCAAAAAAATCTTACATGTAGCAACCTCAAAGAAGCCCAAAAAAACATTTATATTTTTACGATTATCTTGTGGTTTGTCCATTTGATTTTTCTCACAATGGGTGTGCTTTTGTATTTATATGCAAAGGAAAAAGGCATTGCCTTGCCCATGAAAGATGGCAAAATTTTGACTGACCAAGTATATCCTTTTTTGGCTTTCAACCATTTTAGCGTGTTGGCAGGCGTGATGTTTTTGCTTGGAATTACTGCTTCTACTTATGCGAGTTCTGATTCTGCACTTACTTCGCTCACAACTTCGTTTAGTGTGGATATTTTGGGTTTAGAAAAAAGCAATCTCAATGAAAAACAACGCAAAACCTTGCTTACAATCGTGCATATTGGTTTTTCGGTGTTGTTGATTTTGTTGGTATTGGTGTTCAAATTCATACAAGATACGTATCCTAATACCAATGTAATTACCAATTTATTTACGTTGGCAGGTTTCACGTATGGTCCTTTATTGGGTTTGTATTTTTTTGGTATTTTTACAAAATACGAAATTTACGAAAAATTTACGCCTTTGGTTTGTGTATTAGCCCCAATGTTGGCGTACATATTGCAACAATATTCGCCTGTGTGGTTTTGGGGTTATCAAATTGGCTTTGAAATATTGTTGTTTAATGGTATTTTTACGTTTTGCGGGTTGTGGTTGTTGGTAAAAAAAGCCCCACAGCTCCCAAAGTAGGAGTAAATACAAAAAAACGCTATGTCTGTGTTTTAGGTTTCCAAGCCTTTCTGCACAACAAAAAAATTAAATTTTAAAAATTGAAATACCTTTAAACACCTTTAAATTCCCCTTTGGGTGTAGGGGCTAAACATCTCAAAACAATATGCCAAGCAGTATCATCATAAATCCTACACCGCAAACCCAAAATACAGACCTTTGGCAAGAGTTAGAAAATTCGTCCAAAAATTACCATTTTTATGGTGCTTGGATTGCGGTTATTTTTGACCCTATTTTTGGTATTACAGATTATTTGAATATTCCGCAGGCTTTTTGGCAGATTTTTGCTATTCGTATAGCGATTGCGTGTATCACATTGGGCATATTGTATGTGCATCATTTGGGCAAAATATCGTCCAAAGTATTGATATTTATTCCTTTTTTGTTGATTTCTTTTCAAAATGCCTACACATACAGCGTCATCAAAGTAGAAGACTTTACAGGACATTCGCTCAATTATTTAGCATTATTTATAGGTGCAGGTATGTTTATCACATGGAATCGTTATTTTTCGTTGGGTATTATCATTCCTTCCTTGTTGGCGAATATTATATTTTTTCAAATGAATCACCATTTGAATATCCAAGAAGCACTTGTAAATGGAGGGTTATTATTATTGGTTGTAGCGTTGTTTATGCTTTTATTGATAGAAACACGTTATCGCCTTACAATTTCTATGATTAAATCCAAATTTGCATTGGTAGAAGCAAATGAAGCACTTTCACACGAAAAATCACAATCAGACAAACTTCTACGCAATATTTTGCCTGATAAAATTGCTGATGAACTCAAAAATACAGGCAAAGCAAAAGCACAACATTACCAAAAAGTATCTGTATTATTTACAGATTTTAAAGGTTTTACTGCCCGCAGTGCTAATATGTCGCCTGAAGAAGTGATTGAGGAATTGAATAAATGTTTTTCTGCTTTTGATAAAATTATTGAAAAACATAATATTGAAAAAATTAAAACAATTGGTGATGCCTATATGTGTGCAGGTGGTTTGCCTATTCCAAATGATACAAATCCAATAGATATTATACGTGCAGGTTTGGAAATACAAACCTATATGCAAAATTACAAGCAAGAATGTATCGCCAATAATTTACCTTATTATGAGTGTAGGCTTGGCATCAATACAGGCGAAGTAGTGGCTGGTGTAGTAGGCACGAAAAAATTTGCGTATGATATTTGGGGTGATTGCGTCAATACCGCAAGCAGGGCAGAAAGTAGCGGAATTGTAGGCAAAGTAAATATCACCGAAAGCACCTACAACTTCGTAAAAGACGTTTTTGAATGTGAATTTAGGGGAAATATTGAAGCAAAAGGCAAAGGCGAAATTAAGATGTATTTGGTGTTGGGGGAAAAAAAATAGTTTTTTCAGTGGTCAGGTTTTTCAGTGTTTTAGAAAAAAGGATTTCAGAAAAATCAAAAAATTATCTCACAATCAGCCCAAGCAAAGCAGGAAGTAATGAAAAAGTATTTGTAAAATATATGGAACTTTCCAAAATTTTAAACTTTTGGAAAGTTAAACCAGCTAAAAAATCAAATTCCTTAAAAAAAATAAAAAAATATTTTTTATTTATAAAAATAATTTATACTTTTGCAAAAATAAATCCTCAAAGAAAGTAATCTTTTTAATTTTTCAGTAAAAAAAACTAAAAAAAACATGAAAAAGAACATCTAACCGCACCACACCTCCGCAAAAAGGTATTTGAAAGTGTAAATTTTTTATAAAAAAATTACCATAAAAATTCAAATGGCTTTGACAAACAAAAAAATACATATTTTTTTATGTTTTGTCTGTAATACATAGGTGTATTATTTTAGATTGGCTTACTTTATTTGAGGCAAGATATTTATTAGAATATCTTGTCTTATTTTTTTTTATTTTTTTCAGACATTTATTAGCATACATGACAACCAACCAAAAAATCAGCGAATTTGTAACAACTATCTTACCACAAGATTATTTTCTTATACAAGTGCGTATGCCAAAATTGGGGCAAAAAATAAAAGTTGTCGTAATTATTGATGGCGACAAAGGCGTAGATGTAGAAGTTTGTGCCTCAGTAAGTAGACAACTTGGAGAGAAAATGGAAGAAGAAAATTGGCTTGAAAATGCGTATATTTTAGAAGTGTCTTCGCCTGGTGCAGAAACGCCCCTTGTGATGCCTCGCCAATATCCGCAACATATTAACAGGAATATTCGTATAAAAACCGCTCAAACAGAAGAAATCATAGGCACACTTACACAAGTTCAAATATTGGAAAATATAGCAGAAAGTTTTGTAGAAGTAACGCCAAAAGCAAATAAAAAACAAAAAATAGCAGCTGTGCCAAATACAATTCTATTTAAGGATATTGAAAAAGCACAAATTGTAATAGGGTAGAAGGAAGTTCAAAGGGTTTAAAGTTCAAAAAGGTTTAAAAGTTCAAAGTTTAATTCAAAAAATAGAAACTTAAAATAATAAAAAAAAAGAAAAAAGATTTTAAAAAAAAGGGTTGTTTTTAATTCCCAATTCTTAATTTCTAATTCCTAATTATCTCAAATGGCAACAAAAACAAAAAAAGTTAAAGATGAAGAAGGCTCGCTATTCCTAAAAAGTTTTGGTGAGTTTGCAACTGAAAAAAATATTGACCACGCAGTCCTTGATTCTCTGCTTACAGAGGTGCTTTACAGCATGATAAAACGCAAATATGACACCGAAGAAGGTTTTGAGGTGGTGGTGCGAAGCAAAGAAGGAGAATTGGAGATTATTAGGTCGGTGCGTGTAGTAGAAGACCAATATTATGAAGATGGTGACGAAGATTTGATTTCTATAACCAAAGCAAAATTGGTGCAAGATGATATAGAAGTGGGTGAGGATTATTTTCAATATTACAAATTTGAAGATTTTGGCAGAAGGGCAATACTTGCTGCACGCCAAACCCTTATCCAACGTGTAAAAGATTTGGAAAAAGAAGAAATTTACTTGCGTTACAAAGCTATGATAGGCAAAATGCTCAACATGGAAATTTATCAAGTGTTGAATATGGGCAAGGAAATTATCGTGCAAGATGAATACAAACACGAACTTATTCTACCAAAAAAACACCAAATGGCAAGAGATAGATTTAGAAAAGGCGAAATGGTGAAAGCAGTAGTAGAAGAAGTACAAAGGACGAATGGTATGCCACGTGTGATATTATCACGTACTTCGCCAGCTTTCTTGGAAAGATTGCTTGAACAAGAAGTACCAGAAATTGCAGAAGGTATTATTAGCGTAAAAAAAATAGTGCGTGAAGCAGGCGAAAGAGCAAAAGTGCTTGTACAATCGCATGACGACAACATTGACCCAGTTGGGGCTTGCGTAGGCATGAAAGGTGCCCGTATCCACAGCATTGGCAGAGAAATCAATAACGAAAATATTGATATTATTAATTTTACGGAAAACATGGAACTCCTTGTTTCGCGTACATTAAGCCCTGCCAAAGTAAGTAGTATGCAAATAGACCCACCTATTGCTACACCACGCAGAATTATTGACCGTGAAGGACACGAAAGGGACGAATTGCCACATATTGCGGTATTTATGAAACCCGACCAAGTGTCACTTGCCATTGGCAAAGGTGGTTACAACATCAAACTTGCAGGTAGGCTTTTGGGCTACGAAATTGATGTGTACCGTGAAGGCGAAGAATACGAACAAGAGGAAGATATTGAATTGGCTGAATTTTCTGATGTGATTGAGGATTGGGTAATTGAGGAGTTTAGAAGAATTGGCATAGATACTGCAAAATCAGCCCTCAGAGTAGGAAAAGAATTGTTGGTAAAACAATTAGACCTTGAAGAAGAACACATTGAAGAAATCTTGCAAATTTTACAAGAAGAATTTGAAGATTAGTAGCTTCCTAACCCAAAGGGGATAAATACGATTTTTTTTATATTGTAACAATAAATTTTCATTTACGTTCCCAAATTTGTTCCCCCCTTTGGGGGTTAGGGGGCATAAAACTTAACCTAAACTTTTTTTCAATCTTCAAAAATATCATTTTGTAAAGACCAAACACATACATAAAATAATACAACTTTGGAAAAAATTTTCTTAAAAAAACAAAAAAAACTTAAACAAAAAAAACAATAAGAAAATATCCAAAACATTATTTTTTAATAGAAAAATGCAATATGCTGTTAAATTTTTTTAATAAAATTTTTAATGGTATTGATTTTTAAAGCAATCCAAGTTGCGTGTTTTTCAATAAAAACAACCACTTACTTTATAGTTTTCTGTTTTAAAAACATAAATTAACATAAATTTATAAAAACTGACAACTTAAAAACTGATAACTGACAACTTAGGTTAAAGTATTAAAAATCAATTTTTTAAAATCATCTTTTTAATTCAAAAAAAACTAAAAAAACTGAATATCTCCAAAAAAAATATGGCAGAAGAAAAAACAATTCGCCTAAGCCAAATCAACAGCGAACTCAAAGTAAAACTTGGTACGCACTCACTTATTGAAAAATTGGAAAAACAAGGACTTACAGGTCTTAACCTTAATTCAAAAATTACCTTCCCACAACTCAAAGTCCTTGCTGATGAGCTTGGTGCATCTATGCCCCAACCAAAACCACAACAAGAAGAAGAAAAAAAACCTGTAAATAATACCTCTGTAAACAATACAAGTAACAATGTGGAAAATCAAAATAATTCCACAAAACATTTTCCACAACCACAAAAAGTTGAAACTGAAGTAGAAGTCATAAAAGCTAATCCAAGTGGATTAAAAATCTTAGGAAAAATTGACCTAAGCACTATCCCAAAGGATTTTAATAGCAAAAACGAAATTGACAAATACATCACGCCAAACCAACGCAACACCAACAATAAAACCAAAACACAAAACACAAAACGCAACGACAAAACTGACCAGCCAAAGAACGAACAAAACCTGTCAAAGGAAAATAATACACGAAACGACAACAACCGAAACGAAAATAACCGTAACCGCAACAACGACAGAAGAAATACACCAAAAAACAATGATGCAGAAGTAAAAACTAATTTGTTGGACAAACAAACCAACGAAAAACCTGTAAGCGAAAAAACCAATAATGAAAAACCAAAACGTACAGAAAATCCGAAAAATCAAGAACCAAAAAATGAGAAAATAATTGAGAAATCAACCGAAAAACCAACCGAGAAAAGCGTAGAGGTTTCCGTAGAAAAAAAACCAGAAATCGTGGAAGCAGAAATCCCTGTAGAACTCATCAAAGCAAAAGCTGACCAACTTGGAGGGCTTAAAGTGTTGGGTAAAATACAACTACCAAGCGAAAACAAACGCAATGGCAATAACCAACGCAGTGGAAATAACAATAGCAATAACAGCCAAAATAACCAACAAAATGACGATAAAAAACGTAGAAGACGCAAAAAAAGAGTTAGACGTGAAGACAACAATGTAATGGCTAATGCTATCCAAAATGCACAAGGCAATAACAACCAAACCACAAACAACAATACGCAAAACCCAAACAACAACAGCCAAACCAATAATAATACGCAAAATAACAACAATAGCCAAAATAATAACAACACGCAAAACCGTAACAACAATAGCCAAAACAACAACAACACGCAAAACCGTAACAACACCAGCCAAAATAACAACAACACGCAAAACCGTAATAACACCAGCCAAAATAACAACAACACGCAAAACCGTAACAACACCAGCCAAAACAACAACAACACGCAAAACCGTAACAACACCAGCCAAAACAACAACAACCGCAATAATAACAACCGCAACAACAATACACAAAACCGCCCTACCAATAATGTTGCTTCTGAAAAGGAAATCCAAGAACAAATCAAAGCAACTTTGGCTAAATTGGACAACAAAAATACAGGCAATAAAATAGGACGTAGCACCAAAAAACGTGAAAAAACACGTCAAATGGCAGAAAATGTAAAAGAGGATACAAGCAAAATCTTAAAAGTAGCAGAATTTATTTCTGCCAATGATTTGGCAAGCCTCATGGACATTAGCGTCAATCAAATTATTGCTGCGGGTATGAGTATGGGCATGTTGATATCCATCAACCAACGCCTTGACGCGGAACTTATCACTGTGATTGCTGATGAATTCGAGTATTCGGTGGAGTTTATATCTGCCAATAATGAAGAAGTTGTTACAGAAGTAGACGCACCAGAAAGTCTTGTAGAAAGAGCACCAATCGTTACCGTTATGGGACACGTAGACCATGGTAAAACTTCGCTTTTGGATTATATCCGTAAAGCAAATGTAGTATCAAAGGAATCTGGTGGTATTACCCAACATATTGGTGCGTATGACGTTATCACAAAAGAAGGCAGAAAAATTACATTCCTTGATACACCAGGACACGAAGCATTTACTGCTATGCGTGCCAGAGGTGCAAAAGTTACGGATATAGTTATTCTTATGGTGTCTGCTGATGATAGCGTAAGACCACAAACCGAAGAAGCCATCAACCATGCACGTGCTGCAGGTGTGCCTATCATTGTGGCACTTAATAAAATAGACAGACCAACTGCAGACCCTGAAAAAATCCGTAAACAACTTGCAGACAAAAATATCTTGGTAGAAACTTGGGGCGGAAAACACCAAGAACAAGAAATATCTGCAAAAAAAGGTACGGGTATTGATGAACTTTTGACAAAAATATTGTTGGAGGCTGAAATGCTTGAACTTACAGCCAACCCTGACCGCAGGGCAGAAGGTACTGTATTAGAATCTTCTTTGGACAAAGGTAAAGGTTATGTAGCTAATATTTTGGTACAAAAAGGTACGCTCAAAATAGGTGATATTATGCTTGTAGGTTCGCATTTTGGACGTGTAAAAGCCATGTACGACCATAGAGGCAAAAAAGTACAAGAAGCAGGACCTTCTATGCCTGTGCAAGTATTGGGCTTAGATGGCTCTACACAAGCAGGTGATTTGCTCAAAGTAATGCCTTCTGAAAGAGAGGCAAGGGATATTGCAACAAAACGTTCACAAATTATACGAGAACAAGCCATACGCGCAGCACCTACAATTACCCTCAAAGAAATAGGGCGTAGGAGAGCATTAGGTACTTTTCAAGAACTTAAACTTATCATAAAAGGTGATTTTGATGGCTCTGTAGAAGCACTTTCTGATTCATTGCTCAAACTCTCTACCGAAGAAATAAAAATTACCATTATCCATAAAGGCGTAGGACAAATTACTGAAAATGATGTACTTCTTGCAAGTACCGCAGAAACAGGTGCCATCATTATTGGTTTCCAAGTGCGACCTTCTATCAATGCTAAAAAAATAGCTGATGATAAAAAAATAGAAATTAAATTGTATTCTATTATTTATGATGCTATCAATGAAATCAAAGATGCAATGGAAGGTATGCTTGCACCAAAAGTAGAAGAAGTAATCGTGGGTAATGTAGAAGTAAGAGATGTATTCAAAATCTCTAAAATTGGCACAGTAGCAGGTTGTTATGTAACTGACGGTTTCATCAAACGCTCTAACAAAGTACGTATTATTCGTGATGGTATCGTAACATATCAAGGCGAAATTGGGGCTTTGAAAAGATTTAAAGATGATGTAAGCGAAGTGAAATACAACTACGAATGTGGTCTTAGTATTCGCAATTTTAATGACCTCAAAGTCGGTGATGTGATTGAATCTTACGAAGAAAGAGAAACTAAAAGAACGCTTAATTAAAATAATGAATAGCCCCCTAACCCCCAAAGGGGGAATAAATACAAAAAAATATTTGTATTAAAATTTACTAAAAAATGCTACATTTGTCAAGACCTTAAAACTTGGTAAATGTAGTATTTTTTGTTAGAAATAAACAAAAAATACTGAAACAAAGTATAAATTTAAAGTATTTATTTTAAGTTAAATTTTCTAAATTTTTAAACTTTAAAAGTGCTATATCCCTTTAAATTTCCCCTTTGGGGGTTAGGGGCTAAATAATTTAAAACAAAAACTAATAAACTCATGAAATTTGCAGTAGTTGTATTTCCTGGTTCCAATTGTGATGATGATATGGTGTATGTATTGCGTGATATTTTGGGGCAAGATGTCATCAAAATATTTCACAAAGAAACCCAATTTCCCACAGGTATTGATTGCGTGATAGTGCCTGGTGGTTTTTCTTATGGCGATTATCTGCGTTCTGGGGCTATTGCGAGGTTTTCGCCTATTATGCCTGCCATAGAAACACACGCCAAACGTGGCGGATATGTGTGGGGAATATGCAACGGTTTTCAGATATTGACCGAAGCAGGATTGTTGGAAGGTGCTTTGCTTAAAAATAATTCACAAAAATATATTTGTAAAAATATATTTCTAAAACCACAAACTGTACAACCTGCCCTTACAAAATCACTCCAAAAATCTGTCTATCAAATTCCAATTGCACATGGTGATGGACGATATTATGCAGACCAAAATACACGCCAAAAATTGGAAGATAATGGACAAATTTTGTTTAAATATTGCTCATCAATAGGGGAAATTGCAGACGAATATAACCCAAATGGCTCGCTTAATCATATCGCAGGTGTATGTAGTGCTAATTATCGAGTATTTGGTATGATGCCTCACCCTGAACGAGCAAGTGATGATTTGGGGGAAAATACAGACGGAAAGGCATTGTTTTTGTCGCTTTTAAATAATTTTTAATGGGAATGTATCAATAAAAATACGCCAATATTTGCACGTTGAGGCAAAAGCCTTACTAATCAAATCAACATACAATTTCCATGAAATCCACTTTTGAAAGACTTTCTGCTGAAAAAAAAAGCGTTTTTTTGGCGTGTGCTTACCAAGAATTTGCAAGTAATGATTATGCACAAGCAAATATTGGACACATTGCCAAAAATGCAAATATTGCCA
Source organism: Cytophagales bacterium (assembly GCA_031425615.1). Classification (GTDB taxonomy): domain Bacteria; phylum Bacteroidota; class Bacteroidia; order Cytophagales; family Microscillaceae; genus JAAFIN01. Next base: position 20,598 of record JANPJR010000150.1, read on the forward strand.
AAGGAAGTATTTATCAATATTTTGAAGATAAAAAAGACCTTTATTTTTATCTTATTCAACAAGCACAACAGCAAAAACAAGCAAGTTTGGTAAAAATTTTTCAGGAAAAAAATGATAATTTTTTTCAGCTTTACCAAAAAATTTATCTGCAAGGATTATTATTTGATGAAGAAAATCCTACATTACAAAAATTTCTGCATAATGTTTCACAAGAACGTTACAACCCTGAAATAGGCAATCTGCACCAACAAATTTTACAACAAAGCACGCTTTTTTTTCAAAAAATTATCGCACAATCACAAGCCAAAAATCAAATTCGCACAGATATTGATGCGGAAACATTGGCTTTCTTTGTGGTCAATCATAGTGCAGGCATCAATGAATTTCTAAAACTTTTTCCACACGAAAACCCTCAAATTTTTCTCAAAAAATGGTTTATTTTACTTGAAAATGCCTTGGGGGTGTAAAAGAATAGAATAAATACCTTTTTTGTTATTCAAAAAGGATAACAAAAAAGGCGTTTCCTCATAAAAAAAGGAATAAATAAAATCAATTTTTGGCTGTTCTAATCTTTAATCTCCTAAAAACTTATCTTGAATAATTTGGGGCTTCTTTCACGATTTGGACATCATGCGGATGGCTTTCACGCATACCTGCGGAAGTGATTTTTACAAATTTTGCTTCTTGTAATGTAGGTATATCTTTTGCACCACAATAACCCATACCAGCCTTCAACCCACCAAGCATTTGATAAATAATTTCAGCCACAAAACCCTTGTAAGGCACACGCCCTACAATGCCTTCAGGTACAAATTTTTTGGCATCTGTTTGATTATCTTGAAAATATCTGTCTTTTGAGCCTGCTTCCATTGCCTCCAACGAACCCATACCACGATAACCTTTGTATTTTCTGCCTTCATAAAGCAACACTTCGCCAGGAGCTTCTTCTGTACCTGCAAATAATGAGCCTGCCATTACACAAGATGCACCGCCTGCTATCGCTTTGACAATATCGCCTGAAAATCTTATCCCACCATCAGCAATAATTGGAATATTTTTGCCTTTGAGGGCTTGAGATGCTTCCCAAACTGCTGAAAATTGGGGCATACCCACGCCTGCAATAATGCGTGTTGTGCAAATGCTGCCAGGTCCTACGCCTACTTTAACCGCATCAGCACCAGCCTCTGCGAGTGCCAAAGCACCTTTGCCTGTGGCTACATTGCCTGCAATGAGTTGAATATTTGGAAATGTATTTTTGAGGGTTTGGACAGCGTCCAATACACCTTTTGAATGTCCGTGTGCGGTGTCAATGCTAATGATATCCACATTGGCACGTATCAAAGCCTCTACTCTGTCCAATAAATCCGCAGTATTACCTACCGCAGCACCTACACGCAAGCGACCAAATTCATCTTTGCAGGCAAAAGGCATATCCTTTTTCTTGAGAATGTCTTTGTATGTGATAAGCCCAACCAATTTTTTTTGTGCATTCACGATAGGCAATTTTTCTATGCGGTATTGTTGCAAAATTTCTTCTGCTTTGGATAATTCCAATGTTTCAGGGGCAGTAACAAGATTTTCAGAGGTCATGATTTGTCCTACAAGCAATCCATCATCTTTTTGAAAACGCAAATCTCTGTTGGTCAATATACCCACAAGTTCGCCTTTTTCATTGATAATTGGAATACCACCTATTTTGAACTCTTGCATGATATAACGTGCTTCTTTGAGTGTAGCATCAGGGCGAAGCGTGACAGGGTCTAAAATCATTCCGCTTTGTGAACGTTTTACTTTTCTGGCTTGTTCAGCTTGGCGTTCTATAGACATATTTTTGTGAATAATGCCCATACCGCCTTCACGAGCCATAGCAATTGCCATGTCTGTTTCTGTTACGGTGTCCATAGACGCAGAAAGGAGCGGAATATTTAACGAAATTTTTTGGGTAAGAGGCGTAATAGTGCTTACGTCTTTGGGAAGAATATCCGAATAATCGGGAAGCAAAAGCACGTCATCATAAGTCAGTGCCTCAAAGAGAATTTTGTCTGCAAGAGATTGCATAATGGCAAATATTTTTAGGGTGGTTATTTGCCATGCAAAAGTAATAGATTTGAAAGAGAAAAACAAGTTTTTTTTGAGGAAAAAATGTCTTTCAATCCATAATTTTAAAAACTTTTTTTTGGCGATTACGGGCTATCGTGCAAAGCGCAGAGCCAAAACAGGCAAAAAACACTTCGTTCCTACGTGTTTTTGCCCGTTTGTCTCTGCGATAACGTTTCTATCCCTATCGCAAAAAACTATGTAGTTTAGTCTTGAACTAAACCATTCGGTTATTTTTTAAGAAGACTTGGACGAAATGGGGACTTTCGGAAAGAAAAGTCCAAGACTGAAGTCTTGAACTAAACCATTCGGTTATTTTTTAGGGAGACTTGGACGAAATGGGTCAATCTAAAAATAAAAATTCACTTATTTAACCCTTGTCCATTCAGAAGTCCTGCCAAACAAAGATAGACCTACATAGCCACGAATATTGAGTATATTGCCTTTGAGTTTCATTATACAACTATATGTTTTCCCTGCTTGTGGGTCATAAATATTGCCTTCCCCCCAAGTAGTCCCATCAAAAACAAAATCTGTAAGCATAATTAAATTTTTTAGATTTCTTGTTTTTAAGTTTTTGTTTGTATTATTAACATCCTTTTTGGAGGTAACACCATCTTTTTCATACATATCTTTACCCCAAATGAGTTTCCCAAAATACTTATCACCTGATTTGTAAATTTCAATTTTACCATCTTGTTTTTCGCTCAACCATACCCCCAATATTTTGTCTCCATTGCTTTGAGCCAATAAAAATGTGGAGGAAAGGAACAAAAAAATCATACTCAATACTGTTTTTTTTAATGCTGTATTTTTCATAGTTTTATTTATTTTAAAAGTGATTTATTATTCATTAAATAGGTCATTGCTTGTTTTACCGCCAATACTGATGATTTGGGTTTGAAGCCTAACTCGGTTTTCGCTTTTGAAATATCAAAGTTTTGTTGCAGACCCGAAAACATCGCAATATCTTTTACCGAAAGCAAAGGGGCTTTACCTGTGAATTTACTACCCAATTCCATAAACCAAGCAATCATATATAGCAATGGTTTGGGTAACACTATTGGAAGTTTTATTTTTAGTTCAGGATAAAGTTCTTGCGCAATTTTTGTCGTATCTTTTATGGAAGTGCATTTTTCATTTGCCAAAATGTATCTTTCGCCATTTTTACCCTTTGTGGCTGCCAAATAACAACCTTCCGCCACATCTTTTACATCTATCCAATTGAGGGTAATGTTGGTTTCCACAGGTACTTCTTTGTTGAGGATAAGTTTGATAATGTTGTAAGATACGCTCAGGGGTGCAAAGGCAATATCGCCAATCATCGCTGCGGGCATAATGCTTACCAATTCTATGTTGTGTTTTTTGGCTAACTCAAAAGCCAATTTTTCACCATCATTTTTGGAATTGTAGTACATATCTCTGCGGTCTGGATTATAGCCCAAACTTTCTTTGGTGGGAAGTGTTGTGTAATTCAATGCTGCAATAGAACTTACATACACTATTCTTTTTACGCCTGCTTCCACTGCTGCTTCCACCATATTTTGCGTACCCAACATATTGGTATCATAAATTTCTTTCTTAGGATTTTTTGCCCAAAGTTTGAACACTGCACCCACTGCATAAAAGGTTTCTACGCCTTGCAAAGCATTGACAAGTGATTGTTTGTCTGCAATATCGGACTGCGCCACTTCACAATTTAAACCCACAAAAGGCTCTTTGTTTTTGATATTGCGAACCGAAGCCCTTACGGGTATTCCTTTGTTGATAAGCAACCTTACTAAATTGTTACCAAGGTGTCCATTTGCACCTGTAACCAAGGCTAAATTATTTTGTCCCATCGTTTTTATTGTTTTAAAGTTTAAATTCCCAGCCAATCTGAAATGTTATGATTGGATTTGACTTGCGAGTGTTGGTTTCAATGCCATCAATGCTTACTTTATCTGTACCTAAGATGTCTTGTTGAAATCCAGCCCAAGGCAATGCGTAAAAGCCTAATTTTTTGAATGGAAACCATTGAAAACCTATTTGGGGCGTAATCATAATATGATTAGCGGTTGCTTTGCTATTCTTGTCTTTGAAAAATTCAAGGTTGTTCCACTGTGTTCTCAATCCTGTTAGAAGTCCGCCACGAGCCAAACCGAGATTAAATAAATATTGGGTTTCTATGGCAAATCCATTCCACTGCACTTCCCAATTATCGCCTTTAAAATCATCAGTTAATAAGAGGTTTTTGGCTGCATCTGCCTGTGTAGCCCAAAATCCCCAAACGAATGTTAGGATTTTTCTTCAATTTGTGGCTTACACAAGCAGAAAATGCAAAGCCATTTCTTGTAGTTAGCACCCAATAAGGCGGGGCTGTTTCTATGGATAAATACCCTTTGGAATTTGATATTTCCTTATCTGTTTGTGCCATAACAGGAAATTGGAATAGCAAAGAAATAAGAGACAATAAGATTATCTGTTTCATTTTTATTGATTTTTAAGTTTTAATGGTGCAAAGTTAGAATATGCTTTTTTCAAAGCACTTCACATTTGTTACCTAATCATTTTAAGATATTTTGGAGGGATATTTTTCAGCATAATCGGATAGTCCTTTTGCAAAATCAAAGAACATCTTTTGAAAAATACGCTTTTTAAGAAAACCTTTAAAAGGTATTAGAAACCAATAAAGATTGTAATATACATTCCAATGGATAATTGTCCCCGTGGCTGTGGGCTGAAATTGTATATCTTCTACCATTTTTGTAACGATAGGTACGGTAAGTGCGTCAGAACTAAAAGCAAAATGCTTGTTTGGCTCGAGTATTAACATTCTTTCTCGCACTTTAATCCACGCCAAATGTATATCTCTGATACTGCCAAAATCGTAAGGTGATGGATTAAACCAAACGAGTTTTTTAAAACCTTTTGCCCAAATAGTTTGATTTTCTCCAGTCAATAAAACTTCATACAAACGTTCAGCCTTAGCGGTTGAGTTTATTTTGAGAGAAATGGAGTACTTTGCTGTTTTGCAGAAACTTAAATCTGCTGGGATACTGTTAAACCAAATCATAGAGATATTTTTGAGATGAAATATTTTTCTGCAAAAATATCTCTATGATTGCTCAATACACTTCACATTTGTTACCTAATGAGTTGCTTTCTAATTCTACTCAAACTTTTTGGGTTTATTCCCAGAAATGAGGCAATATATTGAAGTGGTACATTTTGAATAATGGCGGGATAGTTTTCAAGAATTTTTAAATAGCGTTGTTCTGCATTGAGCGTTGCCAATTCTCTCGAACGGGTTTCGTTGTAAGCAATAGACTCCTGAAATACATAAATACTAAAATCTTTGATTGTATTACTTTCATTTGTTAGAATATCTAAATTTTTCTTGCTAATCTTTAATAATTCACATTCAGTAATACACTCTACATTTTCATTTGATTTGGTTTGATGAGCAAAATTGACATAGGAAGTAATAAAACCAGGCGGACAGTTGATATGCGTAGTAACTTCGTCACCCAAGTCGTTGTAATGAAATAAACGCAAAAAACCCGAAACAACAAAATACAAATACTTTGGAATTTTGCCTTCTTCCTCAATGATATGATTTTTAGGAAACAAAACGGGCTCAAAATATTGTTTGCACAATACAATTTCGTTGTTGGTTAATGCAACTTTTGAGGTAATGAGTTTTAATAAATTATCGTGCATATAAGTAGGTTTCTGCAATTAGTTTATGTTATTTAAAAATAATAAATCTTATATTTATTGATATTCCTGCATTTTTCTCCCTTGATTCCTAAAAAAAAAAAACCAAAAATATATATTTTGGTAGTTTTTTGTTTTTTTTACATGAAAAATTACTGCTTAAATTTTGCTTTCAACAACTCAAAATTTGCTAATTTCTCTGCAATTTCTTTTTCGGGCAACGCTGACACTTCTTTGTCGTTTTTGATAATTTTAATATTTTTTTGGTTAAAAAAATAAATTTTTAGCTTTTTGGTTGCCAAAGAAGCAGTTTCTGGTTGTTCTTGTTCATAATAATAAATCAAATTGCCTTCATTGTCTAATACATATTCCCTATAAAAATTAATTTTATTGTGTTCTCTACGTGAAATAATGGCTTTCAATAAAGTATTTTTGGACGCATTTCTCTGGTCAAAAGTATAAAAATATCGCTCAAAATATTGAAAAAATATTGGTTGATGCAAAGCAAATCGGTTTGCATTTACTTTATATTCATTCAAAAAATATTCTTTTTTTTCAATTTGATTCATTACAAACCTTTGGTGTTTTTCAATTTCTTTCCAATCTGAAAGATTTTTTTGGGCAAAAATTTGCGAAGTTTTTATTTGTAAAAAATAAAAAAAGAGCGAAAAAAACAGAAAAAGACGAAATGAATAAAAATAAGGTAATAAGGGATATTGCACGGATATTGTAGTTTTTATGTAAGGGTTTATACAAAGGTTTTTAGAAATTTATTTGAAAATATGCAAAGAACATACAAAATTTGTAGATTATTGTTATTTTCGTAGCTTTTTAAGTAGGTTATAATCTAAAATCAAAATAGACTTTTATTTTTTTTACGATTTTCTATATTTTTTTCATGTTTTTCATTATTTTTTTCTATTATTGTCTTTATTTTTCGTAGTTTTATACGAAAAATTTAAAAGAAAATTTGAAAATTTACCTTAAATTCATTTACTTTTTTCCACAAAAAAGAAATAAGTAAAAACATACTTTTTATAAAAAAAATTATATAAGAATTATCATTGCTGATAAGAGCCTAATAATATAAATAAAAAAACAAAAATCAATCTTTTTTCTATTACCCTAATACCTAAAATAGTATGAAAAACATTTATACGTATGTAAGCATATTTTTGTTTGCACTTTTTTTATTTCCACAACACACACACGCCCAGAATGGTATCATAGGAAATGGCTGGGCAGGTATGGACTTTGTTACTATCGTGGGTATGTCCGCCGGTACAGGCACATCACAAATCATTACCCGCACACCAGCAGGCACAGGCAACCAATTCTTTAGAATGGCAAATGGTAGCAACCAACAATCCCCTTCTGCAACATGTACAAACGGACAAGATACACAAGTTACAGATGTTACTGGAGCAACAGAATACACAGCTTCCAATAACAACTGCACAAATGGTGCTTGGTTTATCAATATGCCTAATACATTGGACGCTTATGTGATTAAAAGCCCAAACAGTAGCAACAATAAATTTCGTGTATTCAGAGTACAAGGTGGTATCGTTCGGACAATAGCATCTGTAACCCAAAGTCCTTTGTCAAATGCTGTAAAAGGTGGAGATGTAGTTACAGTAACCGCTAACCTATCTGGTGCCTTTGGGGCGGGGGGACAAGCCTCATGGTTACGTTATACTACTGATAACTTTGCGACTTCTACTGTTGTAAAAATGAGCATGGTAACCGCTACTTCTTATACTGCTACCATTCCAAGTGCTACAAATGCGGTAAATGCAAATGTAATTTATTATGTATTTACTTCGGGAGATTTGGCAAGTATTGCCCCTACTGATGCAGATTATTTTACTTTTAACCTGAATAATAACGGTGGAAGTAATTATAGTTACATACCACAACCTGGTACTATAGGAGATGGAAATTGGAGTAATACTGCTATATGGGCAAACGGTGTGATTCCTGTTGCAGGAGAAATTGCTAATATTGAGCATAATGTAAATGTAGATGTAAATGTAACACGTTCTGCACAAACAATAATAGCCACTAATAAAACTTTTACCATTAATTCAGGTTTCACATTTAATACTGGTGCATCTCTAAATGGTGCTGCTGCTGGTGCATTGTTGCAAGTAAATGGTACTTTTGAACTCAGCACAGGCGGATTTACCACATTTCCTGCTACACGTATTACCTACGCTACAAACAGTACACTCAAATATTCAACAGGGGGGACTTATAATAGAAGTACAGAATGGAATACCCCCCACAACGTTTTGGTTACCAATAGTACAAACCTTACATTGGGCAATAAAATAGCAGGTGCTGACCTTACTGTAAACGGAAATCTGCAAATAGACCTTGCAAGTTCTGTAAATCTTAGCGGTACTGCCAATATTATACTCAAAGGAAATGTTACCAACAATGGCATTTTTACACCAAACCAGAAAAAAGTAACTTTTGATGGCACTACACAAAGCATATCAGGCACAGGCGTAACCAACTTTTATGATTTAGATATTAATGCTTCTGCAAATATTACCACAAATAAAACGCTCTCTTTAGTAGATTTTGGGGGAAATAATGGTACTATAAATATCAATGGTACATTAGACATGACCACACAACAAATTTTATCTAATAGTGTAGGCACAAAAACAATTAACATTTTAGGCACGTTTAAAACTGCCAACACAAATGGTTTTACAGGAAGTGCTACTACAGCCATAGAAAATGACAATGTTACTGTAAATATGGGGCTTGGCTGTACGGTGGAATACAATGGTGCTAATCAAAATGTAAGCGAAAGGGTGGATTATGAAAATATCATTTTCTCTGGTACAGGTACAAAAACATGTCAAGGCACAAACCCTGTTATCCAAAAAAATCTTACGATTCAAAACGGAACCACACTTAATATAGGCACTACAAATATTACCTTACGTGGTAATTGGACAAATAATGGGGCTTTTACACCACTTGCCAAAAAAGTATCAATGGACGGAAACAATATAAATCAAACCATTGGCGGTACATCAGTTACAACCTTTTATCAACTCACCATCAACAAAAACAATACTGTGCCAAACAAATGGGTTACGCTCAACCAAAACATAAATATTACAGGTACAAGCCTTTTCTTAGGTGCAAATAGTGCAATACTTAGTATAAAAGGGAGTAGTGCAAATTTGGGTGGGAAATTGAACCTTAATGGTTTTGATATTAACTTTGGTGATTTTGGATTTTTGGAAGAAGATTATACATCCAATCCACAAGAAGATGACCTCGTAACTGACCTTACTGCGACTACCGAAGCTAATAAAGGCGGAAAACTTGTGTTTAATAATCGTCTTGTGCAAACTAACACCACGTTTGCAGCTACCGTGTATAATGCAGGGTATATGTCTATCTATCGCACTACTGGGGCTAATTATACCGTAAATGTTATCAGAAGGCATTACTCCGCAGGTTTTGGGCAAGGTATCAAACGAATATATGACGTGACAGTGGCTTCAGGCACAGCAGCAGGTTCAAATAGTGTGCTTGCATTTGGATATAAAAGAAGTGAATTGAACGGGCTTGCAGATAATGCAAATAATGACCTCCTGATGTCAAAATGGGAAGCTGGCACAGGTTGGGTAAATTCAGTAGCAACAACACACAATACAAGCAATGTGGCTGAATTTTTCGGACAAATTAACCTCGCAGGTGTAAATAGTTTTTCTGCTTGGACTGCAAGTAGTGCAACAAATCCACTTCCGATTACCTTAGTGTATTTTGATGCACAATATTTGAAAGAAAAAACTACACTTATTGCTTGGAAAACACTTTCACAAGTAGATAATGCGTATTTTGAAGTAGAAAAAAGCATTAATGGAAATGAATTTGTCAAAATCCAAACCATAGATGGTGCAGGCACTACCAATCAAATACGTGAATACCGTATGTTGGACGAAGATTTTACGCAATCAGCATATTATCGTTTGCGTCAAGTGGATATCAACGGTAAATTTACGTATAGTCAAGTAGAATACGTAAAATATGATGGCAATCTTGTATTAGAAATTTATCCAAACCCAACAACCGACAGGATAAATATTAAACTCAATGAAAACTCAGAACAAAATGAATTGCAAATAACTGACCTTCAAGGAAAATTTATCTTGCAAGCACAAGGCAATATCACAACCCTTGAACAAAATATTAACCAACAACTGCCAAATTGGGCAAGAGGAATTTATTTTGTAAAAATTCGTACAAAAACCAAAACTTATTTGCAAAAATTACGTAAAGACTAATATAAGAACTTAAAAATTAGATAAAATCTAAATATAGTTCTTTTTTACATTGTGATTTTGTTTTTTTCAATGTTTTTGTTTTTCAAAAAAGAACCACCTTATTGAGGTGGTTTTTTTTTGTTTGTAAAAAAAGCCCATAATATCCAAAAAGCCCAATACCCAATAATACCCAAAGGAGGAATTAACAGCCCTTAACCGAATAAACTGACAGCTGAATAAACTATATTTGCACCCTTTGGGCTGGGCTTTTTACACAAACCTTTTAATTGTTTCCATCAATACATCAAAATCAAGCGGTTTTGGCACAAAATCGTTGATACCTGCTTTTTGAAAATCCTCTAAGGCATAGTTTTTGGCATTGCCTGTAATGGCAATAATTGGAATATTGGCAATCACCGCATTATCCAATGTCCTTATTTGTTTGGTACATTCTATACCGTCCATTTGTGGCATATTGATGTCCATAAGGATAACTTTGATGTCTTCATGAAGTTTTTGTAAAACATCTTTTCCATTTTTTGCAGAAATAATTTCAAATCCTTGAAATTCTAACACCTTTTTTGCAATGTTTTGTATAACAGAGCTGTCCTCTGCAATGAGTATTTTGTCCATATTTTTTAGTAGTTTTAAAGCGATTTTTAAAATTTTATATTTTTGAAAAATAATAATACACCAAAACTACAAAAAATAATTAAAAAAGCAAGCATCTGTTTTAGCATCATTCTATTTAGAACTTACACTCCTTTCGTGGTTAGAAAGTTATACAAACAAAAAACGTTTTACATTTGAGATGTAAAACGTTTTTCAAGGTTACAAATTTAAAATAAAGCAATAAGTAAAAAATATTTTGATGTAGTTGACGGGTTTCATTAATTCAAAAGTAGATTTTTTTTAGAAAAAACAAAAATATTTCCCTTTAAAAACCTTAAAAAATATAAAATTTAACAACTTATTATGAAAATTTTATGATAAATATTATGCTTTTAATTGGCGGAAATCTGGGTAATAAATTGGATAATATCAATATTACTTGTGCTTTATTACAAGAAAAATTGGGAAACATTATTCAAAAATCACCTATTTATGAAACCAAAGCGTGGGGTGTAACTGACCAACCTGATTTCCTCAACCAAGCAATTCATATTCAAACTAATTTTACACCTTTTGAAACGCTGGCAATATGCCAAGAGATTGAAGTGGTTTTTTTGAAAAGAGAAAAAAAACGTTTTTGGGGCGAAAGAACCATGGATATTGATGTTATTTATTATGAAAATTGGCAAATTTTAACACAAAATCTTATCATTCCGCACCCTTATCGTACCCAACGAAAATTTGTTTTACAACCATTAGCAGATATTTGCCCTGATTTTGTAGACATGATTTACCAAAAAAATATCAAAACATTATTAGCAGAAATTGCTTAACTTTGATACACAACATTTACAAAAATATAGTACCCAAAAATTCGTTAATTTTGCATTACGCTGAATTATTTTGTTGGATTATTTTTCATTAAAAATACATACAAATACTATGAAAAAAATATTTTTTACCTCTTTTTTGCCTATATTTCTTGGTCTATTTTTACCTATTTATAATATTTTTGCCCAAGAACATACCATTATTTTTCATTCTTATGCCAATGAAGAATATCAATATCAAGTAAGCTATCCAGATTTTTTTGTACCACAAGGCGAACACCGCCCAACTGCTGATGGCGAAACATTTATCAATACCAAAACTGGCGAAGAACTACGTACATACAGGGCTTATGGCGAAAGCTCACCAGAAGGGCAGTTTTATACCAATGAGCAATTTATGCAAAATGTATTAAAAGAATTAAAATCCGCAGGCAAAATCATAGATGGCATCACAGTAAGAGAACACGAAAATTTTAAAATTACTTATACAAGCCCACTTAACCAAAAAGAACAAAGTTTTGTCGTTTCAGGGTTTTATGCCAATAAAAAACATAAAATTTTGAAAAAAAATGTGATTTTTTATTATAAATACATCAAATTAAACGAATTTTGGTTTGTGTGTGAGTTTTTTTATTTCAAAAAAAATAAAAAAAAATACAATCTCATTTGTGAAACCATTTTTAAGACATTTATGAAGATATGATAAATTTGGATTATGGATTATGGATTATGAATTATGGATTTCTCCATATTTTAAAGCTGTTTATTCCCCCTTTGGGAGTCAGGTGGCTATTTTTATTTCTAATTTTTTCAAATAACCTTTTTTCTCAAAATTCCTCAAAAAAATTTATTCATATAACACATCAAAACGCAAAACACAGGGTTTTGGCACAATTCAATGACAGCATTTCTGCAACAGAATTTGCCCAATATTTTTTAAAAAACAAACATGAAGAAGGTTTTTTTAAAGCAAATTTTATAGAAAACCCCCAAAATCCAAATACTTGGCACAAAGACACATTAGTATTAACCTTGCATTTGGGCGAAAAATATTATTGGGAAAAACTTAAAAAAGGGAATTTGGGTTTTGCAGAAAAAATAGGTTTTTATGAACGAGATTTTGAAAAAAAAGTATTTTCTTTTGAAAAAATCCAAAAAATCCAAAAAAATACCTTAAAATTCGCAGAAAATAATGGCTATCCTTTTGCAAAAATCCAATTAGACAGTATTTCTTTCAACAATTTTAATAAAAATAATTTAGATAAAAACGTAACTGATAAAAGTACAACTGATAAAAACACGATTTATGCAGTTTGGAAATATGAGCCAGAGCGTTTTTGTGAATTTGATACCCTCAAAATTATCGGAAAATTGCCTATCAACCGCTCTTTTTTGCGAAAATATTTGGGGATAAGGCGTTTTCAACCTTTTGACCAAAGTAAAATTACCCAAATTCCTCGTTTATTAAAACAATTACCTTTCCTACAACTCAAAGAAACGCCTTCTGTTACATTTGTGGGCAAAAGAGCAATTATAAATCTACCGCTTGAAAAAAGAAATGCTAATAAATTTGATGGTATTTTGGGCGTTTTACCCAATGAACAACAAGGAAAAACACTTATCACAGGTGAAATAAATCTTGGTTTGGAAAATCTTTTTAGTGCTGGTATTCGCTTATATGCACAGTGGCAACGCCTACAAACAGAATCGCAACGCTTGGATTTGCGGTATGAACACCCACTTTTATTTGGGTTTCCCTTTGATGCAAAAGGTATTTTTCAACTTTACAAACAAGATAGTAGTTTTGTCAATCGTGATTTACATTTGACGCTTTACTATCGTTTGCCCAATTTGGCACGCATTGGTGTAAGTTTGGAAAATAAACAATCAGGTTTGGGCGAAAAACTACAAATTACCAATGTAAATGAACTCCCGCAAGTGTCTGAAAGTAGGTGGGCAAGTTATGGATTGGATTATGATTGGCACAATTTGGACAATGCACTCGCACCACGACAAGGCACACGTATTATCGCAAAAATGCGTTGGGGACAAAAAATTATCCTAAAAAACCCTTTTTGGGCAGACAGTCTTTATAAAAATGTACCATTAAATAGCTTACAAACTTCTGCCAACCTCAGATTAGAGCATTATACTTCGGTGCAAAATCATACATTTATGGGGCGATTTATAGGTGGTTATTTGGATAATAATTTTCTTACATTAAATGATTTGTTTAGGGTTGGTGGTTTACAAAGTTTGAGAGGGTTTAATGAAAACACCTTTTTTACAAGCAATTATGGCATATTTACTGCAGAATATCGGGCATATTTTGGTGAAGACGATTCATATTTTGTAGTTTTTTATGACCAAAGTATATTACAAACCCAAACGTTCAATACCCAAAACATTGATTATCCTTTTGGTATAGGTGTAGGATTGAGTTTTGCAACACGTGGAGGCACTTTTACATTGGCGTATGCACTTGGTAAATCCAAAGACCAAGATTTTGGATTGTCAAGGGCAAAAATTCATTTGGGTATTGTAAGTAATTTTTAATTTCACAAAAAAACACCCAATTATCTAATAATTGGGTGTTTTTTTGTACTAATCAGCATTTTTGCATGATTAGTCTTCTATATTTTTGCTATTTACTTTTGCAATTTGGAGGCGAAGGTCTTGGATATCACTTTCCATACGTACAAATGCTTTACGCAATTCGTTGGCATCATCTTGTTCTTGTGGAATATCTTGTGAGATATAAGAATTAAATTTCCACAATTCCATTACGCTGTTTGCCTCTATTTCATAAGGACGGTATGCAACGTTTGTAGATTTGAGGAGGATTTTACCATTGTATTTACTTTGGTTGTAGAGTTTTTTGAGTACAATACCATCTTTTGTAACCACAACATACACTTGACCATCTTTGATGTCCTCACTTTCAATTTTTTCACCAATAACGATACTTTTGTCAGGCAAAGGAAGCATTGATTCACCTTTGATTTCAAAAGCACGATATTCTCTATTTTTGGTTAAAAAAGGAAGGTGGAATTTTGGCAATTCTTGTAAAAAAGAACTATTGTCCGAAGAAGTTACATAACCAGCGATTGCTTTTTCAGGCACAAGTTGGATATTTTCGTAAATTTTTGCGTCCATTGTTGCACTGTTGATTTTTAGTCCAGATGCAGATGTATATTTTTTCACTTCTTTTTGGTGGAGTGCTTTTTTTTCATCAACATTAGACAAATCAAGGTTTGTAAGACTTTCAATAGATACTTTAAAGTAGTCCGACATATTCACAAGCGTATTTACGCTTGGTTCTGCGCGTCCATCTTCGTAAGAGCTAATCACGCTACGCGTGAGATTCAGGGCAATGGCAAGTTCTTCTTGCGTTTGGCGATTGTTTTTGCGTCTAAGATAACGCAGATTTTTGCTCAAAAACATATCTTTTTTTGGTTTAAAATTGGCAAACAATGGATATAAAATTATGGCATCAAAACCATAAAAAGGTGCTAAAAATGAAGAATTGAAAACGTTTTTTTGATAAATTTTAAGGGGTAAATTTTTAGAAAATTTTAAACAGAAAAATTTAAAATTTATGAAAATTTAGCAAATTAAATTTAAAGTGTTTTGGCATTTTTGTAAAAAAAAACACATAATTTTTCACAAATTTAGAATTACATTTTTAATATTCCAAATTTTTTTGCAAAATTTTAAAAAAAAAATCATTTTGTTTATGATAAATCTAAAAAAATCCATATAACCACAAAAATTTCAGTATAAAAATTGGAATTTTGTTATTTTTTAGCATTAAATTTTATTATTTTTTTATCATTTTCCCAAAAAAAACAAAAATATA
>JANPJR010000151.1:0-98466 GCA_031425615.1 Cytophagales bacterium
CTGACTGAATTCCTTGCGGTAAATATGTAAAATAAGGTAAATAATGGCTTATTTTGTTATATTTATGCTTGTTATTCTAACGCTAAAATGATAAAAAAAACAACAAAATAAAAATAAATTTACTTTGTTGTTTAATTTTGTGGAGTTGGAGGGATTCGAACCCTCGTCCAGGCAAGGAAAACATAATGCCTTCTACGCGCTTAGTCATTTCTTGGTATTGTCAGCAGGGATAAAACAAATGACGATTTTATGCCCCACTTATTAGCGTAGTATCCACCAAACTATGCTACCCTCGTTTGGTATTGCCTTGTGGGGTTTCGATGCTTCCAAGTGTAGATTAGACAAAGCAACCAATCTACGGAAACACTTACTATCTAATTACGTCTGTAATTAAGCAGCAAGGGCAAAAGTGTTTTCGCCAGTTATTTTTTGAAAGTATTGATTCACAAGAGGTACTTTCAACTCTTGGCGTGCTTATACACTCATTTTCTCTCGCTGTCAAGTCCAGTCAACCCCATTTTTGATGGTATTTTTTTTGTATTTTTGACAACATTTTTAATGTGCGTTCTTGCTATACGTTTATTTTTGGAAAAAAGTTTCATTTTCCTAAAAAAAACCAAAATTTATTAACAAATCCTTATTCACTTTTTGGCATAGTTTGTTTTTTTTCCCAATTTTTAAATCTTTCAGACATTACACTCGCTATTTTTTCATAGTTTTCCCACGTATCTGTTACTTGGTGCATAGAGGTAAGCCCTTGTGTAAGCGTGAGTTGATAATCTTGGCGATATTTTCCGCTTTGGTAATAATATTGCACAAAATCATTGCCTTTTTGAGAAAAAAGTTGTTCATCTATATAACCGTCCCACATAGCACTTAGGATAGAACACGTAATTTCACGTTGTTTAAAACGTAAAATTTGCAAAGATTCCTCTTCCTCAAATTCTTCGCTATACAAATCATTTTCAAGCATCCAACCCAAAAACATTCCAATATGCACATACGCTTGTTCTATGGGCAATATACTTGGAAAATGTGCCAAAAAATGTTGCTTGGCACTATCATATATGAGTTTTCCTGTGATGATATTTTCTGTGGTTGTATCTTTTGTGGTTACATCACCTTGTTCTTGTGTATTTTCCATTTAATTTATGTGAATAACGTAAGTTATCAGTTTTTAAGTTGTAGTTTTTTGTAAATTTGTTCAAATGTATGCTTTGAATATAGAAAGATTTAATTAAAATAAGTTATTATTTTTTCTTGAAAAACAAAAAAATAACATAAAACTTGGCTATTTTTATAAAAAAGACTAAAAAAATTAACAACTAAATAAGATTACTGAATAAACTGACTACTGAAAAACCTGTATTTAATTTCCCAACAACATATTAATGGTTTGGAGAAGGCTTTTTTCATCTATTGGCTTTGGTAAATATTCATCAAAACCTGATTTTAAAAACCTTTGTCGGTCTTCTGCCAATGAAAACGCAGTAACTGCCACTATTTTTGCAACTTTGCCATTGGGCGTTTTACGCAAATTAGCAGTTACATCTATACCATCTTCATCGCCCAAATTGATGTCCATGAGTATTATATCATACTTGGTTTTTTCCACCAATTCCAATGAAGTTGTGCCATCATAAGCAATTTCAACCTCAAAATGTTTCTGCAATAATTTTTTTAAAATGAGTGCATTGATAGGTTCGTCCTCCACGTATAAAATTTTTGCCATGTTGATGATTAAGAAATAAAAATTTAAAACCAATAAAAATATAAGTAAATTAGCATTTTTTTTTTGTATAATTTATACAACATCAAATTTTATAAAATACGTTTTGTAAAGTATGTTTTATAAAATACTATGTTAAAAACCACCACAAAAATACATAAAATGTTTATGTTTGCAAAAATTTCATATATCAAAATACTATTTAACTACCAAAGATAAAAAGAATAAACCAAAATTCAAAATGAAAACAGAAACTGAAAGCAAAAAAAATACACCAAAACCTAAGACTAATTTTGATAAAGATAATTTTTTTGGACAAGTATATCAAGTTGTTAGGCTTATACCAATAGGCAGAGTAACAAGCTATGGTTTGATTGCACAATATCTTGGCACCAAACAATCTGCTCGTATGGTGGGCTGGGCTATGAATAATGCACATACCTTGACAGATGTGCCTGCTCATAGGGTTGTCAATAGGCAAGGGTTGCTTACAGGAAAAATGTTTTTTGAAACACCAACACGCATGCAAGAACTTTTGGAAAGCGAAGGCATCAACATTAAAAATGACCAAGTACAAGATTTTGAAACTGTATGTTGGAATCCAGAGGAAATTATGAATTATGGATTATAAATTATGGATTTTTTACACTGAATTTTATCAACATAAAATTTGTATAAAATTTGTTGTTTTTTGTAATTTTCCCCTTTACTATACTATTTTTCAAAAAAAACACATCTAAAATGCAGGGAATTGCCTTTTTTAATTTTTTTTATTACAATATTTTTTTCAAAAAACTAAAAATTTATGGAATTTACACATTTTACACATATACAATTAAGAGAATTTTGTCAAAAAATTTTTGAAAAAATAGGTTGCTCCCCAAAAGATGCTCTACAAGCAAGTGATGTATTGATAAAAGCAGATTTGAGAGGCATTGATTCGCATGGTGTTGCAAGACTCGCAGGTTATGTGGCACAATGGGAGCGAGGCAAACTGAATGTAAAACCAAATATTACCATTATCCACCAAACACCAAGCACCGCAGTAATAGATGGTGATGCTGGTTTGGGTTTAGTCATTGCACCTTTTGCCATGCAAATTGCCATAGAAAAAGCCCAGCAAGTAGGTACAGGTTGGGTTGCGGTACGAAATTCTGGACATTTTGGTATAGCAAGTTATCATGCGTTGCTTGCCATTCCTCAACAAATGATAGGTATTGTAACCACAAATTCTTCTGCATTGGCTACGCCTACATTTTCCAAAGAAAAATTATTAGGCACAAATCCTATTTGTATGGTGGTACCTGCGGGCAAATATCCGCCTTTTGTAGCAGATTTTGCCACTACCGCAGCAGCTTATGGAAAATTACAAATTTTGCAACGCAAAAATTTGCCCGCTCCTGATGGCTGGGTACAAGACGCAGATGGAAACCCAACCAATAATCCACACGCCCCACGACAAGGAGGGGCTTTGCTACCGCTTGGCGGTGATGAAGATGGCGGAAGTCATAAAGGCTACGCACTTGGGGCTATGGTGGATATTCTTTCTGGCGTACTTTCAGGGGCAAATTTTGCTAATTTTGTGCCTCCTTTTGCTACTGCAGGCGACACACAAGAACGCCAACCGCCTGTTGGTGTGGGTACAGGGCATTTTTTTGGGGCAATGCGTGTAGATGCTTTTCAGCCTACACAAGTTTTTTTGGATAGAATGGATTTGTGGATTGAAACATTCAAAAATGCGGAAAGTGTTGCAGGAAAAAAAGTTTTAATTCCTGGCGAGCCTGAAATGTTTCACGAAATAGACAGATTGCAACATGGTATCCCAATTATTGCAAATGTTTTACAGGATTTAGAAAAACTTGGGGAGAAATTTGGAGAGAAAATTAAATAATTATGGATTATAAATTATGGATTGAACAGCCAAAAAAAGATTATATACTATAAATTATTAATTTAATAGCAAATTATTAATTTAATAGCAAAAAAAAATATTAATTATAAATTTGTTAAAAAAATAATTCTTAATTTATAATCCATAGTTTATAATCCAAAAATTTACCAACTCATAAACACTGCATTTGCAAATAAAAGTTTGCCAGCGTGCCAAAACCCCCTAAAAATAGGGGCATCTACAAAATAAACAATCTGTCCTTTGCCTATTTTTTCTGTGCCAATTGCCAAAGATTGTCCAATTTTATTTTTGAGTTTTTGCCCTACAAAACCTGCAATATGTGTATCATAATATGCAATCGTTTCGGGTAAGCGAGGATATATTGTGCGATTTTGTTTGATAATGTCAAGTTGATTCCCAATACCAAAGCTCAAAGGGTGTGTGTCATCAAATGCAAGCCTAAAAATAGAACCTGCGGTATTTTGGCTTATTTCAAAGCGTGAAATTTTGTTGTAAGGCGGATTCTCAACGGTTTGTCTTTCGGGTAATTTATCTTTTTTTAGGCTATTTTGTTGTTCAATCGTTTTATGAAGTGTGGTGCGATTGTCTTTTGCAAAAGATTCTATGGCATCATCAATCGCAATAATTCTTCCGCCTTGTGTTACAAAATCCATTAAAATAGGCATTTGATTTTGAAAATTTCCTGCGGATAAAATCACTACTTTATATGCAAATAAATTGCTTTTGCCCAAGCGGTCAGCGTGTAAGATATGCGCAGGATAATTGAGTTCTTGGTCAAAAAAATGCCAAATTGCACCAAATTCAGTAGGAGAAACATCATCACCCAATACCAAAGCAACTTGCGGAGCAGTCAATAAATTTAGCTCATCAGAACCCAAATCTTTGCCATTTTCTACTTTGCCATTATTGATGCTTTGAACGTTTATTTGGTGTTTTTTGCTTATGTTGGATAATATTTCCCCCATATCTTTGAGGTGTTTATTATCTGTATGCAAAATCAAAAAACTACCACGTTTATACACTTTTTTGTCTAATGTAAAATCTTCATTGGTAAAACGAATTTTTATGTTTTGTTGTAATAATTCACCCAAAAAAACTGCATTTTTTACATCTTCCCAATCACACAAATACCCAAAATCATTTTTTTGAGAAACATTTTCGTTTATATTTTTATCATTTCCCCATTCATTTGCATTTATAATTTTTTGGGTATTAATGGCAATTTTTTCTTTGAGTGCATAAGCTTTTAGGTTGTAAGCAAAAGGCAATGCCCATGCAGTAAGGTCGTATGTAATGCTGTCCTCTAAGTACGTTTGTGGCTCAAAAAGGACTTTTAAAAGTGTACTTTTGGGTTGGTACATAGACAAAACAATGTCTTTTTCTTCTACATCTACCTTACTTTCTGTTTTTGTGTCTGTATTTTTGGCAAGATGATACGCATAACCTTTGGTTTTGAGGGGCGTAATTGGGTGTCCGTATTGAATTTGTTGTTTATCCAATAACTGCAACAATGCTTTTATTTTTTGTGGATTTTGATTGTGTTTTATGATGTAAGTTTTGTAGGTAGCAACAGGATTTTCTCTACTATCTTTATAAAATTTTTCAAATTCTTTTAATAATTTTTCACGGTTATTGTAGGCAACTTCTATGGTAGAAATACTCACTGTAAAATGGTGAAAATACCTGTCGTGCAATGTAAGTGTATCGCCTTGTTGTCGGATTGTAGCAAGTCCAGCCCTACCACTTCCGCCTTGTTCGTATGTAAAACCAATAGCGCCCTGAAAAGATGGATATGTGTCACCATAGCTTGGATAAAGCAAATCATATACTTCTTGTGTGAAAAAAAGCCAACGATTTTGGTTAAAATATTTGCTGTGATTTTCACCCATAATTTGCTGAAATTCCCTTTGCCAAAATGTAATATTTTCGTGAAAAGGACGTGAAGCTGGTGCAAAAAAGTAAGAACTTTCCAAACCCATTTCGTGAAAATCTGCGTGAATTTGTGGTAAATATTGTTGTTGCAATGCCACACGTTTTTGCGATTCTACTTGTGTCTGCCAAGCCCAATCTCTGTTCAAATCAAAAAAATAATGGTTAAACCTGCCACTTGGAAAAGGCTCTTGGTGTTCCCATGTTTGGAGATATGGGTTTGGGTTTTTACCTTTTCGTTGGTAATAATTATTTACATATCTATCTCTGCCATCTGGATTTTCACAAATATCCAACATAATAACCAAATTATCCAGCCATTTTTTGGTATTTTCGTCATTTTTTGTAGCTAATTCGTATAAAGTGCGCAAACCAGCTTCTGTTCCTGATGCTTCGTTGCCATGAATATTATAACTCAACCAAATAATGGGCATATTTTTGCCTTTGATTTCGCCTTGTATCATACCAGTACGTTTGAGGTTGTTAAGGCGAATTTCGTCCAAAGAAGCAAGATTTTCAGGTGAGGATATTGCACACACCATAAGGGGACGATTTTCGTAGGTTTTGCCATATTCCCATGCCTTCACACGTGTTGAAAGTTGGTCTATTGTGTTGATATAGTCCACAACTTTGTGATAAAACGTAAAATTTTCGCCAAATTCATACCCAAAAAATGCTTTTGCATCAGGAATATTTGTATTAATTTCTTGTGCAAAAAGCGAAATATTGTGAGCAAAAAAAAGAGAAAATAAAAGAAAACTGGCAGAGGGAGAATAAATAAAATTTTTTTTCACGTTTTTTAAATTTTTAGGCTAAAATTAAGTTTGTGGTTTTTTCAATTTTTTTAAAATCAAAAATAGCCCCAAAAATAGCTTTTTTTTATCTAAAAAAATCAATTCATTCCGTATATATTTCATATATCAAAAAAAAATTAAAATATTTTTTTAAAAAATTTGGAAATGTCAAATATAGTTCCCTATCTTTGCACCAGATATTCATATTATCACTTCAAGACGATAATCTGATTTATAACGAAACGTTAAGAGAATAGGCTCTGTGAAACGTTGGCAACCTGCAAAAAGCGAGGTGCTAATTCCTACCTAAATAATATTTTATACTATAATTTTATTTTTAGGAAATATAAACCAAATAAAACACATGAAAATCATCAACAACATCTGGGTAAAACCTACCCCAAACACTTCCAAAACATCTTTGCACAATATCCAAATTGCATATTTTTCTGCTTTTTGTTGCTGTTGTTGTTGTTGTTAAAACTCATTCCTCTTTTAAGTTTTATTAAATAAAAAAACTACGTAAATTTTTAGATTTATGTGTTTTAATTTTTTAATACAATTTTTGATAAATTATTGGAATAATTTATTCAAAAAAACTTTCATTTTTTACGCTTCCCTTTTCTTAATCCTTAAATTTTTTACAAAAAAATAAAAAAACCTTTTTAAAAGGAACTCTTATATAAGAAAAATAATTCTATGTAAAGTCTATCAATTTTATAGGGAATTAAAAAATAGTTTTCAATTAATTCAGTAATCCGTAATCCGTTTTTTCAATAAAATAATAAAATAACTTTAATTTTTTAAACCTTAAACCTTGGTCTTTAAACCCTTAAAAATTTCCTATGGCAACTCCAACACAACATTTTGAAACGCTCCAACTCCACGCAGGACAAGAAGCAGACCCAACAACGGGCTCACGTGCAGTACCTATTTACCAAACAACATCTTACACATTCAAAAATGCAGAACATGGCGCAAATCTTTTTGCTTTAAAAGAATTTGGCAATATTTATACACGCCTTATGAATCCAACAACTGATGTGTTGGAAAAACGCCTTGCAGCGTTGGAAGGAGGTGTAGCAGGTTTGGCAGTAAGTTCAGGGCAAGCTGCACAATTTATTGCTTTTCATAATATTTTGCAAGCAGGCGACAATTTTGTAAGCACTTCTTTTGTGTATGGTGGCACATACAACCAATTTAAAGTAGCCTTTAAACGCTTGGGTATTGAAGCACGCTTTGCAGATGGCGATAGAGTAGAAAGTTTTGAGAAATTAATTGACGAAAAAACAAAGGCAATTTATTTGGAAACTATCGGAAATCCTGGCTTTAATATCCCCGATTTTGATGCTATTGCACAACTTGCTAAAAAATATGACCTTCCTTTGATTGTAGATAATACTTTTGGGGCTGCTGGTTATTTGTTTCGCCCAATAGAACATGGTGCTGCGGTGGTGGTTGCCTCCACAACCAAATGGATAGGCGGACATGGCACAAGTGTAGGAGGAATCATCATAGATGCAGGTACTTATGATTGGGGAAATGGCAAATTTCCACAATTTACGGAGCCATCAGAAGGGTATCATGGGTTGGTTTTCAATGATGTTTTTGGTAAAAAAGGCCCTTTTGGCAATATCCAATTTATCATACGTGCAAGGGTAGAAGGTTTGAGAGATTTGGGTCCTTCACAAAGTCCATTTAATTCATTTTTAACGTTACAAGGTGTTGAAACCCTAAGTTTGAGGGTAGATAGACACGTGCAAAACACGCTTACGCTTGCTCGTTGGCTGGAAAAACACCCACAAGTACAAAAAGTAAATTACCCAGGTTTGAAAAGTAGCCCTTACCATGAATTAGCCCAAAAATACCTTAAAAGAGGCTTTGGTGGTGTACTTTCTTTTGAAATAAAAGGCGACAAACAAAATGCACAAGATTTTGTAAATGCCCTCAAACTTACAAGCCACCTTGCTAATGTAGGTGATGCCAAAACGCTTATTATTCAGCCTTCTGCTACCACACACCAACAATTATCTGAAAAAGAGCAAATTTCTGCAGGTGTTACGCCTACGCTTTTGCGTGTTTCGGTTGGTATTGAGCATATTGAGGATATTATCGCAGATTTTGAGCAAGCATTCGCACAAGTGGAAGCACACAGTCTTTTAGAAGTTTGAGATTATGGATTATGAATTATGGATTATTTTTTATAATTTTCAAAAAAAAATTTGCAGAAAAAATAAAAACAATCTCTTTTGTTATGTTGTAAGCATTTAACTGTTCCCAATCATAACAAAAAAACAGCCAGATTTTTTTCGGAATGACAAAAAACTAACCCCTACCAATGTTAGAATAGTTTTTTGCTAAATTTTCAAACTTTTAGCTGTTCAATCTATAATTCATAACCTATAATTTACAATCAAAAATGAATTTCACACACAAACAAATTTTTCATTTAGAAAATAAAAAATATTTGCCTGAATTTACCCTATATTATGAAACTTTTGGGGAATTAAATCCTCAAAAAGACAATGTAATATGGGTAGTTCATGCACTCACTGCCAATGCAGATGCTACTGATTGGTGGAATGGTGTGGTAGGAAAAGGAAAAATCATAGATACAGACAAATATTTTGTAATTTGTGCTAATAATCTTGGGAGTTGTTATGGGAGTACAAATCCTTTGAGCATTAACCCTCTTACAAATGAACCTTATTACTATGATTTTCCTTTTTTGACTACAAGAGATTTAGCATACGCCTTAGAAAAATTAAGGAAGTTTTTAGGAATTGACCAAATATTATTGGGCATGGGTGGCTCACAAGGCGGTCAAATATTGCAAGAATGGGCAATTTCACAACCAAATCGCTTTAAAAATCTTTTTCTTATCGCTACCAATGCCAAACATTCTGCTTGGGGACAAGCCTTTAACGAAAGTCAAAGACTGGCAATAGAAAATGACGAAACTTGGGGGCAAAAAAATGAAAATGCAGGTAAAAATGGTATGAAAGTAGCCCGAAGTATCGCATTGCTTTCGTATCGCAATTATAAAGCATATCATATTACGCAAAATGACGATAGAAATATTGTAGAAAATTATAAAGCAAATAGTTACCAACGATACCAAGGCGAAAAACTATACAAACGTTTTCATGCATTTAGTTATTATTGGCTTTCCAAAATAATGGATTCGCACAATGTAGCCCGAAATCGTGAAAGTATAGAGAATGCACTTACACAAATTACCGCAAAAACCATTGTAGTAGGCATTACAAGTGATATTTTGTTTCCGATTGAAGAACAAGAATTATTAGCAAAGCATATCCCAAATGCACAATTTTTTGAGATACATTCTGATTTTGGACATGATGGTTTTTTGCTGGAAAATGAACAAATCACAACAATTATAAGCCCCCTAACCCTTAAAGGGGGAATAAATACAAATTAACGTATTCAATCATTACTAACTTTTTAAATTAATTACACCCTTTGGCTGGGGGCTTATAAAAAAATGAATAAAAAACTAAAAATAGGATTTTTTGGATTTGGTTGTGTGGGACAGGGTTTGTATGATATTCTTTCAAAAACAAATTTTAATGCTGAAATTATTAAAATTTGTGTGAAAAATAAAGAAAAAAAACGCTCAATTCCAACCGAAATATTTACGTATGATAAATGGGATATTCTCAATAATCCAACGATTGACCTTGTAGTAGAAATGATTGATGACGCAAAAGAAGCGTATCAAATCGTAAAATTTGCCCTGCAAAATGGCAAAAATGTGGTTACTGCAAACAAAAAAATGCTTGCAGAAAACTTAATTGAATTGATTGAAATTCAAGAAAAATTTGGTACTGCGTTGCTCTATGAAGCCTCTGCGTGTGGTAGTATTCCTATTATTCGCAATTTGGAAGAATATTATGATAATGAACTTTTGAACAATGTACAAGGTGTTTTTAATGGCTCATCAAATTATATTTTATCCAAAATATTTCAAGAAAAAATGCCATACAATACAGCACTTGAACAAGCACAAACATTGGGCTTTGCAGAAACAAATCCTATATTAGATGTAGGCGGTTTTGATGCCAAATATAAACTTTGCATTATTACTGCACACGCTTACGGTTTGTGCATTGCGCCACACGAGGTTTTTAATTATGGCATACAAAATTTCTCTGATTTTGATTTGAAATTTGCACAAGAAAAAAATCTTAAAATAAAACTTATTGCCAATGTAGGGAAAATATCAGAAAATGAAATTTCACTTTCCGTAATGCCACAGTTTATACACGCAAAACATGAATTATATTATGTGGAAAATGAATACAATGGCGTAATCGTAGAAGCTGGTTTTTCGGACAAACAAACTTTTGTAGGCAAAGGTGCAGGTGGACACCCAACAGGTTCTGCAGTACTTTCAGATATTTCTGCAAGTACATACAATTACAAATATGACTATAAAAAACGCCAGAAAAAACAATATTTGACCTATTCACGACACCAAATATTGGAGATTTATGTGCGTTATCAACAAGATGAAGACTTACAAGGACTTGATTTTTTGGAAATTAGCGAGAAATATGAGGGCAGAGAAAGCAAATATTTGATAGGTACAATTAACCTTGAAAATTTGTACCAACTACAAAATTCTCTTTCAGAACGTAATATTTTTATTATAAATACAGGCAGAAAAGTAATTCAAAACCTTTTCCAACTTGCAGAAACGGAGAAAAACACACATAATTACGCTTAAGTATTATGGATTATTTTTTAACCCATAAATGCTTAAAAACCTATAAGATTTTGAAAAATCTTATAGGTTTTTATTATTTTAAACTATTGATTATCAATATTCCTAAAAAAATAAATTTTTAATGCGATAGCAAAAAGTAAGGAAGCCAAGCTAACAATTTATTACTTCATATTAGAAATTGCACTAATTGTAAGCGCCACGATGACAGTGTTAAACACAAATGATATTAAACTATGCAATAAAACAAAGCGTCTAATTAATCGTGAAGTTATTACGATATCAGACACTTGAAAAGTCATTCCTATCACAAATGAAAAATAAGCAAAATCTAAATAATCAGGCGTAGTTTTTACAGGAAATTCAATACCTCCAACTTTACTATCAGTGTTTGATGGTGTATAGTCGTGGTATAAATGTGCATAATGTATTGTGAATGTTGTATGTAATAATATCCAAGAAAAAACAACTGGCGATAAGGAAATCAGGAAATGTAATAGTTTGTTTTCGGTCATACTTACATTATCACCAATAAGTGCCAAAGTGCCAAGAAGGCTAAATGACACCGCAATAATTACAATACTAAAAATAATTTTAACATTTTCGTCTTGTTTTGCAACTATATGGGATAATTCATCAGGTTTTATGGTAAAAAAAAGCACCCAACTAAGCAAAATCATACCAAAGCAAAATATATCCCAACTCAAAATTAACCTGCTTTTTAAATCAACTTGCAAAAAAAACAACGTAGTATATACAATAATAGCAAGCAGACTGCACAAGAATAGTTTTTTTATACCACTCATATTTTTAATCCAACCTTGTTGTTCGTATTTTATCTTTTTAATCATAATTCTTAAATTCCTAATTCTTAATTTTTCTCATTCCTAATTAAAAACATACTGCCTTTATACACACCTTTTAGTGTGGTAAATCCTGGAAAATTGCCTTTCCTTTTTCCAAAAAAATAAAAAAAACGTGTATAAAAATAAAAATATGCCTTCAAAACTGCCCAAGCATCACCAAATTTTCCTTTGACCAAAAAAATACCACACGCCAACATATCTAAAAAAAATCGCACAAAAAGCGTAAAAAATAATGCAAAAATTGGTAAATTTTTGCACAGCATAGCGAGATTATTTCTAAAATTAAGAAACGTTTTTTTAGGATTTGTTTTTTGCAATGTACCACCGCCTACATGCCATACTTTACTATCTGCCACATATCCAACTTGAAAACCCTGTCTTTTGGCACGCCAACAAAAATCAATTTCTTCCATGTGTGCAAAAAAATCGCCATCAAAACCACCCAATGCCAAAAAATCTGTGTGTTTTACTGCTATACACGCGCCTGTTGCCCAAAAAACTTCTGTATTTTCATTGTATTGACCTTTGTCCTCCTCCAATTTTTCAAAAATACGCCCTCTACAAAAAGGATAACCCAGAAAATCAATCATACCACCAGCACCACCAGCATACTCAAAAAATTTTTTTTGTACATATTGCAAAATCTTTGGTTGAACTGCAATGTATGTTGTATTTTTGTCCAAAAAATCAACCAAAGGCATAAGCCAATTTTCAGAAACTTCTACATCAGAATTTAATAAAATACTATATTTTACGTTTTTTATTTGTGCTAATGCTTGGTTGTAGCCCTCTGCAAAACCATAATTTTGGGGCAGTAAAATAATTTCTACTTGTGGGAATTGGGTTTTCAGTAGCAAAACAGAATTATCTTTGGAACAATTATCTGCCACAATAATTCTACTTTGATGAGAATAAGCAATTACTGCGGGCAAAAATTTTTCTAAAAAATGTACCCCATTGTAATTTAAAATAACGATTGCAACCATTTTTTTGCTAATTTTTTATTACGAAGTTTCTAATTTCTTTACTTTTTTTTACGCTTTGACATGAGCGAATACTGTTATCCTTATGTAATGACACCTTTTGAACAACATTATATTTATACGTTCAAAAGTATTGGCATCAAAGGCAAAATTACAAAATTGGTAATTTTCCAACACATACATAAACATGAGTTTAATGTGGCTTTGGTGGATTATGACCGAGTTGCCCAAATTGCTGATGACAACAATGTAACAGATAATGGTGATATGTTTGTGGTACTGACAACTGTGATGGATATTGTAGCGGATTTTTTGGAACAATACCCCAAAAGCACTTTATTTGTAGAAGGAAAAAGCAAAGTAAGACAACGCCTATATAGCAGGGTTATCCGAAATCATTTTGAAGCAATATCTGACAAATATATTGTGGGCGGTATTTTGGAAGATATGCAACGAGAGTATTTTATGCTTGGTAATTCGCATAATTATATTGCGATTGTGATAGAGCGGAAATAAGCCCCCAGCCCCAAGGGGGGAGCTAACAGCCTTTAACTAAACTAAAAAATTAGTGCTGTATTTAGCCCTTTGGGGGTTAGGGTTTTTTTAGGGGCTTGTAGGGGAATTATTTACAAAATATACTGGCTCAAATCTCTATTTTTAATAAGCGTAGAAAGGCGGTCTTTTACCATTTGGGCATTAATAAGAATTTGGGCATTTGCGCCAATAATATCAGGAATATCAAACAAAAAATCATTTAATAAATGACTCATAACAGTATGTAAACGTCTTGCGCCAATATTTTCTACTTCTGCATTGAGTTGAAATGCAATTTCTGCGATTTCGTGTAAGGCTTCATCTTGAAAAGTAATTTTTACATCTTCAGCTTCCATCATTGCCTGATATTGTTTGGTAAGGGCATTTTTGGGTTCTTTGAGAATGTGATAAAAATCATCTTTTGTAAGGCTTGTGAGTTCTACACGAATAGGAAATCTACCTTGCAATTCTGGAATAAGGTCAGAAGGTTTAGAAATATGAAATGCACCTGCAGCAATAAAAAGTACATGGTCAGTTTTGATAACACCATATTTAGTATTTACCGAACTGCCTTCTACTATAGGCAACAAATCCCTTTGTACGCCTTGTCTGCTTACGTCAGCACCGCCTGTATTGCCTTTGCTGGCGATTTTATCTATTTCATCTATAAAAATAATTCCAGAATTTTCAGCTTTTCGGAGTGCTTCTTCTTTCACTTCGTCCATGTCTATAAGTTTGGACGTTTCTTCATCAAGTAAGATTTTGCGGGCTTCTGCTATGGTAACTTTTCGTTTTTTCTCTCGTTTTGGCACGATACCGCCTATCATTTCTTGGATATTTATCATGGTCATATCGTCCATGCCTGGCGGTGTCATCATACTCATAGAGGAGCCATTGTGTTGTTGAACAGCAATTTCTATTTTTCTGTCGTCAAATTCGCCTGTTTTGAGTTTCTCGCGTAGTTTTTCTCTTGTACGTTCATTAAGGGCATTATCTACATTATCTTCATGTAGAGGGGGCATCAAAATATCCAAAATCGTTTCCTCTACGGTTTCAAGGGCTTTTGCTTGTACTTTTTCTTTTTGTTGTGTTTTTACCATGTTGATAGACTGCTCTACCAAATCCCTTACCATACTTTCCACATCACGTCCTACATAACCAACTTCTGTAAATTTGGAGGCTTCTACTTTGGCAAAAGGTGCATCAGCTATTTTTGCCAAACGCCTTGCTATTTCGGTTTTTCCTACGCCTGTTGCACCTATGAGCAATATATTATTTGGTACGATTTCCTGACGCATATCTGGGTTACTATTCATTCTACGCCAACGGTTGCGAAGTGCGATGGCTACATTTTTTTTTGCGTCATGTTGTCCTATAATATATTTGTCCAATTCTGCCACAATTTGGCGTGGTGTAAGGTAATTTTGCAAGTTATTGTTCATGTATTTTTTTTATTATGGATTATAAATTTTGGATTATTTTTAATTAAAAAACATCTTTACAAAAGTATATGAAAAAATAGGAATAAGCAAATATATAAAGTTATCAGTTTTTTAGTTTTTTCGGTTTAATCTAAAAATGCGTATTTTACTTTGGTAAAAAAAAAATTAAATTTTGTGATTTTTCAAAAAAAACAACAATTTATTTTATAATTTTCTGTTTTCAAAACATAAATTAAAATAAATTTACAAAAACTAACAACCTAAAAAATGGATAACCTAAAAAACTGGTAACTTATGTTGTTTATTTGGTCGCTTATTTTTATATTTTCATTTTTTATAGAAATTAGCATCTTAATTTTAATTTTCTTTTTAAATTTTCTTAAAACAAAAAAACCTAATGCTTGATTTAACACAAATCCGCCAGGAATACACTCAATCAACTTTGAATGAGGAAAATGTGGCACAAGACCCTTTTACACAGCTTGAAGTTTGGCTGCAAAATGCTATTGATGCACAACTTCCTGAGCCTACCGCCATGCACCTTGCTACCGCAATAGATGGCAAACCAAGTGCAAGAATTGTACTATTGAAAGGGATAGAAAGTGATGGTTTTATTTTTTACAGCAATTATTTGAGTAAAAAAGGGCAACAAATTGCCCTGAATTCAAACGTTGCCATTACATTCTATTGGGCAGGATTGGAACGACAAATTAGAATTGAGGGGGAAATTCACAAAATTCCACAAATTCAGTCTTTGGCTTATTTTCAAACACGTCCAAAAGCCAGCCAAATAAGTGCTTCTGCTTCACCACAAAGCGAAAAAGTAGAAAGTAGGCTTTGGCTTGAACATCAATTTGCAGACGCAGAAAAACTTTACCAAGATTCACCTGTAAAAAAACCTACAAATTGGGGCGGTTATAAAATTTATCCTAAATATTTTGAATTTTGGCAAGGACGTGAGAATCGCTTACATGACCGTATTATATATGAAAAATATGGCAATCCAAACGTTAATCTTTGGCAAATTAGTAGATTGGCACCTTAAAAATTAGTTGTCAGTTATCGGTTTTTTCGGTTGTCGGTAAATATTAGTTGTCAGTATTCAGTAAAAAGTATTCAGTATAAAATTTTCGCTTTTGTTTTTTAATCTTTTCCCCCAATTTCATTGAGGGAAAGCGAAAATCATACAGTAAAAAACATGAAAAACTAATTACTGAGGAAACTGACAACTTAATTTCGTGTTATTCCTTTGTTAAACAAACCAATCGTATTTTTTTGTATATTTTATTTGCTTTAATTTTGAGAAAAATTTACATCAACAACGTATAAAATACATGAAAAAACAATTTTTTATCTGTTTGATTGCTTGCATTTTAACAAGCAATTTACACGCACAAGTTGCACAAGTAAATCCACCAAAAAATCCTGGCATTACACAAGCAAATTTGCCTAATCCAGTTGTATTTGAAAAATTGGAACATAATTTTGGCACAATAAAAGAAGAAAATGGTGATGTTTCTTACAACTTTGAATTTACCAATGTGAGTGACAAAGCTATTCGCCTTACAAGTGTGCAGGCTTCCTGCGGTTGTACTACGCCTACATGGACAAAAGAGTCTATTCAACCCAAAAAAACAGGTATTGTAACCGCTATTTATAGCACAAAAGACCGTCCAGGTGTTTTTAACAAAACGATTACGGTTGCAATTGAAGATGTTCCACAAGCTGTAATTCTTACTATAAAGGGTGATGTAATTGCCCGCAAAAAAGGCATAAAAGATGCTTTCCCACACGAAAAAGGCAACCTTCGTATGTCTGTTCCAAGTGTGCATTTTGAGAAAATATTACATGACGCACCAGCCAAATACCAAACCATATCATTGTATAACCAAGGCGAAAAAGACATTAAACTTGATTTGGACGCTATGCGTTTGAAAGTGGGTGCTCCTTATATTGTATTCAAAAATCCTATTACAAATGTTATCAAACCAAAAGATTCACTTAAATTGGAAGTTGGTTTTGATGCCACCAAACAAAAAGATTGGGATTATATGGGACAATGGTTTAATATTGAAACAAATGATACAATAGACCCCACAAAGCAAATATATATTGGCGGAAATGTCGTAGAAAATTTTGGAAATATGACAAAAGATGCTAAAATTCCTACCGCAAAATTTGACCGTATTACACATAATTTTGGGCAAATTGCCATAGATAAACAATACAAAACCCATTTTACCATCAGCAATACGGGCAATGCTCCACTTATTATCCGCCAAGTGAAAGCTACTTGTGGTTGTACCGCAGGCAAACCTACCAAAAACACACTTTATCCTGGCGAAAGTACACAATTTGATGCTACATTTTCAAGTGTAGGCAAAAAACCAGGCAAACAAGACCAAGAAATAACCATCATCACCAACGACCCTGCGATGCCTAAACAAGTGCTTAGACTTAGTATGGAAATTGTGGGGAAATAGAAAAGTTCAAAAGGTTAAAGTTCAAAAGGTTAAGAAATACAAAACGTCTTTTACAAGTGCATTTGTAAAAGACGTTTTTTTGTAAATTTTAAAAAAATAAAATTATATTTGGCTAAAAATTTATAATCCAAAATTCATAATCTATATTCAAAAAAAACTACATTTTCATTTTTTTGAATACAAAATCTTCTCTTTCAGTAGAAAGTGTGATACTTTGGGCATCAATTTTTTTAACCACAAAAATATAAGGCGTAGAAACACTTTCGTTGCCCTCCTTATTCATGAGCAAAATCAGTACATCATTTACAAGCGAAATATTATAAACTTGTTCACTTTGATTTTTATTATTAGGCTTGTTATTTTCTATTTCTTGAAAATCTGCCTCAACCGCAATAGAAAAATCATCAATAGAAAAATGTAACGCTTTGAGTAAAATTTCTTTGCCATTGCCCAATAGTTTTACATTATTTGGGGCAGACCAATGCCCATTTAGTTGTTTGATGTTGTTGTATTTTCCCATTTTTAAATATCCTTTTGTTTGGGCTTTTACCTCAGAAATTTGAAAGAAACCCAAAAACAAACACGCAAAAAATAAATCGGAAAAAATGCGTTTTTTCATATAAGAATAAATTGTTAAATTTGAAAGAAAATAAAAAAAACAATAATACAAAAAAAATTAGTGAAAATGGGTTTAAAAAAACGATTTTCCGCATTTTGGATGTGTATTTTTAGAAAATGTGTAAGTAGTAATGGAAAAACTAATCACTTTTTAGGCTATATTTTTCTTCAAATGCTTTCACTTTTTCCTGTGTTTCTTGCACAAAACGAATATGCGCAGGGCTTTGTGGGCTTCTTGCCCTGTGGGTCAGTTTTTTGTATAATACTTCCCATTCTTCCAAAAAAACTTGGGTTTTTTTATCTAAAAAATATTTTTGAAAATAATCCCAAATATAATTTTGGGCAGTAATATTTGGGTGGATTAAATCATCTTCATAAAAACGATAATCGCGCAAATCGTCTATCAAAATCTCATACGCAGGGATGTATGTAATATTTTGGTTGTATTTTTCGCATAATTCGTGTATTGCACAA
The DNA here is from genome assembly GCA_031425615.1 of Cytophagales bacterium. Lineage (GTDB taxonomy): Bacteria > Bacteroidota > Bacteroidia > Cytophagales > Microscillaceae > JAAFIN01. Next base: position 18,512 of record JANPJR010000151.1, read on the forward strand.
CGCAATATAGATTTACTTATTTGGTTGAGTGTAAGGCTATCTTTTTGGTGTCGTACAGGACTTAGCGTAAGTATAGTTTGAATATTTGGGTTAATTTTTTTTATTTTTTCAAAAAAAATATCAAAATATTGCACAATTTCAGGTATTGTAAGCAAATATTTATCAAATTCTTTTTGGGCAAGGTGATGGCAATTTGTTACAATTGTGTCCAAAGATTTGTATTTATACACCCAAGAAGTCCCAAAAGTAAACATAAGAACATCTGTTTTTTGCAAAAAAAGGGCAATTTCTTCTGTTTTTTTTATAATTTCTTCATGTAATATTTCAGGTGTTTCAGCGGAAATATCAGAATGATAATCAAGATGTACAAACATACCGTTTTTTTGGACAATATAATTATCAACCTCCTCATGGTTAATTATTTGTTTTTGAAACAATATAAAATCCATAACATTGTCTAATATTTTAAAAATGCTATAGGGGTTAAATATTGTTCCAAAAGGGTTTACAGCGATTTTAAAATGTCCTTTTTGCAGTTTTTTGCCTATTGTGTCTGCAAAACACGAGCCTAAGGCAAGTATTTGATGATGGTATGACAGCAAAAAATTAGGATTGGTTTTTTCTATTTCTGTGCGAAAATTCATATAAAAATAGCCCTCAGCCCCAAAGGGAGCAAATATAGAACAGGGGTTTAAAAATTATTACTAAATAAAAACCTTACTTCCTATTTGTTACATTCAAATAAGGGTTATACCCATTTAATTCTTTGAGATAATAACCTGTACCATTGTAAGGGCGTTTTTCAGGGTGATTTTTGCAAGCGTCAGAACAAGCACCTTCCATTTCCCAACCACAATTTTCGCAAATAGGCACATGTTCATTGCATGTAGGATTGGCACAATTTACCATTCTATCGCTGATAGCACCACACACAAAACATTTGGACACTACACTTGGATTTACGGTATTGACATCAACCACTACACGCCCATCAAACACATAACATTTTCCCTCAAAATCTTCTCCACCAGCTTCCAAACCATGTTTTATGATACCGCCATGTAGTTGATATACATCTTCAAAACCTTGTTTTAAGAGATAAGCGGTTGCTTTTTCGCATTTTATACCTCCTGTGCAGTAGGTAACTACTTTTTTATTTTTGAGGTGCAAAAGTTCTTGTACTTTTTCGGGAAACGCTCTAAAATTTTCAATGTCTAAGGTAATGGCATTTTTGAATTTACCTACATTGTGCTCATAATTTGAGCGAACGTCAAGAATTACGACATCTTCTTGTTGCGTAAAAGCCTTAAAATCTTTTGGTTCTACATATTTACCTGCTTTATTTTCGGGGTGTAACTGTGGAAGCCCAAGATGCACAATTTCAGGTTTCACACGCACATACAATTTTTGGAAAGGGTTTTCGTGGTGGTGTTCCACTTTAAAATCTACATTTTTAAACCTTTCATCTTGTTTTACTGCCTGCATATACGCCTCACAATCTTGTGGCGTGCCTGACACAGTACCATTGAGTCCTTCGTGTGCGATAATAATTCTTCCTCTCAAATTGAGCGAAAGACAAAGAAGGTGATGCGCTTCACGAAATTCATCAGGATTTTCAATGTGTGTGTATATATAATACAACAACACATCATAATTTTTTGCGTAGTTTTCTACGCTATTTTTTATGTTAGTTTCTGGGTTATTTTTTATATTTTCCATAATTTTAAAACGGTCTTTGCTATAAACAAAGTGTTTTTTTGTTTTTTAAATTTATAGACTTGCCACATCTTTAAGACTTAGCAAGTCTTATGCTTATTCTTATTTAATTTTAGCTTAAAAAATTACCTTAAAAATGCCAATACCGCAGAGCCACAAGATTCTTCGGTATCTTCATCAAATACAAATTTGAAAAAATATTTACCTGTAGTAGGTACTACATAAGACGCAAAACCATTGCTTGCTTTTATAAGGGTTTTTACACCTTTTCCATTGTCTTTGTATATTTCTATACGTGTGCGAAAACTATCTGAAAGCACAATATAGGCTTTGAGTTGTGTAAGAAAAACCTCTACTTCGGTTTCTTTTTTGCTCAAAGGAAAATTTTTAGAATATACAAAATATTCAGGAATTTTTTTGATGCAAAGTTGGCGATAGGTTTCGGTGTCGCATTGTGCATAGGACGTTTGCGAAAACAAATAAAATCCTGCAAAAAGGCAAGCGAAAAGAAGATTTTTAGCGTTTTTTTTCATGTGTATTTTTGGGTTTAATTTTTTAGGCTTGATTACTTTTTCAAAAAACAGCTTTTTTTTTTGAAATAAAAAGTTTTTTTTGATATTTTTTCTAATAAAATCATAAAAAGACAAAAATGCTTCGTTTCACGCAAAGGAATTGATAATTTAAAAACTGACAACTGAATAAACTTAAATTACTTCTCAGGGCGTTTTCTGAATGAAATTTTTTTATCAAAACCGTGTCTTTCCAAATTTATAATATTTGATATTGGTGCGTCAGGTACTTCGGGCTTGACAAGTATGCCAACAAAAATTGTTCTATTCTTTGAAATGCTTGATAACCTTCCACAATTCGCCCAAATTTGAAATCGTCCAAACAAGGGTTTATCATCAAACCCTGCACATTTATCGCAAAAACAGGTGTATAATATTGCTGATACAAATGCTCAAAATCGCTGTGCAATACATCGAAAAGGTTTAAAATACTATATTTTAGGGATTGTGGTATATGCTCAAAAAAACCTTTATATTCTGTATTTCGGTTATATACCAATTCGTTATCACCATTTTGCCAACCAAGCGTGTAGTCGTAATAGTCTTTAAATTTGGAAACGATTTTCATATTTTTGAAATTTTGTGCTTATAAATTTTATTATTTTTTTAATAGATTTGTAACCAGCATTTCAAAGGGGACTTTTATATGATTTATTCGTTTCGCAATTTGTCTAAAAATTTATTCATTATTTCTGCTTCTTCACCAGAAAGGTTTTTTAGGGGTAAATCCATTTCTTCCTCCATTTTATCCAGTTCTTCCAATAAATTCAAACCTTCATCAGTAATAGACACATCTACAAGCCTGCGGTCAGTAGCACTATCCATGCGTGATACCAAGTTGCGACAACGCAGTTTTTCTACCAAACGTGATACATCAGACATTTTGTCCAACATGCGTGTTTTGATGTCCAATACTGAAATAGCTTTGCACTTTTGTCCCCGCAATATACGCAATATATTGTATTGCGAAGTAGTCAAATCATAAGGTTTTAACAATTCACGGTGTCGTGCTTGGTACCAATTTGCGGTAAATATAATATTAAGTACGAGTTTTTGATGTTCATTTTTAAAATTTGTTTGTTGTATTTCGGTTTCTAAAGTCATATTTTTGAGTAAAATGATTTTTAATTTATTTTTACAAAAAACGTTTTTTCTAAGAAAAAAGTTTTAAAGTTTTAACATTAATTGTTTTAACATTAAACAATGTCAAAAAATGGTTTTTTAAACAAAAAAAATCGTTGTATGCAAATGCACACAACGATTTTTATAAGTTATTAGGTTATAATCAAATGTTTTTTTGTATTTAAACTTTAAATTAAACCTTAAACCCTTCAAACTTTTAATGGTGATGGTGTTCTTCTTCGTTTTGGTGTTCTTTATGTTTGTTTTTGATGTGTTTTGGCACACCTTTTAAGTCCCATACAAGTCCAAACCAAGAACACACTTTGAGGATATAATATGTAATATCTATTTCCCACCAAAAAAATCCTGCTTTTGCGGAAGTTTCATAGTAATGGTGGTTGTTGTGCCAGCCTTCGCCCAATGTAATAAGTGCGAGCCAAATGCTATTGCGTGATTCATCACCTGTTTTGTAGCGTTGTCTGCCTATTTTGTGCATGAGCGAATTGATAGAAAAAGTGCCATGAAACAAAATAACAGTACTTAGAAAAAATCCTACAATCAAAGTAGACCAGCCACTTGTCAAAATACCCCAAGCATTGCCACCACTATTGACAAGCCCACCCGAAATCATTACCAAAGTAGCCAATACAAAAGGCGGAAACCAATAATGGCGGTCAATCCAACGGATTTCAGGGAATTTTGCATAATCTGCAATTACACCAAAATTTGTTTTTTTGAAATCTTTGCTTACAATCCAACCAATATGCGAATACCAAAAACCATATATTTTGGCGGAATGTGGGTCTGCTGGTGTATCGCTGTGGCGGTGATGCACACGGTGGTTAGAAGCCCACCAAAGCACACCTTTTTGGAGTGAAGTTTCTGCGAAAAACGCTAATATGAATTGGAACCAACGAGAAGTTTTGAAACTTCTGTGTGAAAAATAACGATGATAGCCCGCAGTAATGAAAAACATTCTTGCAAAATACAATGCAAAACACAAAATCCAGTCAAAAAGTGTAGCACCTGTCCAAATCAAACCAATAGGTACAAGGTGCATAACAAGCATGCCTATACCTGAAAGGATTTTTGGGGACATGGTTCTGTAATTTTCTGGTGTGTTTTCAGCATTGGGCGAAATTTCTTGTGTTGAAATTTTATTTTCCATGCAAATAAATTTTAGGTTATGAATTATTATGAAATTTTAAATTTTAGTTATGGATTTTAAATTATGGATTATGAATTTAAAAAATTCTTAATTCTTAAAGTGTTCTGTATTTGGTAATTCCACCGAGTACATTGCGTACATTGGTAAAACCTTTGCTTTGCAAAAATTTTTGTGCTTGACCACTTCTTCCACCAGATTTGCAATGAATAATGATTTCTTCTTCTTTCCACGCTTCCAACTCTGCTACTTTATTAGACAATTCGCCCAAAGGGATTAACATTGCCCCAAGATTGTCTTGGTCAAATTCCCATTCTTCACGCACATCAATAAAATTGAATTTTTCGCCTGCGTCAAGGCGTTGTTTTAATTCAGATACCTCTATATCCATAAAATTTTTTAATGTTTTTTATTGAATTTTTAAATTAAAAAAACAAATATGCAAAACAAAAACGCATAAAATCATTTTAACGCCTCCAAATACATATTTATTTATGCAACCATGTTGCATCTATTTTTTTGATTGCGAAGATAAATATTTTTTTTATAAGTATGAAAAAAAAATAAAAATTTTTTAAAAAAAATAAAAATTTTTTCCTTCTGTATAATTTTTGAAATCTATGTTTTTTTACTTGACTAAATTTTAAATATTTTTATTTGTTATAATTTTTTTGTGGGGATATAAATTTTAAATGTTTATTTTTTGTATATTGCAAAAGTCTTTTTTTTATAAAAAACTATGAATTTTGAACAAATTATTACTGCTTTAAACAGCACAAAACAAAGAACATTCTACACAGCTTTGATGTCTGCACAAGCACATAAAGACGCATTTTTGGCTCATTTTGGTTGTGAATTGGCTGATTTTGAGGAATTAGTGGATATTATAGTAGAAAATAACGGTTGGGATTTTAAGGTTTCTGTGTTTGAGATAGAAGCATTAAATTTGAGTGGGAGGGAGTTAGTATGCATTCCAAAAGCAATTTATTTGCTCAAAAATCTAAATTCTTTGAATTTATCTGATAATCAACTTACGGATATTTCTGTAGAAATAGGAAATTTGGAAAAATTAGAGTGGCTACATATAGAAAGCAATCAACTCACAACTATTCCAAAGGAAATAGGAAAATTAAAAAATTTAATAAGTTTAGCAGTAAGTCATAATCAACTCACAAATATCCCAAAAGAAATAAATGGATTAGAAAATCTGGCATTTTTGGAGGTAAATCATAATCAACTTGTAGCTATTCCTATGGAAATCGGAAATTTAAGGAATTTAGAAACTTTAGATTTTAGCCATAATCAACTTACAGCTATTCCTGTGGAAATTGGAAATTTACCAAGATTAGAAACGTTGATTTTAGAACATAATCAGCTTACAGTTATTCCTGTGGAAATTGGAAATTTGAAAGATGTATCAAACTTAGCAACTTTGTATTTATCCCATAACGCATTGCAACATATTCCCGAAGGAGTTTTGGGTTTTGAAAATCTCACAGCATTAGATTTAAGTCATAATCAAATACAGCATATTTCTGCGAAAATTGAGCAATTAGAAATTTTGAGTAAATTGTGTTTGGACAATAATCAACTCCAAAATATTCCTACAGAAGTCATAAATTTGCAATATTTATGTTATTTATCGCTGCAAAATAATCAAATTCAGTATTTGCCCGAAGGATTAGGTAATTTAGAATACATACAAAAAATATACATTTTTGGCAATCCTGAAAATATGATTATTCCCGAAAAACTGAAAGAAAAAGGTATTTTGGTTTATGAAGAACAGCCCCACGTTTTTTATCTTTAAAATGCGTTTATATATCAGTACTTTATTTTTGGTTGCTTTGTGGGTGCAAAACCTTTGGGCGCAACAGCCAAGTTTTCGTGCCATTACCACTGAACAAGGATTGCCCAGCAATGAAGTTTATGCCATTTTACAAGACGATAAAGGTTTTATTTGGATTGGTTGTGATGCAGGTTTGTTTCGCTACAATGGCATTCAATTCCTTGCCTACCAATGCCCCACACAAAAAAGCAAATCTATCACAGGTTTGTGTAAGGCAAATGATGGTAGTATTTATGGCTACAACTTTGTAGGGCAGGTTTTTTGCGTAAAAAACAATGAAATGAACGAACTACAAAATTTGGCTACAAGCCCTATCACGCACATCACCACAAGCCACGATAATATGCTTTGGATAGCGAGTAAAGGCGGTGTTTATTGTTACAATCCAACCACAAAAAAAAGTAATTTATACGAAACAAAAGATAAAAACAAGCCTTTTCTCACACAAGCACCACCCACAAAAGTAATTCGTGATGCGTTTGATAGAATTTGGTTTATAGAGAAATTTGTGGGCGGGTTAGAAAAAAACGGTGCATTTGGATTGCATAAAGTCATAGAAGAACCTACACACACCAAGCAAGAAGCGTTAGGTCATTCGCTCGTTTTTGCCAATCAAAAAGGTACGTGGTTGATAAGTATGATAACCAATTATTTTTATCAATTAAAAGGGGATACTTTTAATTATGTGGATTTACCAATTTTGAAAAAAGCCCTGGAAGGCAAAAAAATCACAGGCGTATTCCAAGAAAAATCAAATAAAATTTGGATTACAACTTTTACAGGCGTGGTAATATACGATTTTACGTCAAACGAAGTATCACAAATATTAGAAGAATATGCTTTTTCGTATTTTTTGATAGACAGAGATGGGGCGTATTGGCTTACTACTTTGTATGATGGCTTGCTGTATATGCCTAATGTTGATTTTAAAAATTGGCAAAAAGAACCTGAAAAAATACTAAAAATAGCCCACGACAACACGCACATTTATTTTGGAAATACAAAAGGCGAACTCAATGTATTGGATACAAAAAACAATACCATAAGTACGCATAAAGTACCTAATAGGGCAGATATTAGAAGTGTAGTGTATGATTCTTTGGACAAAGCGGTGTATTTTAATGTCAATAATGTACTATATCATTTCAAAGAAAATTCCCTTTCTACCATTTATACAGAGGCAGGCTCTGTCAAAGCATTTGCCCATTTGCCACAAGGTTATATATTTGCTACGTCTGCCTCCACCTATTTTTTGTCGGATTTTCAGGCAAAAGAAAAACAAATTATCAACCAAGAATGGGGCAGAGAAATTGCGTACAATCCCACCACAAAAACGGTATGGATTGCCACAAACAAAGGTTTGCTTAAATTGAAACAAGCCAATAAAAAATGGTTTGTAGAAGATATTTTATTGCCCAACATACAAATTTTAGCCCTTGCTTTTGATAATACAAAACAAAGATTGTATGTGGTAAATTTTGAAGGAAAATTATACCAAATAGAAACGCTCACTACTTCTCACCACAAAATAACTCCCTTTGCTTACCTACCTGCGGGTGTGCAGGCAAGAACGGTATTGTTGGAAAAAGATATGTTATTGATAGCTTCCAATCAAGGCGTTTGGTTATTGGACATTGTACAAAAGACGTGGGAAAATATCGGAAAATTAGAAGGATTGATTTCGGAAGATGTCCATTCTATTACTGTTTTAGCAAATCAAATTTGGTTGGGTACATCAAAAGGGTTGCAAAGTATCCCTTTTCAAAAAACAAATAATGAACCCCAATCTCAAATATTTTTGAAAAATATTTGGGTAAATGACCAAAAAATACCTGCCACCCAATATGTAGAACTACAATACCAAGATGAAGTAAGAATAGGCGTAGAGGCGATTTGTTATTTGTCTGCGGATAAATTTAGGTATGCCTATCGTTTCAAAAATCAAACAAATTGGAATTACTTACCTGCCAACACCGAATTTATAGACATTTCTTCGTTCAGGGTAGGCAAGTTCAGTATTGAGATTAAACTCTTAGACCACCAAAACCGCAATTCTATCAATACGATTTGGCTACAAGGCGAGGTTTTGCCTCCTTTTTGGCAAACATTGTGGTTTTTATTATTGGCTTTTTTGGGGTTGGTATTGGGTGTGTATGCGGTTATTCAAAGAAGCATTTATTTGGTAAAGCGAAAACAAGCACGTGTATTGAAACAGGTAATGCTTGAAAATGAATTGAAATTATGGCAACAAACCGCGCTTCAAACGCAAATGAATCCACATTTTTTGTTTAATGTGTTAAATTCTATCAAAACCTATATTTATGAAAATGACAAAGCGAAAGCAGTTTTGTATCTAAGTAATTTTGCAAATTTGGTGCGAAAAGTATTACACAATAGCACAAAAACGCAGGTAAGTTTGGCTGAAGAAATAGAGGCTATCACGCTTTACATTGACTTAGAAGCGATGCTTTTGGAAGAAAATTTTGAATGGCATTTAGACATTTCTGATACTATAGACCAACACGAAACCTACTTGCCTACCTTTTTGCTACAACCTTTTGTAGAAAATGCCTTCAAACACGGACTAAGGCATCAAAAAGGAATGAAAAAATTGGATATAACAATAAATGGGGATTGTGGGGCATTGATTATTGTCATAACCGACAATGGCATTGGCAGAGAAAAGGCACAAACAATCAACCAACATAACCCTCAAAAACATACTTCTTTTGCCACCAAAAATATTCAAAAAAGGTTAGATGTTATCAATCAAAACCAAGCCTTTCAATTATCTATCCAAATAATAGACCTCCACAACCCAACAAACGAGCCAACAGGAACAAAAGTGGTGTTGGGTATAAAACAAAAATAATGATTTTACTATTATGAAACGTTATATACAAGTCCTTTATCAATTAGTTTTTAGTACGAAAAATCGTGAAATGACGCTTTTGAAAGGTAATCGTCCCATATTATACAACTATATTTGGGGCGTTTTGAAAGAAAAACATTGTTTTTTATATCGAATAGGAGGTATAGAAGACCATATACATATTGTTTTTAGTTTGCACCCAAGTATCGCACTTGCTGATTTGGTAAAAGACATCAAATTGGCTACTACCGACTTTATAAAAAAAAATAATTTTTTTCCTGATTTTGCAGGTTGGCAAACAGGTTATGGAGCTTTTACATATAGCATAGAAGCAAAGGAGAATTTAATAGAATATGTCAAAAATCAAGAGGAACATCACAAAAATATTGATTCAAAAGAGGAAATGCGACAATTGTTGTGCGAACTTGGGGTAGATTTTGAGGAGGAAGATTTGGATTAGTAGGTTTTTGGTTGTATTTTTCCTAATTTTATTTGGGTAATATATATGTTTTCCCAATTTCGTTGTGGTAATATAATATATACCCAAATTTCATTGGAGGCTATTCATAATAGAATCCTTAAAGGGGTTCTTACAATGACCCCTTGCGGGTTGAACTATGAATAGCCCCTAATGCGATTAGTGGAATATCAAAAAAAACCAAACAACCCCTTGTGGGTTGAACTATGAATAACCCCTAATGCAATTAGTGGAATATCAAAAACCAAACAACCCCTTGTGGGTTGAACTATGAATAATCCCTAATCCAATAAGTGGAATATCAAAAAACCAAACAACCCCTTGTGGGTTGAACTATGAATAGCCCCTAATGCAATTAGGGGGGTATAGGACAAATATAAAACAAAAAATAATATGCAAAACGAACCCAAATTAACGACCATCATCATAGACGATTCACCACAAGCCCGTAGGCTTTTAAAATTGATGTTGGTAGAACTTATCCCTGATATAAAAGTGCTGGCAGAGGCAACCAATGGCATAGAAGGATTGGCATTGGCAAAAATACATCAACCCGATTTTTTGCTTTTGGATATAGAAATGCCCGAAAAAACAGGGCTTCAACTTACAGAAGAATTGATAGCCAATGAACTTGCTTGTGGAGTAATATTTACGACTGCTTATAGCGAATATGCCATACAAGCGTTTAGATTTTCAGCCATAGATTATTTGCTTAAACCTATCCAAGAGCAAGATTTGATAGATGCCATAACAAAAGTAAAAGCGAAAAAAAATATAATCCAAGACCAGAAACGTCTGCAAATACTTACGCAAAACCTCCAAAAAGACAAACCTCAAACGCTTTGTTTGCCTATTTTGAATGGATATGAATATATAGAAATCTCACAAATAGAATACTTAGAGGCAGAAGGCTCTTATGTAAATTTTTGTCTTACCACAGGCAGAAAAATCCTTATTTCTAAGAATTTAAAATATTTTGAAACCTTATTATCATCTTTTGGGTGTTTTTTACGTCCTCACCGCTCTTTTTTGGTCAATAAAAATCATATCAAAACCATCAAAACAAGCAGTATCATACTACAAAGTTTGTGTGAAATAGACTTCTCAAAAGACCGTAGGAAAGCATTTTTAGAGGCAATGCAAGGCTAATATTATCTAAAAAATAGGGCTTTACAAATTGAAATATGTGCTTTACAAAACGATTTTTTTTTGTTAAAAAAAGGAATATAATTTTGCAACAATAAATTAAATCACTTTCCCATTTTTTATAAATATGAAAAAAAACATCATTCTCTCGTTTTTTTTAGTATTCTTTTTTGTGAATACGTCTTTTGCTTGTTTTTTTGGTGTTGTACCAAAAGGAAATAATAGGTTGTTAAGCATAGGAGAACCTTTGACTGATAAAATCAAAGTAAAAATCAAAAATGCTTCAGGTAAAAATCGCGCCCTTTATTATCAACATAAAAAAGGCAGTGGCGGAAAATCAACTATTACACTTAGTTCACACCAAACCGCAACCATTGAAATTGCAGTTGGTGGAGCAGTTTATACCAAAGAAGGTACATTGCTTTTGGTTATCAGTGCTAATATGGCTAATACTACACAAACAGTTATTAGATAAAAATAATAGACTTCTTAAAACCCTTTATCTTATTTTGGGTAAAGGGTTGAACGAGAACACTATTTTTGTAAGAAATCTTAAATTATCTTCAAAAAATATCTACTCCAATACTTGGGAAAAGTAGGTTTTCAGTTGTTTAGCAAACTGAAAACTATGTTTCACAAATCACTTTTTCAAACTTGGGAAAATGGGTATTACTTTGCAACACAATTTTACCCTAAACCTTTGTCGTATGCAACAAATTTTTTTTATTTTCTTTCTTATTTTTTTCTTTTCGTTTTGTCTCAATGATTCTTTTGCCCAAAATTCTGTAATGGATTTTTATGATGCCAAAGCAAAACAAATGTCAACCGCTAATATAGGTGGTAGTGTTTTTAAACTAAATATTACGAAAAAAGACGTAAAAAATGGTTTTTTGGCTTATGATTATACGCCTGCAATAGGGTATATGGTTGGTGTACTAAAAAGCCCTGAGGAAATGGCATATTTTACCTCCAAAAATGGGCAAAAATTTGTAGTGGTTGCGTCTTTTAGTTGTATGAGTGAAATACCTTGTTATGCTCACCCACTTAAATTTTACACATTATCAAATGGGATTTTGATAGACGTAAGCAATAATTATTTGACATTTGAAACAGAAAAGCAAATTTCAGAGGCGATTTTAGATAAACAAGGCGGACTCCAATTCAAATTAGGTACCGCAGTAAAATTATCACCATGGGTAAAACTCCCGCAAATAGGCACTACTATTCAAGTTGGATTACAAGAATTTGGTGATGAAAAATTCAAATTTCATCTTGCTTGTGAACTTATTTACAATGAAAATAAAGGTACTTTTAGCGTAATAAAAAAATAGAAATTTCTATTTTAGAAAAAATAAACAATATAATAAATAACATATTGTAGGTCTTAAAAACCAATTTTTAATAAATTGATTTTTGCAATAGCGTCAGAAAATAATATTTTTGCATAGATTTTATGCCATTTTTAACATATTATTTTTTATAGTTAAAAATTTGTGTAAGTTGTACAAAAATTTTTATTTACCTATTTCAAAAAAAATCAAAAGTATGTCGTCAAAAAGTATGTTATCAAAAGTATTGTATAGTTCATTATTTCTTATGTTGTTGGGGCAAGCAAGTTGTGTAAATACACAGAAAACAACTACCCAGACTATGCAAAAAGACAATATAGTTTGTGTAGGAACACTTCACCCAATTTCGCAAACTACACTTGAAATCAAAAAAGGTGATACTTTTTGTTATAATGCCACAGTGCATGCTTCGGTAGGTATAGAAGTAGCATACGAGATTAATAATGATAAAATTGTAACATTTCATTCATCAAAATTGGTGTATATGAATAAGGAAAAAGTAGAACAAAATATGCCAGGTGCTGACAAGGCTACCAAAACACTTGTTTTTCAAGCCCTTGAAAAAGGGGAAACCAATGTTGTCATCAAAGAGGTTTTTCGTGGAGACACCAAAAACACTTATAATTTTAAAATTACTGTAAAATAAATTATTATCCAAACTATTTTTAATTTTTATTCCTATGAAAAAAATCTTTTTCTATTTTCCTTTATTTTATGTTGTATTGTTTTTAAGCAACTGTGGTGGTGTAAAAACGACCAAAATTGATGAATTTAACCTCACTTTTGACTTGCCAGTAGGTTGGAAAATAGGGAAAGATAAATTCAAAGGGCAACTCACCGTTGAGGTATCTAATGCAGGCAGACGTGTAATGAATATTACAGAAGCCAATCCTTCAGTAGAAAGCCTTGATATGTTGGTAAAAGCATCTTCAAGGTCTTTTCAGGTCTTAAACCAAGAAACGATTACAAATGGTTTTGGTGTAACACTCAAAACAAACAAAAAAAAGCAATATCGTTATTATATCCAAAAAGATGGCAAACAATATAGGTTTGAACCTGCGCCATATTATAAAGATATCGATTTGGACAGATGTATAGCGCTTATCAAGTCTGTTAAATAAATAATGTAAGTTACCAATTTTTAAGTTGTAAGTTTATATATTTTTTTTTAATATACAACTTGGATTAAAAAAATAATTTTAACAAAATACCGCAGATAATTTATGTATTTGTGGTATTTTTTTTTGTTAAGAAAAATTGATTTTTTTGATATTTGTGCAGAAAATTTAAAAATACCCATAAAATCTGCTTTAATCTGTAAAATCCGCACTATTTGTGTGCTTTATACAATAATTTTCCACAAAAATTTTTAAGAATAGGATAACAATAAAAACCATTCCTAATTCCCATTTCCCATTCCTAATTCCCATTTCCCATTCTTAATTCTCCTGTCATTTTGTCATACATAATTACTTAGGCTTTGTTTTTGTCTTTTACAACAAAACTCATTAAATTTGCGAAAATTTTAAAGAAAAAAGATGCTTAATTTTGTAAACAAAGCTATTACAGCCATTTTTGGCTCAAAACATGTCCGCGACATGAAAGAACTTACTCCTTATGTGGGTAAAATCAATGCGGAATGGAAACAACTTACTGCCCTTTCTGATGATGAGCTCAGGGCAAAAACTGTATTTATCCAACAAGTCATCAAAGACAAATTGGCGGATATGGACACAAAAATCGCTACCATACAAACACAAACGCAAACAGATAATACCCTTACTGTGCAAGCCAAAGTTCAACTTTTTCAACAAATTGATGTATTGGAAAAAGAAAGGGACATACAACTTGAAAAAGCCCTTATAGATGTGTTGCCTATCTCTTTTGCAGTAATGAAAGAAACTGCGAGACGTTTGAAAGAAAATAAACAACTCAAAGTAACCGCTACGGATTGGGACAAAGAAATTGCCTCCCAAAAAAGTAATGTAGTGATTGAGGGCGAACATGCAATATGGCACAACCAATGGGAAGCTGCAGGAAGCATGATTACATGGGATATGGTGCATTATGACGTGCAACTTATTGGTGGTGTGGTATTACATCAAGGAAAAGTAGCTGAAATGGCAACTGGCGAGGGTAAAACCTTAGTGGCAACACTTCCTTCTTTTCTCAATGCACTTGCAAAACGTGGCGTACATATCGTAACGGTCAATGATTATCTCTCAAGGCGTGATAGCGAATGGATGGCACCACTTTTTGAGTTTCATGGACTTAAAATTGATTGCATTGATAAGCACGAACCACATACCGAAGGGCGCAAAAATGCGTATTTGGCGGATATTACATACGGTACAAACAATGAATTTGGGTTTGATTATCTACGTGATAATATGGTGCATGAAGTAGGCGAAATGGTGCAAAAAAAACACCACTTTGCTATGATTGATGAGGTGGATTCTGTCCTTATTGATGATGCACGTACACCACTTATTATCGCAGGACCTGTGCCCAATGGTGATGTGCACGAATATCTCGCTCTAAAACCACGCATACAAAGGATAGCAGAAGAACAGAAAAAACTCATGATAGAATACCTCAATGAGGTAAAAACTGCCATGCGTGCAGGTAAAGAAAAAGAAGCTGGTTTGCCACTATTTAGAGCGCATCGTGCAATGCCTTCGTTCAAACCGCTTATCAAAATTCTAAGTGAGCCTAATATGCAGGTTTTATTGCAAAAAACGGAAAATTATTATTTGCAAGATAACCAAAAAATGATGCCTGAAGCAGATAAACCTTTGTTTTTTACCATTGATGAAAAAACAAGGCAAATTGACCTTACAGACAAAGGACTCGACTTTATCACAAAAGAAGGCGAAGATGCTAATTTCTTTGTATTGCCTGATATTGGGGGTGAAATAGCACGTATGCAGGCAGATACAAAGCTCACAGACGAAGAAAAACTTGAACAACACGATTTTATGATTGCGGATTTTCGCATAAAATCACAACGCATTCACACAATTCAACAACTTTTGAAAGCATACACGATGTTTGAGAAAGAAGTGGATTATATTATTGTAAATGGCGAAGTAAAAATTGTAGATGAGCAAACGGGTCGTGTATTGTCGGGCAGACGTTATTCTGATGGACTTCACCAAGCACTTGAAGCAAAAGAAAATGTACGCATACAAGACGAAACGCAAACTTACGCCACGATTACACTCCAAAATTATTTCCGTATGTACCACAAACTCGCAGGTATGACTGGTACAGCAGAAACAGAAGCAGGCGAACTTTGGTCAATCTACAAACTTGATGTAGTGGTTATTCCTACCAATAAACCTATTATTAGAAAAGACCAAAATGATTTTATTTATAAAACCATACGTGAAAAATACAATGCAGTAATTGATGAAATCATTGCACTTACCCAAAAAGGCAGACCTGTACTTGTAGGGACATCTTCAGTGGAAGTTTCAGAACTCATAAGCAGAATGTTGCAAATGCGAAAAGTAAACCACCAAGTCCTCAATGCAAAACTTCACCAAAAAGAAGCTGAAATTGTTGCAGAAGCAGGTAAATCTGGTACGGTTACCATTGCTACCAATATGGCTGGACGTGGTACAGACATTAAACTTACCGCAGAATCACGCCAAGCAGGTGGTTTGGCTATTATTGGCACAGAAAGACACGAATCTCGTAGGGTTGATAGACAGCTCAGAGGACGTGCAGGACGACAAGGTGACCCAGGCTCATCACAGTTTTTTGTGAGTTTGGAGGATAACCTTATGCGTGTATTTGGCAATGGCGGTATTGGACGTATGATGGATAGGTTTGGTTTCAAAGAAGGCGAAGTAATACAACATAGTTGGATAACTGCCTCCATAGAAAGGGCGCAAAAGAAAGTAGAAGAAAATAACTTCGGTTCACGCAAACGCCTTTTGGAATATGATGATGTCATGAATGCACAACGCAGAATCATCTACAAACGTAGAAAAAATGCCCTCTATGGTGATAGATTGGAAGTTGATATCCTTAACGCTATTTATTTTGTATGTGAAAAAATCGTCAAAACAAATCTCCTTAAAAGTACAGACGCAAAGTTTCATATCAATAACCTAAAAGCTGAAATACACCACATATTTGGAATTGATTATGATATTGATGTAATCAATTTCAAAAAAGCACCCCTGAAAGAAACTGCACAAAAACTGTACGCCAAAGTATTTGCATTTTATCAACAAGAAACCGAAAAATTTGCACAAGAGGCATATACACCACTTAAACAAATATATGAGGATAGAAAAGGTGAAATCGCAGAAGTAGGCATTCCTATAACTGATGGAAAACACCATTTTCAAGTAACATTGCCTTTGGAAGATATCATCAACACCAACGGAAAAGCCATCATAAAAGCAACCGAAAAACAAATTTCGCTTATGCTTATTGATGATACTTGGAAAGAGCATCTAAGGGAAATGGATAACCTAAAACAATCTGTTCAAAATGCTGCATTGGAGCAAAAAGACCCTCTTTTGGTCTATAAATTTGAGGCATTTAATATGTTTGAAGAATTTTTGTATAAAGTAAATAAAGACGCTATACAATCACTATTCAGAGCCCAAATATTTACACAACAAGAAATAGCCCATGAACTGCCAGAAGTAACTGTAATGCCAAAGGTAAATGTGCAAAATTCGGTAAGAAACCCATTCCGAAATAACCAAACATCTTCTACACGCACAACCGAAACCAAAGCAGATTTGGGTTATACGTCTTCACAAGACAATGAAGAAATAGAAGAATTACTTAATAATTTGCCAAAACAAGAAGAAAATGTAAAACAAATGCCTGTTCGTGCTGAAAAACTACCAAATCGCAATGACAAGGTAAATGTGCAGTATAAAGATGGCAAAATAGTGCGTGATGTAAAATTTAAAACGGTTGAAGATGATTACAAAAAACAACTTTGTGTGTTGATTGGATAATGTTAGTCCCTAACCTCAAAATGGAATAGACCGTTTAGGGCTAAATAAATACATTTTGTTTTATTTTTTAATAAAAAACACATAAAAACCTCAAATAATTAAATATTTGAGGTTTTTTTTGTATCAATAATCCTTTTGGAAAATTAAATATTTTCGTTATTTTTGCTTGCAATTAAAAAAAAATCTCTAAAACACATTCCAAAAAAACACTAAAAAAACATTATCGTGGATTTAAACGCATACATTCGTGATGTGCCTAACTTTCCAAAAGAAGGCATTATTTTTAAAGATATTACACCACTTTTAGGCAACCCAGATGCACTACGCAAAGCAGGTGAAATGCTCTTGGAAACCTGTCCAACTGGTATCCATATTGACAAAGTCGTTGGGGTGGAATCTCGTGGATTTATATATGGTATGTGGTTGGCTGAAAAATTAAACGCTGGTTTTGTGCCTGTGCGTAAGCCTAATAAACTTCCAGCAGAAAAAATTTCACAAACTTACGCCCTTGAATATGGTACTGATGCCTTAGAAATGCACGCTGACGCTATTCGTAAAGGTGATGTGGTAATCATTCATGATGATGTACTTGCAACTGGTGGAACTGCTGAAGCAGTTGCAAAATTGGTGGAAAAAGCAGGCGGAAAAGTATTAATGTTTTCGTTTTTAATAGAATTAGCTTTTTTGAATGGCAGGAATAAACTCAGCCCACACAAAGTTTGTGCAGTATTAACCTATTAAATTTTCCTGAATAATTATAAAAAATATAAAAAATGCTTTTAAATTTGTTTAAAAGCATTTTTTTATGAAAATCATAAAAACGTTGTATCTCGTTTAGCCATAATATTAAAAATGATTTTACATGATATTTTTCTTTTAGATAGGCAAACAAAACTTTTATGAAAATACTTTTTTTGTATTAATTCCCCCTTTGCGGGTTATAGGGCTAAATAATTACAAAACTTTTTGGTAAATTGCTGAAAAAAAAATAAATTTGAGTTGGCTATTTACTATTTAATTCACAACTTGGGTTTGTATATAAAAAAAGCAAAAAAGAAAAACATGAAACAACTTCTGTGGCAATTTTGGGAATATTCGGGCTTGGGTGCTTTTGGCAAAAAAAACAATGATGACGTTACACGTGATTTTACACGTGGTTATTGGTTGGCATTGGTGGTTACAGGCTTGTTATTTTGGTTGAGTTATGAAATCTGGGTAATTGCCTTAGATAAACAAGCATACTTTGTGCAACAAGTCAATTTGATAGGTACACAAAATGCTTTGACGCAAGATATTGCCAAAAAAATTATGTTTATTGAAATTTCAAAGGGAAAAAAAGCCATAGAAGAAGAAAGTTTAGAATTGGTCAAAGTCCTTAAAGATTTTGAAATACTACACCAACGTATGATAGAAAATGATGAATTTTTAAAAAATCAAGGTTTTAAAAACAAAAAACTTGATAGCCTTCTCAAAGAAAATCAATACGCTTATACGCCTATTATTGAAGCAACAAAAGCATTTTTAGCATTAAAAAAAGAATTTATTTCAAAAAAAAGTGAGCAACTTCCACCACATTTTTTTAATAAAATTGCCATCAATATCCAAAAAGTATTATTCAAAGAACACGCACATACCGAAATATTGAGCAATATGTCTGCTTTGTATGAGCAAGAAGCAAACGATTATTTACAACAAAATAAGTTTTACCAAAAAATTGTATTATTTATTGTATTTCTTGTGTTGGCATTGGAGGCTTTTTTTATGTTTCCACCTATTGTCCAAAAATTAAAAAAATTTTTAAATTTATCTGTTCAAAATCAACAAGAAACTGAACAAAAAAATAAAGAAATATCCATCGCTTACCAAAAACTTCAAATCACAGAAGAAGCAGCACGCCAACAAAGCGAAGCACTAAGGCGAAAAAATCAAGACTTGGAAAAAGCACAATGGGAAATTACAAAGGCTAACCAAGAAATTATGGAAAATAATAGGAAGTTGGAAGAAAGTTATGATTACATCAACAACCTGAAAGAATTGGAAGCAAGTAGATTTTTTGATACTGCACAGAATTACTTTTCACAAGTAATGCGTTGGAAAAATCACCAAACTATTTATACATGGTCAGCACATTTATTGGAGGAACTCGTGTCTTCGTTTCAAGCATTACAAGCTACTTTGTATGCTTTTGATGAAGACAAAAAAGTGCTTGTATTGGTGGGGAGTTATGGCGTAAGTGATGATGTGTATTACCAATATGAAGAAATAAATTTGGGCGAAAATCTTATCGGACAAGTAGGCAAAAATATGAAAAGTATTTACCTAAAATCACTCAATGGACAAGCACACAATTACGCACAAAGCACAGGCACAGAAGAAATAATATTGCCAAATTGTTTACTGGTGTTTCCAATTACATATAATGACACGCTTGCAGGTGTGCTGGAAATGACTTCTTTGCAACCGTTTGAAGAAAAATACATTGAACTTATCCGAAAAATGAGCGAAACGATTGGGGCAAATTTAAAAGCATTGCAAGACCAAAAAAATATCAACCAACTCTTTGCAGATTCGCAAATGGCAGAGAAAAAATTAAAACGTAGCCTCCAAAAATTACAAGAAAATGAAGAACGTTTCCGCAAATTGTCAGAACTTACACAAGAAGGACTTTTGTTTGTGCAAGAAGGCAAAATAAAAGATTGTAATACTGTCATGGTCAATATATTGGGCTACGAAGAAGCAAAAGAAATTTTACAAAAAAATTATATTGATTTTATTGCCCCAAAATATAGATTTGAATGGCAACAAAATAATTTTTTGAAGAATAATGAAATCAAAGAAACCGTAGCCATACGCAAAAATGGTGATACATTTCCCATAGAAATACAAGCCCGTAATACACAATACAAAAATGAAAGCATTAATATTATTTCTATCAGGGATATTACAGAAAAAAAACGTACCGAAAAACAACTTGAAGAAGCAAACCGAATCGCAAGTCTTGTAGAAGAAGTAGAAAAGAAAAACAAAAGCATCACTTCAAGCATAGAATATGCCCACAGAATACAAAACGCCATATTGCCCAACGAAAATGCCATCGCAAAAGGTTATTCGGATAATTTTGTGTTGTATATTCCAAAAGATATTGTGTCAGGTGATTTTTATTGGTATGCAGAAAAAAATAATTTTTCTATCATGGGAGCAGTTGATTGCACAGGACATGGCGTGCCAGGAGCTTTCATGTCTATTATTGGCTCATCAACCCTCAATAAAATTGTCATGGAACAAGGCATAACCAACCCTTCCGAAATTTTGGAAAGGTTGGATATAGAAGTAAAAAATACACTTAAACAACACGAAGAAAATTCGCAAACAAGAGATGGTATGGACATCGCCCTCTGCGTGTTGGATATAACCTCTGGAAAACTTATGTATGCAGGGGCGCACAGACCGCTATATGTGATACCCAAAAACCAAGATTTGCAAGAATATAAAGGCGACAGTTTTCCGATTGGTGGAAATTTTTTATTCAAAAAATCAAAAATTTTTACCACACATGAAGTCCAATTACAAAAAGGTGATACCATTTATATATTTTCTGATGGATATCCAGACCAATTTTCTGAAAAGAAAAACCAAAAATATATGGCACGCAGGCTAAAAGAAAAACTCATAGAAATACAACCTTTTGACCTCAAAACACAAAAAGAATTGCTCAAAGAAGAATTTTTTGAATGGAAAGGCAATCACAAACAAATGGACGATATTATGCTGATGGGTATGCGATATTAAAAAAAATATGGTTGTTTTAACGTTATTTTTGCTAAATACCTTTTTCTAAATAGCTAAAATTTTTTTTATACAAATGTTTTTTTGTATTTATTCCCCTTTTGGGTTTAGGGGCTTTTTTTAATAATTTTTATACATTATAAATGGAACAAATAATACCACAAGAAAATAACAACGAGAACAATAACGAAAATAACAAAGAAAATACTGAAATACAAAATCAAGAAAAATTGGCACCACCAATAAAAGTAGATAAAGCAAAATCTTTGAGCATCAAACAATTTCAAAAATATATCTTTAAGTTTTTTACAGATGTATCAGTGGTTGTGATTGGTATTATGCTATCGCTTTGGCTCAACGATATAATAAGTAGTTACAACCAACAAAAAGATGTAAAAACATTTTTATTGGGCTTGAAAGCAGACTTTGAACAAGATGTGTTAGAAATAGAAAATGATATGTTGTCATATAGGTTACAGAAAAAAACATTTAGTTATTTATCTTCTTTAAAAGTAAAAGAAATCATATCGCCCGATAGTTTAAAAAAACATTCGGAAAGCCTTTTTAATTTTACAGGACTTGTTATAAACAATGGACGATATGAAGGCTTTAAGTCTGCTGGAAAATTGGGCAATATATCAGACCACGAATTGCAAAATGACATTGTTAATTTGTACCAAGAAGACTTATCTTCATTATTATTATCTACAAATGTCTATACAGAAACCAAAAGGAAATTTATAGATTTTATTTCTGAAAATCAATTACGCATAACAGATTCTACTTCCAATCTTAAACAATTATTAATTACAGACAGGGTTTATTTTTTAGCAAGAAATTTATCAGGTGTAGAGGAAATATTAGGGCGATATCAAGTATGTGCCAAAAAAATGCGAAAAATAATTGCGCGTATTAAAGAAATTTATAAGTAGTTTTTTGTTTTATGCTACTTTTGTACAAAATTTTATAAAACCAAAAAAATAATACTATTTTTCACCATGAAAAAAACATTAAAAAAAATATTTAATATTTTTATTTTTACCAATTTTATTTTTACGCTCTTTTTTTATAATTTCAAGGCTAATGCACAAATACCAGTTTCAGAAAAAGACCTCATAAATTGTACCTTTGAACTTTCCTACAAAACAGGCGAAAAATGGGAAAGTTATGCAAAAATAAAATTTAAAAAATATAAAGTTGCTACACTTATGTTGTATGCATCCAACC
Organism: Cytophagales bacterium; assembly: GCA_031425615.1. GTDB lineage: Bacteria > Bacteroidota > Bacteroidia > Cytophagales > Microscillaceae > JAAFIN01. Next base: position 40,779 of record JANPJR010000151.1, read on the forward strand.
GACAAGGCGAAAATCTGCTGTTACCAGGCACTGCAATATGGGACATGATAGGTGACAAACTCACAATGATAGGCAATGAAGCAGTTTTTAGAACATTAATCTCCGAAAATCCATACCTTTCAAAAGTACCAAACCCTACCAATGTTTTTTTGGCAAGTACAATTACAAGGCAAGGCAATGATTTTTTGGTAACTACACCTATCATCAATTGGGCACATGATGATGACTCAAATTTTGAAACAAAAATGAAAAGAAAACCGCCAGTAAGACAAGTTTACAAACTGAAAAAATTATAAAATTCATTGTAAAATATGGAAAATTGGCACTCAAAAATTAAAAAAATCCGTTTCAATCCGTAAAATCCGCGTTATCCGCGTGCTTAAATCAAGGCTTTACAATTATCATTTTTACAAATGTATTTATCCAATTTTTATAAAATTACCCAAAAAATCGTCCTTTTTGTATTCTTTTTTTGTGCCAATTTTCAAGTATTTGCGCAAGATTTAGATACTGAGAAACAACGCTCACACCTTCAATTTTCGCCTTTTCATACGCTTTATTACCATTACAGTAATCTCCAACCCGACAATTACCAACCTGCTTTGGCAAGCAAAACCCTTTTTCCAACTACGGAAACCAATGTCCAAACACGCCAAGAATTAGCCATAAAATTGTCCCAAGTTTTAGATGCAAATGGACTTTATTTGGATTTTGAGAAAATTCCCAAAGAAATAAATTATATAGATAGTCTTACTTTTCCCAAAGAAAAAAAGCATATTTATTTACCTTTCAAAAAATTTCCTGAAATTTATTTGGAAAAATATGCCAATCAATGGTTTTTTTCGCCTGCTACAGTCAAAGCAATTCCCAAATTATACGCCCAAACATTCCCATTTGACATGCAAGATGTGGGAGATTTTTTGGTAGGTAAAAAAAATAATGAAAAAATCAATCAAACGATGCTCTTAGGTTTGAGCCTTACGCATTGGATTGGGCTGGGTACAATGTTGGTTTTTACGTACTTATCGTATCGTTTTTTATTGTTGATTCTGCCATTTTTGATAAAATTTTTCATTCTCACAGACAATATAAATGCAGAAAGCCAGCATTTTAGGGCAGATTTTAACAAAAAACGCTCAAAACGCCTTGCACGCCCTTTGAGTTGGTATTTGATTTTTTTGCTTTTGTATGAAGTTATCCCAATTTGGCAATTTCCTGCACGCCTTAGTTTTTATTTGCTGACAACTGTCCGCCTTGCATTGCCTATTTTTGCGGTGATTATGGGATATGGTTTGGTACAACTATTGGCAATTTATTTACAAGAAAATGCAAAAAAACATACAGAGGCTTGGTATGAGCAATTAATTCCATTTATTAGAGCAACATTACAAGTGTTGGTCATTGTTTTTGGATTTTTTTATTTGTTGGAAGCACTTAGTTTTAATGTTACAGGGCTTATAGCGGGTTTGTCAATAGGTGGTTTGGCAGTGGCACTTGCTGCACAAGACACCATCAAAAATTTGTTTGGCTCGCTTACAATATTTATTGATAGACCATTCAAAGTAGGGGATTGGGTTATTGCAGAGCATATTGATGGTGATGTAGAGGAAATAGGCATACGTTCTACACGCATACGTACTTTTGCAAATTCTGTTTTGTATGTGCCTAATGGCAAACTATCTGATATGATTATTGATAATTTGGGTATGCGACAATACAGACGTTATCGTACTTTGCTCAGTGTAAGATATGACACACCTATTACAGATTTGAAAGCATTTATACATGGATTGCGTGAAATTGTGGTACATCATCCCAAAACACGCAAAGATTTCTATGGGATACATTTCTTTGAATATGGCAAAAATTCGTTGGATATTTTGTTTTATATCTTTTTTACAGTACCAACTTTTGAAGAAGAATGGGCAGTAAAAGAAGAAATTAATTTTTTGATATTGGAACTTGCCCAAGAATTAGGCGTAAAATTTGCATTTAGTACCCAAACACTACACATAGAAACAATGCCTGAAACGCCAAAATCACAAACTACACCACAAATCGTAGTGGAGGAGGGGCTGAAAACAAAAGTTGATGCATTCTTGGAGAAAAATAAATTGGTTTAATGTTTGAATTGATGTTACAGAAATCATTTTTTTCAATTTTTAAAATTGCTTTTTTCACAAAAAAATGGTAATTTTACCTTAATTTTATGGTAATTTGCAAAAATAGATAACTTAAAAACGGATAAATGACCACTTGTGTCGCCTCAATAATATGAATCTTGATTTTTCTTTTATACAAAAAATCAAAATTTTATTTCAAAAAATATCTAACCGCCATACTTTATATAAGTATCATAGACACATTATTTGGCTTTTAGTGGTTTTTTTGGTGTATGCGTGTGTATATGTACCTCCTATGTGGTGGGCAGGTTTTGGGTTTGTTACATGGGTGATTCCAATCATTATTTTTGGCAATCTTTTTTATTTTTGCGTTTATACATATCATTTTTTTTTTATAAAAAATCAAATAAAAAATACCCCCCCAAACAACCGAAGAATACCAAGAAAAATATATTTAATCTGGTTTTATTTTTGGCTTTGTTTGGTTTCATTGCCTTTTTGGGACGCAACTTTGGGCGGTTGGAAAGGTTGGCGAAATGATTTTTTTGTGGGAAATAAAACAAATTTAATAGGAAAAACAGAAAAAAATAGCGAAAAAATAGAGCAAGCCAATAATAAAATTACTGCAAAATTTCCTACTTCAAAATACGCAACAACTTCGCAAACTTTTGAAGTAATCAGCTATAATGTGCGTGTGTTTAATGCCTATGAGCATCTCCGCAATCAAAATCCAAAAGCATCTGCCCAAATGTTAAATTGGTTGGCAGAACACCCTGCGGAAATCAAATGTTTGCAAGAATTTTATCATTTGGAAAGCTCTAAGGAATTTCATACAATAGACATTTTGACCAAAACCCAAAAACCTAAATATCAATATTTTGTGCGTTCTGAGCGTGCTTTGCGGGATAAACATGGTTTTTTTGGTACAATTATCCTTACAAAATACCCTATTTTGCGTGGTGGCAATGTGTTTGAGGGGAGATTACCACATCAAACGCCTATTTTTGCAGATGTATTATTGCCCAATAAAGACACAATGCGCGTGATAAATGCACATTTGCAATCAATGAATATTGATGACAAAGACAATAGAAATACGATTTTCCAAAAAATTTGGAAAGGCTTTTCTCCACGCACAAATCAAATTCATTTATTGGCAGATTTTATCAAAAAAAGCCCTTATCCTATTTTACTTTGTACAGATTTAAATGATTTGCCTTATAGTTATGCGTACTATCGTCTGAGTAATTCTCTCCAAAATGCCTTTGAAATGCGTGGAAGTGGTTTTGGGGCTACTTTCAATAGCATAATACCGATTGTGCGCATTGACCATCAATTTTTTGATGAAAAAAAATTAGCGTGCCAAAAATTTTCAGTGATTGACACGCTTGATTGTTCTGACCATTTCCCTATTTTAGGAAAATTTTTAATAAAGAAATGAGATTTTGATTATGGATTATGAATTATAGATTATGAATTATTTTACCATTATACATTTCCTTAAAAAATCTACTGAAAAATAATGCGTTTCTTTGAAAAATTAAAAACAAATATTGTGTTTAATGCTGTTTTTTAGTCTGTAATTTTTCAAAAATAGGGGTTAGACCTCCGTAAACTTCGGTACAGACCCAATTTTTTGAAAATGTTATTAGAGCTTATAGATTTTTTATTCCTAATTCTTAATTTCTAATTCTTAATTTCTGAATCCTCTACAAGTTTCCTACAAATAAAAATGCTAATTCGCCATCTTTAAAAATCTCATCTCTTACCACTTTATTTTGTACTTGTGCGAGTTGTTGGGCGGTAACAAGGCGAATATCATTTGGAAAAAAATCTATTTTAAGGAATTTTTTTAGGTTTTCCAAAGATTGTTTGGTAAATTTTTCTTGGTAATTATTCAAGAAATTTACAAGTCTGGTACACATAACAGACAAAATATCTGCTCGTTTGGTGCTTTGTTCAAAAAAATCTTTGATGCGGTTGTACACATCTTCCTCAAAATTTTGGGAAAAAAGTATTTCTTCTGGTGAGATTAATTTGCTCAAATCTTGATTGACATACGCGACAAACGCATCTGCGGTATTGGTATCCAAACAACCATCAGCCAACATTTTGACCAAACTGATGTTTTCTTTCAGGTTTTCAATGTGTGCAATATTTTCAAAAAACTGCACCAAAGTACGTGGCGTAGTGCGTTCTCCTGCTACAAGTTCAGGGTTTGTGAGTACAAAATGTATGCCTCGTCCATCTATATTGTTTTCTTCTGCCCATTTTGCCCATGTTTTTACATCAAAATTCAATGTTGTATGAATCATACGCGTAATCATGGCAAAGTCCATTGGTGTAACTGAATAATCGCCACCGTCAGGGTTTGCAGTGAGGATAATATGCCATTTTTTTGGCAATTTCCAGCTTACAAGCTCATAATTTTGGAGCAGTTGCATGATACCTCTGAGAATACGGTCATCAGCCCTATTTACGTCATCAATCAATAAAATGCCTTTTTCTTCTTCGGTAGGCACCCAACTTGGTGGGCTAAATTCTGTAAAAGATTTTTTGCCATCTGTGGTTGTACGAGGCATACCCAAGAGGTCACCCATTTCTTCAAATTGTGCAGGGGCAATATAAACCCATTTGTAGCCATTTTTTTTGGCAAAATTTTCTACAGTTTCCGTTTTTCCGATACCATGTGTCCCCCAAATACAGAGTGGCGTTTTGCGTTTGCCTTTGCTTTCAAGGGTGTTATTTGTATTTAAGATATGTGTGATAAAGTTTTCCAATTCTTCCGAATTGCAATGTAGTCCATAAGTTATTTGGTTATCTGCCATTTTTTATTTGTAAGTGTTATTTGTAAGTATGTTGTTTTTTTATTAAAAGAAAGAATTAAAAATACTATCTTTCACAAAAATAATCAATAAAAATGAATTTTTTTAAATGAATTGCATAATTGTTTATTTTTCGTAATGTTATTTTCCATAAAAAAAGCATTCAAATATTTGAACGCTTTTTTGTATTATTTTAGAGAAATTACAAATCAAATCTTGCAGAGAAAAATACCCCAAATTTACGGATATTTGGTTGGTCTAAATAAGTAGTTCTATGTAGGAAAGTTACCCTAAAAAACTTAAAAATATTGCTGATACCATATCCAAGTTCTATATAAGGCGTTTCGCCAAGTCCTTTTGGTTGCGCGACACTATTCCCAAATTGGTCTTGCAAAGGCACAAGATTGCGGTTTTCGTCTCTCAAACTTCCCCAAAGTATATTGGCTGCTACGAAACTACGCAATTTCCATTTACGGATATAGGGTAAACTATTAAAAACCAAACCTTTAAAGTTGTGTTCCATGTTCAAAGAAACATGTCTATCGCTTGCAAATTCCAAGAAATTCATCAAACCATAGCCAAAAAAATTGTAAAAAATACCTCTATTTCCTACATGTACCTCCAAAAGTGGATAAGGCAATTTGGAAGGCGTGTAAGAACTTGTCAAAGAATAATTGGTACGCCCAAGAGAACCTAAATTAAGGCTTTGGTCAAATGCCAAAGAAAATTTGTCATAATGAAAATCACCACCCATAAAACCTTTTATACCCATTGTATAGCGAAACGTCATAATAGGCAATTTGGCAGTACCCAAACTTCTGCGATAGTTACCTGCATAATAAAAGGTTTCTTGTTTGGCAAGGCGTGTTTCAAAAATTATTTCGGTGGTATTAAAATCATCTTTGAGCGAATTAATAACATTTTCTTGTGGAAAATAGGCAAAATGCTGTCCAATTTGTTGATACTCCCTTTGTCTAAATTTTACGACTTGTGTAAAACCTTTAAAAAAATCGGTTTGTACTGCAAAAAAGTTTTCTTTTCTAAAAAAAGGACTTCTTGTACTTACATTAAAAAAATTTAAAGATGCCAAAAATACGCCTGAGCTTGCCAACGCATCTTGGTTATTGGCTATTTGTACAATATCCTCATTGCGACCTACCGTAATCTCTGTCCAAATTTTGCGAGAAGGCAAAAAACGCATTTGTCCATTATATTTAAACCTTTTATCTGCTATGCCATACGCCCCATAACCCGAAAATTCAAACCATTTGCTAAATTTATCATTTGTACGCATACCAAATCTAAAACGATGCCCTTCTATATCATTGAAAGCATAGGTAAAGGCATAATTTCCAAAATCAATTTTTCCAATCGTTTTATAACCAGAACTAAGAACTTTGATAATTTCAGTATAAGTTTTTACCAATGGTACTTGTTTGATGGTGTCAATGAGGGCATAAGTACGTATTTCAGAAGCTGTGAGTGAATCATGTCTTGCACCGACCCAATAATCTTTGTCATAATTTTTGGCATTCACGTCCATTTCAATAGCATCTCTATAAAATTTAATTGGGTAGGTTTTTTTTAGGTCAATATTTTTGTTAGACACATAAAATTTTGCCAAAATCCCTGCTGATTTATTGGTAAGTTCTGCAATATCCACCAATACCCTTGTTTTGATAGGCATCCACGCACCTGCTTCTGTAGGTGAAAGTTCTTGTTGGATTTTTAGTTTTTCTATAAAATTGATATTTGCTTCTTTGCTGATTGCCACATCAATTTGCCTAAGGGCGTAGGTTTCATAATCTACCCAAATATTACCTGTAAAAGCCAAATCTGCTTTTCTGCGTGGTTCTACTTCAATCAAATAGCATCTTTTGCCTGATATAGAAGCCATACTATCCACCAGGTAATAGTTGTAATGTGCTTTCCAACTATCTGCCAAAGGTGATACAAAATCTTTGCCCAAGACACTCATCCAATTTTGATAAAAATTATATTCTTGGAAAGATGCCCCCAATATTTGGGTAATAGGCGAATCATCTCCAAAACCTACGCCTTCTATTTTGGTTTTCATAACCACTTCTTTTTTGCGTTCAGGGCTTTTTTGGTAATAAAATTTTGAGATAGTTTCAGAAATAAAAAGCGGGATTAAAGGTTTTCCTTCTTCGTTGGTCAATCCGCCTAAACTGTCCATTGCCCCTTTTATTTGTTTGATGACTTTTCGTTTAGAAAAACTTTCAGTAACATTGTCAATATCAAGCTCCATTTTTACATAGCTTTCATATTCATATTGTGGCAATTTCCTTTTGTCGTTTTTGTCTTTGTTGGCAAGAAGTTTTCGCATTATCGGAAATGCTTTGTCTTCGCCAATTTTTAGCACAACCTCCTCTTTTTTGTCATTTTCTTCGTCAAGTTGAAAATTACACAAAAAAGTATTTGGGTCTTTGTCTTTTTGCAAGGATTTTATAGCTTTGGTTTTGCTCGTATAACCCGAAAAAAGCACTGTGATACTGTCGTTGAGTTCTTGTGCAGTAAGATTGCTAATGGTATAATAACCATCAAAATCAGTTACTGCTCCAAAATTTTTTTTCCCTTTTACAAAAACCTCTCCCCCCAATAACGCATCATTATTGCCTGCATCAGTGATTTTGCCTTTTATGGTGTATTGAGCTTGTATGTGCGAAACAAAAAATAAAGAGCTAAAAAAAGAAATTAAAATAAAAAAAAGAAATGATTTTTTTAATAGATTTTTTTCCTGTGTAAATATTTTGAAATGTTTTAAAAATAAAGTCATAAAAATAATTAAGAGATAGATAGAAATAAAAGGCTAAATAAATGAAAAATAATTTGTCTTACAAAAATAAAAACAATAATAAGAACAAAATTTTGCAAATTGGTTGCTTTTTTAGGAAATTTATTACGTATTTTCCTGTTTTTTTTTTATTTTTTAGGAAATTAGTAAAAAAAATACACCTATCAGAATTTTTAATTTTGATAGGTGTAATATGAGTTGTCAGTTTTTTTAGTTGATAAATATTATTTTTTGCCCGCACCATTAAATGAGAAACGAACTACTGAAAAAAATAATTACTCTTTTACCAATTTATCCACCAACGCATTAAATTCTCTTTGCCACTCTTCATAATGTATGCCTGTTGCAGGGCCTGAAAAACCTGTATGAATGTAGCGTACTTTGTCTTGTTTGTCAATAAAAATCGTGGTTGGATATGCACTTACGCCATTAAGCATAGGCAATGTTTCAGAGGCAGATTGTTTTTCGTTTACACCTGCGATAAGTAATGTATAAGGAATTTGAAGGCGTTTTTGTAGTTTTTGGACACGTTGCGAAGCTTGTTCAAAAGCAGGACTACGTTCATAACACAAGCCAATAATTTCAATGCCTCGTTTTTGATTTTTTTTGTACCAATTTGCCAAATAAGTGCTTTCGTCCAAACAATTAGAACACCAAGAACCCATAAGTTGAATGATTTTTACTTTTTTCTCAAATTTTTTGTCAGAAAAACTGATTTTTTCGCCTGCAAGATTTGGGAAATTAAAATCAATTTTATCAAAACCTTCTTTCATATAGGTTAATTTTGAGGCGTCAGGCAATTTTGCATTTGGGTTGCGTTTTGCTTTGATAATTCTTTTTCCACCTCTTGCCCCAAAAAATTCCGCATGCAGGCTGTCATTTTGGATATTACCTTTGACCAATACTGCACTATATACGCCAAAAGATGACAATGCAAAAGAATTGCCTGATATTTCGCCCGAAATATAGCGATAATCGCCTGTCGGTGTAAGGAAACTGCCTTCTATTTGGGTTCCTTTTTGGGTAAATTCACCTACTGCGTCTGATGCCTTGCCTTTGTCGTCTATAAATTGTACGTCCCAACGTCCTCCAATTTGGGCATTTTTGGCAACTTTTGGCAGAGAAAATTTGTCTAAATTTTTAATTTTTTTTGCTTTATATGTAATTGTACGACTTATTTTTACATCATTTTTGTTGTGGCTTCTTTCCCATTGAAAAATTAGATTTTCTTGGTCAATTTTTTTAATAAAAACCACACTTTCAAAAATATCCATGTACAAATGTAGAGAATCCGCACCACGTTTTTCGGTGCGGTCAAAAGCTAATTTTTCACTTCCGTTGCGTACAAACGCATTTTTTTCTTGATTTTCAAAAGCAATAATAAAAGGAAATATTTGGTTTTTATCCTCAATTTCAAACAAAAAATTCCCTTCCAACATGGTATTTTGGATAATATTCTGAGCAATATTTTGGGTATTTTTTTTTGTGGATTCTTGGGAAAAAGTATTTTTTGAATATAAAAATACAACAAAAAACAAGTAAAAACTTAGCGAAAAGCGAAGAAGTGTGATAACGGAAAAAATATTTTTTTTCATAAAAAATAACGGAATTTTGACAATTTTTTTAATATGTTCTATAGTTTGACGTGCTTTGTGATATGTCCTTACAACATTTTTTTTATTTTTTTAAATGCAAAAAAAATAAATTTAAGAAAAATTTAACAAAACTTGGTAATTGGTTTTTTCAATAAAAACGCATTTTAAACTAAAAAACGAATTACTGAATAGACTGGCTACTGGAAAAATTGAATACTAATATGCCAAAATGTCATTTTTTCTCTTAAATTTTGTTAAAATAAAACCAAAAAAAGGGAATTTGTAGGATTTTTGAACGTTTTTTTGCAAAAATATTGTTTATTTGAAAAGAAAAATATGACAAATAAAATAAACATTTTATACTACATTTTTATTATTTAAAATTAAAAAATACAACTAAACACATATAAAATAATTATGCAACAAAATTCAAAATCATGGCTTATGCTTTTGGGCGTAGCACTGTTGAGCAGTTTGATGACATTAGGGTTGTACAAATTGGTGGGCTTTGACCGCAGGAATGTTTTTTTACAAGAAGGTGCAGACAACCAAAAAAATATTACACAACTTGCCCGCAAGGGTTTTGAAGGTGGTACGCCTGATTTTGTGCAAGTAGCAGAAAAAACTACCGCAGGTGTAGTGCATATTATGGCAACTTTTGGTGGTAATAATGGGGCATCTCGCAAACAAGAACAAGGTGGTAGGGGAAATATGCCTGATTTGTTCAAAGAATTTTTTGGCGAAGGTGAAGATTTTTTCAATCCTCGCCAACGTGGTGGCAAATCACAAGGCTCTGGCTCTGGTGTTATTATTAGCAAAGATGGTTATATTGTTACCAATAATCACGTGGTAGGTGATGCTACTGAGATTGAAGTGATTTTGCAAGACAAACGTACTTACAAAGCTGAAATCGTAGGCACAGCACCTGCTACGGATTTGGCAGTTATCAAAATCAAAGAAACAAACCTCCCAATTGTTGCTTTTGGCAATTCGGATAATGTGCGTGTAGGCGAATGGGTGGTGGCTGTAGGCAATCCGTTTAACTTGGAATCTACCGTAACCGCAGGTATTGTGAGTGCAAAAGGTAGAAATTTGGATATTTTGAGGCAAAAAGACAAAGCACCTATTGAGTCATTTATTCAAACTGATGCTGCGGTAAATCCTGGGAATAGTGGTGGTGCATTGGTCAATACAAAAGGCGAATTGATAGGCATTAATACCGCAATAGCTTCGCCAAATGGTAGTTATGCAGGGTATTCTTTTGCAGTGCCTTCTAATATTGTGAAAAAAATTGTGAAAGATTTGATTGAATATGGTACTGTGCAACGTGGCTATTTGGGGGCACAAATCCGCCAACTTGATGGCAATCTTGCAAAAGAAAAAGGCATCAAAAACATCACAGAAGGGGTTTATATAGAAAGCCTACAACCAAATAGTGCAGCCAAAGATGGCGGTATGCAAAGTGGTGATATCGTGATAGGCATTGATGGTAGGAAAATCAAAAGTTCGCCTGAATTATTGGAAGAAATTGCACGCAAAAGACCTGGCGACAAACTCGCAATACTTATCAATCGCAATGGCACAGAAAAAACACTGCAAGTAACCCTTAAAAATGAAAATGGCAATCAAGAACTCTCCGCAAAAAGCAATAATTCGGATAATCTGCTGCAAAAATTAGGCTTAGAGCTTGCAGAAATTACAACTGCTGATAAACAAGCGGTCAATGTGGATAATGGCGTAAAAGTAGTCAAAATCCTCAATGGAAAAGTACAAAAACAAACCGAAATGCGTGAAAACTTCGTCATCACAAAAGTAGGTGGAAATCCTGTAAAAAATGTAGAAGATTTTATACAAAAAGTCAAAAATATTAAAGGGGGTGTATTTGTAAGCGGTTTTTATGCAGGGGAGGAGGAAGAATATTATTACGCTTTTGGGAAATAAAAAAACTGGATTAAAAAAAGGTTTTTTATAAAATTTAACATACTTTTGTACTGAAAATAAAAAGTAATTCTTATTTTTATGTAACCACATTTTCTGGGGGGGAATGTGGTTATTTTTTGTGCTAAATAAAAAAAATCATAAAAATTGTAATAAAATTGTAATAAAAATGTAATTTTGTGGGTAAAAGCTGTTACAAAATATAAAAAATAAGATATTAACCCAAGATATTAACCCAAAAGGTTACGAAAAAATATTATTACAAACATTTAAAGTGCTAAAAATATGTTAAAAACAATACATCACGCCTTTATTTATACAATTCTTTTTGTTTTTTTATTTGTTGCAAACACCAAAAACATACACGCTTCTGAGCCTGTTTCATTGTATGAAAATAATTTGTTTTTACAAAGCAAATTATCTGCTCAAAAAAATGCCATCACAAAAAAACAAATTCAAAAACCTAAAAAAGAAAAAAAGTATTTTTTTGAGAAATTAAATTTTTCTGCACTTGACTTTTTTAATTTGGAAGAAAAATTTTCAAAATATAAATCTAAATACCAAGAAAAATCTGCTAAAAAATTTCGTAAAAAAGGTATTCGCAAACAAAAAGAAGTTTGGTGGGGATTGCTTGATTTGATGTTTCAAAGCCCTGAATTTTTTTTATTTTTCTTGGTATCGCTTGTGATTAGTTTGGGTATTTGGTTTTTATTTGTGGCGTTGGGTACAACGATTGGTTTTGAAGTAGCTTTTATTATTGGGTTGGTGATTACGTTGATTGGTTGTATTTTCTTGCTTTGGCGTTAAAATTAAAATTCTTTTCCCAAAAAATATCCTTCTCTCAGTGAAAAGTTTGAAACTTGTATTTCGGTTACTTCGCTTTTTTGCAATACAAATTTTACCAAAGAAATAGCAAAAGGCATCATTTCAGCCCTATGCACCATGCCACGCATAGTTTGTCTATCTGCCAGAGGTGCATTAATTACTTTTTGATAAATGCTATAAAAATCCTCTGTACGGATTTTGCAACCGTTGATTTTCGTTTTTATTTCTTTTTCGGTTTCTTCCATATTGAGGTGCATATATGCCAATGTGTCAAAACAACCCGCAGAGCCTGCCAAAAATTCAGGTACATAATGTTGTAGGATTTTGGTCAAGGGTGCAAATTGCAGTTCAAGGTAAAAATCAAGGTTTTGGATTTCAATATCAGTCATTGGGTCATGTTTACCAAACATATCTTTTATGCGTTGTACGCCCAATTCAATACTTTTTTTCCAAAAAATTTGGTTTTCATTGCCCAAAATACATTCCACACTTCCACCCCCAATATCCATAATCAACACCGTTCTATCCGAAAATTGTAGCGATTCACGCACACCCAAATAGATATATTCCGCCTCCTGTTCGCCTGAAATAATATCTACTTCTACCCCAAAATCCTCGAAAATCTGTTGCATAACCGCATTCCCATTTTGGGCATTGCGTATAGCACTTGTAGCTACGCCACGCACTTGTGTAAGCGGAATTTGATAATCTTCCCATATTTTTTTGCAATGCGTAAATGCCTCTTGCAAACGTGCAATACCTTCAACTGTAATAATTTTATTTTTCAAGCCTTCATGCCCAATAAATACAGGGAATTCCGTTTCTGCGAGAACTTCTATCGCTTTCTTTTCTGTTTTTTGGGCAATAATCATGCTCACAGTATTCGTACCTATGTCTATAATTGCCCAACTTTTATTTTTTGTCATTATTCTTTGTTTAAAATTTTTCGTAAAAGTTTTCTTATTTTTCTTTATTTTTGTAAAAAAATAATATAAAAAAACACCAGCAAAGATAATCAACTTTTTTGAGCAATAAACATCAAACACCAAAATTATGAACATACCAAAATTACGCTTCCCAGAATTTACTGACGAATGGGAAATGAAAACGCTGGGGGAGATTTTTGAAAGAGTAACGAGGAAAAATAAAGAAAAAAATAGTAATACCTTAACTTTTTCTGCGCACCAAGGGCTTATAAATCAAAGAATTTATTACACAAAAGATATTGCCTCAAAAGATACAAGCCATTATTATTTATTGCACAAAGGAGATTTTGCATATAATAAAGGTTGGTGTGAAGGTTATCCTTATGGTGCAATCAAAAGATTGAAATATTATGAAAAAGGCGTTTTGTCTACTTTGTATATCTGTTTTTCTTTAAAAGACAAAAATGAAAATTCTGAATATTTTTTTGAATATTTTTTTGACACAGATAGAATAAATCGCTATTTATATAATATCGTAACAGAAGGAGCAAGAAATCATGGATTGTTAAATGTGGCTATCAATGATTTTTTTGAGAAAATATATGTTTCTTACCCTTGTTTGGAAGAACAACAACTCATAGGCGATTTTTTTAGTGTGATAGACAAAAAAATATCATTGTTGGAAGAAAAAAAACGCCTGCTTACCCTCTACAAAAAAGGCATCATGCAACAGATATTCTCCCAAGAAATTCGCTTCAAAGATGAAAATAATAACCCTTTCCCCGATTGGGAAATGAAAAAGTTGGGGGAGGTTTTTAATATTTCTGCTGGTGGAGATATTGAAAAAGAACACGTAAATAAAGAAAAAACAAATATTTTTCAATATCCAATATTTGCAAACTCAGAAAAAAACAAAGGTTTGTATGGATATTCCGATATTTATAAAATTGATGGAGAAGTAATTACAGTTACAGGAAGAGGAAATTTAGGCATTGCAAATGCAAGAAATGAAAAATTCTACCCAATAGTTAGATTACTTGTGTTAAAACCAAAAGATAAAATCAAAATTTCAATTCATTTTTTTGAAAATGTTATAAATAAAATTAATTTTCTTAGTGAAAGCACAGGAGTTCCACAACTAACAGCCCCAAGTGTTGCTAAATTTAAAATCTCCCTCCCCTCCCTTCCTGAACAAAAATTAATAGGCGAATTTTTGGGTATGATAGACCAAAAAATATTGCTTGCAACTCAGGAGTTAGAATCCATACAGGCGTACAAAAAGGGGTTATTACAGCAGATGTTTGTATGATTTTTTCAGACCTTCAAGGTTTTAAAAACCTTGAAGGTCTAAAAAACCTTGAAGGTGTTATCCAATTAAGTATCTAAATTTAGTAAATTATAGCCCGAAAGGGAATAACTATTAACCAAGTGTAAAACCACCATCTACACAAATCGTTTGCCCTGTAACAAAACTGCTTTTTTCGTCAGCAAAGAAAAGCACAGCATGAGCAATGTCAGTGCCTTCGCCTACTCTGCGAACAGGCACACGGTTACGCATTTGGTTGAGTACGTCTTCAGGCACAGTTGCCAGCATATCAGTTGCTATAGGCCCTGGTGCTATGGCATTGGCGGTAATGTTGTATTTGCCCAATTCCTTGCCCCACACTTTTACTAAGGCAGATACACCAGCTTTTGAAGCCACATAATTTGTTTGCCCAAAATTACCAAACAAACCCGACACAGAAGAAATATTGATGATTCTGCCAAAGTTTTTGGTGGTCATGTATGGGATTACTGCTTTGGTGCAATTAAATACGCCTGTCAAATTTACGTTAATTACTTGGTGCCATTGTTCTTCGGTCATTTTGAGAAAAGAGGCATCACGCACAATACCAGCGTTATTGACAATAATATCAATTTTGCCATATTTTTCGTATATTTCTTTCGCATATTTTTCGGTACTTGCCAATGACGTAATATCAACACCTTGTTGGGCGTAGGCTTTTCCGCCTTGATTTTCAATGGTTTGGACAGCGGTTTCGGCTTTTTCGTGTTGTACGTCCCAAATAATAACAGTAGCACCTTCTTGTGCAAATGATTGTGCAATAGCAAAGCCAATGCCTTGCGCTCCGCCTGTAACAATCACAATTTTTTCAGAAAATCGCATAATTTATGAGTAATTTTTTTAGTACCGTTTTTGTTTTAATTTTTGCAAAAAAAACGAAAAATTCTCGCAAAAAATAATTTATTGAATAATTTATTTTCTACAAGAATTTTTTAAATCGTTTTATGAATGATGAGTACACAAAAAACTTTAAAATCTTATTCTTTTACAAATTTTTGTTTGAAACTGCCATTTTGGGTTTGAATTTCTATGATATAAACACCATTTGCGAGTGTTGAAATGTGGTTTTTCAAAAATGTTTCAGCATCTCCCATTTTTCCATTGAATATATTATTTTCTTTGCCTTGCATATCCACTATACGCAATTTGCCTATTTCTTGTGAATTTACTTTTTTAGGCAATTTTAGGCTAATGGTTTCTTTGGCAGGATTAGGAAAAATAACCAAATTCTCATTGCCAATTCCTTCTACAAAACGCACATCACTATAACTAAAAGTTCTGTTTAGGTCAATTTGTTTAAGGCGGTAGTAACTTGCTTCTGAATTTTGGTCAATGAAATAATACGTTTTTCCTATACTTGAATTACCCAATCCATCAACAAAGCCTACTTTTTCAAAATTTTGTCCATCAAAACTTCTTTCAACATCAAAACCTTCATTATTTGTTTCTGTTTGTGTTACCCAAGTAAGATTTACTTGTGCGTTGGTTTTTCGTTCTGCTACAAATGACGACAATGTAATAGGCAGGGCATTTACATTATTGCCTACCGTCCAAGGTGAAAAAGCAGAAATACCAGTAAGTTCTACATAATGCGGATAACTTGCGCCTGTCCAAGTACCATTTTGCGATATCCAATTTGTGCCATCATACCTAAACAATTTAGTATTTGTATTATTGCTTATCATGTTAAAACGTTCATCATTAGCAAATTCTATACGCATAGTTGCACTTGTAGGTGTTCCTGTGATTTCGTATACTTTTTTGATAGTGCCACCTGGCGAAAATCCTGACACGGAACCTCTATAATGATAACGGTCAATATTTACTGTTCCAGCATTGGCAAGGTGAATACCTGAACCAGCGATTTGCGTAAGCGTTGCGTTGGTTGTTCTACTGGTAAAACGAAGGAAACCGCCTTTATCACCAATATGAAGATTTGGCGTATAATCCGTAACGATTGCATTTGTTGCACGATTTTCAATAAGTGTGCCATTTGCTCCAAAATCAATATTAAATCTATTGAGCAATAATTTTCCTGATTGAATATTTACTGTGCTGCCTGCTGCAGTAGCAATCAAAGAATTTGTAAGGGTTACATTTTGGGGATTATTAATGCGTAATTCTCCACCATTTAATGTAATATTATTTCCGATTAAATTTTGAGTGGTTGTGCCTGTATAACTCAACAAACCTGTTACAATCATACTTCCGCCAACTCTTATATTTCCGCTATTTCCTATCACAATACTTCCACCTGTATTGATAGTAATATTTTTACAAACTGGGGTAGTAGTAGTAATATTAGGATAATTTGGACGACCTGTCGGAATGATTACATCATTGAAAGCAGTAGGCACTACGCTTGTACTCCAATTGGAAGCAATATTCCAATCAGCACTTGTGTTTCCTGTCCAAGAAAGTGCATCTGTTACAATAATCATATAATCTTCTGCTTGTCCATAAGTATTTGCATCACTACAAGATGTAGGTATAGCCCCAAATCTGGATATAATACGTAAACGTAAATTTGTGTTCTTAGTGGCTGTAGCAGGAGGTGTAATGTTGATGGTTTTTGTAATGGTCGTATTTGAAGCACTGGAACCTACATCTTCGCCTGCATCTGCAAAATCGCCATCATTATTATAATCTGCATACAATCTAACCCCCATTGCATTTGTACCATCACCTACTTTTAGGGTAACTGTATAAAGGGTACCTGCTAAAAGGGTTGTACTTTTTGAACAACTATAATCTTGGTAAGCACCATCATCAGGTGGTGTATCGTTATTGATTGTGTTTAATGAAAAATTCATAATGCCTAATCCATTGCTTCTATTTGAATTGTTTGCAACCACACAAGAAGAAGTAGTAGGTGCAACACCTGTAATGGTAATAAATTCATTTTTGGTGGTGGTAACTGTGCCATTTGCAATTGTTAGGCGTACACTATATACACCTGCAGAAGGATATGTATGTGTAGGATTTTGGGTGGTATAGTCTGTAATACCGTCACCATTTACGTCCCAAGCCCATGAATTATTTGGTTTTAGGCTACCATCATTAAATGTTACAGTATTACAAGAAGTTTGCGTATAATCAAAATCTGCAAGGCTTGAAGACCATACATCAGTTGTAAAAATACCTCTCGCATGTGTTGCTACCACAACCATTTTATCTATTGCCCTGTATTGGAGCATATCACAACGCACATTGGCAAGTGCGTTGGCAGTAGGAGCAAATCCAGGGGTTGCATTGTTAAAATTATCCGCAGAATAAATACCTGCTTCTGTTGCTAATAATACTTGTGCAAAATTGCTTGGATTATACAAACCCCAGCGAATAGGCATATCAGGCAAAGAGGCATTGTCTTTATTTGTCCAAGTAGCTGCTCCATTTGAACTTGCGTTGAGGGTTTCAAATACAGAATTAATACCATAATTGGAGAATGTAATCATTACTTGGTTGTCTGTTGCCCCTACATCAATGCTTGATATAGTGCCTGCTGCGATGGCGGTTGCACTTCCTATGCGTGTAGCAGTCATATTGCCTGTGTGTGCATTCGCTACACGATATACGAAACCATTGTCAGTAGCCACAAATATTGTATTAGCGGTATAAGGTGATACTTTTATAGCAGAAATATACGTTGCACTTCCATCTATGGTAATTGTAGGCGAAGTAGTAGTGGGGGTTCCTCCTATGCCTGTAACCCTATACATAGAGGTTGTATTTTTATTGGCATAAAAAATATTTGCTTGGCTGTCATACGCAGAAGGATTGATAAATTCGCCTGTTGCTTGGTCATTTATCAATGTGGCGAACAAATACCCTCCATCAGTAGAAATATAAGAGCTATTGTTGGTATAAGCAGTAAGTACAATATTTGGGTTATCTTGGTCTACAAAAGCATACGCTCCATCACCTCCTGTACCTTCTCTTGCTGGTTTTGCTTGGAAACCGTTGGTAATTAAAGAGCCATTATCCTGCGCACCTGCTACAAAAAATGTAGAGTTTGTAAGGTTTTTTGTGCTAACTGCATAAAATTGGGTTACATTATAATTTTTGTTTCTACTTGAAATAGTAGGAGTTGCTACACCGCTATTTCCTGCATCAGCAGAATAAAAAACACCGCCATCATTCCCAAATATTACTTGGTTAAAATTTGTTGGGTGAAAGGCTATAGCATGTTGGTCTGCGTGCACAATAGAAAGACCGCACGTTACACCTGTCCAATAAGAAATACCCGCCCAAACAGCAGTTGCACCTGTTCCATTAGTTGTACGTATTAAATCCACGCCCCCAGCAATTACTAAGTCTTTATTAGTAGGATGTACTTTTAGGATTAAATCATACCAACATTGTGCCCTTGTAAAATGGGTTGTACTCTGAGCGCATGTTCCGGTGTTAGTTATGTATTTGGGAATGGTTACATTTGACCATGTGCTTCCGCCATCTGTACTTTTTTTGAAAAAAGAAACGTCATTGCTACCTGTTGCTGCTGCGTTGTATCCTACAATATAAAGCGTGTTTGCATCATTTGGTGCAGTTGCTATTTCAATACGCCCAGGTGTGCCTGTGGCAGCCCCATAATTTAAAAGTGTCCAAGTAGCCCCATTGTCTGTTGATTTGTATAATTTGCTTGTGGTATAAAGTGCAAAACTTGCATAAATATCACCATTCGCAGCAATTTCTAAATCCGCACACCAATCATATGTAGCACCATCTGTTACGCCTATATTCCTAAAAGGGGCTAATACATTTGTCCATGTTGCCCCTCCGTCAGTAGACCGTTGGATACCGCCTCTGTTTGTAAAATTCCCCCTTGTACCTGCAAGCACTACTCCCCCAGAAGTAACAACTATTTTATTTACATGGGGAAATTCAGCACTGCTTGATGTGCTTGCGAGTACATTCCAAGTAGCCCCACCATTAGTAGTTTTCCAAATACCTGCTCCTCTTACTGCATCTACATTAAACCAACCTTCGCCTGTGCCCACATAAAAAATTTGGGTATTACTTGGGTCATAAGCAATAGAAGAAATTGCCATATTTGCCCAAAAATCGTTTACATTTAGCCAAGATGAATTGGCGTCAGTAATATCATTGTTGTACCATAATCCGCCTGCTACACCACCTGCCCATACTTTTTTATAGCCATTTGTTGCATCATTGGGGTCATACATTAAAGCACGAGTGCGTCCCCCTATGTTGTTTGGTCCTCTTTCTGTCCAATTAACACCTGTAATTGCAGCTTTTTCTTTGAGTTTGCGTTTCGTATACTCAAACGCTTGTATGGCTCTTTCATAAGGAATCGTGCCTGTTGCAGGGTCTTTTGTGCGTTTAAAATCTTGCAAAAAAGCAAGGTCAGGGCGGTCAGGACGCATTTTTTTGCTTTCTTCTTTTTCATACTCGTTTCTGCCTTTTAGTTTTTTTTCACTACGAAAAAAAGGTGCACATGCAGTTATAAGACATAAAAATAAGATAACTGTTTTAACCATTGTAATTTTCAAGTTCATAATATATAGAATTGATTTTAGTAAATTTTTAAAATAAAATTTGGGTAAAAATTGATTTATATTCGCAAATATAATACTTTTTAAAAAAATTTTTCTATTAAATTAGTTGTAAACTTTACCATGTATGCAAATATGATTATTAGGCATGATTATTTTTTTTTAGCACATATTTTAAAAAACAATGGAATAAAAATAATATGCTTTATTTATAGGGCTCATACCATTTATAATATTTTTGAATTATTGTTGTTATTAGAAAAATTCTTGTATTTATTATTTTTTTTAAACCCCAAAAAAAACATTTTGCCTATTCTAATTTTTATGAGTGCGTTCAATGCACAAGAAACCCTTTCAAACACACTTGATAGCATTTTAAAGCAAACTTTTGCGCAATGGGAAACATGGATAATAGATGATGATTCCACAGACAATACATGGGAGATTTTGACACAATATCACCAAAAAGATAACCGCATAAAAATTTGGAAAAACCAACAAAATCAAGGACTTACAAAGTCTTTAAATTTACTTTGGGATAAATTTTATGTATATCAAACAAAAAACAGTACAAAAAATAATATAAAATACATAGCAAGGTTTGACGCTGATGACATCATGTATCCCGAAAAATTACAAATTCAAATAGATTTTTTGGACAAAAACCCTCAAATTTCGCTTTTAGGTGCGTATGCACATTGCGAAAATTTGGAAAGACAAGCATTTTATCAAACACTTCCTATTGATACCAAAAGCATAAAAGTACATTTATTGAGTGCTAATCCTATTATTCATAGCAACGCTGTGATAAGGGTAACAGATTGGCAACAACATATCCAATATTATGACGAAAGTTATAAACTTGGACAAGATTTTGAGGCGTGGGGGAGAATGGTGCAAAAAGGACTTGCCATATACAACCTTCCGCAAACGCTCATTCATTATACTGACCTTCCAACACGCATCACAACCAAGAAAAGTGATACACTTACAGAAAGTTTTTATCGCATAAGGAAAAAAAATCTTAAATATTTTTTTGGTATTCAGGCAACAGACGATATGCTGGACTTGTATCATGCACTTATGACTATATACAAAGACAAAATTTCTGTATCGTTTTTAGAAGAAATGGAAAGTTTTGTGTTATTAATTTTAGATAAAAATAAAGAAAATATTGCTTTTAATCAAAATATGGGAAACATGGCAACGTTAAAAATCACGTTTGATGAACATTTGCTTTTTGATTTTTTTGCGAAAAGAATAGAAAAATACCTTGCAGGACAAACAAAATTAGGCTATGATTTTGGTGTTTTTTTTAGGAAAAGTATTTTTTCGCCTTATAAAAATTTTACTTTTTGGCAAAAAATAAAATTTTGGACAAAAATTATGATAAGATTGTAGCCCGAATATTTTAAGGAAGTTAAAAGTTAAGTGATTCGCTTTTATTTGATTAGCTTTTATTATTTTTATGTAGGATTTTTTTTTTAATAAAATTAACCTTATTTTTGAAAATCAATAAATTTTTTTTCATAAATCAATAAAAATAGGTATTTTAAGTATTTATGGAGAAAATAAAAAAAATTGTAGAACAACAATTTGTATTTTTTTAGAGTCGTTTTGTGTATTTTTTTGGGGTTTTCTGGAACAATATATGTATACGCACAAGATAATAATGCTTTATTAGCAAAACAATGGGATAGCAAAATGCAAGAGTTGTATTTTGCACAAAAAGAAGACGATTTTGAGGGTTGGGCATTGGATAGTTTGGAGCGTGTGTTACCTTTTTTGAAAAATTCTAAAACCAAATGTGATTGGCTCAATCTTATAGCGGAGCGATATTTTACAAAATCTTTACCAAAAGTACACAATTTATTGGAATTGGCGTATCAAATTGCCCAAAAAGAAAATTACATTTTTGGGGAATATTGGTCTGAACGCTCTTTTGCTATTTTTTACCAAAAAAAAGGGGAAATCTCCAAATCATTACACTTTTTAGGATTGTGTGAAGAAAATGCAAAAAAAATCCAATATCAACATGGTGTAGCAACCGCATATAGTTTGAGAGGGGGGACATACGAGAAACAAGAAAAACCTGTCCTTGCATTACAAGCATTTCTTAAATCCATAGAAATTCACGAAAAAATACAAAATAATACGTGGCTTGCATTGGATTATTGGCGAATTGCTATTTTTTATTACAAAAGAGAAGATTATAAAAGGGGAATTGTGGCTTGCGAAAAAGGAGAATTTTATGGTCAAAAATCAAAAGATAAAAAAGCATTAATACGAATTTATAATTGGCATGGGCTTATTTTGGAAAAACAAGCACAACAAGAAAAAGCCATTGAATATTTTAATAAATCATGGCAATTACTCCAAAAATATACATATCCTACTTCGGACAATGAGCGTGCTATGTCGCTTTATGGCATTGGGTCTAACAAAGCGTCTATGTTTTATAAAAATCCAAAAGATACATTTTTAAGTAATTCTGCATTAGAATATTTGGATTTGTGCGTCAATTTTCAAAAACAAAAATTTGGAACAGTAGATGCGAATACATACCTCAAAATCGCAGAATTGTATACGTTTTTGGACAAAAAAGACCTTGCAGAAGAAACACATATCCAAGCACAAAAATCTGCATGGCAAAGAAACGATTTTTTTGAAATAGCAAATATAGAGGAGCATTTGGCAAAATTTTATTTTAAACAAAAAAAATATGTACTTGCTCAAAATATCTGTAAAAATATCATAAAATATGCTAAGAATAAAGATTTACAAAAATATACCCTCACTGCGTATAATATATTGGCAGAAATAGAAGCCCAAAACCAAAACTTTCAACAAGCATTTGCTTACCAACAACAAGCACAAAATATACAACAAGCACTCAATACAGATAGAGACCAGCGTAAAGTAGCGCGTATAGAAATAGAATACGAACTAAGCCAAACCCAAAAAGAAAAAGATATACAAACCCAAAAAATACAAATATTGCAAAATGCAGAAATAAACTACCAAAAAAACCTGAATTATCTTGTCATTGTGGCTTTTGTTGTTTCTCTGTTATTGGGTGTGTTGGCACTTTTTTATTATCAAAAACAAAAAAATATCAATAAATTACTTTATAACCAAACTACAGAAATTAACAAAAAAAATAGTCAAATTGAAGTACATAAACAAATCTTGGAAAAAGCCTATTTAAAATCTCAAAAAACAAACGAGCAACTGACCAATCTTAATAATACCATCCAAAGTCAAAAAGAAGAATTGCAAATAAACACAGACACATTATACGAACTCAATAACGAACTTATCAAAAGCCAACAAGAAGTAGTGGCGATGAATAGCAACCTTGAACTTATGATTCAAGAACGCACACAAAGCCTTACAGAAATCACAAATAAATTGTTGGAAAGTAATACAGAACTTGAAACTTTCTTGTATCATTCCTCACATGACCTACGCAGACCGCTTACTACCATTATGGGGCTGAAAAATATTGCTGATATATTGCTTGAAGATGCTACACTACAAAATCTAAACGAATTAAAAAAAGAAATCTCAATACTTTTTGGACATGCTGATGAAACTGCACGCAACATGGATAAAATGCTCATGAAACTTGTAATGATTCACGAAGTAGCAAAATATCAATGTGGGAAAAATTTGGAGGAAATTGATTTTGATGATATGATAAAACAAATTCAGAAAAAACATGTGTATTTTGTAATGCAAAAAAATCTGATTTGGGAAGTCAAAATACAACCCAATATGCAATATATAGGAGAAGAACGCCTTATTATGATTATTTTGGAAAATATTTTGGAAAATGCGGTGGATTTTGCTAATAATTTACACCCATTAGTATTGGTAAAAATTGAATTGGAAGAAACAAAACTAAAAATTATGGTTTCAGACAACGGACAAGGCATTGACACCAATAACCAACACAATATTTTTAATCTTTATTTTAGGGGAAACGAAAAATCAAAAGGCAATGGGCTTGGTTTGTATGTCGTAAAAAAAGTAGTGGAAAAACTTCATGGGAAAATATCTTTTAGGAGTCAGCCACATGTAGGCACTACATTCGTAGTAGAAATCTAATTTAAGTGATTGGTGATTAGTTTTTTCAGTTATTAAGGAATACATTTCATAAAAAACAAAAAATTTTCTCAAAAATAAAAAAAAATAAAACAAAAAACATGATTTCTTTTATCCTGACCGACATAGAAGGCACGACTACTGCTGTTACATTTGTGTATGAAGTGCTTTTCCCTTATTTCAAAAACCATTTTTTGAATTTTTATACACAAAATAAAGAAAATCCAATTGTAAAAGAAGCAATCGCTTTGACCGAAAAAACGGTATTAGAAGAAAATCTTGATAAAAATATTAATTCTGAAAAAAAACATTTTTCTGAAAAAGAGATTTTGGATACGCTTTTACATTGGGTTGATATTGACCGCAAACATACTGCTTTGAAAAATCTACAAGGATTGGTGTGGGCAGAAGGTTATCAAAAAGGTGAAATATTGGGGCATATCTATCCTGATGTGCCACCACAATTAGAAAAATGGAAAAATCAAAATATTGGTTTGGGAATTTATTCTTCAGGTTCGGTGTCTGCCCAAAAACTATTGTTTGGTACAACCGCATTTGGCAATCTCAATCCATATTTTTCATATTATTTTGATACAAATATCGGACACAAAAGAGATGTAAATTCATATCACAATATCCAAAAACAAATTAATGTGCCTGCTGAGGAGATTCTTTTTCTTTCAGATATTCCACAAGAATTGGTTTCTGCAAAAGAAGCAGGTTTTCAAGTCATACAACTTGTGCGAGAAGGCACTAAGCCCTCACCTGGTTTCCCACAAGTAGAGGATTTTTCAACTATTTTGTAGTTTTTTTGTAAATATTTAGTCCTCCAATATTGGTAACTATTTTTTGCATTAATTAAAAAAAAGCCTTTCCTTAATAAGGAAAGGTTTTTTTAGTTTTTCTTCAATTAGCTATGCATTGAGATATTTCATCTCAGGTATTATATATACGAATTATAATCCAATATCATAAAACATTGATAATCATTAACTTATGTAATACAATAATTAGAAAAATTCCCATAAAATATAAAAATTCCCATTTAGAGAATATTTTAATGTGTTTTTTAGAAACATAGAACAAATTTTTTATAAATATTTATTACGAATATTTGTTATTTTTTGTTATTTTTGTAAAAAAAACGTACAAATTAATTATTATTATTATTCAATTTAATTTATTCGGAAAAAAATAAGTATAAAAATCCAAAAATCAATTAAAACTATGAGCGATAAACATTTGCAAACCCGTAAAACCATTTCTACTTCTATGGCAGTTGTAGGACTTTCATCTATTGCCAGCGTTGTAGGTATTGTTATCAAAATTATTGCAGGCGGTACATTAGGCGCAGTAGGAGCAGGGCTTTTGATGGCGGTAGGTATTTTTTATTATTTCAAATCGTTGGCTTCTTTCAAAGATTTAGAATATGGCAATGCAAACGGTCAGTCATGGCTTGCGATGATTGCATCTATTACCGCAACATTGCTTGCTTTTTTTGTATAATTTCAATAATTTTTTTTATAAAAGTGTATTTACACAAATTGGATATACTTTTATAAAAAAATATTTCACAAATTACGATACAAATGCTTAACAAGCCTTTTATTAGCCTTTTCACAGATTTTGGTTTCAAAAAAATATTTGGTAGCAAACAAAATAAAGATA
The DNA here is from genome assembly GCA_031425615.1 of Cytophagales bacterium. Classification (GTDB taxonomy): domain Bacteria; phylum Bacteroidota; class Bacteroidia; order Cytophagales; family Microscillaceae; genus JAAFIN01. The sequence continues at coordinate 66,459 of JANPJR010000151.1, forward strand.
TTTTAATAGACCTTTTGAATACATTATTTGCCCAATTTTTAAAATATGATACTATTATTGACGTTCAGTATTTAAAAAACGACCAACAAGGCAAAGATACAAAAGATAGAACTGCGATTTTTGATTTGCATTGCAAAACAGAAAGAGGTTTCTTGTTTATTGTGGAATTGCAACGTGTAAAACAAATTTTCTTTAAAGATAGAAGTCTATTTTATGCGTCTTATGCACTACAAGAACAAGGCGAAAAAGGCGAGTGGAATTATAGACTTACGCCCGTTTTTGTAGTTTGTTTTTTGAATTTTTTGCTTAATGACCAAAACCAAAATCCAGACAAAGCGATTTCACACATTCAACTTATGGATACTGAAACGCATGAAATATTTTATGACAAACTTACGTTTGTATATGTAGAAATGCCAAAGTTTAAAAAGCAACCTCATGAACTAACCACAAATTTGGATAAGTGGTTGTATCTTTTTCAAAACATGGGGAACTTTGACAAAATACCACCTGAAGCAGACAATCAAATATTTTTAAAACTCTTTGCGCAATGTGAAATTGCCAAATACAAACCAAAAGATAGACTTATGTACGAAGAAAGTTGGAAACGTGCAAACGATTTGTTTGCGGTTACGGAATATGCCACTATGGAAGGCAGGGAAAAAGGCAAAGAAATTGGTGTGGAAATTGGTGTAGGAATTGGTGTGGAAAAACAAAAGAGAATAGGCGTGAAAAAAGGCGTAGAAAAAGGTTTTAGCAATGAGCTGATAAGTGAATTGAATGATATTTCTATTGCTGAAGTTGAAAAAATCAGAAAAGAATTAGGGATTTAATCCTTAATAAAAAAATTTAAAAAAAATAGAAAATTTAAAAAACATGTCTTATTCTTTATTAAAAAAAAAAAATAGCCTAAAAATTCATTCCAATTACTTAAAAATATTGTTTTTAAGTTTTTTCCTTACAAGTTTTTTCCTTACAAATGTATTAGCCCAAAGTGAATGTACAATACGCTTGCAAACTAATGCCAAAAATCGGTTGGGTGGGTATATGTTACGTATCAACCAACAAGTATATATTACGAATAGTAATGGAGAAGTAATATTGCCCAACTGCACAAAACAAATGTTGGAAAATATCCGCAATGTCATTACATTAGAAGGGTATACAGGTGAGCCTATCACAAAAAAAAATGCGATATTACAACGTACTTTGATACTTACTTTACCAAGAAATAGTAATTTACCTCCTACTAAAGCGGAACTTGATGCCATACGCAATGCACAAGAACATAGCCAAAAAGTAGATGAAATGAACAACAAATTGGATAATATGGGGGACGATTTAGACAGCGTAAAAAAAGAAAAAGCAACCATTGAAAAAGTACAAAAAGCAGACAAAGAAGCCCATACAATTGCACAACAAAAATCAAAAGAAGAAAATGAACGTATTGAAAAAGAGAAAAAAATAGCCAACGAAAGACTACAATTGCTAATGGTGATTATGTTGGTGATTATAGTAGCAATAGGTATTGGGGCATATATGATGAATGTGATTTGGAAAGCAAACAAAACCCTCAAAAAGCAAAAATCAGAAATTGAACAGAAAAATGACCGTATTGAAGAACTTATTTTAAATATTTTACCAAGAGAAGTTGCAGAAGAATTATCACAAAAAGGCACTACTGAAACACGCTATTATGATTTTACGACTGTTTTTTTTGCAGATATTAAAGGATTTTCTAAACTTGCCAAACAAGTAACCCCTCAACAACTTATCGCAGAACTTGACCGTACTTTTGGACAATTTGATGATATTACTAAAAAATATAATATAGAACGCATCAAAACCATAGGTGATTGCTATATGTGTGCAGGTGGTGTGCCTAATCGCAATAATACGAATCCTTTTGATGTGGTGCTTGCCTCACTTGAAATCCAAAAATGGATGGAGGAAGAAAAACAAAAACGCAATGGAGATTTTTGGGAAGTACGTGTAGGTGCGCATACAGGGGATTTGGTGGCAGGGGTGATTGGTAAAACCAAATTTGCGTATGATATTTGGGGAAATACTGTAAACCTTGCTTCACGTATGGAAAGTGTAGGCATGATTGGCAAAGTGAATATTTCGGATAGTACATACAATATTATTAAAGATTATTTTGATTGTACATCAAGAGGTGAAATAGAAGTAAAAAATATGGGTAAAGTTTCTACATATTTTGTGGATAGGATTAAACCTGAATTTTCTGCTGATACACAAGGCTATCTGCCAAATGCAAATTTTCTTTCAAAAATAAAATAAAAAAAGTTGTCTTTTAATTCAGTTGTCAGTCTTTTACTAATAAAAAATCCAAAAATTTATTTAAAAATAAATTTTTGGATTTTTCTTTTTTTATGCAAAATGATTAACTACTGAATAAACTAACCAATAACCTCACTACTAAGCTGTTTGTCGTAAAGTTCTCTGTATGTGCCATTTTTAGCCATCAGGCTTTGATGTGTGCCTTGTTCTACGATTTGTCCTTCATCCAATACGATAATTTTTTGTGCCAATTTGGCGGAAGAAACCCTATGGGAAATAATGATAGAAGTGCGGTTTTGCATAATTTTCTCCAAATTTTGCAAAATAATATGCTCTGTATGCGTATCAACCGCAGAAAGACAGTCATCAAGTACCAAAATTTTTGGATTTCTAATAATTGCCCTTGCGATAGAAAGACGTTGTTTTTGCCCACCTGATAATGTAATACCTCTTTCGCCCAATCTTGTATCAAATTTATCAGGAAAATCCATGATATTTTGATACAAATCTGCATTTTTGGTTGCTTCTATAATTTCATTTTCAGTAATATTATCTGTGCCAAATTTAGCATTGTTAAAAATGGTATCAGAAAACAAAAAAACTTCTTGTGGTACATAACCTGTATGTTTGCGGAAGTGTGTGATGTCCAAATTTTTGATATTTTCGTTATCAATCAAAATTTCGCCTTCGCTTACGTCATACATTCTTAGCATAAGATTTGCCAATGTGCTTTTTCCTGAGCCTGTTGTACCCAAAATAGCGAGTGTTTCACCTGCTTTTACCTCAAAAGAAATATTTTTTATGGCGGTAATATTGGTTTCTGGGTAGGTTAAGGTTACATTTTTGAAAGAAATTTTACCTTGAATATCTGGTGTGAGATTTTTTTGAGAAATAATATCAGTTTCGATTTTCAAAAATTCATTTATGCGTGTTTGAGAAGCAGCAGCACGTTGGCTCATAGAAGTAATCCAACCAATCGCTGTAAAAGGCCACGTAAGCATATTGACATAAATAATAAATTCTGCAATTACACCATTGGTAATAGTACCATTCATCACTTCAACGCCACCAATATACACCACCAATAAATTACTCAAACCTATCAAGCCTAACATTAAGGGATAAAATAAAGCCTCTACCATGTTGAGCCAAATTGCACGTTTTTTGTAATTTTCGCTTTCCACATCAAAGTTTTTTACACTATCATTTTCCCTTGAAAAAGCTTTTATTACCCTTATTCCTGAAAAAGATTCTTGCACAAATGTAGATAATCCTGAAAGGCTTTCTTGAATTTTGGTGCTTTGTTTATTGATAATATTGCTTACAAAATAAATGCTGACAGACAAAAAAGGCAATGGCATCAACGCATATAAGGTAAGTTGTACATCAATATAAAACATAAATGCAATCACCATGACTGACAATGTTATCAAATTAATGCCATACATGATAGCAGGCCCCACATACATACGCACTTGGCTTACATCTTCCGAAATACGTGCCATCAGGTCGCCTGTATTGTGTTTGCGGTAAAAAGAAAGTGGTAGTTTTTGGTAGTGGGCGTATATTTCGTTTTTCATGTCATATTCTACATGCCTTGACATCACAATTAAGGTTTGTCGCATAAAAAACAAGAAAATACCACGCAAAAGAGCCATCAATAAAATTAAAAGCCCATAAATTAACACATTATATGCAAAAATGTCATATAAAATATTTTGCTGGGTTTTAAACCCAGTATGCAAACGATAAATGTCTATACTCTCCTCTATTAAATCAAACGCATGGCGCACAATAGGAGCAGGAGCAATGCTAAAAATATTGGAAATAACGGTAAATATCGTTCCCCAAATTAACAAAGAACGGTATTTATAAAAAAATCTATTGACTGAACGTAAAGAATTCATAAAGTAAAAAAGCCCTAATACAAGAGTAGGAAATATATTTAACTATTTTTGTACAATTATTTTTTTGTAAAACAAAAATAAAACAAACATAAGTAAAACAAAAACAACAAGCAAAGAACAAAAAAAAAGTATATTAAGTTTTTGGGTGCTTATTTTTTTATTTTTTAGGTTAATTATATATTAGAGAAAAGACTAAGGACAAAGAGAGTTTTAATATATTAAAAAAAGCATTTTAATTTTTTAGAATTAAAACGCTTTTTTATATTCTTGTATGTCTAAATTTATAAAACTGACAACTGAAAAAACTGACAACTCATATTATACATTTTTTCCCTTAACCTACACTTCCCTCCAATGAAATTGCAAGCAATTTTTGGGCTTCTACTGCAAATTCCATAGGGAGTTGGTTTAATACTTCTTTTGCATAACCATTTATAATCAATGCTACTGCGGTTTCGGTACTCATACCACGTTGGTTGCAATAAAAAAGTTGGTCTTCTGCTATTTTTGATGTTGTAGCTTCGTGTTCTACTGTTGCACTTGGGTTTTCTACTTCAATATATGGAAAAGTATGCGCTCCACATTTATCACCCATAAGAAGCGAATCACATTGCGAGAAATTACGTGCATTTTCAGCACGTTTAAATATTTTTACTTGACCTCTGTATGAATTTTGGCTTTTGCCCGCAGAAATACCTTTTGAAACAATACGACTGCGTGTATTTTTACCAATATGAATCATTTTTGTTCCTGTATCTGCTTGTTGAAAATGATTTGTAACTGCTACTGAATAAAATTCACCAATAGAATAATCACCTTTTAGCACGCAACTTGGATATTTCCATGTAACCGCAGAACCTGTTTCTACTTGTGTCCAAGATATTTTGGAACGATAACCTGCACAAATGCCTCTTTTTGTTACAAAATTATAAATACCGCCTAAGCCATTTTTATCACCAGGATACCAATTTTGCACAGTAGAATATTTTATTTCTGCATTATCCAACGCCAAGAGTTCCACTACCGCAGCATGTAGCTGATTTTCGTCCCTTTGTGGTGCAGTACAACCTTCCAAATAACTTACATAACTTTCCTCATCAGCAATAATCAAAGTACGCTCAAATTGACCAGTATTAGACGCATTAATGCGAAAATATGTGGAAAGTTCCATTGGACATCTCACACCTTTGGGAATATAACAAAAAGAGCCATCACTAAACACCGCAGAATTGAGAGCAGAAAAATAATTGTCTTGCACAGGCACAACTGACCCAAGGTATTTTTGCACAAGTGCAGGGTGTTCATGCACAGCATCACTCATAGAGCAGAAAATAATACCCAATTCACCCAATTTAGCTTTGAAAGTAGTTGCAATAGAAACGCTGTCAATAACCGCATCAACCGCTACGCCAGAAAGGCGTTGTTGTTCGTTTAGCGAAATACCCAATTTTTCAAAAGTAGCCCTAAGCTCTGGGTCAATATCATCAAGGCTGTTTACTACTTTTTTTTGTTTTGGGGCAGAATAATACGCCATATCTTGGAAATCAATCGCAGGATAATGCACATTTTGCCAAGTGGGCGGTGTCATTTCTTTCCATTTTGCAAAAGCGTCCAAACGCCAAGCCAAAAGCCAAGCAGGTTCATTTTTTTTTGCAGAAATAAATCTAACTGTATCTTCTGAAAGCCCTTTTGGAGCTGTTTCGTTTTCAATTTGTGTTTCAAAACCGTATTTGTAATCGGAATTGATATGGGCTTCTAAAACCTCGTTTTGTTGATTCATTATTTGAAATTAGGAATTGGGAATTAAGAATTTGGCATTTAAAAAAATATTTATTTTTTAACAACAACTATTACAAAAAACTACAATTTTTGTTATTTTGTAGAAATGACAAACTATTTTTTTTAAATTTTTAAAAATTTTCCTCTTTTTAATGATTTTTTCTTTGTTTTAATTACTTTCTTGCAAAAATACAACAAAAAAAGTAGAAAGAATGTTTTTAGAACATTTTTACAATGTTTTTAAGGATAATATTTTTAGAATATTTTTTAATTTGTCTTTGTGTTGTATTTTTTGGATTTTTTGATGGACATTTTTTTTAAAATAACCTCGACAGGCATTTTTTGTTGATTTTTTAAGGTATGGTTTCCCAATAAAATATAGGTTTCATCACCTTTGGCAGTGTATTGAAAAGTAATATTTTCAAAAGGTATTTTTTCGCCTGTAAAGTCTTTCCATTCCTGCGAATCAAATTTTCCACCGTATTCTTTTTTGTAACTGTCTATAACTTTCTTGCGTTTTTTAAATGATTTTGCATCTTTTGAAGGTATAAAATTAATTTCTGTGTCAGGCAAAATTTTATATTGTTTGTGTTTCTGATTTCTTTGATTTTTGTTTTTTTCGTTTGGTGGTTCATTCAAAAAATAAAATCCCAAACTTGGGGCATTTTCTTTGGAAAGTTCTTGCAAATTTTTTGTAGGATAAAACTGAAAATTTACATCATATATGACATCTTTTTCTAAGGCTTTGGACAAAGGCGATCCTATAAAATCATTTTTATTCAAATCAAAAAATGTTAAAAAAGAACGCATATCCAATGTTGTTTTTTCGTTTTCATTTTTCAAATTTGTGGGTTTAAAATCTTTCCACAACTGCCAAGCGTTCATTTTTCTAAAATCTACTTTATTGATTTTTTCTATTTTTTCTTTGTATTTTTCCAAAGACAGTTCCAACATGACATTTTTCAAACCCATTTTTTTGACCAATTCATTGTATTTTACCTCATCACCTATGATTTGGAAACTCGAATTAGGCACAAGTTCCATGTTATTGTTTTCAATGTTGTCATTTTCCAAATAATATTTGGGAGATTGCCCAGAGAAAGATTGCGAAAATGTGGATTGCAAAAACAACGATTTCGCAAAAATTTCAATATTTAGGCAAGATAAATATAAAAATATGGGCGTTAAAATGAATTTTAGTGTAATATTCATGTTATAGAGATGTAGGTGTTAAAGTTTTTCAATAGATTTTAATAATTTTTCTACCCATTTTACACCTTTGTTGCCTTTTTCTTTATAACATTTTAGAATGGTTTTGCCATAGCCTGCCATAGTTTTTTTAATGGCTGATTTGCGTTTTTTGGCATTACTGAGCATTTCCTCCAATTCTTCTTTGGTATAGGTTTCTGCTAAAAAAATTTGCACGCTTGGTGTGGTACATTCACAAAAAATGCCATTTTTGACAGATTCAGGGATTACCTTATCTACTACCAATCCGCCAATGAGGGGCAACACTGTATTTGCGTATTTTTCTACGATTTCTTTTGTGTCATCACACGTATTAAGGTTTACGCGTTTTGCCAATTCCAATTTTTCATCTTGCCTTTCACAAGCACACAAAAATAATAAAATAGTAGAGAAAGCAACAGAAATAATATTTTTTTTCATAGGATTTTGAGGTTTCTAATTTTTTATAAAAAAATTTTTTGACATAAAAATACAAAAAAAAACGCAATTCCAAAATTTTATAACTTAAATTTCTGTTATAACTTTAATTTGTTTTTCCAAATATGCGATCATATTTGGGGCTAAAACTTCATTTTCAAAATTTTTTTTGATAAATGGAATACGCACTTTATTACCAAAAATATGCCCACCCAAATACATAAAAATATCTGTAAGATGGCTAATGGCGATTAATCCGCCTTGGTCGCCAGAGGAAATACCCACAAATGCAATTCTTTTATTGTACCAAGTATCAGGATAACGCAAGCCATCTATCCAACTTTTTAATGCTCCTGGAAAACTACCATTGTATTCAGGCACAATAATTACTGCTTTCTGGTGGCTATCAATGATGTCTTGGTAGGCTTTAAACTGTGTTTTATCTGTGAAATACACTTGTCCAAATTCGGGCAAGAGTGTGGCTAAATCAATAATATCTGATGCAATATTTTTCTCTGTGAGGAGATTTTGGTATATTTTTGCGATTTTACCAGTGATAGAATTTGGGCGATTTGTACCTGCTATGATGAGTATTTTTTGTTGTTCCACTTGTTTTTATTTGTTTTATTTGAATTTCTCTTTAACAAAAAAAACAAGAGAATTGTTGTTTTTTTTGTTAAATATAAGATTTTTTGTATTTATTTAGTTTATTATTTTGATTATAATCATGTTTAAACTTCCCAAAGTTTTAAACTTTTGGGAAGTTAGCCCAAAACAAAGATTTTAGATTTAACCTAAACAGATACGATTTTTTTAAACACGCAGATAGTGGGTTATTGAAAAAAAATCTTATTTTAATTTTATAAAACGTTGATAATCAGACCTATAAGATTATAACATTTCAAAACCTTATAGGATTTTATTATTTATTATTGACTATTTTTTAATCTTGAAGATAGCTTGATAATTTTTTTTTTGTGTCATCAAAAGAAAATTCATCAGCTACAGACATAAACTTTTCTTTGTTGGTAGTGCGCCCATACAAAAATTTAGCAAGTTCCAGTTTATGATTGTCTAAACTTAACACACTAACCAATTCTCGTGCTTGTTTTGAGGTAATGCAAAGTCCATTAAAAATTTCCTTTCCTTTGCGTACCATATCCATATCCATTTTGGCTTTTTGAAACTTAGCTTTTGCATTTTCAAAATCATCTCCTGAAATAGGGGCTTCACACTCAATTTTTGATTTGAGTAAAGTTTTTTTCTTAGTTTTTTTAATACCTTGTTTAGTGTCTCCTTTTTTGGTCGTATCTTGTTCAGTAGCACCATCTTCGCCCGTTTCACCTTGACTTTTTAGTTTTTTGCGAACTGCATCGCTAATGCCTGTTTTGTCTTCTGTAGAAAATCCAATGCTTGTACGATTTTCGGATTCGCTATGATTTTTTTCTTTTCTACTTTTTCTTTTTATGGTTGTATCACCATTCATAATGATTTCGCTATTTTCAGAAATGCTACTTTCGGAATGTGTAGAGGATTGTGAAGACATATTCAAATTTCCATCACAAGAGAGCAAGAAACCAGCAAAACTGATTGCACAGAAATAAAAAAAGTTTTTTTTCATTTTAAATAAAAGATTTGTGTTTATAAAAATAAATCAAAAAATGTTAACTATTTAACTATTTAAAAATTCAATGGTTTTTTATACAATGGATTAAAACCTATTGCAATTATATATAGCATTTTTTTTCAAATTTAACCTAAATATATACAAATAATCCAAAATTTACACCAAGCATACACTCAATACCCCCAAAATCATGACAATTTTACAAAATTGACTTAAAAAATAAAAATCTTTTTTACGGTCAGCTTTTTTTAATCTATACGCAAAAAACAACATCAAAGGTACAATTACCCCCAATACATACAACACAAAAACACTGCGAAAGGTAAAAAAAGTACCACCAAGTATCACCAAAAAAGTAATTAAAAATACATAAATCACCCTTTTACTTCGCCTAATTCCCCACACAATAGGGAGCGTTTGACACCCAAAAATATGGTCACCTTTCACATCTTCCATGTCTTTGACGACTTCCCGAATAAGCGTAATAAAAAACGCAAATAATGCAAAAACGATTACTTTTTCTGAATTGTATTTGTCATAAAAAAACAACAACAGCAATACAGTCATCGCAGTAAGCACTGCAATAGCCAAATTGCCCAAAAGTGGTTTGCGTTTCAAATTATTGGAATACCACCAAAGCAACACCGCACTCAACAAAGACACAACACCCACCCAAATACTCAACGAAAACGCTAAAAATAGCCCTAAAAAATTGAAAAAAACGTTCAAAAAAATAGCCCAACGCCTATGGAGCTGTTTGCCTATCACTACAGTATCAGGGCGATTGACCATGTCAATTTTCACATCATAATAATCATTGACAATATAACCTGCTACTGCAATAAAAATGGTACTTAGGCTAATAATCCAGAGGCTTTTTTCCAAAAAAATACCAAAAGAAAAAGTATCAGTGTAAGGATTATCACGCAATAAAAAACCCCTTATCATAAATTGCGTGAGCAAAATAATCAGTAGATTTTTCCACCTAATAAGCCTTAGAAAAGCCTCCAAAGGAATTATTTTTTTAAAAAGTTCTATGGGTTCGTCTTTTAATGGCTTGTGTTTTGGTGGCATATTTTTTTAAGTTGTCAGTTTGAACCTGTAAAATTCGCATTATTTGTGTGTTAAATCCCGAAAAAATTGCATTATAAATTTTTTGGCTATTTTTTTGGTAAATGTAGGTAAAAAAAAATGTAACGAAAAAAAATTAAATATCAAAATCTATAAAAACAGATTTTTAAATGTGTTGGGCATAAAAAGTTTGCCTAAAGTTTTCATTTTTTAAAATAAAATATGTATTTTGGACGCAAAAATAAAAATAGACGTTAAAACAGACTAAAAAATAGACTTTTGTTTGTGTAATTTTTTGGATAATTTTATTTTTTTGATTTACACGTACTTTTTACACCTTTTACACTTATAATATTATAATTGAATGGTAAATTTTGATAACAAACTCATGAGAATTGGGGTATTTTATGATGGAAATTATTTTTTCCATGTGAGTAATTATTACAATTATGAACACCCTCGTAAGGCACGCCTTAGCGTATCAGGCTTGCACGATTTTATTCGCCACCAAGTAGCCAAATCAGAGAATACAGATACAAGGCTATGTCAAGTGGTAGATTCGCATTATTTTAGAGGTAGGTTAAGTTCCTACGAAGCAGAAGGACAAAATAAGCTACTTTCAGAAAGAATTTTTGATGATATTTTAATGAATGAAGGCGTAGTAACACATTATCTCCCTTTAAAAAATCGTGAGGGAAGATACGAAGAAAAAGGTATTGATGTATGGTTAGCTTTAGAAGCATTTGAATTGTCTATTTACAAAAAATTTAATGTAGTTGTTTTAGTAGCATCTGACGGTGATTATGTACCGCTTATTAGAAAACTTAATACGCTTGGGATAAGGGTAATGGTATTGGCTTGGGATTTTGAATATGCTGATGAAAGAACAGGAAAACTCAAAAAAACAACCACCTCTATTGAACTTTTGGAGGAAGTAACCTACCCAATACCCATGCAAGAGGTAATTGAGAATAAAGTAAATAGAAATGACCCTGTGGTAAATGGTTTATTTGTGCCAAAAGAAGTTTTTCCACGCATGAAACAACCCCAACAACAAGAGCCTTCAGATTTCAAACCAATGGAACAACAGCCCATAGTTGTTGTACCTACTGTAACACAACACATTGTTACACCTACACCACAAGTAACTACCTCTACGCAATCACAAGTAACTATGCCTACATCTGTTACACAAGAAATAGTTACACCCACCATAAGCCATTTGCCTACTGCTACGCCTATTACCCCTATTCTTACTTCATTGGAAACAGGTATTATCCGTAGCACTATTCACAGCCTCAAAAATGGCTATGGTTTTATCAATTATCCGCCAAATAATTTGTTTTTTCATTGGCGAAATCTTATCAATACAGATTTTAATGAACTCAAAGAAGGCGATATGGTGGATTTCAAAATCAAACGTGGCGAAAAAGGTGATGATGTTGCGTGTGATGTATCGCTCCCACAAAGAGAAGGCAATGCCCATTATAACAGTAGTTTTACACTCGCTAATACCAGCCTAAGTCTTGTATATGATGATGATGAAGCATAAGTAAGACATAACTAATATTTTTTGAAATGTATAATAAAAAGGTTATCTGACAATTTTAGTGAAAATCTGACAAAACCTTCAAGGTTTTAGAAACCTTGAAGGTTTAACGTCATATTATTTTGTAAATGTACTTCTTTGCAATATAAAATTTCATAAATTACACTTTATTTTACTAAAAATATTTCGCATTTTTTTATTTTTTTTTAAATTCATAAACTCCACTAAAATTGTCAGAGTACCAAGAAAAAAACCATTTTATTGAGAAATAAAATGGTTTTTTATTATTTATTAAACATAAATAAAATAATTTTAGGGAAATTTATCAGTTTTTATTGTTGTTGGTATTTAGAAAATGCCTGCACAACCGAAAAAATAGCACAAAAACTAACATGAAAAATAAAAGTTTTTGTCATATCCTAAGTTTGTATGTATTTCTCTTTTGGAAATTATGTTTTGCCTTTGAGATTACATTTTTTTAAATACCAACAACGAAAAAAAAAAACATAGTTAAACACTTACATTATACACCCAAACCCAATCACAGCAGTTGCCCTGCGGGCAGAAAGTCAGAGACTTTCGAAAAGAAAAGTCCAAGATTGAAGTCTTGGACTAAACGATTTTTTCCGTTTTTGGTAGAAGACTTGGACGAAATGGGGTGTAGCGAGACGCTATGACCAAATGGATTATACTTTTTTGAATAAACTTTGGAATTTTAACCAAAAAACACCAAAAAATGCTTCATTGAATATATTGATAGACATTTTTGATTTACCTTTTGTTCTGTCTGTAAATACTATAGGAATTTCTATAATTTTACATTTTTTCTTCCATGCAAGAAATTTCATTTCTATTTGAAAACCATACCCTACTAACTTAACATTTTTTAGGCTGATTTTTTCCAATGCTGTTTTATGATAACATTTAAAACCTGATGTAACATCCATTATAGGCAATCCTGTGATAAATCTAACATACACGCCTGCCATATATGACATGATAACACGATTCATTGGCCAATTGATAACATTAACCCCTTGAATGTATCTTGACCCTATTACCATATCCATATTATTTTCAACACAAGCATTATGCAATTTTATAAGGTCTTGAGGATTGTGTGAAAAATCTGCATCCATTTCACAAATATACTCATAGTTTTTATCTAACGCCCATAAAAAACCATCTATATATGCTTTTCCTAATCCTTCCTTGTTTTTTCTTACTAATAAATGAAGTTGGGTATATTTTTGTTGTAATTTTATAACAATATTTGCTGTTTCATCAGGAGAAGAATCATCAACTATTAAAATATCAAATGGTGTAGATAATCCAATAACTGCACCTATAATGTCTTCTATATTTTCTATTTCGTTATAAGTAGGTATTATGACTATGTTTTTACTCATATTTGGGCAAAGGTTATTAAAAAATTAGCAATAAAATTCCAAAACATAACTACCAATGTAGCAACTGACTTAGAAAAATAAAAAGGTAATTTTATGTACTTATGTAAAAACCACACTATCAACATATTAAAACATAAGCCTATTAGCGAAACAAGAAAAAATTTTGAAAATTCGTTAAATATTGCGTTATTTTTACTTTCAAATGTCCAAAATCTATTTAAAATATAATTTGTAGCACAAGCACAAGTAAAGCCACAAATATTTGATATTTTCCAATTGATATTGAGTTTGTTTTTTAATAGGAATGTTATACCAAAATCTATAAATAAACCACTCAAACCAACTAACCCAAATTTAAAAAATTTAAAAAGAAATTCGTACATAATATTATTTTATTTTTGGGTTAATTTATTGCTTTTAAATTTTAAAAAATTTATAAAAAAAATAATTTATACAATTTTTAATTTCTACTTTTGTGAAAAAACAATCAAAAAAATTATATTCTAATGATTGAAATTTATACGACATGGGCTAAATATAAACAATGGTATAATCATCAAGATAGCACAAAAAGTTATTAACCTATAATGTGCAAATAACTCGTGTAATTGACTTCCAACAATACCCCTCCCAGAAAAAGAGAAAACTACCATGATAAAAAACCAACATGATACAATGCTGTAAAAGATAGGAGTTTTAATATTCCATAGCTTATGTTTGTATTCCAAAATAAAAGAATATATTGTATAAACAATTGCTGGTGTTAAAAATATAAAAGCATATTTTTGTTGATGTGGATAAATTAATGGTATTATAAGACATATATAAGAAACTTCCCTAAATATATGAATGTCCGAATAACTTTCTCTGAAAGGATAAGTACCTAAAAAAAATAATGTTAAAACAACAAATGCTATTCTAATTATATTTAGTATCATAGATGCTTCTTGTGGTGTTAAAGAAATAAAATTTCGTTTTATTGGTAAATCACCATTAGTATTTGTTATAAAAACGGGTACTAAAGCAGATAAACTTACACTCCCATTTTTCTCTTCTATAGTATGTTCTTTATTAGCTGGGTTAATTACTTTCCACCACTCTGAAAGAAGAAAATTATTTCTTTCAATACCTAAAAATAATGAAGGGATAAAAAGATAAAAAAAACAAAATCCGACTACTAAAAAAAAATGTTTTATCTTATTTCTATATAAAACGTATGGTATTAAAGGTAAAAGCATAAGCTTTATGTTGATTGCTAACGCCAACATTGCACTCCAAAAAACAATATTTTTATTGTTTTTCATACTATTAATAAATTCCCAGCAAACCCACAATAAAAATATTGTAATTTGTATCATACCAACATTGTACTCAATGTATCGCACTAAAAAAATAGTAGAAGCTACCCATAAAATATTCAAATTTGTATATCCTAAAATTTTTAAATTCAACAGCATCCTAAAAATTACTATTAAACGATACACAAAAAAAATATTAAGCAATAACCAAAAAAATTCTGTTATAACGTAGGGAATTAGCGAAAATGGGGCTAATAACAAAGCAAATAAAGGACTATAGAAATATTGTAAACCCTTTATAAAAGGTGGCTGATAAATATTTCCTCCTTCCAATAACCTGCTACCTGCATATAAAAATACATCAAAATCTCCGCCTTTTTTAGCCCTATTAAATAAAAAAATAATTAAAATTATTGCTAAAATAACATATACATAGGTTTGTCTTTTTTTGAATAAAGAGAGAGATAAAGCCATTTTTGAAAAGAACATATTTTTGATTTTTTATAAAAAAGGATTATTTTTACACAAAAATAAAACAACATATCCCAATATCTAAACTCTCACAAGATTTTAAATAAACCCACCGTTTCATGGAAAACACCACTTTATTACAAACCATAGGAAAACGCATTACGCTACTCAGAGAAGCACAAGGATTTACGAGAGAACAATTTGCAGATAAAATAGGATTAACGTCTGCAGGATATGGAAAAATAGAAAGAGGCGAATCTGATATTAATCTCACAAGGCTACAAGACATAGCCCAAGCCCTAAATGTTCCTATTTCTGAGATTATGAAAATGTCGGAAGGTGGCGTTTATATTATGTCTTGCAATAAAGACTCTTTGATAGCCAACAATAATAGTACTATAACCAACAATAATAATTCTGCAGATTGGATAGCCAACACATTCAAGGATATGCAAGAAGTTTTAAAATCCATAGAAAAACGTTTGAATCGCTTAGAAAACAAATAGAACAGTTACATGAGCTATTGAATAAATAAATTTATTTCCCATAAAAATAAATTTTATTCTTCACATTGACGTTATGGATATAAAATATTTTATATGAATACCACTTTACCCGTTTACACAGCAAATGATTTGATAGGTTTCTTTGAGAATTTACCTGTCCAAGAACAGCAAAAAGTAGCGTTACACATTTATAACAAAGGTGTACCGCTTTCTGCTAAGGAAGAACTACGTTTGGGTTTGAAAGAAGTACGACTTTTTTTAAAAGGCAAACAAGAATTACAAGATTTTGATGATTTTTTAAG
This sequence comes from Cytophagales bacterium, assembly GCA_031425615.1. Classification (GTDB taxonomy): domain Bacteria; phylum Bacteroidota; class Bacteroidia; order Cytophagales; family Microscillaceae; genus JAAFIN01. The sequence continues at coordinate 82,344 of JANPJR010000151.1, forward strand.
AAATTATAATAAATAAAAAAAATCTGGCTGTTCCCACTACAACGAGGAAACAGCCAGATTTCTGCGAAATAACAAAGAATAACGTTAAAAACAATCAGAAAATTTAACCCCTAATTCCTCATTTGGAGGCTGGTGGCTTTCTAATTAAAAAACTTTTTCCCTTCTTCTGCCATTTTGCGGAGTTGGGCGGTTGGGCGAAATCTCTCCCCATGTGCATTGGCAAGTTCGTCCAATTCTTTTACAAAAGTAGCCACGCCTATTGCATCAATATAAGAGAAAATTCCCCCTGTGTAAGGTGCAAAACCCCACGCAAGGATAGAACCAATATCGCCATCAGTTGCATTTTTCAAAACACCTTCTTCAAGGCATTTTACTGCTTCTATAGCTTGTCGATGCAAAATGCGTTTTTTGAGGTAATCCAACGAAGGTTGTTCAGCTTTCACAGGATAAAGTTCTGAAAGACCTTCCCAGAGGTATTTTTTGCCATTGGCAGGATATTCATAAAAACCTTTTTGGTTTTTTTTGCCATAACGACCAAGTTCTTCCACAAATTTTCTCACTACTTTGCCACTTGGAATGCTCTCAATAGGCTCATTTGTATCAGCTTCTTGTTGTTTCATTACTTTGTACGCCAAATCAATCGCCACCGCATCAGCTACATCAAGCGAACCTACAGGCATACCTGCCATCGTTCCTGCATTTTCCACGAGTTGCGGATGCACACCTTCTGCTACCATTTCAATACCCTCAGAGGTATAAGTACCAAAACAACGTGATGTATAAAAACCACGTGAATCATTCACTACAATAGGTGTTTTGCGAATTTTTACAATGTAATCAATCGTAAGGGCAAGGGCATAATCAGAGGTTTTTTTACCCATGATTACCTCCACAAGTGGCATTTTATCCACAGGCGAAAAGAAGTGAATACCAATAAAGTTTTCTGGACGCACTGATGCCTCTGCAAGCCCTGTAATAGGCAATGTAGAAGTATTAGAGCCAAAAACAGCAGATGCTGGGATAACGGTTTCAGTTTCTTGTGTAACTTTGTATTTGAGTTCTCTATTTTCAAAAACCGCCTCAATTACCAAATCACAACCTGCTAAATCTGCCACATTGTCGGTGGTTTTGATAAGGTTGAGCAATGCGTCAGCTTTTTCTTTGGTAGTTTTTCCTTTGCTAATGCCTTTATTGCACAAATCTCTTGAATAATCCTTGCCTTTTTCAGCACCTTCCAAAGTTACATCTTTCAATACCACTTGAATACCTGCCATTGCAGTTACATACGCAATACCTGCACCCATAAAACCTGCTCCGAGAATACCAACTTTTTGGATATTGGTTGCTGGCACATTTTTTGGTCTTGCAATACCTTTATTTGCCTCACCCATTGCGACAAAAAGCGTTCTAATCATGCCTTTTGGCTCAGGTCTTGCAAGTAATTGGGTAAAATAACGCGATTCAATGATTAAACCTTGTTCCAAAGTAACTTGTAATCCTTCATACACACATTTCATAATGGCGATTTGTGCAGGATAATTTCCTTTGGTTTTGTCCATCATGAGGGCAGTACCAGGCATCATAAGCATAGCACCTTTTGGGCTTTGGATTGCGCCATTTGGTATTTTGTAAGCGTCATTATACACGATTTGCCCTTTTTTCTCTATGTCCCAAGGTTGCATAGATTTTGGGTGTGCGTTAATCCATTCCGTTGCTTTGGCAATCATTTCCTCTTTGGTATTAACCAATTCATGGATTAAGCCCGTTTTGAGTGCATCAGCTGGGTTAAATTCTTTTCCTTCCAATAAAATAGGTGCTGCAGCTTCTATACCAATCATACGAGGAAGGCGTTGTGTGCCACCTGCACCTGGAAAAAGACCAATTTTTGCTTCTGGAAGACCAATTTTGGTTTTTGGATTGTTAATCGCAATGCGATAATGTGCCAAAAGGGTGATTTCATAGCCACCGCCTAATGCGTGTCCGTTGATACAAGCTACGATTGGTTTTCCGCAAGTTTCAAATTTGCGAAACATCATTTGGAGTGATTTTTGGCTTTCAAATTGTTTTTTGATGTCCAAATTATCCAAAATACCTTGTAGCCATTTTAAATCTGCACCAGCAAAAAAACTATCTTTTTCCGAAGAAATAATAATACCTTTTACATTGGCATCATTGATAGCTTGTTCCATGTTCACACGAAACGCTTCCATAGAAAGGTCGTTCATTACATTCATTGGATAGTCTTGCATATCCCAACTTACGTGTGCTATATTGTCAATTATTGTGTATTTTATCATTTTTTGTAAAAAAGAAGCTCCCCAGCCCCCAAAGGGGGAGTTTGTCCCCCAGCCCTTGAAGGGAGGGTAATTAATTTAAAAAAATTATTAATATTAAACAAATTAAGTGTATTAGTTCCCCTTTTGGGGTTAGGGGGCTTTTATACCCTCTCAATAATCGTAGAAATCCCCATTCCACCACCAATACAAAGCGTGATGAGTCCCAACGTTTTGTCTTGGCGTTCCATTTCGTCTAACAAAGTGCCTAAAATAATAGCCCCTGTGCCACCAAGTGGGTGTCCAAGTGCAATCGCACCACCATTTACATTGACAATGCTGTGGTCAATGCCCATTTCTTGCATATACAATATAGGCACAACTGCAAAAGCCTCATTTACTTCAAATAAGTCAATATCGCTAATTTTCATGCCATTTCTTTTCAAAAGTTTTTTGGTAGAAGGCGCAGGTCCTGTAAGCATAATGGTTGGCTCACTGCCTACTATTGCGTAAGAGTGTATTCTTGCACGAGGTTTTAAACCTGCTTTTTCGCCTGCTTCTTTTGTACCCAACAATACCAAACCTGCTCCATCAACGATTTGAGAAGAATTGCCTGCGTGGTGAATGTGGTTTATTTTGCTTAAAGTAGGGTATTTTTGCAAAGCAAGGGCATCAAGTCCGCCCATTTGCCCCATCATTTCAAATGCGGGCATAAGTTTCGCCAAACTATCCAATGTAGTGCCCTCTCTCACGCCTTCGTCGTGTCCAAGAATAAGATTTCCCAAAATATCTTTGATGGCATGAATAGATTTATTAAATTTCCCTGCTTTTTGGGCTTCTACCGCTCTGCGGTGTGATTCTACTGCAAATCTATCTGCGTCAATGCGTGAATAACCGTATTTGGTCGCAATCAAATCCGCAGAAATACCTTGTGGCACGAGTTTGTGCTTACCAATAATTTCAGGACTTGTAAATAATGCACCACCATCAGCACCCATTGGTACTCTTGACATGGATTCTACACCCCCCGCAATAATAAAATCAGCTTGTCCAGCTTTCAAATGTGCAGCAGCATCATTGATAGCTTCCAAACCTGACGAACAAAAACGGTTGAGTTGCACGCCAGCTACTGTTTCTGCATAATCTGCTTCTAAAACTGCGGTGCGTGCTATGTCTGCACCTTGTTCGCCTACAGGTGCTACACAACCTACAATCACATCATCTACAAGAGATGTATCAAGGTTGTTGCGTTGTTGCAAACCTTTGAGAAGTTCGCTGAGCAATGTAACAGGTTGTACCTCGTGCAAACTGCCATCTACTTTACCGCGCCCTCTTGGGGTGCGAAGTGTATCAAAAATATATGCGTCCATAGAAAATTAAAAGCCCCCTAACCCCCAAAAGGGGAATTTTAATGGGGAATTGGAAATTAAAGTTAAATTATGTTACTTTCTCTTTTGTATTTACTCCCCCTTCGGGGTTGGGGCAAACGTTTTCGCAAACCTTTGCGTTAATCTTTTTGCAAACTTATAAAAAAATAGTATGCAATCCGAGTATTTTTAAAAATATTTTTACTTTTTTTTTGAACGGTCAATAAAAATGTATTTTACAGTAAAAATTTATATTTTTTATTGTAGTTTTTTGAAAAAAAAAACAAAGGTGGTAGAAAGCTTTATTTTTTTAACTTGTTTTTTAAGTGTTTGTTTATTCCCTGTTTTTTCTCAATCTTGTAAAAACCATTCTTGGTTGCGGATATGCAAAGCAACCGTTTTTCGTATTTGTTGTTGGTTTTTTGACGAGGTTGTAGGTAGTAAGATTTAGCATTTGGAAGCGGTGTATTGGGCTATTTAATCCTTTGTTCCAACCAATCATAATGTGCCTATACACAAGCATTTTGTTTTCCATATCCAAACGGGTAAGACGAAGCCAATAATAATAAATAACGCCTTTCTGTACATTTTATGAAAAATCTGTAATTTTAAACCTTTTTGTAATATTTTTGCAAAACCATATACGAATACAAGTGTAATCGTTAGTCTCTTAACTGTATTGCGTTTTGGCATAATATTAAAAAATATTCTTAAAATTTTAAGTTAAAAATAGTGTTAAAAGACGAATTTTCAGCGTTAATTACCCAAAACCAGGATATAATTCACAAGGTTTGCAATGTATATTGCCCCATTCCGCAGGATAGGGAGGATTTATTTCAGGAGGTTGTGTATCAGCTTTGGAAGTCATACAATACATTTAGGGGTGAAGCCAAATTCACAACTTGGATGTATCGTGTAGCACTGAATACTGCTATCACAAGTTTTAAAAAATTTAAGAAACAACCACCACCAAGGGAAATTAATGAAAAAATTTTGCAATATCCTGAACAAACAGACGATATTTTTGATGAAAGACTCAAATCACTTTATGAGAGTATTGCACAACTTTCCGACATTGAGAAAGCAGTGATTATGCTTCATTTAGAAGAACACAGTTATCAAGATATTGCCAAAATAATGGGTATCACAGAAAGTAATGTTGGTGTAAAAATCAACCGAATTAAAAAAAAACTTAAAGAAATTTTAAAGAAAAAGGAGGGATTATGGAATTAGACAACTTCAACTTAGAAGATATTTGGCAAAAAGGCAAACACCACACCCAAAATACGTCCCACTCGCAAGCAGATATTGACCAAATGCTCCAAAAAAGTACAAATTCTACGTTGGGTAAAATCAATAAAAGTATTTTTTTTGAGGCGGGTCTTATGATTGTAATGTCTGTATTGCTTGGCATATTGATACAAAATTTTATACTGCCATTTGGGATTGGGATTATTTCGCTTATATATTATTATTTCAAATATCGGGTTTTGAATTATACCCCAAATACAAATATAAAAGATACACTACAACGCCTTATTACTGTTTTTCAACGATATTTGCTTAGTTATTATTTGGGACTTTGGGGTTGTATGGGTTTTCTTGGTAGTACATTTTTTATCAATTTTAGAAGACATTTGCAAAAATATACTGAACAAAATTTTTATGCACAAATTGCCTTAGATGTTGTACTTACATCTGTGGTTGTAGGTGTGTTTTATTTTGTAGGCAGATATTATATCAGGCTTTTGTACGGGAATTATTTGCAAGAACTCAAAAAATACAAAAAAGAACTTGATAATATGGAATAAGATTATGGATTATAAATTATGAATTGAAAAAGTCAAATACATTTTTCATAAAATCTCTAATTTTAAGAAATATCAATGTTTTTTAAATGTTTTTTATTTTTAAATAAAACGTATCTATTTAGGTAGTAAATTTTGTTTTAATTTAGTTTAAAAAATTTTTATTAAAAAAAACCTAAATAATGTTTAAAATTTGGCAATTTAAAAATATAGTAGATTTAGTAAATTTTTGTATAAAATAATATTTTTCATAATTATAAAATTAAAAAATATTATTTTAAAGTTATTTATTTTTTAAAATAACATAAAGATTTACCTACCTAAATAGATATAATAAAATATTTCTTTTAATTTATAATCCATAATTTATAATCTATAATTCCCAAAAAATATGTCTTGCTTACAAGGACTTGTTATTTTAGATTTTACACGTTTGTTGCCAGGCCCTTTGGCAACTATGTTTTTGGCAAATATGGGAGCAGAGGTGATAAAAATTGAAAGCCAAAAAATCCCAGATTATACACGCCAATATCCACCATTTATCAAGGGAGAAAGTGCTTCATTTATGGCATTTAACCATACAAAAAAAAGCGTAGTAGTAGATTATACCCAAAAAGAAGGGCAGGAGATTATTTTGCAATTATTGGAAATGGTTGATATATTAATAGAGCAATTTCGTCCTAATTTTTTGGCACAATTTGGTTTAGATTATGACACGTTGCACTTGAAATTTCCAAAACTTATCTATGTTTCGCTCACAGGTTATGGGCAAACAGGCGAATATATGCACCTCGCAGGACACGATTTGAATTATATGGGTTTTGCGGGAACATTGGCGGGTAATCAAAATACTTCGCCTGCAATCCCTACCGCCCAAATTTCAGATATTGCGGGCGGTAGTTATATGGCAATGATTGGGTGTTTGTCCGCTTTGTATGCGCGCACACATACGCAAAAAGGGCAATGGGTAGATGTAGCAATGCTTGATGGTACAATTCCCTTAAATATCAATGCACTCACATGGTTTTGGGCAACAGGTGAAGCCCAACCAAGAGAAGAACAATTTTTGGCAGGGAAATTATTAAATTATAATATTTACCAAACAAAAGACCAAAAATATGTGGTTTTAGGCACTTTGGAAGATAAATTTTGGGCAAAATTTTGTGTAGAATTAGAAAAAATAACAGGGAAAAATGATTGGAAAAATAAAATGTATGACTTTCCAAATGCCTCAAAAAATAAAACCGCATTGCAAGCAGTTTTTCATACCGAAAATTTGGACTTTTGGGTAAATCTTGGCTTGCAACATGATATTCCACTTACGCCAATCCATGAAATATCAGACATGATGACCGACAAACATCTCCAAAGTCGTGGGATATTTCAAACCATTCAACACCCAAAAGCAGGTGAAACACACACCATCAATTTTCCAATAAAATTTTCTGAGAACCCACATCAAATTTCCACACCTTCGCCTTTATTTGGACAAAATACCAAAGAATATTTGGAAAAAATGGGCATAAGCGAATCTGCTATACAAGAACTTTTGGAAAAAGGAATTATTAAATAAGTTGTCAGTTAATAGTTAATCCAGTTCAAGGCTGTTAATTCCCACTTGGAGGTTAGGGGCTTTCTAATTCGCTTGTATTTTCCATCTCGTAACTGCAAGCATCAACACAATAATACTAAAAAAATATACCAAATCTCTGCTGTCAATCAAACCTTTTCGGATGGTATTATAATGATAATCAATTCCCAAGAGCATAATCCAATATGAAAAACCACCTGCATCATCAGCACTTGCCAAAGACGAAAAACCTTGAAAAAATACAAAACAAAGGAAAAAAGCCAAAATAAAGGAAATGATTTGGTCTTTGGTAAAAGCAGACGCACACACACCTATTGCAGTAAAAACTGCTCCCAACAACGCCAAACCCAAATATGAACCCATAGTTCCTGCACTATCTACATTGCCCACAGGATTACCAAGTTGATACACCGAATAATAATATAATAACGTAGGCAACAACGCAAACAATACCAAACAAAAACACGCCAAATATTTGCCTAATACAATATCCCAAGCACGCAAAGGACGTGTAAAAAGCAATTCTATTGTGCCTGTTTTGCGTTCTTCTGCAAAACTTCGCATGGTTATCGCAGGTATCAAAAACAAAAATATATAAGGACTCATGGAAAAAAGCGTATCCATATCTGCATAGCCATAATCCAAGACATTGCTATTGGGAAATACCCACATAAACAACGAAATGCCAAGCAAAAATACTGCTATCACCAAATATGCGATAAGCGACCCAAAAAAACTTCTAATTTCTTTTTTAAAAATAGCAAACATGATACAGGAATTAAAGAAAAATGTATTTTTGGCTGTTAATTCCCCCTTTGGGGGTTAGGGGGCTTTTTTTTGGTTAAGATTTGCTGTTTTTTCTACACATTCACAGGCTCCAAATTCAGTTGTCTTATAGCGTTTTGTAAAAAATTTGGGAGAATAGTGCGGTGTGTAAGTACGATTTTGTCCTCATCATCAAGCCTATCTACCATTTCATCATATTTTTCTTGTCCATGAATTTCAATAATTTCCTGTTTTTTAGTTTCATCTTTCAAATACGAAATCATGCCAATAGGGTCAGCTTCTGGGTGAAATTGTGTAGCGAAAATTTCAGGAGAAAAACGAATTGTCATCAAAGCACGCTCTAAGTCTATATGAGGACGCATTTTTTCCAATGCAAGAATTTCAGCACCAAGCGATTTAAGTTTAGCCATATCAGGCTCAATTACTTGCCAATTACGGTTATCTACCATGTAAAAAGGGTCGTGTAATCCTTCAAAAATCAAATCTTGTGTACCTTCTTCAGTAAGATGCGTAGGAAATACCCCAAAAGATACAGATTTTCTCAAACAAACTTTACCAATATTGAAAAATCTGCAAATCATTTGGAAAGAATGACAGATAAAAAAAGCATGTTTTTTATGTGTTGTAAGGTTTTTACCGTTTTTGCTCTCACAATTTTGGTTAAAATGCCAGAGACTTTCCAACCAATGAAAATATTTCTCCTCCCACGCTTTACCTTCTCCCTCAAATGGCGAACCAGGACCTCCTGAAGATATAAATATATCATAATCCTCAATATGAGGCACTTCTTCCTTTCCTCTGACATTAAAAATGTCGTATTCCATTGCCACACCAAGTGTATGATTTTTGTTGGTAATGATTTCTTTGATGTTACGCATACCCTGATTTGGGGCATCATTATACAAATCCAAAACTGCTACTCTTGTTACTTTCGTAGTATCGTTCATAGTATTTAGTGCTTAAAAGCTTTGATGATTGGTGCTGATATTATTCAAAAAATTTAAGTAATTAAGGTTGTATCGTGTATTATACATTATAATTACATTATTTTTGGAAAAAACATGCACGTTTTTATGTGTGGTTTTTATGTGGGTTTTTTTATAGAAAAGAACGCAAAAAAAATGGCATATATTTTTATTCACTTAAAAATCAGCATAAAAACATATTTCTTTAAACAAATATATGAAAAAAAAGTTTAAACTCTATTTTTTATTTTTATTTTCTGGTACATTTAAATACAAATTTAAGTTTTAAACCCTTAAAAATAAAATATAACCACCAGAAAAATCATTTTTTTATAAAGATATTACACACTATTAAGTTGTCAATTATCAGCTTTGTAAATTTAAAGGTTTTTAAAAATCTACAAATAAAATTTTCGTTTTTAGATGTGTAAAACTTATTTTCTGGTTGCCCAAAAACTCAACCTCACTTGCATACCAAATGCGTTATTCTGGGTGTCAGAAAAAGGTTCTAATTTGAGTGAAAGATTATCTGAAAGGTCAAAATCATTCAAATGTGCATCTACATTGGCATCTACAAGGTTAAGCCCATACACAAGTGTAGAAATAATGACCAAAAAATCACGATTTCGTTGAAAATAATTCTTGTTCAGCGTAACACTTTCCAGCGAAAGACGTGGATAAGGGTCTGATGTTATACCATAATTATAGACTTTTGCATAATAAGAATCTTTAAATTCAAGATGCCTTTGGTTATTGAAATAAATAAAATAACCCAAAACACCAGCACCAGCGTATAGAATGGGTATTTTCCAATATTTTTTGTTGTAAGCCTGTCCCAAACCTGGCAATATTGCAGAGAAAAGCGTTGCTTTGGCAGGAGAATGTTTAATTTTTTTAGGCAAAGTATCTATTTTTCCCTCAAAACGCACTTTTTCGGTGCTTGTAATGGTATCTTTTTTTTCTATTTTTTGAGAAAATACATTTTTTGGAAAAATAAAAAAACAAAAAAACGATAAAAAAACGAAATAAATATTCATATTTTTTTGAGAAAAGAAATGATGCACAAAAAACTTTGAAACTTGAATTGAAGATGCTTTAAATTCCCCCTTTGGGGGCTGGGGGGCTATTATTTTTTATTTTTCAAATAACTTTTTGGTACTACAAAAGGAAATTCCAAAGGCACATTTCCAAAACGGGCATACATAAATTCCATATTCACAGTAGTTTTTTCACGTTTTTTTGTGCGATTATTCAAAAAATCTACACTGATATTAATCTTAAAAGGGAATAATTTGACAGGACTTGGGCGATAATCCGAATACTGTATCAACATATTATTTTGGTTGCGTGTATCACTAAGGTAAAGTTCTGCTAATTTTTTGTTCGTTGCATACAATTTATTTTCTGCGGAAATATGTTTTATTTTTTGTGAAATTTTGATAAAATCACCTTCTATTGTTGCCCCTGTTGAGTCAGCATTTGGCATATCGCCCATAAGTAAGTTTTGTAACATTGGGTATTCTATTGGAAAATTCAAAATTTGGGCAAGGGTATCAAAAGTAGCTTTTTCATATTTATTGTTGAGATAATCTATCATAAATAGCGAATCAGTTTTTGCAACTACTCTTAACCCTTCAATACCCAAAGCCCCTGTAAAAGTCGCCCAAGTACGTTTATCTTTTTGTTGGCGAAATTTTACTTTAAAATTAGCATCATCATTTGTATTTTTAAAATCAATTCTTGCCTTTGCGTCCAAATATTCATTGGGTAATCCTATTGTGGGATTTTTGGTGGAAATTGTTTTTTTTGTGCAAGCGGTAGAAAAAATAATTAAAAATAAAATAAAAAAGAACTTTGTGCGAGATAAAAAATGGTTAGAAACAATATAATACATAATTTTGATTAAATATAATATTTAGGGGAAAGGAATAAGTGAAATTTATCAAATTGCCATTAAATTTTTATTTTTTTCTATTTTTTCTACAATTTAAAAATACCTTTGGTAAAAAATTTGTATAAACTTACAAATATAAATAATTTTTTTTGGTTTTCTAAAAAAAACTTTGTAAATTTAGCTGTTTTTTTAAGAAAATTCTAAAAATATGTAATTTTTACATGATTTTTAAGGTTTACCATAAAAAAATATTTTTTTAATCCTTTTTTTAAACAGGTTTTTTATTTTTTTTATTTTAATCATTTACTTTTATGAATTTAGAATCAAACAAAGTATTGGTACTCAACCAAGATTATCGCGCCCTGACAACTTGTAATGCAGAAAAGGCGTTTATTTTGGTATTTTTGAACAAAGCTGAACTCGTAGCAGAAGATGCTACAAAGGCAATCCATACTATCGCTTCACGTTTTCCGATGCCTTCTATCATCAGGTTGTTCCAATATGTTAATTTGCCATATCGGGGTGTAATCCTCAGCAGGCAAAATGTATTCAAGCGGGATAGTAGTCGGTGTCAATATTGCGGTGCTGGACGTGATTTGACACTTGACCACGTATTGCCACGCTCAAAAGGAGGTAAGACTTCATGGGACAATCTTATCACAGCTTGCAAAAGTTGTAATTCACGCAAAGGCGACCGCACACCACACGAGGCACAAATGCCACTTAGGTATGCACCTTACAAACCTACATTTTTGATGTTTTTAAGGGATTTTTCAGGTAAAATTGATAAAAATTGGGAGCCTTATCTGACCGTAAAATCGTAATGTAACCTTAAGTTATTAGTTTATTCGGTTGTAGTTTTTTCAGTAAAATATTTTTTGGAAAATATGACATATATATAAACAATAACTAAAACTAATAATATTGTATAAAAACGTAAAAAATCCGCTTTGTAGATAGCTATAAAGCGGATTTTTTTATTTTTTAAAAAATACTAAAAATACTGACTACTGAAAAAACTAAAAAAAAACTACTTCAATTTTTCTGCCATTTTCAACGCATCATATACATTTACAATGCCACCAGTATTAGAAAGTTTGCCAAAAAGAACTGTTTTATCTTTTTCGCCAGGCATATTTACTTCTTTGTCTTTATAAATTGTGGCAGATTTCAATAAAATTTCTTTGATTTGCAAAGCGGTTAAGTTTGGATAATATGACCACACCAACGCAGCAACGCCAGCCACTACAGGTGAAGCCATAGAAGTTCCGCTATTTGGTTTGTATTTGGCATCAGGCACTGATGAATAAATATCTACACCAGGTGCAAAAATATCTACGTCATTTTGTCCATAATTAGAAAAGTTGGCTACAAAACCTTTATCACTATTTTTCCAATCACTTGCCCCAACTTCTATCCAATTTTTTGCGATAGTACCATCAGCATATCTTTTTGTAGGGAAATTGTCATTTTCTTCTATATTTTTTGAATCGTTGCCTGCAGCATGTACGAGTAATACGCCTTTGCTTTCTGCGTGGCGTACTGCATCATCAACTACACTTTTGTAAGGTGAGTAAGACTTTCCAAAACTCATATTTATCACTTTTGCACCATTATCTACTGCGTAGCGTATTGCATTGGCAATGTCTTTGTCTCTTTCGTCTCCATCAGGCACAGCTCTAAGTGTCATGATTTTAACATTTTCAGCTACACCTTTGAATATTTTGCTTTTGCGGTCGCCAGCTATGATACCTGCTACATGTGTACCATGTTCAGCGTGAGGGCCTTCAACTTCTGCATTGCCATAACCTTTTTCGTTGGGGTTTTCATAATTGTCGCCTACGATTTTGCGTACATCATCTACGAGGTTAAAACTGTATTTGCTTCCGTTTTGGAGTTGTTTTAGATAATCTCTAACGTCAGATTCAAAATTTGGGATATCATTGGTAAATTGTCCAATAAATTCGCCTGCTTCTTTTGCTTTTATATCGCCTTTGAGCAATGCAGGTATATCTTTTTTGGAAATATCATAGCTTGCAGGTTTTTTCAAAAACTTTTTGGCGTAGTCCAAATGTGGTTGTGCTGCCATACTAAGTCCCATCACGTTCATAAGTCCTGTTGCATTTTCAGTAGATTTTTTTTCAAAATCAGCTTTTACTTTTTCATAAAGTTTTTCTTCTTCTGGTGTACGGTTTGTTTTGTTTTTGAGTTTGGCATATACACGTGTAAGTTCGTATGAATCACCTTCTACATCTTTTCCATCTTTTCCACCAATAAAATCCCAACCATATACATCATCTATATAGCCATTATTATCATCATCAACACCACTTTTGCCATTTTTTTCTTTTTCGTTTATCCAAAGTTTTTTTTTGAGTGAAGGGTGGTCTATTTCAATACCTGAGTCAATAACTGCTACAACAATTGTAGAAGATTTTTTGCCTTTGAGCAGTTCTTTGTATGCCCTTTCGGTGCTTACGCCACGTATTTTGTCTTTGGACAAATCCAAATTAAACCAATTTTTTGGTGCTTCTTCTTGTGCTGAAACGAATGCAATTTGTGCAAAAAACACACTTGAAAGCAAAATTTTTTTGTAATTCATGAAATTTTTAAATTTTTTTTTTAAATTTTTTTTGATAAAGAAGGAAATAAGTACAAAAAAATAAACGAATAATTTACCTTTTTAGTTTATTATTTTTACCGAAAAAACGGACTACTGAAAAAACTAAAGGCTGAAATCTCTCAAAATAGGCATACTCATACAATGCGAGCCACCTCTTGCCCTTGAAAGTTCGCCAGAAGGCAATAGAATAAGCGTATCTTTGAGTGTATCAGGGTTGAGTTCATTTGCTTCAAATTTTTGTAATAAATCCTTTGCTTTGATGACTTCAAAACCATATTTACGAAATTCCTCTGCAGTTTTTGTATTGCGGTCATATCCAATCACAACGCCTTCTTGCAATGCAAGCACATTGCAGGCATCAGTCCATTGCTCACGCAATTCAAACGGAAATTCATTACCTCCTGAATAAATAAATTGTGTTGGCATTTCGCTTTTTAAATCCTCTTGGCTTATGCTGTCCAACAAATCTTCCAAAAATTCAAATTTGCGTGGTTCGCTTTCACCTTTGATAAACTGCAAAATATGCGGTTTGTAGGCAAGACTTTTATCAATAAAATTTTTGGTAAAATCTTTGGATTGAAATGCTTTATTTTGTTTTGATAAAGCCCCAAAAATTACCCAAATATTGCGTTTTACTTGTGTAAAAACAGTGTCAATGTGCATAAAATCACGTTTTGCAGCAATTTTTACCACAGATACTTTTTTGACGATATTTTTTTCAAACAATAGTGTAATAATTTGATTTACTGCGGTCAATGAAGTTCTTTCGCTACTGCCTATTATCACATGGTCAGGGCTTACCATCATTACATCACCGCCTTCTATGGTTACCTCATTGAGGATTTTGTCGTCGTCGCTTAGAAAAAATTGGTGGTCTTCTTCGGTTACTTCAATGATTTTTTTGCGTAATTCTGCAAAATGTGGGTGGTTGTGAAAAATATATTTCATAATCAAAGATTCCCTAATACGCACCAATTTGGCAGGACGATTGAGCAACAAATGGTCGTTAATCACAATGCCTATATCCCTTGTAAAAATAAAATTTGGAATAGGGGGGAAAGCCATTTTGCCATCAGGCAATGCCCCAGAAATCAATGTTTTGGCAAGTTCAATAGGTGAAAAACTCATCAAATTTTCTTGCATACGATACGAACAACGCTCTACTGCACAAGTAGAAGCCACAAGTTTCATCTTAATATCTTCGTTTTCCAAGATTTCAGAAAGCAAATATTGTGGGTCAACTACCTTATCAGATTTGAAATATTGTTTGTCGTCAGGTTTGTAAAATGCCCTTTTATTGTCAGGATTATCAATTTCTGCAAGTTTTCCTTTGACTTTTTCGGTATCCAAAAAATACAAAAGTAATTTGATATAATAATCATACTCATACTTGCGCATCATATCCAAGTGAATAATATCCTCAAAAAGCCAATCCTGAGCCTTAGAAGGCACTACTTTGCCCAATCCACTATCAGGACTGTGAATCATTAAGCGTTTGAGTTTGCCAATTTCCGAACTTACAAATATTTGATTTGCCATGTTTAATTTTTTATATGTTTAATTTTATATTTCTTAAATTTTATATCAATGTTTTTTTTGTATATTTGATACACATTTTGATATTTTTTTTCAAAAGTAAAGAAAAAAGCCCAAAAAAGAAAATGCAAACGATTGCGGTATGCGTTTTTCGTATGTTTCTTTTAAAAGTTTTTAAAAATATTTTAGTTTTAGTATAAATATCTTATTAAATAAAAATTCTTTTAAATTTAATAATTATACAAACAATTTTTTGTGTTAAATTTTGGATTTAATAAAAAAATCTTAATTCCCAATTCTTAATTTCTAATTTCCCATTCCTAATTCAAAAAAATGCACTTTGGTTTAATTGGTTACCCGCTTACACATTCTTTTTCACCTGCGTTTTTTGCCAAAAAATTCCAAGAATTGGGGATTTTGGACGCTACTTATACATTATTTCCTTTGGAAAATATACAAGATTTTCCAAATTTTATAGCAAAAAATCAATCTTTGACAGGATTTAATGTTACGATTCCACATAAACAAAACATTATACCGTATTTAGACGTATTAGACACATCAGCACAAACAGTAGAGGCGGTTAATGTCGTAAAAATTACAAAAAATAATACCTTATATAGCACACAAGAAATATTACAGGAAAAAACGTATGTTTTGACGGGTTACAATACAGATGTATATGGTTTCTTACAAACAATTGCAAAATACTTACAGTCTGGAAATGATGTATATAATAATATCCAAAACAATAAATATCAAATGGAAAAGCCACACAAAGCCATGATTTTGGGGGAAGGCGGTGCAAGCCAAGCAGTAAAAAGTGTTTTTTTGGCACAAAAAATACCTTTTGAAGTAATAACACGAAATGAAAATACGTTAAATTATCATTACAAAGACATTACGCCTGAATTTTTGTCAGATTTTACATTTATTGTGAACACAACGCCTGTCGGTATGTATCCTAATATACACGAATGTCCATTTTTGCCTTATAATCATCTGCGAAATTGGCATATATTAATAGATTTAATATATAATCCTGCGGAAACTTTATTTTTGGCTTATGGAAAAGCAAAAGGTTGTCATACAGAAAATGGGCTTGTTATGTTGCATGAACAAGCAGAAAAAGCATGGGAAATTTGGCAAAAATCATAAATTTGATTATGAGTGTTTAATATATTATCACATTTTTTATATAAAATTTTATAAAAACTAAAAAAAAATATATAAAATTTCGTTTTTAAAAAAAATAGAAGTTTTTATTTTAGAAAAATTTT
>JANPJR010000152.1:0-191278 GCA_031425615.1 Cytophagales bacterium
TTGAGAATAAAAATGAGCAAGAATAAACGTTTATTGTGGGTTTTTCCCATACAGATAGTTATTTTAGTTTGCTCATTTCATTTGTATTGCAAAATATTATTTCATTATAACCTTTTGTGCAAAGTTATGACAGATACAAAATAACAAATAAAGTCTATTTCATTCAAACCTTTTTTTTCAAAAATAAAATTTTTTGGTTGGTTCAAAATCTTTCAAAATTTTTTGCGGTATTTTTAAATAAAAAACGGTCATACTTTCTTGTATGACCGTTTTTTTCTATTTAAAAATTTGAAAAACTAATAATTTACTGTTTCACCACTTTAAAAGTTTTAAATGTATTATTACTTTGGATTTTTAGCAAGTAAATACCTTTTGCCCAAAGTTGAAAATTATTTTGAAGTGATTTTTGAGCAGATTCAAAAGTGTCATTTTCTGAAAACAATGTTTTTCCTTGTGCATCAAAAGCAGTTATTTTGATATTTTGGTTATTTTCAAAACCTTTCAGATAAATATTTTCTGCGGAAGGATTTGGATAAATAATCCATTCATTAGTTTTTTGTACTTGTGCAATATTGCTTTCTAATATTTGTCCTAAGAAATCATTTTGCAACACACGATAATACGCTTGATTTTGGGTAAGAATGTCATTGTACACAAATTTATTGCCATCCACTTGCCTGATTGTAAAGAAATCGACACCATTGTAGCTTTTTTGTATGGTAAATGATTGTGCATTTTGGTTGTGCGTCCAAGTGATAAGGCTTTGATTTTCTTTTTCCAATATCGCATTACAAACAAGGATTTGATTTGGCAATACGATATTATCTTGCAAAAGTGTCCAAGCAGAAAAACCATTTACTGTTGTAACTGAGCCAATATTGCTTGCAGGTGTATTTACAAAACCTGTGGTATAATTTGACCAACCACCTACGGTTTCAAAACGATACATTTTGAGTTGTGTTTTGCTGTTTCCGTTCAATTCGCTATCTGCGTAGTTAATTTGTAGTTGTGTGTTTGTGCCTGTTGCTGTTCCGCTTGTAACTGTTACATCATAAATACGTTTGATAGCGATTCCCCCTTTTCCCGCATAATGCCTTCTCAACACTTGCACATCAAAATTACTGCCTGCAGTACGTCCCAAAAACAATCCTATGCCTTGTAAATTGGTAAAAGAAGCTGTAACAGTACGATTGGTAATACGCATATAACCACCTTTGTTGCTGTCATTGGTTGCGGTTGCGTCATACACCACATAATCAGAAGCGATATTTTCGGATAATGCCCCTGTGTCGCCCATTTCTATATTTTTGGCGTTGAGGTCAAGTTTTCCCAAGGACAAGGTAAGCAAATTGTTAACATTAATATTGGAAAGGAGTTTGAGACGAGTAGGATTATTAACGGTTACATTATAAAAACTTTCACCACCCAATCCCAATATTGTTTGCTCACTTGTACCATTAAAGGTTATTTTGCCATTGCCTGCTTGGAGATTGCTTGCGCTTGCAGTGCTGTTTATAAAATTTCCTTTTATCAAAACTTCTCCGTCAGTAGTAACATTATTACCATCATTGGTATTCAAAATGCCTGTTCCTGAAAGTGTAAGATTGCCATATACATTTAATTTATTCAAAGGGTTAGCAACCAATGTGAGCGAAGTTCTGCTTACATTAATGTTGTTACATTCTGCAATATCGCCATAATCATCAGAAAACGAAGCAGTTATATCAATCGTAGGATTATCTGTGGCTGTGCTTTTAATGGTTACATTAGTGGTTTCAGTAGGCACAGCAAGATTGTCCCAATTTCTACAATTAAACCAATTGGTAGCTCCTCCTGTGGTAGCTCCTCCGTTCCATTGTCCGCTTGTGCCTATGCCTGAAATATTAAATGTGTAAGAGGAAAGACAAGTATTAGCAGATATTTGGTCAGTATTGGTTGTGCCTGTGCCATCGTTCCAATTAGCCACAAAATTCACAATATTAGACAATAAAATGGGTTGTGTGCCTGTGCGTATGCCTGTGTAATATGCATAATGTTCATCAATAGTTGTACTACCTTGTATTGCAAAACATTCTATCTCTGGTGGTCTTCGTGAGCGACGTGCTGCATTGCCTGAAAGCCCTGTAGTAGCAGTTGTTACATTGTACCATGTACCACCATCTTGTATGCCACCCAAAACCCTTCCTGTAAAATTGCGATACCCACCCAAATTTCCTGACCAAGTGCCTTGCATAAGGAATATCGCATCAGGAGCGGAAGTGCTAATATTTATATTTGGATTGGCTGGGTCAAGTGTTACACCTGTACTAAATGCGTAGGTACCAGAACCAGATGAAGGAAATACATCAAAGGCACTTCCATTTACAAAAGTAGTGCCTACCTGCACACAAATTATTGAGCCTTTGGGCAATATAGTAGGACCATTGTATGTAAATTCTTGTGCAGTAATATTTTCGTCTGCATTGCTGTCACACGAATACCAACGTTTTGTACGCACATTGGCAGGTGTATTGAGTTCATACGTTGCATTTGAAATCCAAAACTTTGTGCCTGGATTCAAATCTACCAAATTCATAATAGAATATTTATCATCTGCCCCTGATGCTATTTTATTGTCATACGCCACAAAAATCAAATCACCAGGTTGCAATACGGTAAAAGTATTTATATCAAATAATCCACTCACAGCAGAAGTTAATCCACTCGCAGAAGCAGTAAGTGTAAGCCCTGTACCTGTAAAAGTGTGTAAAATATTAGCAAAACTTGCTACACTTGCTACCGCGGTTGCAGTTTTTGGAGTAGCGTCCATTGTACCTGTTGAAGTAATGGAAATACTGCCTGTATAATCCAAATCTAAATTGCCATTTATATCTCTTGCTTGTATCACTACACTTGGTGACATATTCAAACTTAATGCGGTAGAGGTAGGTTGCACATTGAACGCAAGCCTATCCGCAGTTACTTCTATCCTGTTATTATCGCTTGCGATTGAGGTGCTTGCACCACCAGCATTGCCTGTGGCAAAACCTGAGCCTGTTGCAGTTGCAGACGTAATAATCAATTGAAATTGTTGGTTGTCTGTAACAGCAGTATTAAACGAAACCCTTATGCTGAATATTTTTGTGTTGTTGTCATTTGCTACCAATGACAATCCTGTAAAACTCAATGTTCCGATTCCTGTTACTTCTGCCACGTTTGTAATACCATCAAAAATAGCCACCTTGCGGATATTGGCAGAATTGCTTAATGACATTCCCAATGTGGTCAAAGTCGTAGCAGTGGCATCAGCATCAGGCGCAGACGCTCCGCCATCACGTATGGTAAATTGTCCTACTTCTACACTATTGGCAGTAGTAAGTGGATTTCCCTGAAAACTTATATAATTAATATTGGTTGAAAATGTAAAACCTATTGTGGCAATAATATCAGATGTGCCTGTAGAAGTAGGGGAAACTGTGCCATTAAACGTAAAATCATTTATGCTAAATGTTGTGCCAGCAGCAGCAATATTGAAAGTATAAAATCTAAAAGTAACAGCAGAAGTAATACCTTGATAACTCGCTCCTGACAAACTTAATGTTGTTCCTGTAGTAGTAGCTGTGCCTATATTTGTTGCATAACTATCAACACTTGACCTAAAAGCATGAGAAGGGGCACCACTTGATACTTGTGAAGTGTAAACAAAACTTGCAAAATCAATCTTATAACCCACATTAGGCGTTAAAGTAAATTCAAAATAATCATTCAAATCTATGCCACCTGTACTCCAAGCATTTGCATTATATCTATTATTTGCATTTGTGCCTGTAATTCCGCTACCACGCCCTATACCTGATACGGTAATATTTGGGTCTATTGTTTGCCCTATAATGTATGGATTACTGGTATTTGGATTTGTACCTGTAATTGGATTATCAAAAATACTTTGTCCAATCGCATTACTCTGAAAAAAATAAAAACAAATAAAAAAGAAAAAAGAAAGCACTTTTATTGTCTCTTTTTTGTTATATAAAAAATAATATATTGATTTTGTCATAAAACTATGATAATGATAAAAAATTTCCATATTAAAAAATAATGAATTTAACCCTATTTATATACATACATAAATGCGTTAAAATGTGTCTAAAACTTGTCTAAACTATATGTTTTAAAATTTGGTTGTAAAGTTCTGTTACTTTTATCATAAAATCATTATTAAAGTAAAAATAACATCAAAAAATAATATTTTTTTAATGTTGTAATAATACTTTTTCTGCTTGGTACAAACGAAAACTAACAATATTTAATTTAGCCCATTAATTCCAAAGAGAACAAATACAAAAAAAATTATTAAAATGCGATTTTGGACTTAGGAATAATAAACAATAGAAAAAGTTATTTTTAGAAATATGGTTAATTAGAAACAATAAAATATTTTGTTAAAAAGTTAAATTTTTCTGCAAAAAATTTATAAATTAAAATATTTTGTGTAATTTTGTAACATATAAATTTCACGTCATCTATGGAAAATACCACACACATTTTTAAAAATTTTATCAAAAATTATTTTTTTGATTATAAATTTTCAAGCCTTTTTTATGCTTTTGTTGTATGCAGTATGCCTATTTACGCATTTCAACAAACAAAATCGGAACTCCGAATAGCAAATAGCGAAAAAGACGATAAAATTATCGTATTGGAATATGATAATAAAGAAATCAACAAACGAAATGATATGCTCGCCAAAAAAGTTGATACGCTTGAACGAGCAAATAAACAACTTCTTCAAGAAAATAAAAACTTGAAAGACAAAATTTCATCGTTGGAAAAACAACATTCAAATATGTATTTTGAAACGAAAAGCAATATGGTTGAAAAAAATCCAAAAATTTTGACTTCTTCTAATAAAACAGAAAATGCCAAAATAGAAGCAAAACGAGAAGCTATCCAAAATATTTTTGGCAAAGATAATTTTTATATCTTTGAAAATTTGGAAAAAGTGGGTTTTAAATTATTGCAAGTTGATAAAGATAAAATTATAATCAGTGCAAAAGATACAAGTATTTTTGATGCACAAGGCAACCTTGAAAATATTCCAAAAGAACGCATTGAAACGTTTAGAAATTTTTTGATACAAAATGCAGAATGGCAATTAATTGTATCTAAAAATATCGTAGAAAAAGAACGACAAAAAATAAATCTCCAAAAAGCACAAGAAATTCAAGGATATTTTTTAAAAAATAATTTTATAGCATATCTTGATGGAAACTTTCACAAATATCGTGTTCTATCTGAAAAATCTTCCGAAAAATCAACCATGTCTCAATCAGATATTATTACACTTAGTTTTACCAAAAAAGGTAATTATCCTATAAGCAATAAATAGCATTTTTGAATAGGCTTTGTGAATATTTATCCCAAATTTTTGCTATTTGAGTTTTAAATGGAATCTTTAAAAAAAACTGCTTTTATTGAAAAATTAGCAGTTTTTTTTTGTTCTAATTTTTTAATGTTACTTTTATAAATAATTTTACAAAAAATTTCTTTTAAAATTTGTAAAAAATAAAAAATGAAGACGATAATAGGTTTAAGAAACTGGGTAATAGGTTTGTGTTTTATGGTATGTTTCACAAATTGTGGTACATCTGTAGAAGTGAATAAGTATATTCCACAAAATGCTATTTGGGTAGGAAGTATTCGCCCAAAAGTCTTGTTAGACCACACCAAATCACAACAAAAAGAGGCTTTTGGTATTGCACAAAAATATTTTTGGCAAAATGCAAATGAAACCCAAAAAAAATATTGGCAACGTAATATTCTCACAGCAGGCATCAATTTTTTAGAAAAAGCGTATATTTTTGAGGTTATACCACCTGAAAAAAACGAACAATATTTGGCTTTTACCTGCAAACTTGATAATGAAAGTGTGTTTGATGCTTTTATGCGTAATATTCCAGAAAGAACTTTTAGCATTAATACCTATTCAGGTTTACATTACATTTTTTTTGATAAAAAAACCATTCTTGCATGGTTCAACAAAACCATTCTTGCAGTGCGTTATGAAATGCCTGCTGAAGAACACAACATTAAAATTAGGTTGGTAAAATTGAGAGATTTGGCAAAAAGAAAAAGCCTAAAAAACATAAATCCTACTTTTAAGGCTTTTTTGGATATGAATACAGAAGTTAATTTTTGGGTAAAAGGTGAGGCATTAAGTCGCTTTGTAGATTTTAAAGGGCATATCCAACCTTTTCACAAAGACGATTATTTTATTTCACAAATATCTATTGATGAAAAAAGTACGTATTTTTTGGGGAATTTTATGAGGGGAAATAAAGATTTTAAAGGAAATGATTTTTTAGGATTTAAACGTTTTTTCCCAGCAAGTTTTGTGGATAAAATGACTGAAAAAAGCATTACAAGCAAAGGTTTTTCTTTTAATGTAAATACACATATTGATACACTCCGCAACATGAATTTTGTGCAATTTCTCAAAGAAAACCCAAAATATACAAAAGACTATTCAATCAAACTTCCCATAGAAAAGGTTACTATGCAAGCACAATTTTCACCAAAAGTTACCAAAGTTTCTTTGGTTTTTGAGAAAGGTGAGAATATAGGGAACCTCTTTTTGGATTGGCTCAAAGTTGTAAAAGAAAATGTGCATTAAATAAGTTGTCAGGTTTTTCAGTTATCAGTTTTCTTAGTTTTTTCAGTTTTTTAAAATTAAAAAAGGAATCAAAAATTTTCATTCCTAATTCCTAATTTTCTGGTTGCTAATTCCTAATTTTTTAATTTCTACTTCACTTCTTCCGCCCAATTAAACCTATCCGAAGCAGATACTTTCCAAGGCGAGCCATTGGTTTCTATTGCCCCAAAAATATTATTCCAATGAGCGGGTGCATTACTTTCTTCTAATACCACATATTGGCGCATTTGCATAATGATATTTAATGGGTCAATATTGATAGGGCAAGCCTCTGCACAAGCATTGCAAGTGGTACAAGCCATGAGTTCCTCTTTGGAAATGTAAGTTTCACTATACAATTTATCACCCATTTCAAGTGCATCAGCAATACTTTTGCCACTTTCTATATATTTGCCCAATTCTTCTGCCCTGTCTCTTGTATCCATCATCACTTTACGAGGCGACAATTTTTTACCTGTAATATTAGCAGGACAAGACGAAGTACAACGCCCACATTCAGTACAACTGTAAGCGTCCATGAGGTTTTTCCAAGTAAGATTTTGCACATCATTTGCCCCAAAATTTGTAGGTGGTGGTGTTTTGCCATCATCTTGTATCAGTCCCATAGCAAGCTCAACTTCACGTTTTACGGAAGCCATATTTTCAAATTGTCCTTTTGGGTTAAGATTTGAAAAAAATGTATTTGGGAATGCCAAAAATATATGCAAATGTTTAGAATATGTAACATACAACGCAAATCCCATTATGCCTAAGATATGCAACCACCAACCCGCTCTTTCTAATATCACCAATGTAGTATCGCCCAAACTGCTCAAAACAGGGATTAAAAATTGACTAAACCAAAAAGAACCTACTTTTTCATAATGATTATGTTCAAAAACACGATTTTGTAACACACTGTCTGAAGCATTCATGATTAAAATACAAAACATTAACACAACCTCAATCACCAAAATTAGATTTGCGTCTAATGTAGGAAATCCTTTTAATTCAGGTTTTTGGAAACGTTCTATTTTCAATACATTTCGCCTTGTCAAAAAAGCCACACATGCCACAATTACACCAACCGCCAATAATTCAAAAAAGCCAATCAAAAAATTGTAAAATGCAATAGGCAACACTTTTGCAAAAATCCTATGTGTGCCTAATATGCCATCTAACACAATCTCCAATACTTCAATATTTATCAAAATAAACCCAATATAAATCAAAAAATGCAACGCTCCCACGACAGGACGTTGAAACATTTTGCCCTGCCCAAAAGCAACCAACAACATGGTTTGTATTCTTTTTGAAAAATTATCAGTACGAGCAATAGATTTGCCTAATGCAATATTGCCCGCAATACGCATTATACGCTTGCGAATGAGGTAAAACGCACAACCAAACGCTACCAAAAATAGGATTTGAGGAATATATGCCATGAGAATTAAATTGCCCCCAGCCCCAAAGGGAGTAATTAAAATAAAAGTAAAAAAATAAATGTATCAGTATAAATATATTGTTTTTTTTGGTTTTGCTCCCCTTTGAGATTTGCTCCCCTTTGGGGTTGGGGGGCTTGACTTATTAGGTGGCTATTTTTTACAAATCTAATCCTTTGTAATGATTTTTGTTTAATATTTTATGATATTTTTGAATAATTTTTTTAAAACACTTAAAAAACACATTTCCAATGCCAATCTGTCAAAATGAATTTAGCCAACAACACGAAAACAATGCACCACTTTGGGTACGATTTTACATTTATCAGCGTGAGCGTTTTCCGCTTCTTTTGCATAGCATTTTAATTGCCACGTTTAGTTTTTCTGCGTTGGCGTATGCACATATTTGTAGTGGTAAACAGAATTTTGTGCATTTTTCAGTTTTTTTAATGGGATTTTTTATGGCAATTTCTTTATTTTTATTGCTTAGAATTGCTGACGAACACAAAGACTATGCAGAAGATGTAGCATTTCGCAAACAACTTCCTGTGCCTCGTGGCGTGGTTTCCTTAGGAGAATTATATTATTTGGGTGTGGGAATTATCATTTTACAAGTGGTTTTGCAGATAATTTTTTTTCCAAAAATGTTATATTTGTATGCCTTTGTGATGGGATATTTGTATTTGATGGGCAAAGAATTTTTTGTGAAAAATTGGCTCAAACAGCATCAATTTTTTTATGTGTTATCGCACATTGCCATTATTCCGATTGTGGATATTTATGTGAGCGGTTTGGATTGGTTTCTGGCTGAGAATCAAATGCCAAAAGGTTTATTATTCTTTTTTGCGGTGTCATATTTCAATGGTTTGGTGCTGGAAATCGGGCGAAAAATACGCATACCTACCCAAGAATCTGAAGGCGTGCATACATATAGTAGTATGTTGGGCTTGGATAAAGCAGTTTTTTTGTGGATTTTCGTGTTGCTTGTTACGTTTATTTTTGCGGTGTGGGCGAGTATTTTTGCAGGATTAGGCAATATTTCTTTGTGGATTTTGGTAAGTATTTTTGGGATTTGTGTGTTACCTGCAGTTATTTTTTTATTTCAAAAAAATGCCTTTTGGGGCAAAATGATAGAACTTTCTTCTTTCTTATGGACAATCGCTATGTATTTGGCGTTGGGTGCGGGAAATGTAGCTTTTTAGCCCCTAACCCCAAAGGGAATAAATACAAAAAAATATTTTGTTCAATGGTGCGGATTTGAAAGCAAACATGATTTATTGATTTTAAAAAAATTAGAAAAAACAAAACCACGAAATGCACATTATAAATAAATTCACACGAAATTTGTGTAAATTTGCACGTTTTTTATTCGTTTTTATTTATATACAATGACCGACAATTCTCTTGTGGCACAATCCCCTGCAATTACATGGGCAAATTACCAACAAATTGCTACACAATATACCCAAAATATCCCTTTTCCATCTCAAAAACATGAAGAGTGGAAATATTTTCCTGTTCAAAAAATATTCAAAACCGAATTTAATTTTGAAATAAATCATAATATTGCTAAAAATACATTGAAATTGCCTGAAATTTCTCATTTTCTTATCCAAATGGAAAATGAAAATAGAATTGTACTTGAAAATGGACTTTTTAGGGAAGATTTATCCGTGATTTTAGATAAAAATTTCTTGATTTTGCCTTTTGAAAAAGCATTTTGTACTAAAAATTTCCTCAATGAAATGCAGATTTCAATACATTTTGAAAATTTTTTACAAAAAGAAAAAATTCAACAAAACCCGTTTATTGCTTGGAATTATGCTTTTGGTAAAGATGGTATTTATATTTCAGTCGCCAAAAATCAAACTGTTTTGCACCCAATTTCTATTTATAATTTTCAAACTACAAATACAGAAAATGTAGGTTTTTATAACAAAATTATCATGAATTTTGAGGAAAATTCACACGTTATTATCAATGAAATGCACCACAGTATTGGGGAAAAGGCATCTTTTGGCAATATCATCACAGATATTCAAGTAGCCAAAAACGCCAATATTCAACACCACAAACTCCAAAAACTACACAAGAAATCCTCACAAGTCCATTATAGCGTTATCACACAGGCAAATGACAGCGTGTACACACAAGTACAAGTGGCTTTGGAAGGCGATTTTGTGCGAAATACAATGGATATTCTGCTTGATGGACAACACGTTGAGGCTAATATGTATGGACTTTCTGCGCTTGCAGGCGAAAGTTTGGTGGATAACCACACCGTTGCAGACCACCTCCAACCCAATAGTGTGAGCAATGAACTATACAAAGGCATTTACCAAGACAAATCGCAAGGCGTGTTTAATGGTAAAATATATGTACGGCCTGATGCCCAAAAAACCAATGCGTACCAACAAAATCGCAATATTTTGCTTTCCGAAAATGCCAGCGTAAATACAAAACCACAACTTGAAATTTGGGCTGATGATGTAAAATGTTCGCATGGTGCTACAACAGGCAAATTGGACGAAAATGCGTTATTCTATTTGCAAGCAAGAGGCATTTCCAAAAATATTGCAAAAGCACTTTTGGTACAAGCATTTGCAGGCGAGATTTTGGAAAAAATCAATTATGAACCACTCAAAAACCAACTTGAAGCAGAATTAGCCATGCGTTTTTTGTAGAAAATAAAAAATAATGTTGTTTTTTTAATAGTTTCAAAAAAATGATAAAAATAAAAATTTTCTTACATTGTTTTATATTTTTTTGGTATTTTGTTGAATTATTCAAATACAATATTGTATGTTTGCAATATCATAGCTGGTTGAAGGATACTGGAGGTATTTCCGAATGAATAGGTCGGAACTTCCAGTTTTTCGTGTTTTATAAGCAATTTTTTTTATAAAAAATTTAAAAAAAATAAAACACTTTAAAAACTTCTACAAGTTGTAATTTATTTTCTTATGCTTTTTGAAGATTTATTTTTTAATAATACAAAAATAATCATTTTCTTTGCAAGCATTTTTTTCGAAAAAAATAATTTACAAAAAAAATAACTTATCAATCGTGTTAATTAAAGGTTAAACACATTATTTTCAGTATTTTGTTCTTTCTTTTTGCGTATTTACATTACAATAAACCATTACAAAATTTTTTTTATATCAAAAAATTTTACAAAAATTTCATACAAAACCACAATGAAAAAATTCCTATATTCTGTGCTTTTCTTGGCGTTTTTGGCTACTAATTTGTCTGCCCAAACACCTGATTATGGTAGCAAACCACAACAAGCCAAAGATTATTTTACAATTTTTGGTGATGATGCACGCACCAAGAACTACAAAGGTATGCGTCCTTACGCCTATTGGTTGTTGCAAAATGCACCAAAAATAGGGAAAAGTTTATATCAAAAAAGTGCTTCAATGTATGTAAATTTGGCAGATGTTGAGAAAGATGTAAAAGCAAAACAAAATTTGCAAGACTCTGCACTTGTTGTGTATAATTTGCTTATCCAAAACTATGGTGATGAAAACAAATATTTGGACGAGTATATTGGTTTTTATGCTTATAACTATTATTATAATCGCCCTGAAAAATCAGAAGATTTGTACGAAATCTATAAAAGAATTTATGACAAACTTGGTGATAAAATATCGCCTTCTAATTTGATGTATTATGTTTTTATGTCTTGTACCATGAAATCTGCAGGCAAAAAAAATATTGATGATATAAAAATGATAGAACTCCACGAGAAATCTATCAAATTTATTGACGCAAAAATCGCTTCTGAACAAAAAGCTGACATCAAAAAACAATGGGAAGATACCAAAAACCAAATCAATGCACAAATTGAGGGTTGTGTAAAATTAAATTGTGATTTGATTAAAAAACAATATGGCGACAAACTCAAAGCATCTCCTAATGATACAATGCTTATCCGCAAAGTACAAAGCCTAATGGCTTCTGCTGGTGTTGAATGTCAAAGAGAACCGCTTTATTTGGAATTAGCAGAGAAATTGGTTGCTATTTCCCCAACATATCCACGTTTGCGCAATTTGGCAAAATACTACCAAGCAAAAGGTGATATCCCTACATATATGAAATACATGGACAACGCTTTCAAATATGGCGGTACAAACACCGAAAAAGCAGAATATCAA
The DNA here is from genome assembly GCA_031425615.1 of Cytophagales bacterium. Classification (GTDB taxonomy): domain Bacteria; phylum Bacteroidota; class Bacteroidia; order Cytophagales; family Microscillaceae; genus JAAFIN01. Next base: position 12,273 of record JANPJR010000152.1, read on the forward strand.
TTATACCTCGCAGCAGAGGCACAGAAAAAAGGTGATTTGTCAGGTGCAAGAGCTTTGGCATTGAAAGCAAGCCAAATTGACCCTTCACTCAACGGAAAAGTATATACCTATATTGGTGACTTGTATATGTCAAGTGGTGGAAGTTGTAGAGGTACAAAAAATAATCCTTGCCACCAAAAAGCTATTTATATCGCAGCATACAACAAATACCAACAAGCAGGCAATCAGGCAGGTATGGCACGTGCAAGACAATATTTTCCAAATCGCACAGACATATTCACACATGGTTGCGAAGGTGAAAAAATCAACACAGGTGGTTGGGTAGGTGAAACAATTATCGTTCCCGCTGGTTTGTAAAAGATTGCATTTTAGAAAAATAATATAAAAAATGAATTTTTGAAACTTTGGGTTTCAGAAATTCATTTTTTTTGTAACTTTATATGGTTTTATATGTGATTTTAGATATGATTTTACTTGAAATTTTCTACTATCAGGTTTTAAAAAAACACATTCAAAACGCAGGAAAAAGGCTTTTTTAAATAGTTTTTACTAAAAAATAATACGTTTCTTTGAAAAACTAAAATAAATATGGTGTTTAACGCTGTTTTCAGTTTGTAATTTTTCAAAAAATCAGGGTCAGACCTCCATAAACTACGATACAGACCCAATTTTTTGAAAAATGGCATTAAAAAAAAATTTTAAATCGTTTCAAAGCACTTTTTTTTAAATTTTAAAAAGATGTATAGTAGTAAGGAAATTTTCAAAAATCTAAAAAAAATAGCAGTAAAATGTTTATGCAAACGATTACATAAAAATTTTTTTTAAAAAAAGCTATTAAATCTACAAATATGTATTTATTTTTCGTTAATTTGCCCCTCAAAAACCTAATAGTATTATTACCGAAACACTTATCACCAAAAATATATGAAGCGCATAGGCGTTTTTACATCAGGAGGCGATGCACCTGGCATGAATGCTTGCATCAGGGCGGTAGTTCGTACTGCCATATACCACAATACGGAAATATATGGCATCAAACGTGGATATGATGGCATGATAAAAGGAAGCATCTATGCGATGGATTCCCATTCTGTAAGCAATATTATCCAAAGAGGTGGTACAATTCTCAAATCTGCACGCAGTATGGAATTTATGACCTTAGAAGGGAGAAAAAAAGCGTACCAACAACTCCGCAATTTTGATATTGAAGGACTTGTAGCAATAGGTGGCAATGGTACTTTTACAGGGGCAAAACTCTTTTTGGAGGAATTTGGTATTCCTACAATTGGCTGTCCTGGTACGATTGACAATGATTTATATGGTACGGATTATACAATAGGTTATGACACTGCAGTAAATACTGCTTTGGAAGCTATTGACAAAATACGTGATACTGCGGACTCACATAATCGTGTGTTTTTTATTGAAGTAATGGGCAGAGATTCTGGTTATATTGCTGTGCAATCGGGCATTGGTGGCGGTGCAGAGATGATTATGGTGCCTGAAACAGATACAACGATTGAAGATGTGATTAACACATTGGAAAAGGGAAAACTTCGCAACAAATCTTCTGCTATTGTAGTAGTAGCAGAAGGAGATGAAGAAGGAAATGCTACTGAAATAGCCATGAAAGTAAAACAACGCCTTTCAGATTTGGATATTAAGGTTACTACGCTTGGACATATTCAACGTGGGGGCGCACCCACATCAAGGGACAGGATTTTGGCAAGTCGTACAGGTGTTGCTGCGGTAGAAGGACTTTTGAAAGGCATCAAAAATGTAATGGCTGGCGTAGTAAATGATGAAATCGTTTATACTGCATTTGAAGATACAATTACCAAACAAAAACCAATCAACGAGGATTTAATTCGCATTGTGAATATTTTGAATATTTAATTTTTTTTGTTAATAAAAAATAAAAAAACACAACCAAAACTTTATATACTTTTGGTTGTGTTTTTTTATTAATGTATTGTTGTAACTATTTAGCTTTAATCTTCAAAGATATAATAAATACAAAAATAGATAGTTATTGTTTATTTTATTATTCTGCTTTTTTCTCTACTTTTTTCTTTTTTTCTTCGTCAATAGTAGATTTTTTCTTCGTCTTTTTTTCTTCGTCAGTGGTAGATTTTTTCTTTTTTTCTATTTTTTCGGTATTGCTTGATTTTGAAGATTTTTTATCTTCAGTTTCTTTGGTTTTCTTTTCTTTGGTTTCTTCTTTTTCCTTCATTTTTGCTTTTCGTTCTTTTTCTGGTGCTGGTGGGATAATTTCTGTTTTGTTGGAAGACATTTTTCGTTTTTTGGTATTGCTATCATCATCACAAGCAGTGATAAGACAACACACACAAGTCAATAATACAAATAGGCGTAAAAACTGTTTCATACTTTTATGGGGGGGGGTTATAGTTTTTTTTACAAAAAATTAAATTTGGGTTACTTTTTTTGCTAATAATTCTCTATGCTTTTGCCACATCATTATCATCATGCCATCTTTTAACCCTACTTCTGGTACTTGCATTGTATCAACTTTTGCCCATTCCATAATAGAAATATAAATCATAAGTGCAGGCACCATTGTATCAGCACGGTCAGGGTTGAGTTCAAGAAGATTTACTTTGTCATAAAAACTCAATGTATTGAGGTGTAATTGGAGTTTTCGGAGTTGGTCAGTATTGAGCATTTGGTTTTTTACTTTGAGCAAAGACAATGCTTTATTAATGTTGCCTCCTGTACCTATGGCGGTAATATGCAGATTTTGCAAGGGTGTAAGCTGTGTTTGTAGCCATTCTTGCATATTTTTTAGGATTTCAATATTTTTCCTACTGCCTACATTTCTGATAGAACCCATAGCAAAAGAGCGTGCAGCAATTTTTTGGCGGTGTGCATATATATTGATTTCGGTACTTCCACCACCTACGTCAATGTGCAAATAGTTGTCAAAATCTGTAAGTTGCTGACTGATAACATAATGGAGGATTTCTGCCTCTTTTGCGCCTTCAATTACTTCTATTTTTACGCCTGTTTTGTCTTTTACTTCTTTGATGATTTGTTCGCCATTTTTGGCTTCTCTAAATGCAGAAGTAGCCACCGCCATATAATCATCAACTTCGTGGAGTTCAATCAACAACTTAAATGCTTGCATAAGTTTGACGAGTTGCTCACGTTTTTTGTTGTTAATTTTTTGGTCTTCAAATACGTCTTTTCCCAATCTGAGCGGAAAGCGAGTGTATTCTACATCTTTAAACGAAATATTTTCTGTGCCTTCATTCAATACACTACTTATCAAAAGTCTTGCACCATTAGAACCAATATCAATCGCAGCGAATTTCACAATTTTTTTTTGGAAAAATTAAAACAAAAAATTAACTTAAAAATAATAAACAAAGAAATAGACAAAAAATATGTTTAAATTATTGCTCAAAAATAGTTTTTTTTGAGGGAAAATACAAAGTTTTTGTATGTAATATGAATTTTCAATTTTTTTTGTTAAATAAAAAACATATTTTGCAAAAAAAATAAAAAGTTTATCCAATATTTTGTTTTTTATCCTCCTATTTATTTTCCTATTTATTCTAACACATGAAAAAAAAATACTTTTTATGGCTTGCATGCTTGTTTTTTACGTGTTTTTTTAGCCCACAAAATTATCTTTTTGCCCAAAAAATAAAAATTCAATCTAATATTGTATTAGAAAAAGATACGCCTTGCCCCAAGAATGATTGTGCTTCTTGTGAAATTATTTTTCCAAAAATTACAAGTTGTCCTAATAAAAATCTTGAAAAAAAATTGGTTGATGAAATTTTAATTATGGTTTTGGGTGCATCAACAGAACGCCCACACAAACTTTTTGGTGAAAAAGCAAAAGCATTTATCCAAGATTATAAAGAAACCAAAAAAACTACTGATGGCATGGGCAAATGGCAACAAAAAATAAAAGTAGAATTGCTTGAAATGGGCGAATTGGTAACGATTGCTTACAAAGAATATACATATTCAGGTGGTGAATTGCCTTTTGACATTAAAAAGGCTTCACATTTTGACCTTAAAACTGCAAAAAAAATTACGCTTGATGATATTTTAATTGAAAATTATAAAGAAAAATTGTTGCCCATCATGGAAGAAAAACTTAGAAAAACCATGAAAATAGATGCAAAAACACCACTCAAAGATGTATCTGAATTGAAATTAAATAAAGATAAGCTAACAATAAGCGAAGCATATAATTTCCGTAAAGATGGCTTGCATTTCAATTATAGCACGTATGAAATCACGCAACCAACCATTACCCCACCAACACTTGTGATTTCTTACAAAGAATTAAAACCTTTTTTGAAAAAAAATAATTTATTGAAGAAGTAAAAAGTTATCAGTTTTTTCAGTTGTCAGTTATTGGGATTTAAGTAAAATGCTTTTTATCTTTAAAAAAAATTGAAAAACTCTTATTACCGAATAAACTGAAAAAACTTATGGCTGAATAAACTAAGTTTCTTTTTTTTTTCTTACCTTTGGAAAGATTTTTTTATATTAAAAAGTTATCATCAAAAACAGCTTAAACATTAAAAATGAAAAATCCATTTCTATATTATTCACTCAAATACGCACAAATATTCAGACGTTACCAATCATGGTTTATGCTATTTTTTGTATTGCTTGGTATATTTTTTGGCGATGTGATATTCAGATATGTATTAGAAGAACCTTCTTTAAAATCTTATTTTGCAAACATATATAAAATAGGGGCAAATGGAAAAGAAATCAAAATCATTGATTTTGCACCAGAGGCTTGGCTCAGTTTATTGGGGTTGGTATTGGGTACGCTTATTATTGTGATTTCGGTGGCTTCACAAAGCACCCCAAAACTTATTGACCTTTATACAAATGACAAAATAAGTCTATTGTATGTGTGGCTCATTATCATAGGAGCAACACAAAATATGTATTTGCAACTGTATAGCGAAACATCAGGCATTATGTATCGCAGTAGTATGATGTTGAATACGTATTTTCTTTTGCCACTTACGCTGTTGTTGGGTGTGCCTTATGTGTTGTATATTTTGCGTTATACCAAAACCAGCAATGTAATTCGCAAAATTTCTACCAATAATCTTGGTTATATTTATAGTTTGAAAAATATGGCAGAATTTGGGCTTTTAGCAGACAACAAAGCCATTTCACAAGCCCAATATGACCTTTTTGAGCCTTTGAATCAACTTGACAACCTTTTGGAATATGTATCTTTTAAAGAGCCAAAAGGCGATATTATTAACAAAGTAGGCTTAGCCATTCGTACTTTTAGCGAAGTAAAATTACATTTATTGAAACATAGTCCAGATTTTTTTAAGATTTCTGATGCGATTGGGTCTGATGTTTCTTTCAAAACCATGACAGGGCAATTTCCTGATATGGAAGAACATCATATTTTTTATGAACAAAAAGGTTTTCGCCTTTTGGGCAATGCGTATCAACAACTCATTGAAAATCAAGATTTTGACCTTGCGTCTTTGTGTGCGTATGAGCTTTCGGAATGTGGTTACACTGCTATTTTGAGCAACGACCGTAGTTTGGTAGATAGTGTTTTAGTAAGGTTTAATACATTGATAAGGTTTGGGATAAAACATGGTTTGAAAAATAAAGAGCCACGCAATTTATACAATGCCATTTTTCATTATAGCGGATTTATTTTGCATATTATTAGGTCAAAAGAAAGACTTTTTATTGAACAAAGTTGCTTTTATTTGAATATTTATGTGAATGAAATATACCGACACAGCAGAGAGGAGCCTTCTTTTGCGTTTTTGGTTGATGCGTTTACGTGGGAATTTAAAAGGCTTTTGATTGAATTGGATAAAAATGAATTAGACCTTGAAATTCAAAATAAAGTATTGCAATATTTCTTAAAAATTGATAACCTTTCAGATAATTATGAAGAAGTATCTGTACGCGGGCGACAATTTAGGGGCGGATTGCGTACTTTGCAAATCTCTCTTGCTTTGTATTATTTGCGTGTTGGGCAAAATATTTTGACTGAAACAATCGTCCATGATATTGTAAATGACCACCAATATATGGACAGAGAAACACTACGCATATCGCTTAATAACGTGTGTAATGGCATTAGACAAGCAAAGCCTAAGTTTTGGGAAGATACCGACAGAGGGAATTCTAATCTTTATTATTCAGAAGATAAAGACCAAGTTGATAAATTTTTAGAGATTTTTGAAAAGCAACTTGTAGAACAACAAAATAAATAGTCAAGTTTGTTCAGTTATCAGTTTGTTCAGTTTTTTTATTTATTATCGTAAAATCTTTTTGAACTTTGCCACTTGGACTTTTTAACCCTTTTGAACTTCCTATGCTTTTCTTACTTTTTGCAAAAGGTACATAGCATCTTCATCGCCAAGTGCGATAGCTTTTTTAAAATCTTCGTTTGCTTTTTGGATTTCGTTGAGTTGTAAATAAAGCAAACCCCTAAATCTAAAAATTTCTGCATTGCCTTCTCTAAAATGCCAAATACCTTTTGCAAAAGTTTCGAGGGCATTGTCATATTCAAGCACTTCCACAAAAGCCCTTGCTTGCCAAAAGTATGCTTCTGGGAGTGAATGATTGATTTTGAGGGCGTTGTTACAATCCGAAATTGTTTGGTAAAAATTGCCAAGCAAAAAATTTGCTTTTCCTCTATATAGCCATGCGAGGCTTGATTGTGGTTTTTTGGCTATTTTTTCTGCAAAATATGCTTTTGCTTGTTCATATTCACGTTCCACAAAATAGCTAAAACCTTGTTTGTACAACACTTCATCACGCATTTCGGGTGTTTTGTGGTGTCCAAGTGCAAGCCTTATCCAAATATAGAAGAAGAATACGAAAAATATAGCAAAAGATTCCATTTCAAAAGTTCAATGGGGTTTAATAGGTTTAAAGTTCAATGGGTTCAAAGTTCAAGGTTTTTGAACTTTGAACCTTAAACTTTAATCATTTATTTGTTTCTAATCAATAGCATAAGTTCTTTTTGCACGTGCCAATCTTTGGCAAGTTTGAGCATGGCAGTAGCTTCCATTTCTGTAACATAGCCTTTTGCGTTATTCGCCTCCCACACCATTCCCATATATTTGAGGCGTGTTTCTTTATCAAAATTACCTACAATATCATTCAAAAACTCTCTTGCACGCTCAAAAGCAGTATAATAATCTAAGGCAATAAAATCATTTGCCCATTGCAATTCGTCCCACGCATCAAGTTCTTGCGCGGTATTATCTAAGATAATTTTTTCCTCATTGTCCAATCCGTGATAATGAAATATTACGGATTTGAGTAAAAGAATGGCTTTTTTTTCGTCGGTTGTCATTTGTATTGTGGGAATATCCATCATTGAAATTGAAGTTTATGTAGCCAAGTCCTCAAACAAAAACAATTAAACAAAATAACCTTTTGTATTATGTTTATGTTTTTTTGATTAAGTCGTTTTTTTTGTCCAAATATAATAATTTTTTCTTATGTATTCAAAAACTACATGATTTGTAATTTTGGTTGTTTAATCCTCATCTCTTTTGCGTGTAATGCGTGTTACTTTAAACTCTGTTCTACGGTTGCGGATTTCTGCTTGTTGTGTATTTATTTTTAGTTTTCTTTCCCCATATCCTACTGAAGTCATGCGTTTTGCTTCTATGCCTTTTTTGACCAAATACGCCACTGTGCTATCTGCCCTACGTTGTGAGAGTGCAAGATTGCTTGCATCAGAGCCTACTGCATCAGTGTGCGAGCTAAGTTCAATGTTGATTTGTGGGTTATCCTGCAAAAACATCACAAATTTGTCCAATTCTATTGCAGATTCAGGGCGAATATTTGCTTTATTAAAATCAAAATTGATTTCAAGTTGGTAAGCAACTGTATCAGTTATCACAATTTTTTCCAAAATAATTTTAGTGTAAAAAGTAGTGTCAGTTACAGGTTTTACCAATAATTCATGTGGAATTGCTTTGCCAAACGTGCTATATTCTTCTGCTTTGTGAAAAAAATCTTCGCCACCATTTACATCAAATACATAATTGCTTTGCAATTTGATGGGAAAAGGTGCTATTTTGCCTTGTGCATCTGTGGTAAGGCTTTGCAGTTTTTCATCTTTTTTGGCAATATTTCCCAGATAATGTTCTACTTTGGCATTTGCTAAGGGTGTTTCTTTTTTGGTTTTGTCGGTTGGGTCTATACTTACAACTTCCACACCTAAGAAATAGTTTACACGTTTTTGACGGTCTATTTTTTCTGTCCATTTGTAAATATCATCACCACCTTTGCCTCCTATTCTGTTGGAAGAAAAATATCCTGTCGTGTCTGTTGTGGCAATAAATCCAAAATCATCTTGTGGTGAATTGAGTGGAACGCCCATATTTTTGATTTTGATGCTTCCTTTATCCAAAACTGCTTCCATAATATCCAATCCACCCAATCCTGCGTGTCCATTAGATGCAAAATACAAAATTCCTTCATCACTCACAAACGGAAACATCTCATCACCTGCGGTATTCACGTCTTTGCCTGCATTGCGAATATTGGTAAATCTTCCACCTGAAATATCTGCAATCCAAATATCTATGCCACCATAACCACCTTTGCGATTGGACGCAAAATAAAGCCTTTTGCCATCACCACGTATAAATGGGCATGAAGTCCATACATTTTCTTGGCTACCTTTTAATTCAGCATTGCCTGCATCTGCAAGGTTTTTATTGATATTAAGTGGGTAAGGCAATATTTCGGGTATTGACCAATCGTTGCCTGTGCGTCTTGCTATGTATAAATCTACTTCGTTGGATTCGCCTTTTTTGCCCGAACTACTACGTGCAAATACCACATAACTGCCATCTGGGGCAAATGTTGGTGAGGCTTCATTAGCGGTTGCTAAATATAAATTGGTATTGAAAACCTCTACTGAAGGCGAAGGATTTTCTATTTCTTTGTCGTCTGTGCTGTAAATGCCCGCAGTTCTGCCTCCTGTACCTTCATACACTACTTCTTTGCGTGTGCTGCTAAATAATAGTTTTCCTTTAAAAAAACTTGGTGCAAACTCGTCTGCTTCTGTGTTTAGATTTCCACAAGCAGACACGATATAAGGCGTTTTAGCGTTTTGAATTTCTTTGATTTTATCTGCGTTTTGGGTTTCAGCTTTTGCTCTTTTAGTGAGTTCTGCATTTGTACCATTTTGCAAATATTGTTTAAATTGTGCTTGTGCTTCATCAAATTTTCCGTTTGATTTGAGACTTTGGGCATAATAAAACTTTATTTTTTCGTCATTATTATTTGCTTGCAAAGCAGTTTGATAATATTTTTCTGCCTCATTTATGCGATTTGATTGGCGGTAAGCCTCTGCAATATAGGCATTGGTCGCAGAAGGATTGCTACCTTCTTTGAGTGCTTGCTCAAAAAAAGAAATTGCTTTTTGATATTCTGCTTTTTCAAAACTCTTGATACCACTTTTATATGTAGAGTTGCAAGCGGTGTTTATCAATACAAAAGCGAGTATGAAGGGCGAGAGAGAAATTCGTTTATTGTTCACAAATGGAGATTTTTTCATAAAATTTTATTAAAAAAACAAAATTAAAATGTTTTTTACCAAAATTACTTTTTTTTGGATAAATTTATGAAAAATTTATTAAAAATCATTAAAAGCGAAAAAAAAATACCTTTTTTGTATCTGTTTAGGTTAAATCTAAAATCTTCGTTTGGGGCTAACTTCCCAAAAATTTTAAACTTTTGGGAAATTTAAACATGATTATAATCAAAAATAATAAGAATAAGTAAATAAATACCTTTTTTTAAGTTAACGCCTGCGTTTTATATGATATTGCAAAAAATATTTTGGATAACGATTTTTAAATATTACCTAAATAGTTATAATTTATTTTTATTGATTTCTAAAAAGGTCAAAATTTGGTTATTTTTTGCTTTTATTTTTATTTTAAGGTATATTTACACCAAAAAAAATATCAAAATATAGAATTTATGAACAGTTTCACAGCAGAATGGTGGCACAATTTTGACATAAAAATACGAAATTTATTGCTCAAAAAACCTTCAAAAGACAAGACAGCTTTTCTTTTGGAATTAGAAAAATTAAAAAAAACAACTAAGTTTAATTTTACAAAGAAAAAACTCTCGGATATTACTTTTTTAAAAGATTTTGAACAAGTACAAGATTTGTTGCTTACCGAAAATGAAATAGAAGATTTATCAGCGTTAAGAAATCTTGTTGCACTTACTTCATTGGCTATTAACAAAAACACCCTCTTGACGGATATAAGTTTTGTAGAAAACCTTACACAACTCGCGAGTTTGGATTTTAGTGAAGCAAAAGTATCTGATATTTCGCCTTTAAAAAATCTTACAAAATTGACTTCGTTACAATTTAGAATGAATAGGGTCAAAGATATTTCGGTTTTGGCTGGACTTTCTGCATTGAAAGAATTGCATTTAGGAAAAAATCCTATTTCAGATATTTCGCCTATTGCGAACCTCAAAAATCTCACAAAACTATATCTTTGGGATACGCTTGTCACAGATATTTCGCCATTGAAATCGCTTACAAGTTTGAAAGAAATTTATTTTAATGGGGGTTTATTAGCAGATATTTCAGCTTTTGGAAACCTCAAAAACCTCAAAACATTGCTTTTGAGCAATCATCAAATCAAAGACGTAAGTGCATTAGAGGGATTGGAAAATTTGGAAAAACTTTCTCTAAGTGGCAACCAAATTTCAGATATTTCACCTTTAAAAAATCTTAAAAAATTAAAAGAACTTTTTATTTCGGATAATCCACTCAAAGCAGAACAAAAAGACGAATTAAAGCAGGCTTTGCAGACATGCAAAGTATATTTTTAGTCATTTTTTTAATTATTAAACAAAAATAATTTTTATGTTACCAATAGAAGAACACCCTTTTATTGCACTGCCTGAAAACTTTGCAGTAAAAAAAATCATGTTAGGCTCGTTTTCATGTCTAAAAAACGGGCAATATGGCGATTGGTTTTATTTGGGTAGTGGGAAATCGAATTTTTGGACATTGATTGATGCGGTTTTTGATACAAAAACCAATACAAGAGCAGAAAAAGAAACCTTGATGCAACAAAATAATATTTGGATAACTGATGTTGCAAAATCTATTCAACGCACCAAAGAACAACATGGTTGCTTGGATACAAACCTTAAAATTGTGGATTTTAATACTGAGATGCTTGAAACCGTACTCAATACACATGATGTTGAGGTAGTGCTTTGTACTTCGGTGTGGGTTGCAGACCTTTTTACCAAAAAAATTGTACCAAAACTTACACTTTCTAAGCCTTTGCCTGAAGTAATAAAATTGCCTTCACCTTCGCCAATGGCAGACCAGAGCATACGCTCAAATGCTGAATTTAAAGATATGCAAGCACTCAATCCAACTTTGAAAACGTGGGATTATCGCCTTGTAAAATTCAAAGAGCAATTAGCAAAATAATTTTTAATTGTCAGTAATCAGTTTTTTTCAGCGAAATAAACTTAAACTGAAAAGACTGGCTACTGTATTTTTACATACAACATTGGCACGCTTTTTCTGCATTTTGGATAGCTTTTTTGTTGCCTAATTTTTTAGATTTTACCCAATCCAAACACGCAGGACGAATAAGTCCTTGTTTGTATTTGAGAAAACCGCGATTCAAAAGTGCTTTGTCGTGGTCAGGGTCTAATGTGAGGGCTTGGTTATAATCTTCCAATGCTCCTTTATCATCTTTGAGCATTTGGCGTGCTGTGCCTCTGTTGTAATATATTGTTTTGGCGTGTGGCGTTTGTGGGTTTATTTTGAGTGCCATATCAAAATCTTTTATACATGCCTCATAACTCCCAGCTTTGAGGTGTGTTTGGGCGCGTCCTATATAAAAATTTGCGTTTTGGGTGCGTTGAATAGCTTTATTATAATCTTCAATGGCGTTGGCATAATTACCCAAAAACCTTTTACTGCGTCCTCTGTATTGATATGCTTCTGCATTTTCGGGCGACATTGTGAGTGCTTCATCAAATTCTGCAACAGAGGCGATATAATTTCCTTGTTTAAATTTGTCTTGCCCTGCTTGCATGATTTCTTTCAAAGTTCGCTTTGGTTTTTCTTTTTCCTCTTTTTTTTCTTCTTTTTGTGGTTCAGGTTTTTTATTGGGTTCTTGTGCCAATAATTTATCCACAGCAAGCGTGAAATGTGTAAGCAAACAACAAAAAATAATTTGGATAAAGGCTTTCATAAAGTTTTTTAGCATTAAATTTTTTCAAAGAAATGCAAAAATACATGAATTTTACGAATGAAATAATTGAAATCATAAAACTTTAAAACAAAATTTTGAAAGTTTTTGAGAAAAAAAATACAAATATTTTATTACACAAAAAAATACAAAATTTTAAATTCTTTTATCCAAAAAAATGCAAAAAAAAACCGTATTTTTGGTCATATTTTTGACCACCATTTCTTTTTTTATTACAACTTTAAGCAAAACAATGGCACAAAATCCTACACCACCCAAAGCCAAAAAAGTAGATAAAATCCTTGAAAAACATGGACACAAACGCAATGATGAATATTATTGGCTCAATAAAAGGGAGGACAAAGAAGTAATACAATACCTTACAGATGAAAATGCTTACACACAAAGCATCATGAAAAGTACGGAAACTTTCCAAGAAACGCTTTTCCAAGAAATCAAAGGACGTATCAAAGAACAAGACGAAAGCGTGCCTTATTTTTTGAATGGTTATTGGTATTACAACAAATTTGAAAAAGGACAAGAATATCCTTTGTATGCACGCAAAAAAAAATCATTGGACAACAAAGAAGAAATTTATCTTGATGTAAACGAATTGGCAAAAGGGCAATCTTTTTACCAAATTGGTGATACAGACGTAAGCGACAATAATAATATCCTCGCTTTTAGTTTTGACCAAATAGGACGCAGAAAATACAATATCGTATTCAAAGACCTCAAAACAGGCAAAATCCTTGCAGACAAAATAGAAAATACCACAGGGGGCATCACTTGGGCAAGCGACAACAAAACGGTTTTTTATACACGTCAAGATGATGTTACACTACGTGCTTACCAAATTCTAAAACACGTGATAGGCACAGACGCCAAACTTGATAAAGTAGTTTTTGAGGAAAAAGATGAAATCTACAACGTAGGTGTATCACGCACCAAATCCAAAAAATATATTATCATTGGCTCGTCTACTACATTGGCAAATGAATATAGATTTTTGGACGCATCAACACCTGACAAGGACTTTACACTTTTTTTGCCTCGTGAATACAAACATGAGTATAGCATAGACCATTATCAAGATAATTTTTACATTATCACCAATTGGGAAGCAAAAAATTTCCGTCTTATGAGTACGCCTGTGGATAAACGTGAAAAAGAAAATTGGCAAGAGATTATTCCGCATAGTGCAGATGTATTTTTGGAAGATATTGAAATCTTTGAAAAATATTTGGTTATTTCTCAAAAAGAAAAAGGGTTAGACCAAATAAAAGTGCGTGAATGGAAAACCCAAAATTCGTATTTTATTCCAATGGACGAACCTACTTATACGCTCGGTGTGGGTTTTAATCCCGAATTTAAAACCAACAAATTGCGTTTTGGCTATGCGTCTTTGACTACGCCTTCTACCTCTTACGAATTTGATTTGGCAACCAAAGACCGCAAAACGCTCAAACAACAAACTGTATTAGGCGGTTACAATCCACAAGATTATGTAGCAGAAAGACATTTTGCGACTGCACAAGATGGCACACAAGTACCAATTTCATTGGTATACAAAAAAGGCTTGAAAAAAGATGGTTCTGCACCTTGTTTGCTTTATGCGTATGGCTCGTATGGATACAGCATGGACGCAAGTTTCAGTAGCACACGCATTAGCCTTTTGGATAGGGGTTTTGTGTATGCAATCGCACATATCAGAGGCGGGCAAGAAATGGGCAGAGATTGGTATGAAAATGGAAAGTTTTTTCACAAAAAAAATACATTTACGGATTTTATTGATTGTGCAAAATACCTTTTGCATGAAAAATATACTTCTACCGAGAAACTTTTTGCAGAAGGCGGTTCAGCAGGTGGTTTGCTGATGGGAGCAGTAGCCAATATGCGTGGTGATTTGTTTAAAGGCGTAATTGCTGCGGTGCCTTTTGTTGATGTGGTTACGACAATGCTTGATGATACTATTCCACTTACAACAGGCGAATATGACGAATGGGGCAATCCAAATGATATAAACTATTATATTTATATGCTTTCATATTCGCCTTATGACCAAGTAGAACGCAAATCTTATCCAAATATGCTTGTAACAACAGGTTTGCATGATTCACAAGTACAATATTGGGAGCCTGCTAAGTGGGTTGCACGCCTTAGGGATATGAAAACTGACAAAAATCTTCTTTTGCTCAAAACAGATATGGAAGCTGGTCATGGTGGAAAAACAGGCAGGTTTAAACGCTTATATGACATTGCTTTTGAATTTGCTTTTATGTTCAAAATATTGGGTATTGAGAAATAAAAATTAGTTTTTGTTAAAAAATCAGGCTTAGACATACTGTCCAAGCCTGATTTTTTGTTTATGGGTTTCCTTTCTACTACGATTGGCTTGTTATATATTTCCCTAAAAAACACATTCAAAACGCAAAAAAAGGCATAGTAGTAAGTTTTTTTTAATAAAATAGGCTAAAAATCATTATAATTTATAATATTTTTAAATTAAACTAAACAGACACAAAAATTTATATAAAAACATTGTTTGAAGATAATAAATACGGTTTTTTATAGATTATTATACCAAACTCACGTTAATTAATACGAAAAATCGTCTTTTGTTTTATCTTTTTTAGGTTTTTCAGGGAGTGAAACATACAAACCATCTTCACGCAATTCTGTTTCAAAAATGATTAAATTGCCTGTTTTTTTGTTTTTTGTTTCTCTGCCTGATACTGTATCAAAACAATATTGGTGCAATGCACACACAATATCACCATCAAAAGAAAGTGTGCCTTTGCTCAATTTTACGCCTAAGTGTGGGCATCTATCCAAAGAAGCAAAAAAACCTTTATTATTTTTGCCAAAACAAATAGCAGTATTATCTATTGTAGCATGATAAAGTTCGTTTTGAGCAAATGTATTTGGTTCTTCATGCAAAAAATGCCAAGTATTCATATTTTGTTGCTTGATAATATATTTTTTATGTAGTAGGAGTGAAAGGATTTGAACCTCTAATACAACCATACTCGACTTGGTCTGCTCTACCGTTGGCATACACTCCTGAATAATTTAGCTCACTAACCCCAAAGGGGGGATTTAAAAGCATTTGGACTATTTAAACGTTTTAAAACTAAAATCGTAGATTTATTCGCATAAACCTACGATTCGAAAGCGTTAATTTCTATGGCAAAATATCCTCCGACATAGAAATTTTTGTGGTTACTCGTGTTCAAAAGGTTTTATGGTTACTAATACTTTATTCTGCCACTGAATTAATCTGTCTTGATTTTTGGTTTAATTTATTTAAAAAATTTTAAAAAACTACATTGGAGACAGATGTGGGAATCGAACCCACGACAAAGAGGATTTCAACCTTTTGACTTTCGCCTATTAAGCTATCCCTGACGTTTTTGACCACAAGATTAATGCTAAACATCGAGTATTGTAAAGCTAATATTGAAGCTAAAGTTTAGGTCAAGATTTTTAATCTATAATTTACCTAAATGAATGTAATCAAATACTTTTTCACCTAAGTCAGATTTTCCTAATTCTACATTATTTGCTTCTTCCAAAGCGGTAATGGTTGCTTGTAATAATTTTTCGTAACGTACCAATAATTCAGCACGCTGATATACCGTAAATTCACCACTAAATTGTTGTGAGGTATAAGTTCCTACTACCACTTGCGTAGATTTATCTGCAACCATAGGTTGGCGGTTTTTGTCAGGATGTGGGTCTGTAAGTATATATTGCTCTTTGATGGTGGTTTTGCTTTCGCTTGATTCAAGTGGCGTAGCAAAAATACCTTTTGCTTTAAATGCTTCTTCTTCTGCCAAATTCCACAATACTTGTTCGCTTCTGATAGGAATTTCTTTGTACAAATCACGCAATTTGCTTTCCAAAATTGATTTCAAACGCAATAATTCCAGCGAACTATATTCGCCCAAAACAGTATCACCAATTGTCAAAGTACCTTTTGGCGTATTGGAAGCATTGGTTTTTTCAATATTAAAAACAGTATTGAGGTAATTTTTTGAATTGGTGTTCATCCAATCAAGTTGTTCGGAAACGGTTGAAACCACATTTACAAAATTTCTTTTGCTTGGCTCGTCCAAAAATCCTTCTTTTGCAATATATGTTTTTCTTTCGCCTTTGAAAAGTCCTTGTTTAGTTTTGAATTTATTAAAAAGGTCATCAACCATATTTTTAAATTCTTTTTCTGCTCTTTCTCTCAATGCGAGTGCTACGCCAAGTTTTATGGTTTTCATGTTGTTTTATTTTTATAAATTTTCCCAAAAGTATAATTATTTTTTGTAAATAAAAAATAAATTTCTTGCTGTATTTTTGCAGGGGTTTTCAAATAATTTCTCACAACTTTCCACTTACATAGTTTGTTGTATGGGAAAATTTACATTTTTTCAAATTCTTTATATAAAAAAAACATCTTCAAAAAATATCCTTCAAAAATATGTCTTTAAGTTCATCAGAAAAGCCAGAATTTCAAAAAAAACGTTTTCAAAATGTAGGTATTGCAACCGTGGTAGCGGTTTATTTTCTTATTTTGGTGGGCGGTGTAGTACGCAGTACAGGCTCAGGCATGGGGTGTCCTGATTGGCCTCGTTGTTTTGGGCAATGGATTCCCCCAACCGACATCAAAGAACTTCCCCAAAATTATAAAGAAGTGTATGCCCAAAAACGCAAAGAAAAAAATGAAAAATTGGCAAAATATATTGACTTTTTAGGTTGGCATGAATTAAGTCAAAAAATCACAAAAGATAAAACCATGTACGAAGAAGCGGATTTTAACGCCCTCAAAACATGGATTGAATACATCAACCGTCTTATTGGGGTGGTGATTGGGTTGCTGATTATTGCAACTGTGTGGTATGCACGCTATCTGTGGCAAGACGACAAAAGGATATTCGGGTATAGTTTTCTCGCATTTGTATTGGTATTGGTGCAGGGCTGGCTGGGTTCTATTGTGGTATCTACCAATCTGCTTACTGGTATTATTACCTTGCACATGTTTTTGGCAATCGTGATTTTGTTTGCATTGATATATGCCTTGATGCTTTCGTTTCCAAAAAGTACCTTAGAAATAGATAAAAAAATACTAAAAAATATTGAAATTGCGGTTATTATTGGTATTATATTGTCTTTTATGCAGATATATCTTGGCACACAAGTACGGGAAAATATTGACGAAATAGCCAAACGCATGGGCAATCTACAACGTGAAAATTGGGTAAGTAATTTGGGGACAATTTTTTATGTGCATCGTTCTTTTTCGTGGTTGGTGTTGTTTTCGCAAGCGTATCTTTTTTATTTAATTTATAAAAATATTCCGCAAAAAAACGCACTCTTGTATCGTAATGCCTTGCTTTTGATGGTTTGTACGGTGATTGAATTTGCAAGTGGGGTGAGTTTGGCGTATTTAGGTATGTCTGCGTATCTGCAACCTTTGCATCTCACATTGGCAATTGTAGTGGTGGGTTCTCAATTTGTGATTTGGGTGAGGAGTAGGGATTTTTAGGGGAATAAAAATATAAAAAATTTGGTCTTAGCGTCTTCTTGAAACCAAACAGATTTTGCTTACATTTTTTACAAAGTATATGACTTGGACGAAATGAAGAATTTTTAAAAATGCTATTCACATTGCAAATTAGCATTAAAAAATAAACATAAATGCTAAAAAAATACCTTTTTTTTGCTTGTAACCCATTTGTAACCCCTCAAAAAACCTGGATTTTGGGATAATCTTGTATAAAACATGTAAATTTGTGTATTCAATTTTAGCATAGCAACTTTTATACAAGAAAAATTTAACAAAAAGGCAAATGATTTTATTTTGCCTTTTTTTGTTATTTCGCAGAAATTTGGCTTCATTAAAATTATAAACAAATACTTCACATACAAATTACTTAATTGTATTTTTTGGTATAGATAAAAAACCATAAATTCAAAACTTTTCTTACACCAAAAACGTACAAACTTTTACGCAGTTCTTATTTCTTTATAAATTTAATAAAAAAAACAATTTTTTTATGAAAAACGCTTATCTTTTATTTTTATCTTATTGCAAACAAAAATGGATTTTGGGTACATTTATTTGTATTTTTTTGAGTGGGTTTTTGGGTTTGAAAGCCCAAATTACAAGTGCAATGACGGGCAATTGGAATAATACTTCTACTTGGGTTGGAGGCATAGTCCCTATAAGCACTGATAATGTAATTATTGCAAATGGGCATACAGTAACAGTAAACACAGCAGGTACTATCAATAACGTAACCATTAACGGACAGTTGTTGTTCAACTCAACGATAACATTCACAATATCAGGAACTATCACAAACAGCGGATTTTTTAAAACACAAACTAATAATCCTACTATTACTTGTGGTGGTGCTGTTACAAATAACAGCGGAGGAACTTTTGAAATTATTTCAGGAAACCCCACCATAAATTTTAATTCAACGATTACAAATTTGGGGCTTTTTACGGTTACTGCTGGCGCACCTACTTTTAATTTTGCTGGGAATATTACAAATAACAGTGGGGGAACTTTTACGCTTGTTCAAAATACATCTTATAATTTTACCAATGACCTCACTATTACGCCTAGTAATGCTATGACTTTTGGGGCAGGAACAGGTGGAGGTACCATATCAGCAGGAATGAATGTAATAGTGGCTAATGGTATCTATCCTGTGGCTATGATGGGTAGTACAGCATTAAATATATCAGGCACACTCACTAACAATTTGCAAAACAATACCTTGACCGTTCAAAATATGTCAGGCACAGGTACTTTTATTAATGGGACAAATGCAACTTTTAGGCATGGTGCTAATGCTGCGCCCACAGTAACGAATTTTAATTGTACTGCTGTGGGCAATTTAGTGCTTTATGATTCAAGTTCTTCTCAAAGTGTGCGGTCTACTATTTACCATCACCTTACTTTTGGAAATTTGGCAACAAAAACATTAGGGGGGCATACGCAAGTTAATGGAACTTTTTTTGTGGGCACAAGCACTACAGCGAATTTAAGCGGATTTATACTTACAGCACTTGGAGATGTTACAATAAATGGTAGTGTATCAGCAGGTTCAAGTACATTGTTGATGCAAGGCGGTACAAATACAACACTATCATTGGCAAGTGCCACAACATTGTATAACCTTACTATTAATAAAAGTAGTTCTACAGCAATTGTTGAAATTAGCAATAGTGCCAACCTTACTGTTGGTAATACACTTACACTCACAAACGGAAAACTACAAATTAATTTAGGAAATCTGATTTTGTCAAATGCCACGCCTGCCACTCAAATATCACCTGCTACGCCAACAGCAAATAGTTACATAATTACAAATGGCACAGGCGTACTACAAAGAAATGGTTTAGCGATTTCCACAGAATATTTTTTCCCTGTAGGTACGAATACAACACCAAAAATGGTGTCTGTTACTCCTTCAAATACAGGTAATACAAGTGTTAGGTTTGATGCTTTCGCTTCACTGCCTCCACAAGGTTACAATACATCAGGAGGGACTTGGGAGATACAAGGGTTAAGTACAAGCACTACTGTAAAGTTTTATAGTCCTGTGCCTACTTTGACAAATAATAGTTTTATTTATATAAATAATACAGGTTGGACACAACAAACAACTAATAGAAATTTACAAAATTGTGATATGCCATTTTTGGATATCACAACCAATAAATCATTGGGGATTTTCAGCACTTTATTTTCTCCTGCTTCTAAATCAGCAAGCAACAATACTGCTACAAGTTTTACTGCTAATTGGAATGTTAGTGGAGGAGCAGATAGGTATTTTTTAGATGTATCAACAGACAAAAATTTTGGTGCGGGTAGTTTTGTAGGTGCTTACAATGATTTCCCTATAAATGGTGGTGGTACAACAAGCCAAGTAATAACAGGACTTACACCAAATACGGTTTATTTCTACCGTTTGCGTGCCAAAGAAGACGCTGCCAATTACACAAGTATTGACCTTGCTATAAGCGATAAAATGACTTCTACCTACATAGGCGTAGGAGCAGGAAATAATGCAAATGTATCAGGAGGAACAATTACTTACCCATCTGGTTCTGCATTGGATAATATTTCTTTTGGGTTGACCTTAGAAATGTGGATTAAAACCCCAACTATATCAGGAACCATTATGAGCAAAAAAAATGGCACAGTTAGTGGTTGGCAATTGGACTATGATGCTTCAAATAAAAATTTTACATTTACAACTTATAATTCAGGAACTACATCTATTTCCACGCCCAATAACTCTGCTTTACCAAATACTTTAATGCATTTGACTTGTGCATATTTGACAAATAGTTCAACACTTCTCATAAATGGCGAGTATTCAGCATCAGGTTCAACGCCTGCCACGTTGGGAAATACCAATTCACTTATTATTAGTCCACCCACAGGGACAGGTTTAGATGAACTACGTATTTGGGGAACGTTGGTTGCTCAAAGTGAAACAAGAGAGTACTTGTGCAAAAAAATGAATGGCTCACACCCAAACATTGCTAATTTATTGGTCTATATGCCTTTTGATGAAGGTACACAAATAACCACCACCAAATATATAGAAAACAAAGCCCCCAATGCTAATGTTGATGCTACTTATACCACAGGCGTAAGTGCAGTAGTTTCCAATGCACCTATTGGAGATGCGAGTGTAAGTGGCATATCAAGCACAAGTATTACATTGAATGATGTTACCCCATTCACAGATGCGTTTATTTTGTCTAATATTACAGGCTCACCAGCCAACCACCATATATATAAAGTAAAAGCCCAACCCAATGTACTTACACCACCAGTTAATTATTTGGGTATGTACAATGGGGCGTATTATGGTGTGTTTTTTGTAGGAGGTACAAATCCACAAGGCACTATCTCATATAGTTACAACAACAACCCAAATATTGCCAATGGCAATGCTTTACGTTTTGCACGTAGAGATGATGCTTGCGACCTCACTTGGAAAAGATATGGTGGTATCATCAATCGCCAAGACAAAACTGTAAATCGTATGAGGGCAACTACAGGTGAGTATATATTGGCTACACGCAATGGCATCATGAGTAATGCAAGAAATGCGGGGACTGGGCTTGCGATTACACCTACACAACAAGCTATCATCGCAAGACCTGTACAAAATGATTTTACAATAGAGTTTTGGGTAAATCCTACTTCTAATGGTACAGGTTCTGGATTTAGGGATACAAAACATATCATAACTTCTGCAACTGGAGCCACTCTTAACACAAGTAATTTTGTAGTGGGCTTAAACAGTTCTAACCAAATAGTATTTGGGATAGGAAACGGTTCAAGTGATGTTTTTGTTGCATCTTCTACAGTTCTTGCCCTAAATCAATGGTATCATGTTACAGTTACAAGAGGACAATCAACCAAAAGTATGGAAATTTTTGTCAATGGTAAAAGTGTTGGAATAAATGCAAATAATAGCAATACAGCAGTTTTGAATGCTGATGCAAGCATACAAATAGGCAGAACAACGCCTTTACCTTTATTTGATGGTATAGTAGACGAAATAAAATTCTGGGACACTGTGGTAAGTAGCAACACCATAAAAGACTGGATGAATCTCCGTGCGAACAGCGACCACCCCAATTTTAATAATTTGGTAGCATACTACCGTTGTGATGATGCAACTGATACGTTTGCAGAAGACCTCGCTAATGGACAAGAAGCAAATCTGAGTAATAATACTATGTGGGTAATAGGTACACAGCCTTTGGGTGATGGTGCTGCGGTGCGTTTGCCTGCTACTTCAGGTGATGGCTCAACTTACACCAATTTTACCGCAGCAGGTTGTAGTATTATTTTTCCTTCGGGAGGTCCTTATCCTAATGGTGACCTTGTAGTAACCCGATTGGATACTGCCCCTGAAAGCTATCCCAATGTACCTGGTATGAGTTTTATATCCTCTTATTGGATTATACGCAACTATGGTACAAACCTTACATTCAAACCGCTCACAGAAATCAAATTTGAAGTGCCTGCAGGTAATACTATTTCTGCACTTGATTTATCAACCCCCAACAACGTAAAACTCTACAAACGCCCTGACAATGCAGTAGGAAGCGGTACATGGAACTTTGTGCAAGGGGCTACAGGTTTTGGGAGTGTGAGATTTGGAGGACCAACAAGTATTGGCGATTTTAGTCAATTTGTGGTAGGAAGTCTTACCTCGACTTTGGGGGTAAGTTGGGTAAATTTTGAGGGGCAACGCACCACTCAAAATGAAGTAACCTTGCGTTGGAATACCGCTACCGAAAGCAAAAACATAGGTTTTGAGGTGCAAAGAAGTGAAGATGGTGTTAATTTCGTGAAAATAGGATTTGTAGATGGGGCAGGCACTACCGCCCAAAACAAAACCTATACTTTTACCGACAAAGAAAGCACACAATCCTATTATTATCGCCTCAGACAGGTAGATGTAGATGGTGATGCCAATTTTAGCAAGGTGTTATACATCAATGCAGATACACAAGACGAAGTACTAAAAATATACCCTAACCCTACCAAAAGCGAAATACACCTACAAACCAAAACTGCTTGGGCAACCAATGACCAACTCAAAATAACAATAATAAATGCAGAAGGTAAAAAAATGTGGGAGGGTAAAGGAAATCTTTTAGACCTACAAGAAAACATAAATCTCCAACTCCGCACTTGGAAAACAGGCATGTATATTCTCAAATTAGCTACCCCAACCAAAATATTGGAAAGCAAGTTTGTGAAACAATAAGCCCCTTTATTGCAAAAGGGACGCGGATAACGCGGATTGAGCAGATTAAAACAAATTTTTTTAAATCTGCGTAAATCCGTAAAATCCGCATTATCCGCGTGCTTATTTTCCACAAACTTGTATTTATTCCCCCTTTGAGAGTTAGGGGGCTTGTATTTCCCACACAAACCCTTTACATTTGCCAAAAAAATTTTTGGTATGAAACATCCCTCATTGCTTTTATTTCTATTCCTTCATTTCCCTTTCCTGCTTTTTGCTCAAAAACCTCCAATTGACAGCCTCAAAAATGCACTCCTAACAGCCAAAGACACCAATAAAGTAAATATTTTGAATGATTTGGCAAAGTTTTCAGCTAATAGCAGTCCCACACAAGCAGAAAAATATGCACAAGAGGCATTGGATAATGCCCAGAAAATAGGGTACAAAAAAGGAGAAGCACAGGCTTTTACTGCTTTGGGATTATTTAAAATAAACAAAAAAGATTTTAAAAAAGCGTATGAATATCATAGTTCTGCTCTGAAAATAAGAGAAGAATTAGCAGATAAAAAGGGAATTTCTACCTCACTCAATAACCTTGGTTTCCTAAATACAGAACAAAGCAATTATAACTTAGCAGTAGAATACTACTTAAAAGCCCTAAAGATAAGAGAAGAAATAAAAGACGAAAAAGGACAATTAAGCACACTTAACAATCTGGGTGCACTGTTTATGTTGCAGGCAAACGAAAAACAAAGCGATACGCTCGCTTACAAGCAATCAATTTCATATTTTGAGAAGGCACTCGGATTGGCAAAAAAATTAAAAGAAAAAAGAAACGAAGCAGTCCTCCTCAACAACATAGGCGAAATATACAAACGTGTAAAAAACAACACCAAAGCAATAGATTATTACCAACAATCAGTAGCAATAAGGGAAGAAATAAAAGATAATTTTCAATTACCTGCCTCTTACAATAGTCTTGGTGATGTGTATTACAACCTCAAAGACTACAAAAAAGCCTTTGATTACCAAACAAAAGCCAAAGAATTAGCCACAAAAATAGACAACAAACAAATGGTGGTAGAAAGTGGCTATGGATTGGCACGCGTGGCTATTGTAGATAAAGACCTTTCAAAAGCCCTTACCGAAGCACAAACAGGGCTTGAACTGAGCCAAAAAACGGATTTTAAACAGGGCATCATAGAAGGTAGAGAATTGTTGGCAGAAATCTATGAAAAAATGGGAGATTATAAAAATGCCCTCAAAAATAAAATAGATGCCCACCATCTCAAAGACAGCCTTTTTAACGAACAAAATAGCAAAATACTATCAGGCAAAGAAAGTGCCTACCAACTCGAACAAAGAGACCACCAAATCAAACTCCGTGATGCTGATATAGCCCGCCAAAACCTATTCAACTATGCCCTCATAGTAGGCTTAGGATTGGTGTTTGTATTGGCATTTGTGCTGTTCAGAGGGCAACAAGCACAGAAAAAAGCCAACAAAGAAATTTCGCTTGAAAAGGCAAAATCAGACAAACTGCTTCTCAATATTCTTCCCGAAAAAGTAGCCCAAGAACTCAAAGAAAAAGGCTCTGCTACCGCCCAACGCTATGACAGGGCAACAGTGTTATTTACGGATTTTCAAGGTTTTACCAAAAGGACTGCCCGCATGACACCAGAAGAAGTAATCAATGAACTAAACCTATGTTTTTCTAAATTTGACCAAATAATCGCAAAATATAATTTGGAAAAAATCAAAACTATAGGTGATGCTTATATGTGTGCAGGAGGCTTACCCACCCCCAATGCTACTAACCCAGTAGATGCTATACGAGCAGGATTAGAAATGCAAAAATATATGCAAGAATATAAACAAGAATGTATCAACAAAGGGGAGGAGTTTTTTCAATGCAGGTTGGGAATCAATACAGGGAAAGTCGTTGCGGGAGTAGTAGGCACAAGCAAATTCGCTTATGATATATGGGGTGATACCGTAAATACTGCAAGCAGGGCAGAAAGTAGCGGAGAAGTTGGAAAAGTGAATATTACAGAAGATACTTACAACCTCGTAAAAGACCATTTTATTTGTGAATACCGCGGTGAAATAGAAGCAAAAGGCAAGGGATTTATTAAAATGTATTTCGTGGTAGGAGAAGTCCCTAAAAAAACAAAAGGAGAGTAATAATATTGTTTTTAGTTCTTTTGGATAATGCGGTTAAGTAAAGCAAAATATTTGTTGATTGTTTAAATTTTTATTATTTTTGCCTAAAATAACTATAAAATATACATGAACAAACTCATCTTGGGCGATTGCCTCGAAGTACTTAAAACCTTAGAAAGTGAAACCATTGACTTAATCTATATTGACCCACCTTTCTTCTCTAATCGCACTTATGAAGTGATTTGGGGCGATAAAGGTGAAGTGCGTAGCTTTGAAGATAGATTTTCGGGCGGAATTGACCATTATATCGCTTGGCTTAAAGAACGGGTTACAGAACTGCACAGAATCCTAAAACCAACAGGAAGTATTTTTGTGCATTGTGATTGGCACGCTAACGCAGAAATCAAAGTGTTTATTTTGAATAAGATTTTTTGGGGGAATAATTTTCGTGGGGAAATTATTTGGCAAAGACATAATGCACACAATGATGCTAAGAAAAAATTGGCTGTTTTGAAAGACACTATTTGGTACTATTCAAAATCAGATAATTTTGTATATAATCCTATATTTACAGAACTTACCGAAACATATAAAGCTAATTTCTATAAATACAGAGACGCAAAAGGTGCTTATATGCTTGGAGATTTGTCTAAACCTGATAATAAAGGATATCGCTATGAATACAAAGGTTATACTTCTCCTGAAAATGGTTGGCGTTGTCCATTAGAAACAATGCAAAAACTTGATGAACAAAATTTGATTCATTTTCCAAAAAATAAAAATGGGAGATTGAGGGTAAAAAGATATTTAATGGATTCTAATGGTAATTTATTAGGTGATATGTGGGGCGATAAGGAAATAAATCAAATGACAGAAGAAGAATTTAATGTTACTTTTAATCAAGATGAGTTGGGTGATATTTGGGAAGATGTACAAAATATTCAAGGTACATCAAAAGAACGCATAGGCTATCCAACCCAAAAACCTGAAAAACTCTTAGAACGCATTATAAAAATGGCAAGCAACGAGGGAGACGTGGTATTAGATTGTTTTATGGGGGGAGGCACTACGATTGCGGTAGCTGACAAACTTAATAGAAATTGGATAGGCATAGACCAAAGCGTACAAGCGGTAAAAGTTACAGAGTTTCGCTTGAATATGCAACAAGGTTTATTTTCAAAACCTTTTTCGGTGCAGTTGCACAAATATGATTATGACACATTGCGTTACAAAGACGCATTTGAGTTTGAGAGTTGGATAGTGGGGCAATTTGGCGGACTTGCCAATGCAAAACAAAGAAGTGATTTGGGGCTTGATGGCAAGACAAAAGAAAATCAGCCTATCCAAGTAAAACGAAGCGACACCATAGGTAGAAACGTAATAGACAATTTTTTCTCCGCAGTTCAGCGTTATGACAAAGCATTATTTGAAAAAAATAAAGCGGAAAACAATCCTGTGGGTTTTATTATTGCGTTTTCGTTTGGAAAAGGAGCAATTCAAGAAGTAGCAAGATTGAAAAATGAAGAAAACGTAATTATTAAATTGGTAAGTGTGGAGGAAATCGTGCCTATTGCCAAAAAACCAACTTTACAAGTAGATATTAGGGATTTGGGTACATCAAAAAACTTGCGAGAAATAGAATTCACAGCGAAAAGTCAAAGCGAAGCAGGCATAGAATTTTATGTATGGGATTTTGCTTATAATGACCAAACGTTTTCACCTACTATTTTATTGGACAAAGAAGGCAAACAAACACACAAATTTGCAGTTGGCGAATACAAAATCGCAGTAAAAGTAATAGACAATGAAGGGCTTGAAAGTTTGGAGGTTATAAAAATTAAAATAAATGGGATTGTTCAAAAATTATAAAAATTAAAAAATATGATAGATGTTTTTAGTGAAGAAATAGAAATCCAAATTAAAAATGGCATTACCAATTTGTATTGGTATAAGGGAGATTTGGAAAAGTGTTGGATTAAATCAGGTGTGGAGGAAGAAGTAACAAAAAAACTATTTTCTCTCGTAAAAGAAGATGGCACAAAATTCTCTAAAAGAGAATTAATGGATATGCTTTATAAAGAATTAAAAAATGCAAACCACAATCGTAGATTAGAGGTTTCGAGAAATTTTGTGAGAATTTTGGTAGAACATAAAAATTTTGTTTCACAAGAAGCCAATCATAAAATCCAGATTGCAGAAACTTGTGCATTGAAATTGCGTGAAATTATTGAACAACAAAGAAAAGACGCTGAAAGCAAACAAACGAATAAAACAAATAAATTAAAAGATAAACAGCCTGATTATGAAACTGAGTTATCAGTTTTAGAAAATAGATTTTATGAAATTGAAGGTTTAGATGTACAAAGAAGGGGTTATGTTTTCGAAAAATTGTTTGCAGACTTAATGTAAATTAGTGATTTGTTTGTTTCAGAATCTTTTAAAATTGTAGGTGAACAAATAGATGGTGCTATCAAATATGATGGGCATTATTATTTGATAGAATTAAAATGGGTAAAAGAACCTTGCAATCAGGCTCAAATTGCTTCTTTATATTTAAAAGCAGAAGGCAAAATGGAAACCAGAGGTATATTTATTTCTATGAATGGGTTTTCAAGCGAAATTCTAAAATCATTACCTGAGAAAAATACAAAAGTATTGCTACTCAATGGTACGCATTTTATGAATGTTATTAAAGGTATATATACATTTAAGCAACTCCTTGATTACGCATTGGCACAAGCAAGTTTAAAAAATAACATATATTGTGATGCAAATATTTTTAATTCATAGAAAAATTTTTACTCATACCCAATGTTACAGGATTTAGCTCATTCAGCGAGTTTGTCATAGGTTCGGGCACAAGCCCTTTGCCCATTACTTTGCTAAGTTTTACAGGAAAAAGGCAAGATAAAAACAACATTTTATTACAATGGAAAATCGCTACAGAAATCAATAATGCAGGTTTTGAGGTAGAAATGGCAGAAAATGGACAAGATTTTCAAAAAGTTGCTTTCGTAGAGGTAAAAGGCAATTCAAACCAGATTAAAAATTACGAATTAGGGATTAAAAATGAAAAAGGCTGTTATTTTCGTTTAAAACAAATAGAAAAAGACAAAAATAATGTATTTGCTTATTCTAATGTTGTGTTTATAGATGGCTTTACACAGGAAATTGCATTATTCCCCAACCCTGTTTCTGAATATTTAACCTTAGAAAATCTCCCACAAAATGCAAAAATCGCTATCATTGATGCACTTGGCAGAGAAAAACTAAACACTTCTTCTGCAGAAACCACCCTAAAAATAAACGTGAAGAATTGGCAGAAAGGGCTTTATTTGGTAAGGATTGGTAAAATAACCAAGAAAATTATCGTAGAATAAAATATTATTTTTTGCCTCCTTACCATTTTAAAAAATAAAAAATCTGGCTGTTCCACAAAAAGG
Source organism: Cytophagales bacterium (assembly GCA_031425615.1). Lineage (GTDB taxonomy): Bacteria > Bacteroidota > Bacteroidia > Cytophagales > Microscillaceae > JAAFIN01. Next base: position 40,926 of record JANPJR010000152.1, read on the forward strand.
GAATCCAGATTTTTTTTTTTTTAAGACTTCTTGCAGAAGCATTTTTTATTCTTGAAACAGCGTTTTGTCATGTTGGTCGGAGCGAAACATCTCGCCTGTGGATGGCAATTTGTGAGCAAAAAACGAGAGTATTCACTTCGTTCAGAATGACAAAATGGATACAAGAAGACCTTTAAATGACTTTCGCAATATTATAAAGAGGAAATTCTTCCCTTGAACCTTTTAAACTCTAAACCTTTTGAACCTCAATAAATTTCTTGTCGTGGTGCAAAATTTAAACGTATGCCCAAACTCGTATAATTAGTTGCTTTGTCATCTGTGCTTGCTTTGCGATATAAATGACGAAAATCAACAAAAAGATTGTGTTTTACTTGCCAACTCACAGTCAAATCCTGCATAAGAAGATTGGTTTTGATGCCTTGTGCAATTGTATTATTAAATTCTTGCACAAAAGTAGAGTTATTTAAAAAGATATTTCCACCCCAATTTTTCCCTACTTCATCTTGTCCATATTGAGCATAAATTGTTTTGCTTACAATATTCCAACGTGGGAAAGGCTGACAACGCACAATACCTACAAATTCATAAAAATTAGCGCCCAAAGGGTGTGCTAATGCTTGATTGTAGTTGCTGTATTCGTTATATTTGACATTATGCGAATAGGTATAAGGGCGTGCTATGTTTAACTCGGTTTGTAAATCCAAGTTTTTCACGCCCAAAACATCTATGTATTTTACGCCAAATTGTCCTGCTTGTTTGTTGCCTCTCCAACCTGTGCGATTGCGAATTTGCGACAATACAAACTCATCTATGAATAACTGACCATACAAAGAAACTGTTTTTTTGATATTCCATTTGAAATCCACGCCCAAATTGGCATTATCAGGGCTTCCAGCTTGTTGTTCAATGGAACGATAAAAAATAATAGGATTTAAGTATCTAAAATCAAAATTACTATTTCTTAGACTATCCCCACGATTGAAAATAATACTTTCAAACAAACCAACATTTAAGTTTTTGGTTACATTCCAACTCAAATGATGCAACGCCATGTATTTTTGCGGATATTGCCCATCAGCAGGCAAGACTTCAGAAGTGAGTTGTGCAAACATATTTTGGTATTGCACATTGCCTATTTTGGTATTGATTTTAAAAAAAAGGTAATTGGAAGAATTGTCTGATAAAACCATACTACGATAACCATTGCCCATAAAATTGCGGTCATAACCAAACTGTGCATCAACCACTTTTTTGTAAATTGGAAATGTAATATAACCTCTTGCAGTGATAAAATCCACCGAATTTTTACCAACACCACGTTTATAATAACCTTCATTTGGTACAGCATTTAGGGCAGTAATCCTATCTGTAATGTACGTGGGAAAAAGTGCTTGATTGTCTGTAAAATAAGTATAAAACCCTATTTTTTTGCCAATATTTCCCCTAATCTCTAAACCTCTGCCATTAAAAAACGGTGTTTCCGCAGTATTTTGGTCTTTTCCGCCCATAAATGCAAATACAGGACTTATGTGAAAATCTGCGTCTTTGTTTTGATAATGATACAAATCGCCTTTTTTGCGGTAAAGTTTTTTGATAAAAAAAGCCTTTTCGCTGTTGCCTGCCAAACTATCTGCGGAATATTCCCAATTATCATTTTTGAGGTATTGGATATTCCATTTATCCACTTTTGAAAGGTTTTCTAAGCGGTCAATGCTATCCGCAATTTGTGCGATTACGCTACGTGGATAGGGTTTGAGTGAAGTATGGAGATTTTTAAACAATTCGCCATTTTTGATTTCCAATCTATCAATCCAATGTTGATAATCCGAATTGAGTGGAATGTATGGGCTTTGGGCGTATATTTTAGTAGAAAAAATAACTAAAAAAAATAAAATGAGAGATTTTATGATAAATTTCACTTTCATAAATTGTGGTTTTAATAAAATTAAAAATTTAATGTACAAAAGTGAGAAAATTATTTGAGAAAAATTAAAAAAACAAAAAAACCGTTTTCTTTTGGGAAAAAACGGTTTTTTTTTCATTTTTTAAATTTCTGTTTCTTCATCATCTTCAAACACAAAATTTTCCCAGCCATTTGTTGCATTTTGGTAATTTGGAAAAATTTTATAGAATTTTTCTGTTACAATTTCTGCAATTTTTTCTTTGAGAAGTTCTGTATTTTCCTTTGTTTCTGCTGAAATGTTGATGATTTCCTCATTGTCTTTTGTGGCAAAAGGCAAATGTTTTTCCCCTTCTGGCAGGAGGTCAATTTTATTCAGTACCAAAAAAGTAGGTTTATCTTTTGCCCCAATATCGTCCAATGTTTTGCGTACAATTTGGATTTGTTCCTCGCAATAAGGCGTAGAAGCGTCAGCAATATGCAACAGAATATCAGCCTCTACAATTTCGTTGAGCGTACTTTTAAAACTTTCTATCAACAATGTAGGCAATTTGCGAATAAATCCTACTGTATCAGTCAAAAGAAACGGTATTCCCTGCAAAACGACCTTTCTAACAGTAGAATCTACGGTAGCAAAAAGTTTATTTTCAGCTAAAATATCTTCACTTTTAGATAGGAAACGCATAATGGTTGATTTTCCCACGTTGGTATAGCCTACAAGTGCCACACGCACCGTTTGCTCACGTGTTTTTCTGCGTGTTTGGGCTTGTTGTTCAAATTTTTCAAGGCGTTCTTTGAGCAGGGCGATTTTATCTTTGATAATCCTTCTATCAGTTTCCAATTCTTTCTCACCAGGACCTCTCATACCAATCCCCCCTTTTTGTTTGGACAAATGCGACCACATATTGGTAAGTCGTGGGTACAAGTATTGGTATTGGGCGAGTTCTACTTGGAGATGTGCTTGGGCTGTTTTTGCTCTTATGGCAAATATATCAAGGATTAAAAGGCTTCTATCTACGATTTTGCAACTTGCATTTTCAGTTGCCTCACCATCATTAAATGCCAATTCCAAATTGCGTACTTGGGAAGGTGTAAGGTCATCATCAAAAATAATTACATCTATTTCATTGTGTTTGGCATAATCCACCACTTCTTGCAATTTGCCTTTACCCAAAAAAGTACGTGTTTCTGGTCTTGGGAGGCGTTGTGTGAAATGTTTTATGACTTTTATTTGTAATGTACTTGCCAAAAAAGCCAATTCGTCAAGATACACCTTAGTTTTTTCGTCATCTTGTTTGTCAGTAATAAGTGCCACGAGGACTGCATTTTCGTATGCTGGTCTTGTTTCGTGGAGTTCTCTATTGTGTTTTTTTTGCATAAATCGGGAATAAAAAAGCCCAAAACCCTAAAAGGTTTTTGAAAATAAATGTAAGGCTTAGATTTTATTTGGGTTTTGGTAATGGTCATTTTTACAATAACGTTTGTTCTTACATAAAATTTCACACAAAAATAATAAAATTCTTACAATTTTAGCAAAGAATTAAACTTATATGGGGATTTTTCGTAGAAATCGTTTTTGAGATATTTTGGTTCTAATTTTAGGGTTTTGATTACTTTAAAAAACATTTCGTTTCCTGTTTTTTTTCTGAGCTTTGTACAGTCTTTGGTGTTATGCAAATGATGTTAATCTATTTTTTATAAAAAACCAAAAAAAAATTTTTTCAGATGAAAAAAACAACTAATTTTGACGCATTCGCACAATTTGCAGATGCACAACTCTCTAAGGAGGAAATGAAAAATATTAAAGGTGGTGCGGAATGGGAAGGCGGAGACCCTGGAACTGGTGGTGGAGACCCTGGAACTGGAGGAGGAACATCACCCGACCAATCTTATTCTTGTTATGGAGGGTATTGTGGAACGCCTAACTCCATAAGTGGGAGAGGTCATCTTGTTTATGCAGATAATTGGGCTGATGCAGCAATGCAATGTCAAACTTATTGGACTGACCGCTCAGGTGGATCTCTTTGTGGATATATTGGAGGCTAAAAGTAAAACACTTTATTTGAAACTGAATGATTAAATAACGCTAATTTATTATGGGCTTACATACCTTTTTTTAACGTTTTTTACCTTATTTTTGTTTTCTTTGTGTAATTATTTACAAAAGTGATTTAAATTTTAGCGTAAACTATTCAGGTAAAAAACAATAAAAATAGTCCTGAATAGCATACGTAGGTAAACTTAATTATTTAGTGTTATTCAGTTGTTCAGCTTCCTTTATTTACACTTATGAAAAAACGGACAATCCAATCCATATTTGCATATTTTTTTTTATGTGTTTTATTTTTATCAAAATCTTACGCACAAGTTATAGAAATTGGGATATCAAATATTGGGGAAGAAAAAAAAGGGGATTTGTATGATACAACCTACACTTTACCTGTGTTAAATAAAGATGTTCACAAACGTTTTAATCCAAAATCACACTCTCGTTTGGCTAATATTCCCATAGAAAAGCAACCACTCGCAAATGCTTGGGCAACAAATAGTAATGCTTATCAAAGTATTACATCTAAAAATGTACCAAAAAACATGCGACTTGGAATATATAATGGTATATCTTATCAACTTGTTGCGCTTGTCAAAACATGGTACAAAGGTTATGAAGGTAACTATTGTTTTTTTGGAACAAGAAATCCAAATCCTGATGGTAGAAGTCCAATGACAGGTTTTTCTTTTCTTTTGGAAGATATAGACGACTTTATGCGATTGGAAACTGAAAAAACCAACCCAAATAAATTGCCTTTTTTAGATTCTTTACATTCATTGGTGCAAAAAAATATACAAGCCTCAAAAGAAAAATTTGCATTTTGGCAACCAAAAGATACTTCAAAGAAAAATACATTTCAACTTCAAATTGTTGATGAATTGAAAGAAGAAAAAGCAATAAAAATGTATCTTTTAGAAAAAATAAGTGGCAAAAAAATAGAAGTTTTTAGCACAAATCAAATAGATTTTCAGAAAAAACGAAAAAATGAAATAGAAAAGCAAATCCAAAGGATATTGGCAATTTATATGGTTCCTTGGGATAACCCTTTAAAACCAAATAATACCAATGCTGGTATGCGTATAGTTTGGAAAAAACCTGTAAGATTAGAAAATAACAATAAAGATCATGGAAATATTGGTTTTCCACAAGAATCACAAATGATTGTAAATAATTTAACCATTCTAACAAATAATATTTTGGTCAGACAACAGAAATATGGGAATGTGAAATTTGATTTGTTAGAAACATTACCAAAAGATGATTTTATAGGCAAAACCATAGAATTGGATATGGCTTTACAATACGAGAAAAAATTTGGATTGAAACAAAATATTCCCCGCAAAAATCATTATATTCTTACTATTGCTTACCAAGACAAAATACAAAAAATTTGCTTGAAAGAAATCAGAATAGCAGATAATGACAACGCTGAAAACCTTTTTGAGTTGGTGGAGATTATCCAAAATATGATTTCAAACAAATAACCTTAAACAAATAAAATAGACTTACCATCCCTTATTCCATAAAAATTAGAGGCGGTAAGTCTTGCCTATTTTTTTTAAAAACCATTTATTTACCATAAAAAAATGCCTACCACCGAAGAAAAACAACTTACCCAAGAAATATTAAGCGAAGATACACAAGATGTCATCAGCAAACCGCCTTCATGGTTGGTGCGTTGGGGACTGACCTTGTTTTTTAGTTTGTTTATTGGAGTGTTTGTTTTGATGAATATCATCACTTATCCTGATATTATTCCTGCATCTTTTCGCCTTACCTCTGAGGAAAATCCAAAATCCATTCATAATAAAACAGAAGGACGATTGATAAAATTATTAGCAAAAAATGAGGATATTATCCAAAAAAATCACATTTTGGGGTATGTAGAAAGTACCGTTTCACACGAAGAAGGGTAAAAGGAAATATTGATTTCATTTCCGAAATCCCACAAGATAGTATTTTTTTGGCAAAGGTTTCTTTGCCCAATGGCTTACGCACCAACTACAAAAAAACACTTTCTTATCGTGCAGGTATGAAAGCTACCGCAGAAATCATTACCGCAAAAAACAGCCTTATCAACAAAATTTTTTACCAATGGCGGAAAATTTGGGCGAATAATACGTAACAAAACCCAATAAAAAAATATTTAGCACAGACGTTAAAAATCCAAACTTTCAAATCCCCAACGCTGTTTTTAAGATTTCTCTATCATCAAAAGGGTATTTCACGCCTTTAATTTCTTGGTAGGTTTCATGTCCTTTGCCTGCTATAAGGATAATATCATTATTTTGGGTATTTTGACATGCTTTTATGATGGCATCTTTACGGTTTTCTATTACCTCACATTTGCGTTTTTGGCTACTGTTCAAACCTTTAAGCATATCATCAAGAATATCCATTGGATTTTCGGAGCGTGGATTATCAGAAGTCAAAATCACTTTGTCGCTATATTCGCAGGCAAGTTTTGCCATGATAGCACGTTTTGTTTTGTCCCTATCACCGCCACAACCTACGACTGTGATGACTTGTTCGCCTGTTTTTTTGAGTTGTTCAATGGTTTGTAATACATTTTTGAGGGCATCAGGCGTGTGTGCATAATCCACAATACCAACCGCACCATTTGTGCCTACAAATTGCTCAAAACGTCCTTCTGCTCCTGTAATAAGTGAAAGAGCGGTCAAAATCGTTTGTTTTTCAGCTTTCAAGAGCCTTGCAGTTGCATAGACAGAGAGCAAATTATATGCATTAAATTCGCCAATAAGCCTACACCAAACTTGTTCTTGGTCAATATCCAAAAAAAGTCCATGTAAAGTATTTTCTAATATTTTTGCTTTAAAATCTGCAAATTGCGTGAGCGAATACGTTTTTTGGGTTTGTGCATTACAATTTTGCAACATCACTTGCCCACGTTTATCATCAATATTTACCAACGCAAAAGCAGAAGTTGGCAGGTGGTCAAAAAGCAATTTTTTAGCTTTGATATAATGGTCAAAAGTACCATGAAAATCTAAATGGTCGTGTGTAATATTACTAAAAATTGCCCCTGTAAGATGCACACCTGCCAATCTTTCTTGTACTAAGGCGTGAGAACTTGCCTCCATAAAACAATATTCACAGCCTTCTGCATACATTTGAGCTAATAATGCATGTGTAGTAAGGCTATCTGGCGTAGTAAGATTTGTAGGAATAACTTTGTCTTGGATTTGGTTTTGCACAGTGGAAAGCAAACCAACTTTATAATTTAATGCTTTGTACAATTTGAATAAAAGTGTGGCGGTTGTGGTTTTGCCATTTGTACCTGTAACAGCTACAATTTTTAGTTTTTTGGAAGGGTTTTGATAAAAATTATCTGCTAAAAAACCTAATATTCGAGCTGAATTTTTGGTTTTTATATATGTAATATTTTCTTGAAAAATAATATTTTTTTCATCTTCATATACAACGGTTTTTGCCCCTTGTGCGATTGCTTGTGTGATATGTGTATGTCCATCATGTATGGAGCCTTTGATAGCTACAAAAAGCGAATTTTTATGCACTTTGCGTGAATCAAATTGTATATTTTCTACCAAAACATCACTATTTCCTTGTGTAATGATAGCATCTGTATTGTGCAAAAGAGAATTTAAGATAATAGCCATGTGAGAATTGGGAATGTGGAGAATTAGAAGAATTAGAAATTTGTTTTGGATTTTAGTTGCCAAAATAATCGTTTATTTTTTTTAAAACAAAAAAAACAGCCTTCACTTTTTGTAAAGACTGTTTTTTTTGGATTATAGATTATGAATTATAAATTATGGATTTTGTTTTAATCTCAGATTAAAATTATTCCCCATTCCTAATTTTTAAAATATTGCCCCATCGCCTTCTTTAAGGGTTGCCATGAGGTCAGTATCATCTTTCATGTATGCCAAAATATCTTTTACAGTAGGTTTTACCATTTCAATATCAATTTGGTTGGCAAGCATTTGCGTCATATTGTAAATGTATGCACCTGTTTGTTTGGTGGTGTCATAGTGTTCTATAAGTTTTGCGTCATACAATACTTTCATGCTTTCCATGTCAATCGCTTTGAGGGATTTTTTGATGATATTGCTAATGTTGTCTTTTGTTAATTGACCAAAAGACATGATTTTGTTAAAACGACCAGGGCGTTGTGCTGCCTTATCCACAAGCCAAAGGCTATTGGTGGTAGCAATAATACCAACATTAGGGCTTACTTTTTCCACACCGTCCAAAATATCCAAAAATGCTTTCAAATATTCCGTTTGGGTATAATCGTCTCTATTGCCAAGTTCCAAATCAATATCATCAAGTACAATCAAAGAAGGTGCAAGAATATTGGCAAACTTAACCGCACTGCGAATGCCTGCAGCAGCTACTTTTAGGATTGTAACGCCTTGTGCTTTGAGTGTATTGGCAAGTACAATCAATGATTCTGTTTTGCCTGAACCTGGCGCACCTACAAACATATAACGCAATATTCTTTGGCGTTTTTCAAAAATTGCGGTGTAGCCTTTGAGGTCTTGGAGCATTTTTTCAGGAAGGTAAATATCACTAAAACTACGTTCAGGCAATTCGTGGGCATAAAAATTTTGGATATCGTCTCCATCAATATTGATGTAAGCTCCTTTAAATTCGCTGTGGTATATTGCATTATTCAAAAAATATTCAAAAAGGCTTACATCTGTAAAATTAAAAAGATTGGGCGATACGATGGTTACTTCATTGTATAAATATTGGTCATTGTACCAATACGATTTAAAATTTATAACTACATCATTGTCCTCTATTTTGCACAATACAACCGTATTTTTGGTGCTATCATTGCGTACAGCATCAGATATTTCGGTGGTATTTTCCAGAATATACATGATTTCAATAGGCATTTCTGCGTTTGACATTTCTATAGTTTGTTGTTTCAAATTAGAAACAAATTCAAACAAAAGATTGCGTACAAGGTCATTCACGCGGTGATTGTAAAGGGCAAGGACTTGGGTTGTTTTTGTTCTTTTTATGGTAATTGTTGCCATAATATATATTTATGTAAATAAAAAGTTGGAAAATGTTTTAATACTAATTTTCCGAAATATAACATTAAATTTTTATAAAAAAATATTTTTTTTTAATTTTTAAGATACAATTTTTAAATTTTCTACAAAAAAAATGTATTTTTACACAAAATAAACCCACACCATGAATCCATATTTTAAATATTCTTCACTTGCTTTTCAAATGTTGCTTACAATTATGGTTTTTGGGGCATTAGGCTGGGCATTAGACAAATATACAGAGAGCAAAATCCCTGTTTTTACTGCTATTTTTATGCTATTAGGCGTGATTGGGAGCTTGTATAAGATTATTAGGGAGTTGATGTGAGCAGGTTTTTTTTGTGATAAGAAAGGTTTTTTTCAAAAATCAGTTTTTTATAGATTTTTTATGTATTTAGATTTTTTCTGATTCATGAAGATATTTTTCTTTTTCCAATTCTGAATTTTGTACTTTTAACAAAAGACAATAATATGTCCAAGATAATTTTTGACGTAGTGCGTCAAAAATTATTGATTGTATAATTCCAATTTTAAAAACTAATAAAAAAGAATTTATCTTTGCGTAGCAAATTGTTTTTTGTAATCTTAGTTTTGTTTCTTTCTAATATTTTCATGGCAAACAAAAAAAACGTTTTTTCCTCGCATTTTCGCTCTATTCTAAAAAATATTTATTCTTGGATTTCTTCTTCTTTTAGGTTTGCTCCCCCTTTGGGGGCTTGGGGGCTTCTTCTCCTTTGGGGGCTTGGGGGCTTTTTTTTAAGCTGTAGCCCAACCGACAGCCTCACCTCTAAAGCATATCACAACTTGACAGCCCATTATAATGGATATTTTTTGGCAAGAAACCGCATGGATTCTGTGGAAAATGTGATTTTTATGACACGCAAAGAGGACTACAACCGTGTATTGGAAGTAATGCCTTTTCCCGAAGATACCGCACAACTCAAAACGTATGACAATCGTATGCAGGATATTATCAAAAAATCTGCGATTGTGCATAATAGACATGATAATAGTAAGTTTCTTTTTCCGTCTTATACATTGATTGGAAAGGCAAGATTTTTTCTTAGAAAATATGAGGAAGGCATCAACACACTCAAATATGTAAATACAAAAGCAAAAGAGCAACAAGACAAAAACAGGGCTTTGATTGAGTTATTTAGAATTTATGTGGAAATCAAAGACGAAAAATCTGCGGATTATGCCCTCAATACGTTGCACAAACGCAGTTTAGATGATGATAACAAAAGGGATTTTTATTTGGTAAGGGCAAATTATTTTCGCAAAAAAAATGATTATTTGGAAACTGCCAAAACGCTTGGCTCTGCGGTGCAACTCATGCGTAGAGGCGAAAAACGTGGGAGAATTTATTTTATTTTGGGACAACTTTACCAAAAATTAGAAAAAAATAACCTCGCTTACAAAAATTATCAAGAAGTTTTACGCAATAATCCGCCTTATGAACTTGCATTTTATGCCAAACTTTACAGCACACAAGTAACCGAAATCAACACAGAAAAAGATTTGAAAAAAATGGAAAGGTATTTCAAAAAACTACTTTCTGACGAAAATAACGAAGAATACAAAGACAAAATTTATTATGAAATGGCACTTTTTGCCCTCAAACAAAATAATCTTCCGCTTTGTATCCAACACCTCAAAACCTCTCTTGCACAAGTAGGTGGAAGTTCTGCCCAAAAAGGTTATACATTCCTCAAATTGGGCGAATTGCATTATAAACCTTTGGCAAAATACGAAAAATCCAAAACATATTATGATAGTACAGTTGCCTATATGTCAAAAAGTGCAGAAAATTTTAAAGCAATAGAAAAACGTCAGCGTACTTTGACCGAATTTGTAAAACAACTTAATATTTATCGCCTACAAGACAGCCTACAACGCCTTGCACGTATGCCTGAAACAGATAGATTGGCGTATTTGGATAAAATGCTTTACCAAGAAGAATTTGCAAAGCAAAGAGAGCTTGACAGCCTCCAAAAAATAGCGGAGAAAAAAGCACTTGAAGATGAACGTAAGAAAAAAGAAAAAGGAACTTTGGCAGAAAATATCACTGGAAAAGATGCAGGTTGGTATTTTGCTAATCCAAACGCCATGCTTTTAGGACAACAAAATTTTATAAAAAAATGGGGAAATCGTCCATTGGAAGATAATTGGCGAAGAACAAACAAACCTGTAAATACCAATGATACAACCACCAAAAAAATAGAAAATACAGAAATTACACGCCTAAGTGCAGAAGTATTGCGTGAGCAAAGCATCAAAAAACGTGTGGAACAACGCAAAAATGCAGTGTTGAATATTATCCCAAAAACGCCTTCTGATTTTGCAAGTTCGGAGAAAAAAACCGAAGACGCATTGTATGAATTGGGCAAAATTTATCGCTTAAAACTCCAAGAACCGCAAAATTCTATTGATTATTTTGGTAAATTGTTGCAACTATTTCCTGCCACCAAATACGAGCCAGAAGCACTTTATTCTATGTATTTGTGTGCAAAAGATTTACAAAATACCGAAGAAATGAACAAGTATAAAGACCTTTTGGTTTTGAAATATCCCAATTCGTCTTTTGCAAGGCTTATCACAAACCCAAACTACCTCAAAGAAGTAAAAGCCTCTGACAAGGAAGTGAAAGCAATGTATGAAGATGCTTTCAAACAATTTAAAATAACCAATTATGCTAAAGCACAAACTATATTGTTGCAAATACAAGCCAAACACCCCCAAAATTTGGTAGAAGACAAAATATTAATGCTTCAAATTATTCTTGCCCAAAAAATAGAAAACTACAAGGATAACCAAGCCCTCAAAACACGATTGGAGGATTTTGCAAAAAAATATCCTGAAAGTCCTATCACTGCTACTATAAAAGATATTATTCCAAAAATAAAGATTAAGAAATAAGGATATGGTTAAACGAAATTCTACTTATCGTTTTGGTACTGTTGAATATGATGACCAATTTTTTAAAGATTTTGTAATTGACCAATCAAAAAAAGATAAAAATGGAATTGAAACACAATCTGAAATTGCGTATTGTAAAAGCTTTTGATTTTTTTACGGATAAGTTAAAAAACAAACCAAAGAAATACGAAATACGGTTCTACTAAGATTTATACGGAGATGAACCCCTGCCCTCCTCGAAGGGGAGGGAGATATCATACATTGATTATCATTAATTTATAAAGCCCTCCCCAGAGGGGGAGGGTTGGGTCAGCAAAAGCAGGCTTTCCGTATAAATGTTAGAAGAACCATTTTTTTTAATGGGCTTTACAAAACCTATTTTGATACTTTGACAATTTTAGTGGATTATAGAAATTTTGTCTTGTTAAAATTTTATAAAGTATTAATAATCAAACCTATAAGACTTTAAAAATCTTATAGGTTTAGCAGTTTTCACTAAAATTATTAGACAACCCCATTTTTTTTACTTTTTCAAATTTCATAATCAAACCAAAACTAACCTTAATTTTACCCACAATCTCAATGAATTTCAGCCTCAAAAAAATCTTGTATTTACTTTGCATTTCACTATTTTTTATGAATTGTGAAAATTCAACGTCTCAAAAAAATGAAACTCAACAAAACAATGATTTGGTGGAAATCAAGCCAAAATACGCTAAATTATTTACCATTTTGAAAGGAAAAGAATACAAAATTTTGCGTGTTTTTGATTATGCAACTGATGGAAAATTAAAGCAACAACAAGACTTTAAAATTATTGAAAAAGCTCAAAAAAAACAAAAAAATGGCATTTTTGTACCAATTCAAAGCCTTGCTGTTTGCTCTCATACACACCTTGCGTGTGCGGATTTGTTGGGCGAAAGCGAAAAAATTACAGGATTGACAGAAAGCAGTTTCTTAGCAGAAGAATTTTGGCAACAAAAAATCACCAATAAAAAAGTATTAGAAATAGGCAAAAATGGCAAACTCAATCCCGAAATTATTCATAAAATATCCCCAGATATTATTCTCACAAGCAACTATGACCTAAGCACTGCTGACAAAGATATAGCAAACCTCGCACAAGCAGGCATGACATTTGTGCCAAATTTGGAATGGCAAGAAAATCACCCACTTGGAAGAGCTGAATGGATAAAAGTATTTGGTTTATTATTCGTTAAAGAAGATAAATCAAACGAACAATTTGATTTGATTGAAAAAAAATACCTTGAAATGAAAAATCTTGCCCAAAAACACACACAAAACCTTACCCAAAAACCTACTGTAATGATGGGTTTGCCTTATCAAGGCACTTGGTATGTAGCAGGTGGGCAGAGTTTTATGGCACAATTTCTACGAGATGCAGGCGTACAATATCATTGGGACAAAAACGAAAAAACTGCAAGTCTCCCACTCAATTTTGAGCAAATATATGACCCACTCAGCAAAGCAGATTTTTGGATAAATGTAGGCATGGCAACTAATAAAAAAAGCGTTTTTGCAACTGATACACGTCTTGATAAAATGCCAAATGCAAAGAAAATACAAATTTTTAACCCAAAACAAAACCCAAAAGGTGGCAGTATTTACCTTACAAAAGGCGTGATAGAGCCACACAAGGTACTCATGGATTTTGTAAAAATGTTTTACCCAACACTTGGCGAAAAATACGAATTTACATATTATACGAAGTTGGAATAAATAGTAAAAGTTTTTTCAGTTGTGAGTTTTTTCAGTATAATTTGGTAACGATATTTTTAAATTGTATCTAAAAAAAATCCGTTCAATCCGCGTTATCCGCGTGCTTAAAAAGAATGAAGATTATGCGGATTTTAAATCATTTTATATTTTAGGGAAAAACAAAAAAGTTATGTTGTTATCAAATTTATAATCCATAATCTTTTTTATTTAGATTTATTCTAAACAATTATTATATTTGCATGTTTTTAAGAAAAACCAAAAACATAAAAATTAAACCATGCAAAAAAAATATAGTATATTGTTTGTCTTTTTATTTCACATTATTTGGGCTTGTACGTCCAACAGTTCTACGCCTGAAAGTACATTTGACAGGAATAAAATGCTGGAAAATTATGCGAATAACCTCATAAAACCTGCTTTTGTAGATTTACAAAATCAAATTACTACGCTCAAAAACAACGCTGACGCATTTGTTCAGAATGCAAATGCCCAAAATCTAAGCAATTTACAAAATGCTTGGGAAAATGCTTACACTGCTTGGCAATATGCCAATGCGTATAATATTGGTGTTGCAAGCGAACAAGGTTTGCAAAAATCACTTTGGGAAGAAGTAGCAACTTTTCCCATCACAGCTTCCAAAATAGAAAATGCAATTACAAATAATAACGCCAATTTTTCGGATTTTAACCGTGATGCAAGAGGTTTTTTGGCAGTAGAATATTTGATTTTTAGTTTAAATGATGATAACACTGCAATTTTAACTACTTTCAATAACCCAAATCGTAAAAATTTCTTAACAAATGCCATTCAAAGTATCAAATCACGCGTAGATAATGTGCTTAATGCGTGGAATGGCGGTTTTACAAGTGAATTTGTGCAAAATAATGGGACAGATGTAGGCAGTAGCACATCTTTATTGTATAATGAGTTTGTAAAAAGTTTTGAGCAAATTAAAAACATAAAAGTAGGGTTGCCTTTGGGCAAAAAAAGTACACAAGGACAAATTTTTCCTGACAAAGTAGAAGCATATTATTCTGGGAAAACCCTCAAAATGCTGACCAATCACATCACTGCCATAGAAAATATTTGGCGTGGGAAAGCAAAAAATGGCAATGTAAGTTTAGGATTTAAAGATTATTTGGCAAATGTAGAAGGTGGAAATGCGTTGATTGGTGCTACAGAAACACAAATTACTGCCATCAAAAATGCCCTCAATAATGTAGCAACAAGTCCAAGAATATCATTCCAAATTCAAAATTCACCTACAAATTTTGATAATCTTTATGTAGAATTACAAAAGAATGTAAGATTTTTCAAAAGTGATATGAGTTCGCTTTTGGGTATTGCCATAACTTTTGCAAGTGGTGATGGCGACTAATAGCTTCCTAACCCCCAAAGGGGGGATATTAGGCATTTTTTTGAAACACTATAATTTTAAAAATTTGTATTTATTCATAACTTAAAAAATGAGTTTTCAATTAGATTTTACCTTAATTTCCGAAATAAAAATTTGGTAAAAACAGTTTATTCCTTTGGGGGGTAGGGGGCTATATTTTTTAAAATTTCAGAAAAAAAACAAAAAAACAAAAAAAACACTTGCAATAGAACAACAAACAAATTATCTTTGCATTTTTTACACCACACAACATACTGTAAAAATACTTAAAAGAAAACACCAAAAAATACAATAAATAATGACACAAATAAACAAATAAAAAAGATGATGCCCTTCATGTTTTTGTCATTATGGAAAGTTTTTTGGTTTTGTGTGTATAAATTCTTTTATTCCAAAAAATTTTTTGGAAGATTTGAAAATATGCCTTAGCTTTGCAGTCATTTTTAATAAGCAGTAGCTTCCAACGTTGTAATCATTTCAAAAGAGAATAATATAAAGTGGATTCATTAAGTTATAAAACCATCTTCGCCAACAAGACAACAGTCCAAAAAAATTGGTTGGTAGTAGATGCAAAAGGACTTCCATTGGGTCGTTTGGCGAGCCAAGTTGCAAGACTTATTCAGGGCAAACACAAAGTGGATTATAGCCCACAAGTTAATTGTGGCGACCATGTGATAGTGATAAATACAGACCTTATCAAACTCACTGGTAAAAAATGGACTGACAAAGTGTATGTACGTCATACAGGTTATCCTGGTGGGCAACGTTTTGCTTCACCAAGAGAAATCATGAAACGTAAATCCAGCACTATTTTGGTGGAAATGGCTGTGCGTCGTATGCTCCCTAAAAATCGCCTACGTAGACCACAGTTTTTTAATATGCACCTTTTTGCAGGCGCTGAACACAAATATCAAGAAAAAAACCCTGTAGAACAAAAAATTGTAATTTAAGGAATATTCTATGTCAAAAGTAGCAAACTCAAACCTCGCACTTAACATTCATACTATTGGTCGTCGTAAGACTGCTGTGGCAAGGATTTATTTGCGCCAAGGTAGTGGTAATATCACTATCAACAAACGCCCTCTGGCTCAATATTTTTCTTTGGAAACCCTCCGTACTATTGTAGTACAACCCTTAACTACCGTCCAAAAAAACACTGCAAATGCAAATATGGAAGTATCTGCTTGGGCAAATTTTGATATTTTGGTAAATGTGAAAGGCGGTGGCACCACAGGACAAGCAGAAGCAACACGCATGGCTATCGCTCGTGCATTGTGTGAATATGACATCAACAACCGTCCCGCACTCAAAAAAGAAGGTTTCCTTACACGTGACTCTCGTATGGTAGAACGCAAAAAATATGGTCGTCGCAAAGCTCGTCGTCGTTTCCAATTTAGCAAACGTTAATCTACCAATTCATTACCCTTATTTTGCTTTATGAAAATAGAATATAAAGACCTATTAGACGCAGGCGTACATTTTGGACACCTTACCCGTAAATGGGACCCAAAAATGGCTCCATATATTTTTATGGAGAAAAATGGTATTCACCTTATTGATATCAACAAAACTGCTGTGTGCCTCGAAGAAGCACGCAAAGCTGTGAAAGATTTGTCACGCAATGGCAAAAAAATCATGTTTGTTGCTACCAAAAAACAAGCACAAGAAGTTATCGCTGCAGAAGCTGGAAGGCTTAATATGCCTTATGTAACGGAAAGATGGCTTGGTGGTATGCTTACCAATTTCTCTACCATCAAAGAATCTTTGAAAAAACTTAAAAATATCGAAAAACAAATCAAAAGTGAATCTTTCTTAGCACTCGCTAAAAAAGAAAGACTAATGGTAGAACGCGAAAAAATTAAGCTCGAAGCAGTACTTGGTGGGTTGACTACACTCAACAACAAATTGCCTGATGCACTTTTTATCGTTGATGTAAAAAGGGAACACCTTGCAGTAGCTGAAGCCCAAAAATTGGGTATTAAAGTATTTGCAATGGTAGATACAAACTCTAACCCTAACCTTATTGATTACCCAATTCCTGCCAATGATGATGCTTACAAATCAATTTCTTTGATTACAAAAGCAATATGCAGTGCCATTGAAGAAGGTAACTCTGAACGCAAAAAAGACAAAGATAAAGACAATCTTAAAGAAGAAGAAAATGCAAAACGTGAAATTGATGAAGCACCAAAAGCTGAATAATTCTTTGCAAAATATACTTGTCTTTGTATAAAATAAAAAACCACCATTATTTTTTAATGGTGGTTTTTTATTGTTCAAAAGGTATTTTAAATTTCTAACTAACTTTGTTGTTTTCTTTATTATTGTTATCCCAAAATTCCTTATCAATACGCATTTTTATTTTATCAATGCGAGAATATTGCATTTCGGTAATGGTAAAAGTATAAGGTTTTTTGATGACGACTTGCCCCTGTTTTGGAATACTCTCTAATATATGCAGTATAAATCCGCCTAAGGTGTCATATTCTTGATTTTCGGGGAGTTTAAATTGGTATTTTTCGTTGAGTTGCGTGATATTTTGGCGTGCAGGAATCAGATATGTGTAGTCGTCTATTTGCTGAATGAGTTCCTCCTCGTCGTGTTCGTCTTCAATATCACCAAAAATCTCTTCCATGATGTCTTCCAAGGTTACAATACCTGCGGTAGCCCCAAATTCATCAACCACAAGTGCAATGCTACGATTTTTGGCAATAAACCTAACCAAAAGTTCTTGGGCTAATGTACTTTCAGGCACAAAAAACATTTCTGTCAAAATATCTTTAATTTCTTTCGGATTTTGGAAAAGTCCAGAGGTATGACAATACCCTTTTACTTCGTCAATGCTATTTTCATACACAATAATTTTGGAATGACCACTACTCAAAAAAACGGTTTTCAAGCCTTCTATGCCTTCTTTTACATCTACACCCACCAAATCCATACGTTGGGTCATGCAATCTCTTATTTTTATATTTTTAAAAGAAATTGCATTATTGAATATTTTAGTGTCAATTTCTATACTGTCTTGGTTTGTATTTTCTGCTATGGTAGTATTATTGATGTAATTATTTATATCTACAAGGCGATATACTGGCTTATCTTCTGAATAGGGCAATCTGATAATATACACAATCAAAAACTTAGACGTACCGACAAAAGTCAGTACAATAGGATACAACAACCCATAAATCAAGGCAATAGGCACTGCCAAAATATCTAAAAATAAATCGGGATTAAGCCTAAAAATAGCTTTGGGCAAAAATTCTGCGGTTACCAATACCAATAGGGTAGAAAGAACAGATTGTATAATGAGTATATTGATTTCGGTATTAAATCCATTAGGCACATACTTTGTGAGTACGGGGTCTAATAAATCTGCCATAAAAATACCATAAACCACCAAACTAATTGTATTGCCTACAAGCATTGTCGCAATAAAACGAGAAGGCTTTTGAAAAAAATGAGCAATAATAATACCTGCAAGTTTGCCTTTTTTGCGTTGAAACTCAAAATGCAATTTATTTGCAGATACAAATGCGATTTCTGTACCTGAAAAAAAAGCAGAAAGTATAAGGGCAATGATGATAAATGTAAGCTCTAAGCCAAAATCCATTGTGTAAATTTATTTTTGTGATATTTTTCTTTTATTTTTTAATGATGATCCGACAAAAATACGTATTTATTGTTTAATAAATTTATTATTTGTCTAACTTCTTTTTCGTTTTTTTGCAGGTGTAATCTCTTTTTTACTTTTGTCTTTTTTCTGGGCATTGTTCACAAATGTTTCCGTTTTTTGTTCTCTGGTAGGTTTTTCATTTTCTGGTTTTTGTTGTGATTTTCGCAAATTTAATGCAAATAATGCACTCAACGAAATCATAAAAGCCCAATAACTTTGAAATCCTTTGACAGATTGGTCAATGCCTATGATAAAAAACACAAAAGCTACCGCCCAAAGTATATAATCAAATAAACTACGCATGATTTTTTTTTTATTGAAAAAATTAAAAAATTAGCCCCCAACCCCAAAGGGAGCAAATACATAAAAACATTTATATTAAACAGAATAAAAATTTATTTTTTTTATTTCTCAAAGGCTGTTAATTCCCCTTTGGGGTTTAGGGGCTACTTTGGTTTTTTAGGGGGTTATTCCCAATTTTTCAATGTAGGAATAAATGTATGTGCGGTAAGGTCATGTGAACAAGGTACTATAGACACATAATTGTTACGCAAAGCCCATTCGTCAGTATCACTATTTGGCTCGCCATTGCTTTGGAGGTCTTCATTTACAAATTTGCCTGTGAGCCAAAAATAAGGGCGTTTGTGTGGGTCAAGCCTTTCGTCAAATTCTTCGTCCCAACGTCCATTTGTTTGCCTACAAATTTTGATACCTTTTATTGGATTTTCTGATTTTCTGGGAATATTCACGTTGAGTGTGATGCCTTTTGGCAGGGAATTTTTGAGTACATTTTTAGCAATTTTTAGGACAATTTCCTTTGCGTGTGAAAAATCTGCCTCATGCCCATAATCACACACCGAAAAACCTATTGCATTCAATCCTTCTACACTTCCTTCTATTGCTGCAGACATAGTGCCTGAATAAATCACATTTATAGAAGAATTGCTACCATGATTGATACCACTCACTACAAGGTCGGGTTTGCGGTCTTTGAGTACATAATGTTTTGCAAGTTTTACGCAATCTGCGGGTGTGCCTGAACATTCATAAGCAAGGATTTCGTCCCCAAAAATATCTGATTTATCCAAACGCAATGCTTGTCCTATTGTGATGGCGTGTCCCATGCCCGATTGTGCTTTGTTTGGGGCTACTACTACTACTTCGCCTATTTCAGCCATACATTCCACCAAACATTTAATACCTTTTGCGGTGATGCCATCATCATTTGATACCAATATTAACGGTTTTTTTTCCATTTCTTATAGTTCTTTTTGTTTTTTTTAATAACTCAAATTGTGTCTTACATTTTTTTGAAAAAAAATAAACACTTATTTTATCATTTTCTATGTTAAAAATATAAATTTACGTCAATTTATAAAAACTGACAACTTGGATTGAATATTTTAATTTGTGATTTTTTAAGAAAAAATATCTACAAAATTAACGTTTTCTTTGCTATGAATAGCTTTTTTTTTTAAAAAAAAAGATTTTTTTGTAACAAACCAATTTTTTCATTTATATTAGGCATTAGATTTGTAAAAATGAGGTCAAGACGACTATTTTTTTTATCAACAATTTTTTAATTTTTTGCATGAAAGATAATTACAAATATACATTTATTAAGCGTTTTTATATATTCTCTTGTGTTTTTTTATATGTTTTTTTGCACGTTTTTTTATTGAAAACTACCGCAAATGCACAAAATATTTCTGAACTTTTGACTGCTTTAAATGAGGAAAAAAACACACAAAAACGTACAGATTTATCCGTAGAAATAGGACTTTTGTACCAAAAAGAACGTGCTTACCAAAAAGCAATAGAGTATTTTACACAAGCAAAAAATACCGCTTCTAATCCAGAAAAAGAAAAAATCTTAAATTATCTTGGGCAAGCACAAAGTTTGCAAGGTGATTATACAAATGCAATTGTTACCTATAAAACGCTTTTGGAGATACGCAAAAATGACCAAACCAAAACGCGCCAAACGCTGGGCATTATCGCAGATTTGGAAAAAAGGGATGGAAATTTTAAGGAAGCACTTGTATATTATGAAGAAATTTTAAAAAATTATCCACCACAAAACCAAGAACAATCTGCACAGATTTATAATAATATAGGTTTTCTTTACAGAAAATTGGAGGACAAAGATAAATCTTTGCAAACCCTCACACAAGCCCTTGCTGCTGCCAAAGAATCTAAAAAACCTGAAATTATTATCACAACATTGCTCAATATAGGCGTAACATATTCTACCACCAAAAATTATAAATTGGCACAAGACAATTATGCACAAGCGTTGAGCATTGCCAAAAAAAATAATCTTACCATACAAACCGCAGAAACCTACAATTATATCAGTGCAAACGAATGGTTACAAGCCAAAAACGAAACTGCATTGGACAATGTACAACAAGCCATCAATATAGCTGAACCACTACAAGCTGACCAAATATTGTTGGTAAGTTATAAACTATTGTCAGATATTCACCAGCAAAAAGGTGATTTTAAAGAAGCACAAGAAGCCTACAAATTATATGAAAAAACTAAAACCAAAAGACAAGAAAAAATACAAAAAGACCAAAAAAATGCCCTTGAAACACAAGTAAATATTGAAAAAAAAGAAAGCGAAATAAAATCACTCCTTGCTGAAAAAGACAAACAATCTTCTGCCCTAAGGCAATCAGAATTGGAAAAACAACAAAAAGAACAAGAACTTGTCCTAAAACAAAAAGAACTTGACCTATACAAAGCCAGCCAAGATAAACAAAAAATGCAGTTCGCAAATCAAATACTTGAACAAAAACGTGTAGAACAAATGCTTGAAATTACACAAAGAAAAGCCCAAGAAGATAAACAAAATAGCGAAATCGCAGAACTTCAAAATAAACAATTACTAAAAGACGCACTTCTCAAAGAAAAAGACCTTGAACAAATTGCACAAAAAACACGCAACGAACTCCTAGAAAAAGACAAAGCACTCAAAGACCAACAACTCAAAGACGAACAAGTATTGAGGGAATCCTCTAATTGGATTATTTCGCTTGGAGCTATTTGCCTTGTATTGGTGCTTATGGGATTGGTACATACATTTTGGGCAAATTCAAAACTCACAAAACAGAAAAAAGAAATTGAAAATAAAAATACAATTTTGGGGGCAAAAAATGAGGAAATTATGCAACAAGCCTCAGAACTTGAACAAAAAAACCAAGAAATATTAGCCATAAATGAAGAATTGCATCAAAACCAAGAAGAACTTGAAACACAACGCGAATATATAGAAACCACAAATAAAGCCCTCCAAAAGAAAAATCAAAAACTTATCTCAAACGAAGAAATCCTAAGAAAAGCAATGGACAAGCTTAAAGCCAATGAAATTGCTTTAACAGAGACAAACAATAACTTAGCAGAAAGAGATAAACAAATCACAAATAGTATCAAAGCTGCATTAGTTATTCAAGATGCTATTTTGCCTTATAAACAAAAATTGGACAATTTGCTCAAAGATTTTTTTGTGATTTATAAGCCAAAAGATGTTGTTTCAGGTGATTTTTATTGGCTCAATGAAGTAGATGATAATACTTTTTTGATTGCAGTTGATTGTACAGGACATGGCGTGCCTGGTGCTTTTATGTCATTGATTGCAAATACGCTTTTGGATAAAATCATCAGGGTTTGGCATATTTTTTCACCAAAAGATATTTTAAACCAAATGCAACACGAAATTTCTACAATCCTTCGCCAAGATGATACAGGCAACAACAATGGTATGGATATGGCGGTGGTTTGTATGCAAAAAAATGATAATGGCAGTAGAAATATTACGTTTGCAGGTGCAAAAAGACCTTTTTATTTTTTATTGCCCAATGAAAGCGCTATTAACGAACTCGAGGGTGACCGAAAATCAATAGGCGGTTTCCAAAATGCAGACATACAATTTACCAATAAAAACCTCATATTGCCACAAGGGTCTCAAATGTATATAGGCTCTGATGGACTTGCTGACCAAAACAACGCCAAAAGAAAACGTCTTACTGAAACCAAATTGAAATCTTTTTTATCAGAAAATGCACATTTGGATATGAAAATACAAAAAGAAAAACTTGAAAATCTTATCGCAGAACACATGCAAAACACAACACAACGTGATGATATGCTTTGGATTGGGGTAAAAATATAGTTTTTTTTAGTAAATACAAGTTTTTTATTAAAAAAAATAACAACAAAACCAACAACTAACTTTGATAATGACATTTTTAAATTGTATCTAAAAAATCCGTTTAAATCCGTTCAATCCGCGTTATCCACGTGCTTAAAAAGAATGAAGATTATGCGGATTTTAAATCATTTTATATTTTAGGGAAAAAAAAACTTATGCCATTATTAAACTGACTGAATAAACTGAACTAACTAATTATTGAATCAGCTTTTTTATTTTCTTTTTTTCTACGTTTTTCCCAAGATTTGTGCAGATTATGGCGGTAGAGTTTTTGGGTATAATTTTTTAAAAAAGGATACATCAAAACCGCACTTAGTATAATCATTGTACCAAAATAAAAACCTGAAGTCATTTTTTCATTAAAAAAAATGTAGGCTAATATAATGCCATATACAGGTTCAAGATTAACTGTAAGGTTTACTGCAAAAGGTGTAAATTTTTTCATTAATTTTACGCCAGCAGAATACGCATATACTGTGCAAACACCTGCCAACGTAAATATACATATTGTATCAATTAATAAATTGTCCCAAGTAGGAAATAAATATAATGTATGTTCTGGTGCAAAAAATGATGCATAAAAAGGCAAAAATAACACAGTAGCAATCCACGCCCCAAGCATTTCGTAAAAAGTAATCGTATGATGGCTATGTTTTTTAATAAATTCCCCATTGATTACGCTAAATAATGTCCCTAAAAATGCAGACAAAATAGACATTACCAACGCCAATATATGGTTAAATTCAAACCTAAAAATAATATACAAACCCATTATTACCACCAAACCAAGTGCAATTTCTAACCCTCTGATACTACGTTTTTGGACAAAAGGCTCTACCAAACTTGTCCACAATGTAGCAGTTGTAAGCCCAGCCAAACAAACCGAAGCATTGAGTTTGCCTGCTCCAAAAAACAAAATCCAATGCCCACAAATAAGACCACCTGTAAGCATCAATCCTATTACATCTTTTTTGGAAGTTTTGAAATCAATATTTTTCAAATACATCAATCCACCACACAAAATCGTAGCCCACAAAGTACGCCAAAAAACCAATTCCACCGAAGGAATACTTATTAACTTGCCCAATATCACCGTAAATCCCCAAATCAACACTATAATATGTAAGTGTGTATAATCACGCAAGGTTGGCATAAAAATATTTTGTAGCGAAAATTGTAGTGTTTTTGGGTTGAATATTAAAATATTAAAATTGTATTACAAACATAATGCACAAATATCTTCCCAAAATTTTTAATTGTTTTTTTACATAAAAAATGTGCAAAGATAAATGATTATTGTGAAATTTTTTGAAAATAATAGGTTATTTATCCTAACTTTTATTTTTTTACAAAAAAATTTTACCAAAATTTTATTAAATTTTACCAAATATTTTTAATAAAATTGCACAAAAAAACACCTAAAATTTATAGAAAAATGCTGAAAATAGGCACACGACAAAGTCCATTGGCACTTTGGCAAGCAAAACATATACAAGAATTATTAAAAAATTCAAATATAGACAGTGAATTAGTCTTGTTTGAAACACAAGGTGACAAGGTATTAGACAAATCTTTATCTAAAATTGGTACAAAAGGACTTTTTACCGCAGAATTGGAAGACGCACTCCGCACACAAGACATTGATATAGCGGTGCACAGTGCCAAAGATGTGCAATCTGTATTGCCTGATGATTTGCCTTTGCTTGCTTATCCACAAGGCGAATCATCAAATGATGTATTGGTAAGTCTTAACCCAAATTTTATATTGGAAAATAGCTCAAATATTCGCATTGGCACATCTTCCACACGCAGAATTGCACTTTTTAAGCATTATTTTCCTGATATCCAACTCGTCAATATTCGTGGCAACTTGCAAACACGTTTTGCACGTTTGGAAGAAAATAAATGTGATGCCTTGTGTTTGGCGTATGCAGGCGTTGAACGCATGGGTTTGGGCAATTTTATTGTCAAACATTTAGATATTAATACCTTTACACCTCCTGTTGGACAGGGTGTTATTGCCATTCAAATACATAGCAATATGCCTCCTGATACTGCAAAAGCCATCTATAATGCTACAAATTACCAACCAACCGAAATGTGTGTGAGGGCGGAGAGAGCATTCCTTAGAGAATTGCAAGGCGGTTGTAGTGTGCCTATTTTTGCGGAATCTATGCGAATAAAATCTGGCGATATTGTCATAAAAGGCGGTATTGTAAGCCTTGATGGACAAAAAATTATTAGAGTACAAAAAAGTGGAAATTTTTTCAAACCCGAAGAACTTGGCAAACAACTCGCTTCTATGCTCCTCAAACAAGGTGGAGATGTGATTCTGAAAGAAATTAAAAATACACTTGGTTTGTGATTTTTGGTGTTTTATTTAAAAAAACGTATTTTATTACAAACCTTCATCACTATCTAAACTGCAACCATACGCCTGAAAAGTAGGCAAAGAAAATGCAGGAAGTGGTTTTTGTTGCAAATATGCTTCCAATGCTAAACGCACAAATTGCGTGTTTTCGTCCAAACAATAACGTGCAACATTATAATTTCCACGAAAATAAATGTGTTGATTCTTATCCAAAATTACTGCTTGTGGCGTAGCATATACGCCACAACTGTCTGCGATTTTGCCATTTTTATCCAATACAAAATCCATATCTAAGCCACAATGCCCCAAAGAAATTTGGGCTTCTGTTTCATCTTGGGCTTCAATAACTGCCAAAAAGTTTATTTTTTTGCCAAATTTTTCCAAAAGTTCTTTCACATGTGTTGCATTAAAACGAGAACAAGGGCATTTGGCACTAAAAAAATGTAAAAGTGTGGGTTTGTTATCTATTTTTTGGGTATCTATTTTTTGAATGTCAAATTTTTTATTGTGCTTTTTTTTATTATCACCTACATTTATTTTATCTGAAAACTGCACAAGCGTTCCCAATTTTTTCGCTACAAAATTTTTAGGTTTTTGGGTAGGCAAAGCAAAACGCATCTCTTCGTACCAAAAAATAGCTATAATCAACCCAAAACCTACCAAAAACAACGTAAAAATCAATATATTTTTTAACATAAGGGATTCAAAACAAAAAAATTAAGATAAAAAGTAGAAAAATATCTATATTTACTTTTAATTGTCGTTCAAAGATAGATACTTTTGTAAAAATTTTGAAAAAACCCAAAAAATAAATAGCATTTAATTATATAAAAGTAATTTTTACTATATTTTTTAATTCAGATGAAAAATATTTTTTATACACAAAAAACAAATAATAATTTTGTATTTTTATTTTCAATATTATTTTTATTTGTTTTTATATTACTTAATCCTGTCGTTTTTGCACAAAAAATGCAATTTGATAACCGTATTGAGGAGCATTTAACAGATTTAAACCTCAAATATGAAAAAAATGTGGTATCAGGTGACTATACTTTTTTTATTAAAATGGGAAATGGACAATCACAACGCACACAACAGGTTTTTGTGCAATCTGCTACTATTAATTACCATAAACTTGAAATAAGAGAAATTTTTTCGGTCATATATCGCAGTAAAATCCCCCCAAATGCCCAAATAATCAGAGATTTGATGATGGACACCAGCGAAAAACAGCTTGGTGGCTGGGAATTGTTGTTTGAGGCTGAGGAATATTTTATTATTTTCAATGCCAAAATTAGTGCAAACCTTGATTTACAAGATTTAAGCAGTGTCATTAATCTTGTGGCACTTTCTGCTGACGAAATGGAAAAAAAAGTTTTTGCAGAAGATGTGTTTTAAAACATTTTTCAGTAGAAAACAACGTTAAACTTTGACTTTTTAAACCTTTTGAACTTTAAACTTTTTGAACTTTAAACTTTTTTGAACTTTAAACTTTTTGAACTTTTGGCTATATTTTTTTTATTGCTGGTATTTTCTTCAAATAATATTTTTGCTCAAAATACAAATGATTCTTACATTTTTCCCATCAAAACAAAAGCTGGACAAGCATATTTGGCAGGCAATATGGGTGAAATCAGAGGACAACATTTCCATTTAGGGCTTGATATTGGGGCAATGACAGGCACAGAAGTAATGGCTGTGGCTGATGGTTATGTGGCGTATGCGGAAGTTTCGCCTGTGAGTTATGGCAAATTATTGATGATTTATCACCCAACAACTGACCAAAAAACAGTGTATGCACATTTGGACGGTTTTGCAGGTGATATTGCAGATTTTATTAGGAAAACACAATTTTCAACCCAAAAAACAGAAGTAAAAATAGATTTTTTGAAAGAAATTACAAATGGAAAAATATTAGTTAAAAAAGGGCAAATTATTGGTTATGTGGGCAATACAGGCATATCAGGTGGTGCGCATTTGCATTTTGAAATAAGAGAAAAAAATGATGTTGCTTTGAATCCCATTAATTTTAATTTTCAGGAAGTTCCAAGAGATAATTTACCGCCAACCATCAAAAAAATTGCCATTACACCACTCAATATAGAGGGACGCGTCGAAGGCGAATTTCTAAGACATACATTTATTCCTGAAAAAATTTCAAGGGGATTGTATCGTATGCAAAACCCTATAAAAATCACAGGTGAAATAGGCTTAGAAGTGTTTGCAGAGGATATCATACCCAATTCACAACATACGTTTTCTATTCAAAAAATAGAACTTTTTTTAGGCGGAAATGAACAAAAAACCAAATATTGGGTGTGCGATTTACAAAAAATAGATAATGCCAAAAATCGTATGATGCTTATGCACATTAATAGCACACCAAATTCAAAAGATATATTCCAAAAATGCTATACAACTGACGGAAATACCTTAGAAAATTATCCTATTCAAAAAAATAAAGGCAAAATCAACCTAAAAGCAGATGAAAAAATGCCTTTTACGCTCGCACTTACAGATGCTTGGGGCAACCAATCTATATTGGAAGGAATTTTTATAGGGGAAAAACCACAAAAAAATGCCATTTTAACCAAAAAAGAAACTTCAACAGAAAATAAAGCAGACGCAGACACACAAAAAACACAAGAAAACCAAAACCCTGAAATACTATATGAAATACACGAAAATTTGCTAAAAATTTCAACAAAAAATTTTAAATACCTGCCCGAAGATGGCTTTTTGACCTTCAAAGGTATGCGTCAAAACGTAAGAAAAGCATACCAACTTAATCAAAATGCAGTATATCTTTGGGATATGCGTGATGGCTTGCCAGATGGCATAGAAATAGGCGAAATAAGAACACCTTTGTATTTCAGAAAAACCATTTATCCCACCCAAAAATCAGATAAAGGAGAAAATATCTATGAATTGTCTTTTTTGGCTGATGAAGAAAATACAAAATTATATGACAAAATCCGTGTAAAATTTAATGAAAATTCGTTGTTTGATACACTTTATTTTGAATTAAAACCACTTTCCAATGGATTTATTGTGGGTAATATGGATATTTATTTGTGGAATAATATCAATATTCAATATTTTTTAGCAAATGATAATTTTATTAATGAAAAATATCTTTTTTATCTGAATAATACCCAAGCTGTTCGCACAAAAATAGTACAAAAAAATATTTTTTCGTTTGATACACGCAGATTTGGTGCATATTACCTTTCCGAAGATAATTCGCCTCCTTCTGTTAAATTGATAAGCAAAAATCCTCGTTATGTGCAATTACAAACAGAAGACACAGTCAATAAATTACCGTTTGGAAGTGGCATTGCTTTGTATCAAGCCACCATTGATGGGAAATTTGCGTTATTGGAATATGAACCCAAAGAAAATAAACTTTTTATCCGCCAACCGCAAAAAGAACCAGCACTTTCAGGCAACTTGGAAGTAAAAGTTACAGATTTGGCAGGCAATGAAGAAGTTTTGAAAGTGGTTTTGTAATCAGCCTCTAACCCCTCAAAGGGAGAATAAATACAAAATACAGCATAAAATTTATTTTTTTAAGCCAATTACAAAAAAAATGAAAAAATGAAAATCTATTTTCCTGAATTATATTCAAAAACTTTTGATGGAAATTTTAATAATACAACCCCAAACCTTGAATTTGATTTGCTTTTAGAAAACGATTTTATAGAAAATTTTTTATCTGAAATTACAAAATTAGATATTGCAAAAAAATTAGTTACTGATATTCAAGATATTTTATTTTTTTGTAAAGATTTTTTAGAAAAAAAAAAAATTTTTTTGTTGCATACTTCTGGCTCAACAGGCACACCAAAAACCATTGAAATAGGTTATACTGAAATGTGCGAAAGCATCAAAATGACGCAAAAAGCATTTGAACTCACAGAAAAAGATGTCTTTTGTGTGTGTTTGCCTACACAATTTATTGCAGGTAAAATGATGCTTGCACGTGCCTTGTATTTGGGTTGTGAGATGTGGATTTATACACCTTCCACAAGATTTTTGGAAAATGTAAAACATGATTTTTCCTTTATTGCACTTGTTCCGCCCCAATTACAATATATTTTGGCAGACGAAAATCAAACAAAATCATTGGACAAATGCAGGAATATCATCGTAGGTGGTTCGCCTGTTTCGGTTTTTTTGAGAAATGAAATCCAAGAAAAACTAAAAAATGCAAAAGTTTTTCTCACATACAGCATGACCGAAACCGTTTCGCATATTGCTTTACAAAAATTAAATTTCCTCCAAACTGAAAACTCCCCCTTTGAGGGTAAGGGGGCAACTTTGGAGGCTGGAGGGCAACTTTTTTACACCTTAGGAAATGTAGAAATTGCCCAAGTTTCAGATAAAAATTCCCTACAATTTGGTTGTCTAAAAATAAAATCAACCACTACCAAAAATGAATGGATAACCACAAATGACAGTGTAGAAATATACACAAAAAACACGTTTAAATGGCTTGGGCGTGTGGATAATGTGGTAAATATTGGCGGAAAAAAAATACAACTGGAAGAAATAGACCAACAATTTGAAGTTTTTTTTACAAAAAAAAATCTCCAAAATTTACTTTTTTATACCAAAATTCAAAAAGACGACACTTGGGGAGCAAGCATTGCGTTGGTATTAGCTTGGGACAATTTACAAGAAAATGAACACACATTTTTGCTTACATTTCCTGCTTTTTCAGCTTTTTTTAAACCTAATTTTTTAGAAAAATTAGATTTAAAAAATGTTAAAAATGATGAACAAAGAAACATTTTTACAAAAAAAGATGTTTTTTTTATTGATTTTTTTTCAACATTGAAAAAAGAAATACCCACATATTTTTTGCCTCAAAGCCTTATCATTGTACCAAAATTTGAAAAAACAGTTACACAAAAGATAAAAAGGATATAAAGAATAGTTGTCAGTAATCAGTTTTTTCAAATAAAAAAA
This sequence comes from Cytophagales bacterium, assembly GCA_031425615.1. Taxonomy (GTDB): domain Bacteria; phylum Bacteroidota; class Bacteroidia; order Cytophagales; family Microscillaceae; genus JAAFIN01. The sequence continues at coordinate 71,216 of JANPJR010000152.1, forward strand.
GCTTGGACTGAAAAAACTGATAACTGAAAAAACTACAATTTTATTTTAACTTGTGTTTTTCAAAGTTTTTTGTTAATTATTTTTAGGATAAAAAGAAAATAACGATATTTGGGCAAAGTTTTTTTTTACAGATGAAAAAAGAATATTATCATTGGCATTTGCCACATTTGAGCGGTGAATATTGGCAATCCGTAGATTTGCGTCAAAGAGTATTGCGTGAGCCTTTGGGTATGCAACTCGCAGGCACACAACTTGCCCAAGAAACGGATATGTATCATTTAGGGATTTTTGATAAAAAAATTAACATTTTAGGTTGTTTAATTTTGCAACAAAAAGAAACTGAAACCTTTCAAATGAAACAAGTTGCAGTAGATACGCATTTGCAGGGCAAAGGTATTGGTAAAAAATTAGTGCATTTTGCAGAAAAATTTGTGCAAAGACAACACGCAAAAAAAATCATCCTTCATGCAAGGGCAAATGCAGTACCTTTTTATGAAAAATTATCTTACCAGTCAAAAGGTAATTTTTTTGATGAAATTGGCATACCACATATTCTTATGGAAAAAATTTTTTAGTATTAATTTTTTAATTTCTGTAATTTTTTTATAAAAAAACTTAATCATTAAACGTGTTTAATCATTAAACATAAGACAATTTAATCAATATGGAAAATTTACAAGAACGTGCTACGCAAAAAAAAGCAGTTACAGAAATGGTACACACCTACGCCAAATCAGTAGGTTTAGACCTCAACCAAACTTACAACGCAGAAAAAGGCTCTTGGAGTTGGCGCATTGGCTCTGCGAGTATTCAGGTATATATAGAAAATGTAAATTTCTCTAATGGTCATTCAAGAGATTATTTGCGTATTTTTTCACCTTTGATGCAAATTCCTTCAAATGATTTACTATCATTTTATCGCCATTTATTAGAGTTGAATGATTCAAGTCTTGGCGTAAAACTTACGATTATGCCAGGTAGCAGTTTGATTTTTGCTACATACGAAAGGGATATTCGTGGCATGGATTATCAAGAACTTTCTACGTGTATTTCTGACTTGGAATGGTGGGCAGATAAACTTGATGATGAGTTGAAAAATCAGTTTCCAAATTTGTATAATTAAAGTTTATCCAGTAATTAGTCCATTTAGCAATCAGTTTTGTATTTAAAAATTTGACCTTTTCGGGCACTTTTTCAAGCATTTTAATTTAACATTTTATATAATTTTTTTTTATGAAACATTTTAACAATTTGCATAAGTTGTTCAAAACGTCTATTTTGCTCATGGTATTTGGGCTGTGGGCGTGGAATGGTTATGCACAGATTAATCTCACTACGCCAGGAGCTACCTACACGGAAAATTTTGATGCTACAACAGGCATAGCATTACCTACAGGTTGGACGTCAATTGATGTTGCCAACGATGGGGCAGCAGAAGGCAACGCAAAATGGGCAACTTATGGCATAGGGATAAATATGCAAACGCCTTCCAATATTGCTTTTGGCGGTACGGGCAGATGTATGGGATATACCTATAATCTCAATGGCACTTCTCCTGCCAACGACTGGGCTATTGCGCCTTCCATGAGTTTGGTAACAGGGCAAAATTATAGGATTACATTCAAATATGCTTGTTTGAGTGCTACATATCCCGAGAAAATGAAAGTTTTTATTGGTAGTGCTGCAACAGTGGCGGGTATGACTACTCAACTACAAGATTTCCCAAATATCAATTCTGCCACATACGCTGATGCAACCATAAATTTCACAGTAGCAACCACAGGCACTTATTTTATTGGTTTTCAGGCTTATAGCTCAGCTGACCAATTTACATTGCGTGTAGATGATGTAGCGGTTACTGCCCTTGTTGCCAATGATGTAGCTTATAGTAACATTACAACGACTGCGGTTGCAACAAATTGTGCTTCTTTTACTGCAACTACGCCTATCAATATTCAAATCTCTAATCCTGGTACAGCCAATCAAACAAATGTTCCAGTAAATTATACCGTTACGAGAGATGGTAATGCAGTAACTAATGGTAGCGTAACAGTGCCTTCTATTAACTCAGGCACTACTGCAAGTGCAAGTTTTAACTTGGATATGACCATAGGAGGGGTATATACAATAACTGCTACAACTGCTCTTACAGGTGATGCAATAGCAGGTAATAATAGTGGTAGTGTAAACATTTTAAATCCTTCTACTGATTTGATGGCTGATGGTGCGTCATACAGCCAAAATTTTGAAACTGCAACTACAACACTTGCGAGTGTAGGTTGGCAAGCAGTAGATGGCAATGCTGATGCAGTAACTTGGACTATTTTGACAAATGCTAATTTTACAAACCAACAAATTGCTCCAGGTACAAAGGGTGCTATTTGCTTTAGGAGTCAAACAGTTGCCACAAATGATTGGTTGTTCAGTAATTGCTTAAAACTAAAAGGAGGTAAAACCTATAGTGTAAGTTTTTATCGTAGAGCAAATGGTGGATTTAGCGAAAAACTAAAACTTTCGTTTGGTACTACTCCAACTGCTGCGGGTATGACTACGTTGATACAAGATTATGGTACATTTACTGACAATACATTTATACTTGTAACAAATACTTTTACACCTGCAACAGATGGTACATACTATTTGGGTTGGCAAAATTATGGTGATGCTATCAATGCTACAGGTGGTACGCCTCCTGCTACAGCTAATGGTATCATTATTGATGATGTTTATATTCTCAATCCTGCTGCAACTGACTTATCAGTTACAACTGCCACTACTGCGACAGTGGGTTGTGCTTTTACTGCTACTACACCTGTTGCAATTGGTTTTGCAAATACAGGAACTACTGCGTTTGCAAGTACATTTACTTGGGAATTGCGTAATAGCATAACAAATGCAGTACTTGCCACTTCATCATCAGCAGTAACTGTTCCTTCTATTGCAATAGGTGGGACTACAACTGTAAATGTAAATTACGATTTTTCATCGCCTGGTACTATTTATTCGCTCAAAGTAACATTGGCAAATGATGGTAGTAACTCAAACAATGAAAGAACATATATTTTTATCAATCCAAGACGTGATTTGAGTGCCAACAACAGTACTTATGTAGAGGATTTTGAAAATGCAGCACTAAATACTGCTTCTTGGACTGCCATTGATGGCAATGCAGACAATACAACTTGGGGGCAAAATACTACTGCAGGTTTTGCTGCAAGCGGTACAAGATTTTATGCTGGGCTTTCACCTGCTACTACTACCGCAAATGATTGGTTGTTTAGCCCTTGTTTGACATTGAAAGCGGGCAAAGTTTATAATTTGACTTTCAAATACAGAACAACAACTGTTGCACAAAATCTAACAGTAAATTTGACAAGTACTAATAGCAACATAACACCTACTATTGTTTCAACCATACAAAGTTATCCGTCTTTGTTGAGTGCTGCGAGTGCTTATACAACTGCCAATCTTACTTTCTTTGTGCCTACTGCCAACGGTGATGGTACTTATTATATTGCATTCAAAAATGGCTCTGGTGCTTCTGCGAGTAATTTTATTTTGCTTGATGATGTAACCATTACCAACTCTGGCGTAGATGCTATTCCTCCTGTTACCCCAACAAGTTTTGCTGCTGCTTCAACTGTTGCTTTCCAAGCTGACCTTACATGGACTGCCCCAGCAGTGCCAGCAAGCGTAACAAGTTATATATTGGAACGTTCTACAACAGCAGGTTCAGGTTTTGTGCAAATTGCAACGCCTGCTGCTGCTGCTGTTAGTTATTCGGATTTAGGACTTGTAGGAGGTACATTGTATTACTATCGCCTTACTGCGGTAAATCAATATGGCAACTCTACTGCTGCCAATGCACAAGTAACTGTACTTTCTCCTCCTGCGCCTACATTAAATACTCCTACAAGCCCTTCTGTGCTTACAATCAATCTTTCTTGGACTGATTTGGCAAGTGAAACAGGGTATATTGTAGAACGTTCAACTACAGCAGGCACAGGTTTTGCACAAATTGGTAGCAATCTTGCTGCTAATACTGTTACATACCAAGACCAAGGCGGTTTGAGTGCTGGAACTACTTATTATTATCGTGTGCGTGCTATCTACGCAGGTGGCAATTCTGCCCCTTCCAACGAAGTAAATATAATGCCTATGGCTCCTCCAGCAGTTACAGGACTTACTGCGGTAGCACCTTCCAATACTATATCGCCACTTACTATCAACCTTAATTGGACTGATGTAGCAGGTGAAACTGGTTATACCATTGAACGTTCTACTACTTCTGGTTCAGGGTTTACCTCTTTGGCTACTGTGGGCGCAAATGTTGTTACATATACAGATAATAATTCACTTGTAGGAGGTACTACTTATTTTTATCGTGTCATCGCAAACTTTACTTTGGGCAATGCAGTTGCTTCAAACGAAGCATCTGCTACTGCAGTAAATCCACCACTTCCTGGTACCCCTTCTATCACGCTTAGTGGTGTTACTGCTGTTGCAGTTACTGTTAATTGGGCTGATGTAACTTTTGAAACAACTTATGACATAGAACGTGCTACTGGTCTTAACCAAGCATCAGGTTTTGCAGTAGTAGGTACTGTAAATGCAAATGTTGTTACATTTACAAATACAGGACTTACACCAAATACAGGATACACCTATCGTGTAGTAGCTAAAAATACAACAGGAAACGCTACTTCTGCTACTGCAAGCACTACTACGCTCAATGTACCAGTTCCTTCTGCTCCAAGTGCTTTGACCGCAACTTATAGCGTAAGCAATCCTTTTGCTATCAATCTACAATGGAATGATGTAACAGGTGAAGATACTTATCTGATTGAACGCTCTACAAGTGCAACAGGTACTTTTACACAAATAGGTACTACAAGTGCTAATATTGTGGGATATGTAGATGGTAGTTTGACTGCAAATACTACTTATTTCTATCGTGTGAAAGCCTCTAACATAAGCGGTGCATCTGCTCCTTCAAATGTAGCAAGTGCAACCGTATTGGCAATTGAAAATAATGCTATTAGCCAACAAACTATCGTATCACCTAACCCAAGTGAAGGTGAATTTAGTGTAAAAATGCCTAATATGAACATCAAACAAGTTACTTTTAATTTGGTAAATGTGCAAGGACGTAAAGTATTTACAACTACGAGAGAAAACGACAATGCTAATCAATTTGATTTCCAATTGATGAACTTACCAAAAGGTGTTTATATGCTTAATATTGAAACAAATAAAGGAACTGCGGTAAAAAGAATTGTTATTAAATAATCCAAGTTGTCAGTTTATAAATTTATGCTAATTTATATTTTAAGACCGAAAACTATAAAGCAAGTAGTTATTTTTTTGAAATAAATATAACACATAACTTGAAATTAAATAAGTAATTCTTATTGTTAAAACCTTTATTTAAAAAAAGTTCCACCAAAAAATGAATTTTGGTGGGACTTTTTTTATTTTTCTATTTTTCTAAAAAATAATCACATATTGCAATACGCCAGCTACGCCCCCAAGTACCGCCCCAACTGCTATCAAAATCCACTCATCTTCTTGAAAAGGAGGACGCAAAAAATTTTCATACTCATCAGCAGGAAGCATACTCATTTTTTGGTACAAGGTATTATAAATTGCTAATTTTTCTTCTACATATACCTCAATTTTTGTGCTGATATAAGGCATTTCGTCCCAAATATGGAAATACGCAATTTGAGCCATGATTTCTTGGTCTTTCTTTGGAATAAGCCAATCAATTTGTGAGGCATACATTGCAAAAGTTTCTTGGATTTCTGTTTTAATGATATTTGCCAAAATTTGGCTATTTTTTTCTTTTAAAATAACCTCAAAAATGCGTTCAGTTGTTAGGATTTTGCTTGTAACCAACGTTGCATACTCTCGTGCAACTTCTTGTTGTCGCTTGTGGAAAAGTCCTTGAAAAGTAAAAAAAAGATATTTTTGTGGTTTTCTTGGAAAAAAAACCATCTGCAACGCAAGCCAATTTGTAAACCAACCTACAATCAACCCAAATACAGGCAACAACCAAAACGGATTATAATATGCCACAACCCACATTTGCAACAAACCAAAAGGTAGTCCAAAATACCAACCTGAATATTCAATAAACCTAAATTCTTGCTTGCCACAACGCCAAAAAAGTTCATTTAATAAGGCAGGATTATCTTTGAGTGCATTTTTTGCAATTACTTGTAAATCAATCAATTGGTGTGCATTTTCAGTAACTTTTTTCAAAACATTTTCAATGCTTTGGGGCAAATGTTCTGCTATAAATAATGAAAGTGGTTTTTTGGCAATATCAGGGGCAAAATTAGCCAAATTTTTAAGGTAAAAAACTAATAATTCGTCTGTAATTTTTTCAAAAATAGGCAAAAACAAAGGCAAAACCTTCTCAAAAACCTGCTCAGGTTCGAGGTTTTGGGTGCGTTCTTGGATATTTAATAATTTTTCTTTGATGAGTTCTGTCGCTTTTTCTGACATTTTAGGCGATTTTGCAGGAATAATACCCTGCCAGCCTACATAAAGGTTTTTATATTTAATCCCCCAAAAATATACAGGATAAAATGTCATTTGTATTGCCAACACATTAGTAAGCCACCCTATCAATCCACTTGATATAGGAATAGACAACAAAATCAGAATATCCATAGAAAAATAGCCCCAGCTCCAAAGGGAGCAAATAGCCAGATAAATAATAATAATTCCCTTTGGGACTTACTCCCCTTTTGGGGATTGGAGGGCTTTCGCCAAAAAAATCTCCTCCAATAATTCAGGGCGTTCTTCTACGCCATTGCCCACCACCAATACATCAGCACCAGCTTCCCAAAGACCTTTTGCTTGCGAGGCAGATTTGATACCACCACCTACAATAATAGGCATTTGCACGATTTTGCTAATACTATTCACCATTTTATTGCTTACACTTTGCATAGCACCGCTTCCTGTGTCCAAATATATAATTTTTAAACCCAACATTTCGCCTGCCATTGCAATACATGTTGCAACTTCGGGTTTATCGTGGGGGATAGGCGTAGTATTGCTCATATACGACACAGTAGTAGATTTACCGCCTTCCACCAGCATATAACCTGTTGCTAATATTTCTAACTTACTTTTCCTCAAAATAGGGGCTGCAACAATATGTTGTCCAATCAAAAAATCGGGATTTCGCCCTGAAATCAACGACAACAATAATATTGCATCAGCATTGCGGTCAATGTGCATATTACTTCCAGGAAAAATAATAATTGGTTTTTCGCAATATTCACGCACCAAACTTATCACTTCGCCAAGTGTGTCGCCTTGAATAAGACTACCACCTACAAATACAAAATCTACTTTTTCAAAAAATTTCTTTTCTGAAAAATATAAAGCGTTTTCAATGGTAAATTTATCTGGGTCAATCAAAAGCACCAACGATTTAATACCTTTTTGTTTGCGAAGTTGAAGTTCTTCAAATATTTTTTTTTCCATTTTTTTTCTTTTTCTTTTTCTTAAAAAAATGACTTACAACCTGCTCTTGAAAAGTGTCTATGGCAATATCCCAAATAAAATCAAAAACTCTATCTTGTATTTTGGAAAAAATGGTACGTGGTTTACGTTTTTTTTCAGTCTGTTTTTTATCCGAAACGATAATGGTTTTAGTTACAACATCAGCTTTATCTGCAAAAACCCAACGCAATAACCTATATCCTATATATGCACCGCCCACTGCAATAGACACATTTTTGGTGTTTTCAAGAATATCTTTATAGTTTTGGTTTAATGCTGATTTTATGGTTTGGGCTTTTTCAGAAAGTAATTTTCTTTTTTCGTCTGGTGGAAGATTTCTAAAACCTTCTGTTTGGTAAAATTTTTCTTTTTTTTCTATTAGATTTTCTGTTGTATTTTCTATTACCTTTTCTGTTATTTTTGAGGGTTCTTGCGACATGTTTTTAAAACATAGTAAATTATTTGTATTGGTTATTTTTTTGCAAAGATACAAAAAAGATATATGCAAACAAGTTGGAAATTATTGCCTTTGAGGTTTAGAGGGCTTCTACTTTTTTGCATATTTTTCCACAAAACGCATTAATTGTTCGCCAAGTAATACATTTATCCACATAGATTTTTGATTGTTGGACATATTTTGGGCAATATACAACACATATTCACCCAAATTTTCTTTTTCAATGGTTTTGGTTTGTTGCAAAATGGCATATACCATGAGTTTTTTCTTATAAAAACCCATTTTATAATGCCCAAAATTTTCCCAAGTTATTGCTTCATTTCCCATTTTTCCTTTTGTTAGATTTTCATTGTGAATGGCATTATTTTGCAAACTTCCTATATGATTTTTTCCTGCATAAATATCAAGTTGTACCAAACTAAGTTTGCGTGGGTGCGTAAATGCTTGAAATTGGTAGTTTTTTTTGTCAAAAGGATTTTTAATCCTTGCAGTTCGGGCAATAATGGTGTCATTTTCTTTAAAATTATCCACATCTAAACCTATATTTTGTGTAGAATCCACATCAATACGCATAGCAAGCCTATCAATCCACGTGAGTTTGTGTTTGGTAGCGTTTTCCAAAAAATCCAATAAATATTGTGGAGGTTTTGCCTTAAAAACAAAATCTTTTGTGTTGTCAATTTGTTGTTTTAAGGCTTTTGAAAGGGCAAAAAAATATAATGCTTTGAAATCGTTTTCACTCAAAATCATAGGTGGAAACATTTCTACACCTTTCAAAACAGAAAGCAAGGCTTCATGTTTGGCTTTAAATTTTCCAATACGTTTATATTCTTTGTCAAAAATCTCTATTTCTATTGTGCAAAAGAGTTTCCAATCTGCGAGATTTTTAGGATTATTGATTTTTTTACTTTCCAACTTACTTTCCAGGCTTACCGAATAATCAAAATTTGTATTTTGAATGGTACGCATATTTTCATTTTCACCTAAAAACTCCATACAATCCACCAGATTGATGCGTTTGCGTGAAAGTGTTTGTGTTTGGTAGGTAGTTTGTAGAAATTTATCCAAAATATTTGCCACTGAATCTGCCATTTGTGTATTTTGGAGATAAAAAGGACAAAGTTTTGAATCATTGGTTTTAAATTGAAACCTTTGCAAAAAAACCAAACTTTTATTTTGTGCAAAAATTGGATTTAGAAATATAGAGTTTAAACAAATTATTTCTAAAAAAAAAATTACTAATAATCGTAAAAAAAGCATGAGAAAAAGAAAAAAATGGTATAAAATATTTGGGTTTAAATGCCTAATTCCTTTCTATCTAATATTTTCAATTTCAGCAATAGAAAGGTTTGTAAGTTCAGATAATATTTCATTACTCAAACCTCTTTTGACACCATTGGTAATAATTTCTTGGTTTTTGCGTATTTCGTTTCTTGCTTCTCCAACAGTTTCGCCTTCTATTTTGGCGGTTTCCAAAATAGCATACCAATCATTTGCACGTTTCCAACTTTCTTCGTACATATCACGTTCTTGTGGGTTATATTTTGCAATTTCACATTGCAAAAAAAGTTTCAAAAATATTTCTTCTGATGCTTTTTTGGGAATTTTATCCAATTTATTCATGTTTTTTAACACATACAACCATTTATCCAAAATACCTTCTAATTCATTGGATTTTTTGGTAAATTTTGGCATCTCTATATACACAAACGTCAATTTGTCATAAAATATTTCTGGTTCTTCTAACATTTATACAGAAAGTCTATTTTTAGAAACCACACCCAACCCTCCACAGAGGAGAGGGCTTTATAAATCAATGATAATCAATGTATTATATCTCTCTCCCCTTTGGATGGCAGGGGTGGGTTCATCTCCATATAAATCTTAGTATAACCTTTTTTTTTAATTCTTCTTCAACAATTTTTCCATGCCCAAAGTGCGCGCAAAAGTAATATCAAAGAAAATTGGATATTCTTTATTTTCCTTATTTTTCACAAGATATACATCATACCAGCGTCCATTTTCACCGTTGAGGGTTTTTGATATTACGGTAAGCTGATAACGTGTGATAAATGCAGTTGCATCATTGGGCGATATAACCACAAGCGGATTTTCGTAGCTCTCGCCTGTACCAGATTTTTGTATCGTTTCTGCGATTTTGTAATATCGGTACATATTTACGAGGGCATACGCTGGTTTGCCCAATGCGTGTGCGGTGTAGGCTTTTTCTACGTTGGCTATGAGCGAAAACGGATTTTCGCTTAGGATTTGATTTGCTATTTTGATGGCATTTCTACCTTCTTTTTTTTCGGTAAGTTTGGGCAAACTATCCTCCAAAGGTTTGTGTTTGTAGGGGTTATATTGCGGTTGATATGCATAACCATAATACAACATAAAATAATCAATTTGTTTGAGTGTTGTATCATTTACCAAATATCTTTTGATTAATTTATCAAAAAAATACACACTCCCTTTATCCAACGACATTTCTTTGATAAGTTTTATAGGAATCCCATCTATTTGTATATTTTCAAGTATGTTGTTGTTTTGGGCATTTAAATGGAATATATTATTTTGAAAAAATAAAAAAAACAGAATAATTATTTTTAATTTCATATTAACAAAAGTGAAAAATGTTTTTTTTCTTATAAATATTTTTTTGTATTTGTTCCCCTTTTGGGTTAGGGGGCTTATTGACAATCTCTTACACAAACACCTTTTGCGTTGATGCCAAAAATTTTATTTTCTTTTTTTACGTCAGCTACACCTTTTTGAAAATGTGTCCCATAACTATACTGCGTAGGAATGATTACAACGCCTTTCATATCCACATACCCGATATTTTTGCCCAATTTTATGCGAGCAATGCCTTCATGATAAGCGCCCAAAATATCGCACACATGTTCTCCTTTGATGTTGATAAAAAACGTTTCGCCATCAATCAAGCGTGCTTTTGCAAGTCCATTTACAAATTTATCTACGTATCTATATTTCAAAGGTACGATTTCTACGCCTTGTTTATTGATAAATCCTACTTTGTCTTTTGTTCTTACCCTTGCGACATCTTCCACAAAATCTTCCACAAAATCATATATTGGTGGTATTATTTCGTTTCCGTTTGCATCTATAAGCCCCATTTTTCCTTGTGTTTTGGTAGTTGCTACGCCTTTATAATATGTGCCTATTTTCTCATAAGTACTTTTTTTTGTAGGTTCTTTTTTATTTTCGGTTTTAGTGTCAATTTTTGTATCATTTTTTTTTATAGGTTCTTCTTTTTTATCTGATTTATTGTTGGTTTTTGTGGTTTGATTATTGGTGCTGTCAGGAACGTCTATTGTGTTGTGTGCTTCTTTTGCGTTTTCTTTGTCAGACTCGGAAAGTGTATCAGTTACTGATTTTCTTTGATTTTCAAATTCACTTATCTTTTCTTTTACTTTTTCTTTCAAATTTGACACTTCTTTATCCCTTTGGGTGCAATTCCAATATAATATTGGGGTTAATAATAAAAAAATAATACTAATTTTTTTCATGGTTTTTAATAATAGGTTTTTGTGATAATTTTTTCGTATTTTTTTCAAAAAATTCATCAATAACTAAAACGAATTTTTTAGAAAAATAATTAAAAACGCTTACAAGAATTACGAAAAATTCTTATAAGCGTTGCAAAGTTAGTTTATTTTTTAGACTGCAAAGCAGTTTATTTTGTTAAAAATTCGCGTTTTTGGGTGTTCTTGGAAAAGGAATTACATCACGAATATTACCCATACCCGTTACAAACAGCACCAAACGCTCAAAACCCAATCCAAATCCGCTATGTGGTGCAGTACCAAATTTGCGTGTGTCCAAATACCACCAAAGATTAGCAGGGTCAATACCAACCTCATGTATGCGTGCAAGCAATTTGTCATAATCTTCCTCCCTTTGCGAACCGCCTACGATTTCACCAATTTGCGGAAAAAGTACGTCCATTGCCCTCACAGTTTCTTTTCCTGCTTCTTCGCCTTCATTTTGTTTCATATAAAAGGCTTTGATTGCTTTTGGGTAGTTGTTGAGGATAACAGGTTTTTTGAAATGTTTTTCCACCAAATAACGCTCATGTTCCGATTGCAAATCTACACCCCAAGACACAGGATATTGAAATTTTTTCTTTTTGTGGGCAGGTGAATTTAACAAAATTTCCACTGCTTCGGTATATGTAAGCCTTTCAAAAGGGTTATTTACCACAAATTGCAATTTTTCCAAAAGTCCCATTTCTGCCCTATCTTCTTTTTTCTTTTTGTCTTCTTCTTCTTTAAATTTTTGGTCAAGAATTTTCAAATCCTCTCCACAGTTATCTAAGGCATATTTGATGACATATTTCAAAAAATCTTCCACCAAATCCATGTTATCCACCAATTCATAAAAAGCCATTTCTGGCTCAATCATCCAAAATTCCGCCAAATGTCGCGAAGTATTAGAATTTTCTGCCCTAAATGTAGGGCCAAAAGTATATACATTGCCCAAACCCATTGCCCCAAGTTCTGCTTCAAGCTGCCCAGAAACGGTCAAACTCGTTTCCATGCCAAAAAAGTCTTCTGAAAAATCCACATTTCCCCCTTCATTCAAAGGCAGGTTTTTGTGTGGCAATGTACTCACATGAAACATTTGTCCAGCTCCCTCTGCATCTGACCCAGTAATAATAGGCGAATGCCAATAATAAAAGCCTTTTTCGTGAAAATATTGGTGAATAGCAAAAGCTAAATTGTGCCTAATGCGAAACACCGCCCCGAAGGTAGTAGTACGAGAACGTAAGTGTCCATTTTCCCTCAAAAACTCAAAACTATGTGCTTTGGGTTGAATAGGATAGTGTTCTGGGTCTGCTTTGCCCAATATAATAATCTCGCTTGCTACCAATTCCCCTGCTTGTCCTGCCCCTTGCGAAGCCTGCCAAGTACCTTTTACATGCAAACAAGCCCCTACATTGATGTCTTTGATGATGTTTTCGTCTATATTTTCATTCGCAACTATTTGTACGTTGAGCGAAGTAGAGCCATCATTAAGCGTAATAAAACTTACGTTTTTGCTCCCTCTGCGATTACGTACCCAACCCTTAGCTTCCGCAGGGCGGTTATAATCAGTGCTTTGAAGGAGTTGTTTAATAGTTGTTTTCATATTTTTTTAGTAAAATTTTTGTAAAAAAATTGCACAAATATACTAAAATAAAAATAATTTTCATGCAACTAATTTCTTAGTTTTGATAAAAAAATTATTTTTGTAAAATTATGAATAATGAAGAATTCTTAACAAAATAAAAGATAATACAAACAACACAAAGACGTTTTATGAATGAGTTGGAAAAATTAAAATTGTGGTTATTATTTATCCTCAAATATTACGCGTTCTCAACACAAAAAACAATATTTTTATGATAACAATAGAAAAAAAACAAAAAAATTCTTACCCATTATAAAAATATGGCAAGATAGTCAAGCCATTCATGAGGCTCTTGAGAAAAATATTCCTACACAAAAAATAGAAGAAAATTTTGAAATACGATTTTTCAAACCATTAAAAATGCCTTTATAGCACTACACGAAAACTATCAAGAAAAATTAGGGAGTTAATTTTTCAAAAAAAACACCTTACAATTCAGTTTGTAAGGTGTTTTTTTATTTCTGTTCTTGTTTTTTCAATGCTTCTATTTCTTGCATAACTTTTTCAGCTTCGGTCATTTTTTCGTCGCCTGCTTTGCGGTTAGTTTGCCAAAGTTTATAGGCTTCTGCTGTAAGCTGGGCGTATTTTTCCTCCAATTTTTGGAGCGGTGTTTTTGTTTTAAAAAAGCCAAACATGGGAATTAAAAAGCCCCCAGTCCCAGAGGGTAGCATTTAGGTTTAATGGTTATTCTTCTTGGGAGTTAGAAGATTTTAAAAATTAAGCGTATTATTCCCCCTTTAGGGGTTAGCGGGCTAATAATCGCCCAATGTTTCAGGCAATTGTGCGAGTGCTTTTTGGAGTTGTTCATCATTTGGAGCAACGCCATGCCATTGGTGCGAACCCATCATAAAATCAACACCAAAACCCATTTCGGTTTTCATCAAAATCATAATTGGTTGTCCTTTTCCAGTAAGATGTTTGGCAAGTTGGAGGGTTTTTATCACTTCGTCCAAATGATTGCCTTGCACACTCATCACTTGCCAGCCAAATGCTTTCCATTTTGATTCCAAATTTTGAAGGGACATGATTTTATCCGTAGGGCCATCTATTTGCTGTCCATTCACATCAATCGTTGCGATTAAGTTATCTACTTTGTGGTGTGCTGCATACATTGCACCTTCCCACACTTGCCCCTCTTGTTGCTCACCATCACCCATCAACACATATACAAGGTGCGTATCACCGTTGAGTTTTTTGGCTTGTGCAGCACCTATCGCTACTGAAAGACCTTGTCCAAGCGAGCCAGAAGCCACTCTGATACCTTCCAAATGTTCAGCAGTAGCAGGGTGTCCTTGTAGACGTGAATTGATTTTGCGAAAAGTAGCCAATTCTTCTTTTGGAAAAAAACCTGCTCTTGCCAATGTGCTGTACCACACAGGCGAAATATGCCCATTGGACAAAAAGAACATATCTTCATCTTTGCCTTCCATTGTAAAAGGTAATTTGAAACGCAAAGTTTTGAAATATAATGCAATAAAATATTCTACACAACCCAACGAACCACCAGGGTGCCCTGATTGTACTTGATGCACCATGCGTACAATATCACGCCTGATTTGGGTAGTAAATGGTAGTAATTCGCCAGTTTCCATGTTTTTAAGTATGTTTTTTTTAATGCAATATTAACAATTTTTTTTGGTTTTTTGGATAAATTTTTGATTAAAAAATTACAGTAAAAAATATAATGAAAGCACAAAAGTATTTTTTTGAATTTCTTGGACATATTTTTAAACTTTTGTATTTCCAAAAAATGCGTTAATAAAGTATATTTATTTTTATTATTTAAGAAAAAGGCACTTAGTAAGCCAATTTTTATTTACATAACTTTTTTTAATAATTTTTTTATGTAACATTAAAAATATGTTTGCCTGGTACAAATTATTTATTTTTTAAAAATATAAAGAAAATTGTAACAAAATTTAATCCATTTTCGTATGTAAAAATTAAATAAACCAAACAAAAAATTACATAAAGCCCCAAAAATAATTTGTGTGTTTTTTTTTTAAAGACAACTAACTTAAAAAAGTTTCGTAATTTTGTAAAAAATATACACAAACATACTATCATTTTTTAATATGACATTTAATTATACTTTTTATACAAATTTTCCAAAATTTTCTTCTTTTGTCTTTTTGTTTGGCGTAATTTATATATTTTCTCCAAATGTATTGGCACAAGATTTTGTAAGTGCAGACGCATCTGCAAAAGATATTGTGGTTACAGCAGAAAAAAAAGATTTGAATAAAAAAGTATTAAAAGCAAATACATTATCAAATACCCCAACTACGCAAATTATCCAAAATGAAACGCCTACAATCGTCAAAAAAGGCGAAACATTAAACATAAGATTAGATAACCCAAAGAACGAAAAAATCATTGTACGTGTTCATTCTTCATTAGGACGACTTGTAAAAGAGTTTCCAGAAGTAAAAGAAGGTTTTTTGATGCCAACAACCACACTCCTCGCAGGGCTTTATTTGGTCATCATCAAACGCCAAAACATAAGAGAAATCAGAAAAGTATTGGTTACAGAGTAGATTTTTCTTTTGAAATAATTTTTTAAAATATAAAAGCAAATAATAAAGTGTATATATGAACTATTAAAAAAACTTGTTTTACGAAAGTAAATCAAGTTTTTTTTATGGTTTTTTTTACTCCTAAAATAAAAAAAAACAAGACAAATTTACATTCGTCTTGTTTTTTTTGTGATCCCGATTGGATTCGAACCAATGACCTACTGCTTAGCTTACCTACTACAGTTTTCACTGCCTTGTGTTACACAAGTTTGTGGTCTGGACTATATCTTCACCATTTCAGGCGTAGTGCGTGTAGTCTCTACGGAACTTCCCTATAATCATCAGCAAAATTTATGCTTTTAAATTGATTATTCTTTGGTATTTCTACCCTCAAGTTTATTGTTGTATGAGTTTCAAATTTTCTAGGATTAAAGTAATAGCATGTATCATTGTCTAAACAATAAACACAATATACATTAATCTCATCTATTTGAGCTTTTTTCGTGTGTACACCCTTTGAATCAGAATAACTATGCTATAGTCTAACAGTTATAAAACCATTTTTTATAGTTCTAGTTTTTACTTGTACTCTCTTAAATAAATTATCTTTATAGATAACTAAATCAAAGGGCGCATGTTCTGACATCGGAAAACACAATAAATAACCTTTCTCACACAAGTTTGCTTGAGCTTTCAAAACACCTAAATCTCCCTTATCTTTTGTATGATGTTTTTTCAAATCAAAAAATAAAATAAATTAGAAATTTCCTCGGTATTACCATATTTGCGAGCAAATGAAGGTTTCACCGATATAGCACTATCCACTTTATACATTTCTTTTTCTGCATAAAGGCTCCTATTATTTTTTAATAATTGCTTAAAGGCAGTTGCTCTATCCAGCTGAGCTACGAGATCATTTTTTTTATAAAAAAAATGAAAATTATATTTTTGATATAATCTTCATCTTTTGTCGGGATAGCAAGATTCGAACTTGCGACCTCCTGTACCCAAAACAGGCGCGATACCGGGCTACGCTATATCCCGAAAAAACAAATTATAGTTTGTTTTGGAGGTTTCTAACAGATTCGAACTGTTGTACGAGCTTTTGCAGAGCTCTGCCTAGCCACTCGGCCAAGAAACCTTGACTAAAACAAGGATTTTCGTTACAATTTTTCTACACTATATTTTTATAAGTGGTAAATCCATAAATAGATAGTGTTTGAAATTGTTTTGCAAAGGTAATCGCTATTTTTGACATTTCCAAATATTTTTCTAAAATATTTCTGTTTTTTTTCTTATTTTTAAAAAATAATTCAAAAACTATGAAAATAATTGATTTACAGCTTGTTGTGGTGTGATATTTTTCATTTTTACTTGTAGTTCTAAATCAGATAATATATTTTTGATGTTATTTCTTTGATAAAATTCTTCAAAAATTTTTTCATGGAGGGCATTATAAAACCATTGAATATGCTGATTTTGGCGTTTTTTTTCAAAAAAATGATTTTTTTTTGTATGAATAACAAAGTTTTCAATCATTTGCCATACTTCTGCTACACCAATCCCCTCCAATGCAGCACAAGTACGCACTTCTGTAACCCAACCATTTTCTTGTGGGGCAAACAAATGCAACGCATTGCGATAATGTGCTTGTGCATGGCGTGCTTGTGTGAGGTTTTGTGCATTTGCCTTTGTTATCACAACGCCATCAGCCATTTCCATAATGCCTTTTTTGATGCCTTGTAATTCATCGCCTGCACCTGCCAACATAAGCAACAGGAAAAAATCTGTCATTTGGCTTACCAATACTTCGGATTGCCCTACGCCCACCGTTTCCACAAAAATCACCTCAAAACCAAAAGCCTCACACAACAACATTGTTTCTCGTGTACGTTTGGCAACACCGCCCAAACTTTCTTGTGAGGGTGAGGGGCGAATATATGCTAACGGATTAACTGCAAGCCTTTCCATGCGTGTTTTATCGCCTAAAATACTGCCTTTTGTAAGCGGGCTACTTGGGTCTATTGCCAATACTGCAAGTTTTTTTCCAAAATTTTCTGTAATATATGTGCCTAATGCCTCAATAAACGTACTTTTGCCAACGCCAGGCACGCCTGTAATGGCTATGCGTATGCTTTTGCCTGTGTGTGGAAGCAGTTTTTCAAGGATTTCTTGGGAGAGTATTTGGTCTTGGGCTAATTGGCTCTCAATCAGGGTAATCGTTTGACTAAAAATTACCCGATTTTGTGCCAAAATACCGTCTATATAATAAGAAATAGGAAAACGAGGACGCATTTTTTAAGTTTTTTTTTAGATTTTTGGTTCTTGTTGGCTCAAACAATGCAATGTCCCTAAGCCCCACACGATTTGGGACGCATCTATGCCTATGATTTTTCTTTTTGGGAAGCAATCTTGTAAAATACCCAATGCTTTTTGGTCGTTTTCGCTGTTAAAAATTGGTACTAATACCTTTTCATTCACAATCAAAAAGTTTGCATAAGACGCAGGCAAGCGTTCTCCATCTATATAATGGGGCGTTGGCATGGGCAATTTTACAACTTCCAATTTTTTGCCATTATAAAGGGTGATATTTTGCAATTTCTCAAAATTTTCGTGTAATTGGTGGTAATTATCGTCTTTTGGGTTGTCTTCTATGACCGTAATAACCATATTTTCATTGACAAAACGCGTAATGTCATCTACATGTCCATCAGTATCATCACCAACAATGCCTTCGCCAAGCCAAATCACCTGCAAAACCCCATAATATTCACACAAATAATGTTCTATTTCTGTTTTTGAAAGGTGTGGGTTGCGATTTTTGTTCAAAAGGCAATCTGTAGTAGTCAAAACAGTGCCTTGCCCATTAAAATCCACTGAGCCACCTTCCATAACGATATTTGGTGAATACATTTTCAAATTAAAATGCTTTGCGATATTGTTTGGCATAGCGTTGTCGCTGTCATAAGGGGGATATTTTCCGCCCCAAGCGTTGTATTCCCAATTTATGAGGGCTTTTTGTTTGGTATTTGGGTTGATGATAAAACCTGCCCCAAAATCCCTTGCCCAAGCGTCATTTACAGGAAAAGTGAATATTTCTACATTACCCAAGTTGGCTTTCAAATGTGATAATTCATACTTTATCCATTCCGCAGGGATTTTTTGCCCAATATTTAGGCGTACTTTTTCTACTTCTGCGATTTCTTTGATAAATTGAAAATAAGCAGGGTACAAATTATGCCTTTTTACGCCTTCCCATGTATCTGAATTTTGGGGAAATGAAAGCCAAACCGCTTCTTGTGCGTGCCATTCTGCTGGAAAATGAAAACCGTCTTGTTTTGGTGTCATAAATATATATATTTTTATTTTTTTTAATCTCTCATCTGTGCTTGCGATTCTTGGGGCATTTTTTCATATTGCCAAAGCAATACATCAACCAAATTGAGGAATTTTCCGAAGTTAAATTTCCCTAAAAAAATCCCTGTTTCTGGATTTTCATTGCGTTCATAGCGACTTATAATTTTTGCCATATCTTTTCGCCATTTTTCCATATTGTTACTTTGATTTCTCAACAATTTTTCAAAACTCTGGGTATATTTTTGCACACATTTTTCCATTTCTTGCCAAATAATCGTTTCTTCTTTTTGTGAAAATTCCCAAAAATTCATGACGCTGTCTGGGGAAATTTCAGCGTTTCTTTGGTGGTGAATTTTTTGCTCAAAAATCCTTTTTCGCATAGTTTTTAGTTTTTGAAATCGTGTACGAAGTGCCAAAACTTGTTTTTTTTCTTTTGGTGAAATAATTTCTTCCAATTCTTTTTGCAATAATACAAAAATCGGATAAATATTTTTGTCTTGATACTCCTCCAAACTGTGCATCAATAGTGCAAAATGTGTTGGCATTCCATTATTTGTACTTTGGGCAAATGTAGGGGTTTTCATAAAAAATAAACTTGCCCAAAGCATACAAATTACGTTAATTTTTAGGTTTTGGTTTTTCATAAGATTTGGGGGATTTTTATTTTTAATAAATTTCTGAAATATACGCATTAAAACACAAAAAGACTAACCGAAATTGTTACAGATTTCCTTTTTCGCAGTATTCCCAAAACAACAAAACAATGTAAAACATGGATTTCTTTATCAAAATTTTATTTTTTGGCTTAATTTTCCAAATAACACAACACCAAAATATTTATGCACAAAGCAAATATGATGAAACATGGGTTTTCAGGGCAGAAATAAAAGAAGGCAATTCACTTTTTACGGTTATTTTACAAAAAGATTCTTTGCAACGATACACTAAAGGATACATCTATACTGTTCATAAAAAAATCCATTTTGACAGTATTCAAATAACCAAATACGGATTTGATTTGCACCTCAATAAACAAAACACTATTTTATCTTGCAATTATGGTATCATGAGAAACCAGATTTCTGGGACTTGGACACGCTATGAAAACAACGAAAAAATCACTTCTAATATATCAGGTGAGCTTGAACCTTATAGCAATCCTTTGGAAAACTCAAAATTACATTACAACAAAAATGACCTAAAAGGACGCTGGGAAATTACTTTTGAAGACAACACAAAAGGCATGTTGATGTTTGACAATCACGAAGTTTCAAAAGTTATTACTGCCAAAATATATACCTCGTTTGGCAATTTTGAACAGTTGGAAGGTTTTCACACTTGGAATGAATATAGTGAGGGTATGTTATATATGTTTGAATTTGATGGTATCAAAGCCACAACAATAAGAGGTCGTTCTGACAGTACAAAAAACAATATTTCAGGTAAATTTATTACACACCTACACGCCTTGAATTTTAAAGCCAAAAGAAATGCAGATTTTTTATTCCCAAAAAAGTAACTATTCCAAAAAAACGCAAAAATTTTCACAAAAAATCTATTCAAGTTTATTCATTATACAACATTTGCAACACCGTTTGTCCTACCGAAGTAAGCGTTTGGCGGTCAATAATTTCCATATTATCTTTGGATGTATGGTGATAATCGCCAAAAAAATTATCTTTATTTTTAGGGCTGTGTTCAATGATATCAAACATAGGAATTTTTGCGACAGTATTCACGTAAAAATGGTCATCTGTAATTGCTCCAACTTCATTAGATTTAAAATTTTTGTAGCCTAATTGTTGTGCAATTTGCCAAAATTTACGCGTTAAGTCTTTCGCATATTCCAAAGAATAGCCTTCAAAATGGAATTCTGCATCTTTTGCTCCCACCATGTCCAACAAAATACCGTAATAAGCAGTATAATTAGCTTTGTGTTTATTTTTTGCCCAATATTGTGAACCCAAGCACCAAGTATCAGGTTTTTGGTCTTTTGAGCCTTCAGGTTGCCCATGGTCTTCTGCATCAAAAAATATAATATCTACGCCTACATTCAAATTTGCAGGATTTTGGGATATTACCCTTGCGATTTCCAGCAAAATGCCTACGCCACTTCCTGCGTCATTTGCCCCATCAATAGGTTTATATTTAGTAGAATCTTTGGTTTCTTTGTCGTTGAATGGACGTGTATCCCAGTGTGCAGTAAGCAAAATGCGTTTGGGGGCATCAGGGTTAAAAGAACCAATAATATTTTCAGATTTTAGAATTTTATTGTTGTATGTTTTGGCATCAAACGGTTGGCGAATCGTTTTGAATTTATATTTTTCCAATGTATTAACCAAAAAATCCGAACATGCTTTGTGTGAAGGTGTATTTGGTACACGAGTTCCAAATTTTACTTGTTTCTCTACAAAAAAATATGCAGAATCTCCTGAAAAAACAGGTGCTTTTTTTAATTCTAACTTTTGGGGCGGGTCAGG
The DNA here is from genome assembly GCA_031425615.1 of Cytophagales bacterium. Lineage (GTDB taxonomy): Bacteria > Bacteroidota > Bacteroidia > Cytophagales > Microscillaceae > JAAFIN01. Next base: position 92,740 of record JANPJR010000152.1, read on the forward strand.
CGTATTATTTTGTGTGTTGTTGTCGTTGTTTTTGGTTTCGCAAGCCAAAAAGAAACATAAAAAAAACAAGACAGAAAATATATTTTTTGTGAATAATTGCATTTTAAAAGATTTTTGAATTTTTAGATTAAAATGCAAAGTTAAGACATTTGGTTAAATATTTTGGTATGTAATTAAAAAAAAGCCCCCTGCTCCCCAAAAGGGCAATTAATACAAGCCCCCTAACTCCAAAGGGGGAATTAATACAAAATACATAAAATCAAAGTTTTATGTAATTATAAAATAGTGTAACTTTGCGTTTTTTAATCTATAATCTATAATTCATAATCTTACTTTAAAATCATGTCAAAAAAAGAAGAAACACAGAAAACGCTCAACATGAACAACCGCAAAGCAAGCCACGAATATCATTTTTTGGAAAGATACGTTGCAGGCATTGTGTTGAGGGGTACAGAAATAAAATCACTAAGACAATCAAAAGTAAATTGGCAAGATGCGTTTGCATTTTTTCAAGATGATGGACTTTGGCTGAGGCAAATGAATATTGCTATTTATACAGAAGGTACTTATAATAATCACGACCCAGAACGCCCAAAAAAATTGCTTTTGAAGAAAAAAGAATTAAAAAAAATTAAGGAAAAAAGCCAAGAAAATGGGGTTACAATCATTCCAATACGTATTTTTATCAATGAAAAAGGTTTATTGAAAATAGAAATTGCTGTTGCAAAAGGTAAAAAACTCGTTGATAAGCGTGAAAGTATGAAAGAAAAAGATGCAAAACGTGAAATGGAAAGAGTGAGATGAATTGGGAATTAAGAATAAACTACATTTTTCATTGATTGTATTTTAAAAATCTCCTTTTTTCTTAAAAAATCTCCTTTAAAATTATATCAAAAAGCAATAAATTTTTACCATTTAAAAAAAACATTAAAAAACCAAGCAAAAAAATTGATTTTTGCATTTTAAAAATTGATTTTTGCAAAAAATAAACGCATTTTATCCAAAAGAAGGAATTTTTTACCACGTATGAGCCACAAACAACATACTATTCAACAACCTGTAAAAGTAGCAGGCGTAGGACTTCACACAGGCGCAATGACCACTATGACTTTTGTGCCTGCTCCACCAAATCATGGCTACAAGTTTCAAAGAGTGGATTTGCCTAATCAACCCATTATTGAAGCACTTGCAGATTTTGTAGTGGATACTTCTCGCGGTACAACTATAGAACAAAATGGTGCAAGAGTGCATACCGTAGAACATACACTTGCTGCGTTAGTAGGGCTTGGCATTGATAATGTATTGATTCAAATAGATGCTTCTGAGCCTCCTATTATGGACGGGAGTTCTATTCTTTTTGTGGAAGCATTGGAAAGTGTGGGGTTGCAAGAACAAGATGCACTTAGGGTTTATTATGAAGTAAAAGAAAGTATTGTTTTTACAGACCAAGCAAGAGGCGTAGAAGTATCTGCTCTGCCTTTGAATGATTATCGTCTTGCAGTCATGGTAGATTACAATTCGCCTATAGTAAGTAGCCAACATGCAAGTTTGAATAAAATTACAGATTTTAGAGATGAAATTGCCAATTGTCGTACTTTTGTGTTTTTGCATGAATTGGAAGCACTTTTTAAGGCTAACCTTATCAAAGGCGGTGATGTAACAAATGCAGTCGTAATTGTTGATAAAATTATTTCTGAGGAAGAACTTGACCGCCTTGCAAAACTCATGGGCAAGCCAAAAATCACGATTGACAAAGAAGGTACATTGAGCAATATTACCCTAAGATTTAAAAATGAACCTGCGCGCCACAAACTCCTTGACGTAATAGGTGACCTTGCACTTGTAGGCAAACCGCTCAAAGCCCAAATATTGGCAGTAAGACCTGGACATACTGCAAATGTGGGTTTGGCTAAAAAAATTCGCCAAGCCATGCTCAATGAAAGTAAAAAACGAATCCCTGAATATAATCCTAATGTGCCTGCACTCATGGATGTAAAGCACATTGCAAACTTGCTTCCACACCGCTATCCATTTGCATTGTTGGACAAAATATACCATTTGGACAGTACAAGCGTAGCAGGTATCAAAAATGTAACCATCAATGAACCATTTTTTATGGGACATTTTCCAAATAATCCTGTTATGCCTGGTGTATTGCAAATAGAAGCAATGGCTCAAACAGGAGGGATTTTGGTGCTTAGTAGTGTGCCTGACCCTGAAAATTATTGGGCATATTTGCTTTCTATTGATGAATGTAGGTTTAAAAGAATGGTATTGCCTGGCGATACGATTGTATTTCAATGTGAATTATTATATCCTATTCGTAGAGGTATTGCCAAAATGAAAGGTGAGGCGTATGTGGCTGGAACGCTTGTGTGTGAAGCTGTGCTTTCTGCAAGTATTGTAAGGAAATCACAACAATAGTTGTCAATTATTAGTGGTCAGTTTTTGTATTTTTTAAATTAGAATAATATGAAAATTGCATTAAAACGAAAATATATTTGCTAAAAATCAAAAAATTGCATTATTTTGTTAAAAAGTAATGCAATTTTTTTTGAAAAAATAGAACAAAAAAATCCTAATTCCTAATTAATGCTTACGCTTATTTCTTATAATATTCGCTACGACAACCCAAAAGATGGCGTTAATGCGTGGGAAAATCGCAAACAAAATGTTGTAGCATTGCTCAAAACGCAAAATCCTGATGTTTTTTGTGTGCAAGAAGTTACCCAAACCCAAAAAGATTATTTGGAAACACAATTCCCTGATTTTGGACTTGTAGGCGTTGGGCGTGCTGATGGTTGGCTTGGTGGCGAAATGGTCAATATTTTTTATGCTAAAAATCGTTTGGAAAAAATTTCTAATGGCGATTTTTGGCTTTCTGATACACCTGACATCATTGGCTCTTGTACTTGGGGCAATCGTTTGCCTCGTTTGGCGAGTTGGATTTGTTTGTGGGACAAAGTAGAAGAACGCACTTTTTTTGTGTTTAATACGCATTTTGACCATGAAAGCTTGGAGGCACGTCAAAAAAGTGCAACATTAATTTATCAAAAAATCAATGAAATAGCAGGTGAAAATTTGGCATTTTTGACAGGTGATTTCAATCTCACACCTTCCGAAAACACCTATAAAATGCTTGCAAGTTGTTTTTCGGATTTGTGTCACATCGCACCTATTTCCCCAAAACAAATTACTACTTTTAATAATTTTGGGGCAAGAGGCGTGTCAAATATGTGGATTGATTATATTTTTTGTAACCAAAAAACCAATCTGCAAGTAGAAAGTTTTGAGGTAATTGACACCAAAATTGATAATCGTTTTCCTTCTGACCATTTTCCACTTGTGGTAAAGATTGGGTAAAATTTTTGTGTAAGGTTAAAGCATTTTTTACATACTACTCTCCCACATTAGGATTTAAAACTCGTCCCATAAAAAGAATTGTTTGAAAATCCTTATCCGCAATAAAAAACATATAAGGGTGATTTGCCACAAAATTAATTGGTTTTGGTTTTTCTTCTTTTGTCTCTTCTGTCTTATCCCCTTCTTCTATTTCTGTAACTGCTGCTGCCTCAATTCCTTTTTCATTGATATCCAAAAAAGTTTTATGGATTACTCTTGAAACAAAAAGCTTTTGCGTGTTATCTGTTTCGTTCAAATGAATCGTATTTGTATTATCAAAAACAGCTTTTACGCCCATATTTTTCAATATGTCATTTGCTTTAAAACTTGTTTGAAGTTTTATTTTGGGTATTGCTATTTCGTTTGCTTCCATATATTTCATGCTTGAAAGCCATAGTTCAAGGTTTTCAGGCGTGCAAGTTTGTTCCACAGCAAGCAAATTTGTGGTTGTTTTTGGTAAAATAATATACAAAAAACTTGTTTTATTTTTGTAAGGAATCCCAATCATTTGAAAAAAAGGCGTTTCAAAATATGGATAATGGTTTCCATATCTTTTCATCATATCCACTTTTATTCTGGCGGAGGACATTAGTGTAAAATCATCTTTTTTTGTATTTTCCTCCTCAAAAGCATAACCTTCTGCCCAATTTCCCTTAAAATATATGGCATTGAGCAAAATCAATCCCAAAGCACTATTGTCTGTGTCACTTGACATGATATTTGGAATACGTCCTCGTGTATTTTTGGAAACCCAATCATTAATTTTTTTTATATTTTCGGGTTTAGATAAATCACCTCTAAAATGTTCTGCTTCAAAATTTTCTTTTAATTGTTTTTGATAATTGGGCAAAACATTTGTTTTTTCATTTATCCAAATAGAATTATTTAACGAAATTTCTGCACTTGGCGAGATTTCCTTTAAGATTGAGCCTTGCAAATGATAATATTCTTCGCCTATTTTGGGTATGTTTTGCACGCCCAATACTTCCGCAAGTTCTTGTTTTCCTGCGTTGCTTGTGCCTACATACAACATGCCAAGTGCAGTATATATGCTAAAAGGTGAAAAAAATAGGTTTTCTCCCTTTGTTTCGTTTTTTAATTTGGCATAAAAATTAATCGCAAATTGGTTGTTTTGATTTGCCAATAATTTCGCATTGCTTGTTGGTTGTGCGTTTACAAAATGTTGGGTGTTGTTGCCACTATTTTGAACATCTTTACCTCCGCAAGCCCACAAAAAATAGCATAAAAAATAGGATAAGCAGATTTTTCTCATAAAAAATAAAATGATTAAAGGAAACAAAAAATCTTACTTCAATTTTGGATTTTGGGCGTGTCTATCTGCATCACGTTTTGTTTTTTTCTCCAAATTTTTTTGGAGTGCTCCTGTGAGGTCTATGCCTGTTTGGTTTGCCAAACAAATCAACACAAAAAGCACATCAGCCATTTCATCACCCAAATCGTGGTCTTTATCCGATTCTTTGAATGATTGTTCACCATATATGCGTGCTATAAGGCGGGCAACTTCGCCCACTTCTTCGGTCAAAATCGCCATGTTGGTAAGTTCATTATAATAACGAACACCTGTGGTATTAATCCACGTATCAACTATTTTTTGTGCTTCTGCTAAGGTCATAAAAGTTTTAGACTTTGGATATATTTTTTGATTTTTATAGAAAAAAACAGATTTTTTTGTTTATTTGAGTTATGAAAAAAATAAAAACTATCTGCTTAGAATTTTAAAAATTACCTGTAGTTTGTTTAAAAGCGTTGTTGAACTGGGTAATGTCCAAAGTTTAAAATTATTTATGTGTGATATCGGAAAAAGTTACACACGCACAAATATAAAATATTTATTCTTAGGTTCAAAAGTATTTTCTTAAAAAAAACAATAAAATATTTTATAAAACCTTTGAAATTCAAAATTTCTAATTCTCTTATTCTTCTTCGCTTTGATACGCATACATACTCATCAGTGCCATCATCAAACAAATAATAAAAATAAGCATACGCACCCCAAATTCAGGTTTTTTGATGAGGATATTACCCTCAAAGAAAAACCAAATAGTGCCTTCTATTTTTGAAAATAAATAACCCAAAGAAAATACTGCAATCGCTAAGGATTCTTTGCTAAAATTGATTTTTGCCCATACTTTTGGACTTATTACGTAGCCAATACCTGCCCCCAATATCAGCCCTGAGATACCCAAAATAGCAGTATAACCCACTTCATTGGTTTTCCACTCATGAATAAAAAGGCTGAAAAACAATAACACCAAAAACACAAATATCGTTGCCAAGTATTGCCATTGATTACGTTTTGGAAGTGGTATTTTTAGGTTTTCTTTTGGTTTTTCTTTTTCTGTTGTGGGTTCTTTTGGTGTTTCTTGGGTTTCAGACATGATTTTAAGTTTTAAATAAGCCTTTTTAGGCACGTAGATTTTTGTCTTTTATTTCTGCAAAATTATATTAAAAAATTTTCATTAATCCATTTTATTGCCATTACGCTATAAATGCCTGCGGTTTCGGTACGCAAACGTGTATGTCCAAGATGTACGGGCAAAAAACCATTTTCTAAGGACATATCTATTTCACGAGGCGAAAAATCCCCTTCGCTACCAATCATGATGCAATAAGATTTTTGAGGTGGAATATTATCTGCTAATGCAATGGTATTTTTACCCAAATATGCAATAGATTTGTAACAATCTTGCTTTAAAATATCAAATTTAAAAAAATCTTTTAATTTTGTCATATCTACCAATGTAGGCAAATATACTTGTTGGGATTGTTTGAGAGCAGAAATGGCAATTTTTTGCAAGCGTTCTATGTTGATGTGTTTGCGTTCTACATTATCTGTATGCAAAAAAGTAATTTGATGTACGCCCAATTCTACTGCTTTTTCTACAAACCATTCCATTCGGTCTATATTTTTGGTAGGGGCGATGGCAATATGCAAATGATAGTTGTTTGGTGGTGTAAACGTATGTTTTTGTAAGGTCAAAATACATTTTTTTGCTTTTGGTTGTATTTCTTGTATTTTGGTTTCAAATATATTTCCTTTTCCATCTATGATGTGCAATATAGCTCCAGCACCCAACCGCAATACTTGCAATGCGTGGTGTGTTTCGTCTGCGGAAAGATGTAAATTGTCTAACGTACAATCAGCATTGTAAAAGAAAAGCATAGATTTTGGATAGCCTATAACCCCAAAGGGAATTAAGAGCCTTTAATGATTAAAAATAAAAAACTAAATTTTGTGTATTATTGGGATTTACTTCCCTTTGGGGGCATGGTTAGGGGCTTATTTCCCCAACAAAAGCCCTTGCAGTGCTTTGAGTTCATCTCTTAGGCGAACTGCCTCCACAAAATCAAGCGCTTTTGCAGATTTTTCCATTGCTTTTTGGGTGTCTTGTATCATTTTTTGTAGTTGTTCTTTGCTCATATATTGCATTACTGGGTCTGCTGCCAAACTCAATTCGGTAGGCTCAATGTATGCTTTTGGGTAGGCTTGTCGGTCTGCAACAGTGGTCTGTTGCATGATAGCTTCTTTGGTTTTTTGGGTAGTTTTTGGCGTAATATTGTGTTCTTCGTTGTATTTTTCTTGGATTGAACGCCTACGTTCTGTTTCAAAAACAGCCCTTTGCATAGAATCTGTATATTTGTCAGCAAATAAAATTACACGTCCTTTGTCATTACGCGCAGCACGTCCTATTGTTTGGATTAACGACCTTTCATTGCGTAAAAAACCTTCTTTGTCTGCGTCCATGATTGCTACAAGGCTTACTTCGGGCAAATCCAAGCCTTCTCTTAGGAGATTTACACCAATAAGCACATCAATCACACCAAGACGTAAATCCCTTAATATTTCCACGCGTTGGGTGGTTTTGATGTCAGAATGAACATAATCACATTTTAGTCCAATATTTTTAAAGTACTTGCTCAATTCTTCTGCCATGCGTTTTGTGAGCGTAGTTACAAGTATTCTTCCACCATCTTTTATCGTGGTTTCTATTTCTTCCACCAATACTTCTATTTGATTGGCGGTAGGTTTGAGCGTAATAATAGGGTCTAAAATCCCTGTTGGACGAATAAGTTGTTCCACGATTTCGCCTTCCGATTGTTCCAATTCATAATTGGCAGGTGTGGCACTCACATAAATTATTTGATGCACTTTTTCCTCAAATTCAAAGAAATTCAAAGGGCGATTGTCCAATGCAGAAGGCAACCTAAAACCATATTCTACCAAAGAAGATTTGCGTGATTTGTCTCCGCCTGACATGCCTCTGATTTGTGGCAAAGTAACATGACTTTCATCAACAATAATTAATAAATCTTCTGGAAAATAATCCAACAAACAGTAAGGCCTATCGCCTGCTTTTCTGCCATCAAAATACCTTGAATAATTTTCAATGCCTGAACAATAACCCAATTCACGCATCATTTCAAGGTCAAATTCTGTGCGTTCTTTGATGCGTTGTGCTTCTTCAGGTCGGTTTTCATTTTCAAAATAAAGGATTTGTTTTATTAAATCCTCTTGTATGCTTTTCATAGCACTGTGCAGTGCTTCTTGACCTGTAACAAACAAAGTTGCAGGAAAAATAGAGATTGCAGTTTCTCTGCTTAGTTTTTCATTGGTTTCTGGATTTATTTTTTGGATTTCTTCTATTTCATCACCCCAAAATACTATTCTGTATGCAAAATCATCATACGCCACAAAAATATCTACTGTATCACCTTTTACCCTAAATGTGCCACGTACAAAATCCGCTTCTGTACGATTGTATAATATATCTACAAGTTGAAACAAAAATTTTTGCCTACTCATATTATCACCAACTGCTACTTTAAGCACACTATTTTGAAACTCTGAGGGATTGCCCATACCATATATACATGACACAGATGACACCACAACTACATCTTTGCGTCCTGACATCAAAGAGGAAGCAGTGGACATTCTCAGTTTCTCTATTTCTTTGTTAATAGCCAAATCTTTTTCAATATAAGTGCCTGTTGTAGGCATATACGCCTCTGGTTGGTAATAATCGTAATAAGAAATAAAATATTCTACTGCATTTTCTGGGAAAAACTGTTTAAATTCGCCATATAATTGTGCTGCGAGGGTTTTATTGTGGCTTAATATAAGTGTAGGGCGGTTTATTTTAGCAATGACATTGGCAATCGTAAACGTTTTCCCTGAGCCTGTAACGCCCAAAAGTGTTTGTACTTTTTCACCATTTTCTATTGCTCTCACAAGTTTATCAATGGCTTGTGGTTGGTCGCCTGTTGGCACAAATTCTGCGGTAAGTTTGAACATATTATAGTTTTCTTTTTTTACAAAAATACTAAAAATTAGCCAAAAATCTTTAATTTTTTTTTGGAAAGTTTTGAGGAAAATTTAAAAAATATTTTCAAGAAAAATTGCTTTTTTTTTAATCAAAAACATAACATTCCCAAAATTTCCCTAAATTTGAACTAAAAAAAAAAATTTAAAAAAATACTTTACCATTTTGAATACCTTAGAACAAAAAAAAGATGCTTTTGCACGTCTGTTGATTATCATGGACGAGTTGCGCGCGCAATGCCCTTGGGACAAAAAACAAACAATGCAATCACTTAGTCCGCTTACTTTGGAAGAAACTTGTGAATTGGCAGAAGCTATTATCAAAAATGATGCAACTGAAATCAAAAAAGAAATTGGTGACATTATGCTACATTTGGTTTTTTATGCAAAAATTGCCTCTGAAACTGAGCAATTTGATGTAGCTGATGTCCTACACGCAATATGTGATAAACTTGTGTCAAGACACCCTCATATATACGGTGATGTAAAAGTAGAAAATGAAGAACAAGTAAAACAAAATTGGGAAAAACTCAAACTAAAAGAAGGCAATACGTCTGTGCTTGGTGGTGTGCCTGCGACTTTGCCCGCACTTGTGAAGGCTATGCGTGTGCAAGAAAAAGCCAAAGGTGTGGGTTTTGACTGGGATAATGCAACACAAGTTTGGGAAAAAGTAGAAGAAGAAATCTTAGAACTAAAACACGAAATTGACCAAAAAAATACTCAAAAAGCAGAAGAAGAATTTGGAGATTTGCTCTTTGCACTTGTTAATTATGCACGTTTTGAAGGCATAAATCCTGAAAATGCACTCGCTAAAACCACCCAAAAATTTATAGATAGATTTCAATACATAGAAAAAAAAGCAAAGGAAAACCAAAAAAATATTGCAGAAATGCCTCTTGATGAAATGGAACACTATTGGCAAGAAGCCAAAACCGCTTTGAAGAAGTAAATGTTTAACAAATAAAGGAATTTAAATCCCAAACCTCCAACCATGAAATTCTATTTTATAGACACCAACCAAGATGTAACAACTGCTTGGCAGAAAGTATTTGAAGGCGTAGAAAATGTAGAAATTATACATGGCTCTATCTTTGATTATCCATGTGATGCGTTAGTAAGCCCAGCCAATAGTTTTGGATTTATGAATGGTGGCATAGATTTTTTGATTTCCAAAAATTTGGGCTGGCATATTGAAAAAAAACTACAAAAAGTTATTCGAGAAAAATATTTTGGCGAGTTGTTGGTAGGGCAAGCAGAAATTATAGAAACTGAAAATATGCTTTTTCCTTATCTTATTTCTGCACCTACTATGCGAACACCAATGACAATACACAGAAGTCCAAATGTATATTTGTGCATGAAAGCGATTTTATTATTGTTGAAATATGGCAAATTTGAAGATGGAACACCTATTCACCAAAAAGTAAATTCCATTGCAATCTCTGGCTTGGGTACAGGCGTAGGGCAGGTGTTGCCTATTCTTTCTGCAAGGGCAATGCGTATTGCATGGGAAGATGTAAATAATAAAATGTTTGAAACAGAAAAAAAATGGGAGAAATTACGTTCAAATTATGCATATTTTTTTACGCATAATCCTGATGATATTACGTATGATATTCCATAGTGTTTTTAAAAAATGTTTAAAAATAAAATTTATACTTACATTTTATAAAGTGTAAATATAAGTTTTAGCATTTGTTCAGGTTAAATTTAAAATCTTTGTTTTAGGCATACTTTCCAAAAGTTTTAAACTTTTGGAAAGTTCAAACATGGTTATAATCAAAAATAATAGGATAAGTTAAACAGAGGCAAATTTTTATTGTCTTAAATATTTTTCAAAACTTTTTACTTCTGACTTTTCAACCATTTTGCATAATTTGGGTCATTATTTGTATCTTTTGCAGAAGGGAAAATATCCAATGCCCAACATTTTGAAGATGGGTTTTTTGCCCCAATCATATCATAAAGTCGGTTTGCTTTGCGTTTTTTGATAAAAAAATGATAATTAAGCGAAATTGTATTCATGATTTGTGTGGTTGTTGTACCAACTGGCGCAAAACTTTTTGTATCCAATTTGCCTTTATTTACATTAAATTCGCCTACAATATCGTATTCCATTTGTACCGAAAATTGTGTGTTATCAAAATCACATTGTACTACCGAAGTATTTTTGACATAGAGCAATACCGCAGGCATAGCATTTCCAACTTCTGCACAACAATCACAATACGAAATAATGTATTGTTTTACTGCTTTCTTGGCTAATAATTCTGCGTTTTCTTTTGAAAAACAATTATCTACATCTGCTAATGCAATATTTGAAAACAAGAAATAGCACAAGAAAGCAAGGGGAAAAATAAGTTTTTTCATTTTTAGGTTTTTTTTGGATTAAAAAATATGTTATTGTTGATTTTTTTATACGCAAAAATATGATAAAAAGTAGTATGATTTTCTATCCTTTTTATGAATGTACCTATTTAATTGATGAAACAAACAGATGACTTGATAAAGGAGGCGTTTTTGGTTGTTTTATTGCACCAATACAAAGTTTTTTGGAAAAAATAACGCCCAACTTCCTTGAATTTCTTTTTTTTCATTGGGTTTTAGGTTGATGTTCCAAACGAAAACATTTTGTTCAGGGAAAAAATTTGGGTTTTTGGCAAAATCCATTTTTAACGCTGTGTGTTGTACGATTGGTGGCGTTTCAAATACTTCAATATTTAAGGTATCTTTTGAAATATTGTGTATTTGCACATTAAAACCTTGTGTATAATGTTGTTGTATTTGTCGTGAAATTGAATCAGTTTTCAATTCATTTTTCCCTTCTATTTTTTGGTTTTCTTTTCTCAAAAAAGGACTATAATTAGCTTGCAAACGCACATCTTGGCTAAGTCGTATATGAATATTTGTGTGATGAGGCGACAAAAATATGGTTTCAGTTTTTTGATTTTCCACAAAAATCTCTGCTTGTCCAGGCAATGCTTTTTCAAAAACCCAATTTTCCCATTTTGCTACTTTGTGTAAGTTCGCATTTTGGCTTGCGTGCAATAAAAGCGTATATTTTTTCTTTGTACTTTGGGCAAAAAACACTAAATTCGTATCCATTTTTGGAGAAAGTGAAAGCAAAATTTCGTGTTTCCAAGCAGGTAAATTTGTGTTTTCAGAATTGTCTTGTGCGTTATTGGTGTTTTGTTGTTTTTTCTTAAAAATACTATCAGGTACAAGAGAAATGCCTTTTTCTTTTGCAAAATTGCTTTCTTGGAAAGGTTTTGTGGCTAAAAAAGTCTGTGTTTTTTGAAAAATAACGCCTGTTTTTTGGGTAATTTTCCCTAAAAATTCCATTCTCAACAAAGAATCTTTTTCTGAGGTTTGGATTTTATAATTTGGTGTCCAATACATGCGTGCAGTATGGTATTGCAGTTGTAATTCGCCCTCAAAACTTTCGTTTAGATGCACTCTGAGTGCAAGCATTGTGTTTGCATTGGCGTTTGAATTTTCATAAAATGCAATTTTTTCTTCTATTGTTGCCAATTTCTCTTTAAGATATTTTTCTGTGCGTGTGAGTATTCGTTTTTGTTTTTGATTGTCAAGGTCTTTTTGGTGTAGAAAACTATAAAGTTCTTGTATTTTTTCCTTAGAAAAGTGTTCTAATGAAGTTGGAGCATTAAATTTTAGAAATTCTTGGCTTTTTATAAGTGTATTTTGGGCAAATTGTAGGTTTTCTAAGGTATCTTTTAGGAAAAAAATGCTATCTCTAAGGGCGTGAATAATGTGGTTTTTTTGGAAAACCTTTTCATTTTTGGCGTATTGAATAGTGTAAGAGGCATATTCACCCAAACCTGTCAAAGAAATGGTACTTGTATCAATGCCTTTTGCTACGTTTTGGAGATATAAAAGGGTATCACCTTTGCGCAACGACACCGAAAAAGTGTGGAAAAAATGCGATTTTTTTGGATAAATAATCGCTTTTTGCAAAGGCAACAAAATATTTCCGCTTTCTTCTTGTGTATTATTGGCTTTTACCCAAAAAATTACACCTAAAAAAAGTCCCAATACACCCAAAAAAACCAACACAGCAGGAAATAGACGCATAAATTTTATAATCAAAAGCCCCTAACCCCCAAAGGGGAATAAACGCAAAAAATGTATAATGAACAGCAAATTTACAAAATAATAATTGGTTTTTATATTAAATTTCCTTACGAATTTGCTCCTCTTTTGGGGACTGGGGGGCTTTTATATGTATATTTGCTTCTGCCAAAAGTTCATTTTTATTGATACTCACAACGCCTACATGCTCACACACAAGCCCACCCGCAAGATTTGCCAAACGTGAAGCAATTTCCGCACTCAATCCTACTGCAAGTGCCACCGCAACCACACTTATCACCGTATCGCCTGCTCCAGATACGTCTGCAATAGCACGCAAGTACGCGGTTTCGGTATAAACTTCATTATTTCCAAGCAATAAAATCCCTCTTTCGGACAAGGTTACTAAGGCATAATCCAACTGCAAAGTATCTTTCAATAATTGCACCGCATTGCGTAATTCATCAAAATTATCTACTTTGAAATCAATTTTTAAGCCTTCTTTCAGTTCTTTAAGGTTTGGTTTAAAAAAAGTAGCGTGTTGATAATGCAAAAAATTACGTTTTTTTGGGTCAATTACCGTAGGAATATTGTGTTTTTTGGCAAAGGAAATGCTTTTTTGGATAATTTCTTGGTCTAAAACGCCTTTGTCATAATCTTCAAAAATCACTACTTGACATGTTGGCATTAGTTTTTGGATTTTTTCCCAAAGCAATGTTTTTTCTTCTGCCAAAAGCGGTGCGGTTGTTTCCGCATCAAGCCTCAATATGTGTTGATGACCGCTAATAATGCGGTGCTTGATGGTTGTTGGGCGTGTATGAAGTGCCAAAATACCTTCTTTGTGAAGGTTGTGCGTGTCCATGAGCGAAAAAAAATCGTTTTTTTCTGCATCTTCGCCAATTACCGCACACAGCACAGGCGTAGCCCCAAGTGCTTGAATATTCATGGCAACGTTTGCTGCACCGCCCAAGCGTTTTTCGCTTTTTTTGAGTTCCACAATAGGTACAGGGGCTTCAGGCGAAATGCGATTAACGCTTCCCCACAGATAAGAATCTATCATCACATCACCAATAATCAATACACGAATATCAGCAAATTTTTCAAAAATAGGAGCAAAAGACACTTTATTAAATTAAATTTTTAAATTAAGAAATTAGATTAAAAAAATACAAAAAATCATTCCTCCCAATCACCTGTTCTATTATTTTTCTTTTGGGCGTGTATTTTTTTGCTTTTGAGGCGTTCAGCAACTGCTTGTTTTGAGGGTTTTGTTTCTTTGCGAGGTTTTGGTTTTTCTAAGGATTTTTTGATGGTTTGATAGAGTTTTTTTACCACATTTTCCTTATTTTGGAGTTGTGTGCGTGCAGTTTGTGCAAATAATTGTAAAAAACCTTCTTGGTTTATTTTGTTTGCCAATTTTTCAGAAATAATCGTTTTTTCTTCTTCTGTGAGTTGTTCCGAATTATTTACATGAAATCTTAACTCTACTTTTGTTTCTACTTTATTGACATTTTGTCCGCCTGCTCCACCACTTCTTGATGTATGTAATGTATATTCTTTGGAAAAATCTTTGTTCATAACGAAAGTTCAAGAGGGGTCAAGGTTCAAAATGGTCAAAGTTTAAAAGGTAATTTTAAAAACAGTATCTAAAACTTTATAACGGTTTTAAACCCTTATAAGCGTTAAATAATAATCAATGTTTATTCAGAAAAACGGAATACTGATAACCACCAACACTGACAACCACGAACCCAATTAAAATTATTGGTTTTGTGCGTAGATTTTTATTCGTAATTTTTTTTTATCATGATAAAATCTTCCATTTTGTAGCCTTGTCCAATTTCCTTTGTATCAACTTTTTCAATAAAAAATCCAATTCTAAAATAAAAATTTATTGCTTTAAAATTGCATCTGTTCACACGCAATGTAATTATTTCAGGGCTATATTTTTCTTCCAAATACTCAAAAAAGATTTTTCCAATACCTTTTCCATGTTGGGCAGTATCCATATAAAATTTGTGCAAAAAATATGATTTCCCATCACTTGTATTTACAGACGCATAACCTACAAGCACATCATCAATATATGCCAATGTGAATTGTTGATTTTCGGTAGTCATTTGTTTTTGCAGGCTTTCAGGTGTGTAACCTTGTTCGAGCATATAATCAATTTGACTTTTGGAAATAATTACTGCATACCACTCATGCCAAATTTTGCGTGCAAGTGCCTGCACCGCAATAAGGTCTGCGGTGGTAGCATCTTTAAACGAAATTTTCATAAAAAACTGAAAAAACTAAATCTATTTATTTATTTTTTTGTTTTCCTCTACGCCAGATATGAGCCTATAACCCACATAACCTGCACCCAAAATAGCACCCCAAAAAAGGATTTTGCCAAGAATACCAATAATTTTAAATCCGAAATATATCCCTGCAAGTGCAATGAGGAGATAAATAATATTTTTAAAGCTCATAATTTTTGTTATTTATTAAAATATATAAATTAAAAATGAATAGAATTTAAAAAGTTCTATACAACATTTGTAAAAAATTCAATCACAAATTACACGTTATTTTTGAAAATAACAACGTTATTACACTTATTTTTATTTATTTTTAAAAAATAAAAGAAAATAAAAAAAAATAATCTACTTTGCAAGTCAATAATTTTAAAGATTTTTCTAAAAAAACCATAAAAACTTTACAAATCTAAAAAAAACATTCGCATAAACAAAACATGGTTATTTTTTTTGTATTTTTTTATCTTTTGCTTAATATTGGTATTGGATATTGGGCTTCTTTGCGTGTCAAAAGTTCGCAAGATTTTGCCTTAGCAAACAAAAGTTTGGCTTTGCCTTTGGCTACAACTTCCGTATTTGCGACATGGTTTGGGGCAGAAACCTTGCTTGGCTCCAGCAGTAAATTTGTAGAAAAAGGTGTTTTGGGCGTAATAGAAGACCCTTTTGGTGCGTCTCTGTGCTTGATGTTGATAGCGGTATTTTTTGCACGTCCTTTGTATCGCCTAAATCTTTGGACATTCAACGATTATTTTCGCCTTAGATTTGGCGTGTTTGCTGAACGCATATCTGCATGGCTGATTATTCCTTCTTATTTTGGTTGGGTAGCAGGACAGTTGGTTGCTATGGCTGTTGTTTTGCAGGTTTTGATGGGAATTGATATGCGTTTGGGTATTATTGGTTGTACGATTGTAGTGGTTTTTTATACGTATTGGGGGGGTATGTGGGCGGTTTCTATCACAGATTTTGCCCAAACGATTTGTATTGTAATAGGTTTGGTGGTGGTTTCTGTAATATTATTGTTGCGTGTGGGCGGTTTTGAGGTTATGATAAATCAAGCACCTGCTGGTTTTTTTAGGTTTTATCCTGATTTTACAGTGGTAAGCGTGGGGCAATATCTGGCATCTTGGATGGTGATTGGTTTGGGGTCTATTCCGCAACAGGATATGTTTCAGCGTGTGATGTCTGCCAAAAATGAGCGTACTGCGGTGATGGCTTCTTTTATTGGCGCAGGGTTGTATCTCACAGTTGCATTAATGCCTTTGGTGATTGCATTGGCAAGCAAAACGCTTTATCCTGCGTTGTTTGCCCAACAAAAAGACGCCCAATTATTTCTTCCAAGTGTTATCATGGCACAAATGCCTGAATGGGTGCAAATCATGTTTTTTGGGGCGCTGTTGTCTGCCATTTTGAGTACTGCAAGCGGTGCGATGCTTGCTCCTGCAACCGTTTGCAGTGAAAATATCTTAAAACCTCTTTTGCCCAAACTTACTGATGCACAACATTTGCAACTTTTGCGTGTGTGCGTATTGATAGTGGGGCTTTTTGCCATGGGTTTGGCGTTGTTGGAGGGTAATATTTATGAATTGGTGTCTGCTTCGTCTGCTATTTCGTTGGTTACGTTGTTTGTGCCTTTAGTTTTTGGGCTTTTTGGCAAATGGCTCAATGAACAAGGGGCTATCGGAAGTATGGTATTAGGTATGTCAGTGTGGATTATTGCCAAAATATTAGAATCGCAAGGCATTATTCCGCATTTATTTCCAATTTTGATTGGGCTTTTGGGGAGTATTTTTGGGAGTGTTTTGGGGAATTATTTTGGGAAAAAAGGGAAGTAGATTTTTTTGAGGGAATTATTTTTTTTCTCACTGCTATACAGGTTTTTAAAAAAATACATTCAAAACGCAGGAAAAAGGCTTTTTTTAATAGTTTTTACTAAAAAATAATATGTTTTTTTGAAAAACTAAAACAAATATGGTGTTTAACGCTGTTTTCAGTTTGTAATTTTTCAAAAAATTAGGGTCTGACCCCGTAAACTATGGTACAGACCCAATTTTTTGAAAAATGGTATTAAAAATATTTTTTTGTAAATTCTAAAAAGATGTATAGTAGTAAGAAAAAAATCCATAAATACGAATTTTGCGTTTTGAACTAAAAAACCCATAATCAATAAAAAAATTGTTTTTTTTAAAATTAAAGTGGTTTTTTTTAATAAATTTTTTATATTTGGATTTATTTTTTTAATAGTTTAACTAAAATCTTTTATTTTATGGAAAACGTTTACGTTTCTCTTTTAGAAATTGCACAACAATATACACTTGTAAGTGAAACTGATATTTCTTGGCAATATATTGACCCAATACACAAAACATTGTACCAAATTTACAAAGATGGTAAAACAGAAAATATGTCTGATGAGGACTATAAAACAGAACTTTTTCTTATTCTAAAAAATTTGGTAGAAAATAATATATATGCACTCATAAGTGATACACGCAATTTTAAATACACCATCACAATTGAAATGCAAACATGGGTTATAGAAAATATTTTTGGGAAAAATAATATTCTCAAAAAATGTGCTATATTGACAAGTGAAGATTTTTATGCACAACTTAGTTTGGAACAAGTATTGGAGGACGGGAACAAAGATGTTTTTGTCAATAGATTTTTTGATGATGTGCATGAGGCTATTGATTGGGCTAAGATTTAATGTGGGTTTTTAGTCATTTTCCCATACGACCAACACTTTTTTTTCTTGCCAATATTGTTCTAAGGCCATTTTTTCATTGTCCATAAATTTGATGTGCAATGGACTGAGTTTTACGCTGATTGGGTGTGAATGATTATTTTTCCATGTACCAATATCTATGATTTCTGTGCCTTCCAACTGCAAATTCTGGTTTTTGAGATATTGCATAATGGCAGGCACTTGTAAATCTACGCCTTTGGTAGCTTCTGCATGAGGGTTTCGTAATTTTTTTGCATTCTGTACGAGAAATGATAAATCTTGGGGGTATTTTTCAAAATGTTTTGCATAACTTGGAAAGTAAATTTTTTGGAAAGCCTCCTCAGAAGTCAAAAATTCGTCTTCCCAAAAATACCCAATTGCCCAATTTCCTTCGCCATATTTTTCGTCCCAAATATTTTGTTGCATAGCTTGTTGCTTTGGATTGCCTGCCCTGCCTATTTTGCGTGCTACGATTTCCCAAGACATATTTTTTTTGTTTTTAATTTCTTTAAAAATAAAATTTACTCCAAATTTCCTTCATTAAAAGGCATTTTTTGGATTTTTTTGTTTGTAGGTTTTGGATGATTGAGTTGTTCGTTGGCTTGTTCATTGAGTTTGCCAATGAGTTCATACACATCTTTGAAAGGTAAAAGACCAAGCCCTTTGAATACAAGGTTTGCCTCTTCTAATGTCATTTGGAAATGGAGTTGGGACATTTTATAAAATTGGTTTTTGTTTTTAAGCAAATAAACGAAAAATAAACGGAAAATAAAGAAATTATATATTTTTGTGTAAAAATATTTTAAATAATTGCCCCATAAAACCCTCCAAACACAGTTTTTTAATTTTTCTTTAATTTTTTTTTGATAATTAAAACTTTTTTTTAAAAATCAATGTTACAACATTGAAAGTTAAAACAATTAAAATTAAAACATTTATTTTTAAAATAAAAAAAATTAAAACTATGGCAAAATGGACTATTGACCCTGCACACTCTGAAGTTCAATTCAAAGTAAAACATTTGGTTATTTCTACTGTAACAGGTGCTTTCAATGAATTTGGAGGCGAAATTGAAAGCGAAAAAGATGATTTTTCTGATGCAAAAGCAACTTTTTTTGCAAATGTGGATACTATTCACACAAATAATACGCAACGTGATGGTCATTTAAAATCAGACGATTTTTTTGGTGTGGCTACTTACCCAAAATTAAATTTTGTGGCAACAAGTTTTACCAAAAAAGATGACGAAAATTATACCTTGAAAGGGGATTTAACCATCAAAGATACCACAAAAAGCGTAGAGCTTGCAGTAAATTTTGGTGGAATCGCAAAAGACCCTTATGGACAAATCAAAGCAGGTTTTGAAATTACAGGCAAAATCAACCGCAAAGATTTTGGTCTTACATGGTCAGCACTCACAGAAACAGGCGGGTTGCTTGTAGGCGATGATATAAAATTAGACCTCAATTTGCAATATATCAAACAAGCATAATTTTTTATTTTTTTACCTTTATTTTTTAGCCAAAAATATAAAACCTTTATTTGTTTCAATACAAATGAAGGTTTTTTTTTACGTTTTTTATTAATCATGTGTGTTTGTCATTGATTTTTATTATTTTTGAAAATCATTCATTTTATCTAAAAAAACATGAAAAAATCAACTTTTATTTTATTTCTCAATCTTTTTTTGTGTGCTACATTTGTTTTTTCTTGCAAAAAAAAGGTGATTCCTCGCCCACGCCTGATGGAGGAGGTAATATGCAAGATGTAACACCATTTGCAAGTACAACCGCCACAGATGCCCAAAACAACACCTACAAAATAGGCTATGACCAAGTAACATCTATTAACCAAAATCCATTTGTGGAGAAAAAAGATGCACAAGGCAATGTTGTTTGGCGTGTGATTTATGAGAATACTGCAATTGATGGGCGTGGTTTGTGGATAGCGATTGACAGCAATCAAGATGTTTGGGCGTTGTTTTCGGTAGATGGTGGTAGCACAGATGCACTTTATATCGCCAAAAAAGAAGTAGAAAATGATGCGTTTGCCAATGTATTTTTGAGTGGTTTTGGCAAGGCAAGCGGTGTAGCAAAAGTAGCTATTTTGGCAAAAATCAATGCCCAAACAGGCAAAATAATAAAAGGTACTTTTATTGTATCACGCACTGCAGAAGGTGACCACAATTCAGTCAATAAAACCAATAGTTTTACTGCTGAAAAACTGGGGTTTGAAAATGGAAATGTAGTTGTAGAAGGTACTTCTGCTTTCAAACCTGCTTCCAAAAATGCTACACAAGGCAATTATTTATTTCACCCAGATGCAACTGATGCCAATAAAACAGGCAATTATTGGCGTACAAAATATAAATTCCCTGTGGATTTGAGCAAATTAAATGATAGTGCGATAATTTTGCCTTAGTAGCCCCAGCCCAAAGGGGGGCAAATACAAAAAAATTAGTTTTTTCTAAAATAAAAATCTCCTAAAAATATGATTATTGTAAAAAATGCAGAAGAATTAAAAGTCCTTGTAGGTAAGGAAATAGGTGTTTCGGATTGGTTGCTTATTGACCAAACCCGCATAAATGCTTTTGCTGATGTAACAGAAGACCACCAATTTATCCACATCAATCCCGATATGGCTAAGTTTTCGCCTTTTGGTACTACCATTGCACACGGTTTTTTGACCATGTCTTTGGCAACTACTTTATTAGAAAAAATATGGAAATTGCAGGTGCGTATGGGGGTTAATTATGGCATCAATAAAATGCGTTTTCCCAATGCAGTCAAAGTAAATAGCAATGTGCGTATGCGTGCTTCACTTGTGCAAGCGGAGGAAATTCCACAAGGTTTTCAACTCACTATTCAGGCAAATATTGAAATAGAAAACCAAGAAAAACCAGCTTGTGCAATGGAGTGGTTGATGAGAGTTTATTTTTAATTAAAAAAAAGCAAAAATTCCTAATTCCCCATTTCTAATTCCTTTTTATGCAAGACCGCAGAGATTTTTTAACAAAAAGCCTAATAGGCATTGGTAGGCTTGGGGCTTTGTCTGCTTGTACAACCAATATAGAGGACAAAAAAAGCATTAATGTTATCACCAACAAAAAATATGAGTGGTTGATGACTACAACTTGGGCACCAAAATTCCCAGTATTGGGCGAAGGTTTGGATTTATTGGCAAATTGGATAAAAGTAGCGTCAGGAGGGCGTATGCACATCAAAGTAATGGGAGCAGGCGAGTTAATTCCTGCTTTGGAGTGTTTTGATGCGGTAAGTCAAGGGGCGGTACATTTGGCAAGTTCGGTGTCGTATTATTGGGGTGGCAAAATTCCTGCCTCACAATTTTTTGCGTCATTGCCTTTTGGCATGAATGCCCAACAAGTCAATTCATGGATTATCAATGGAGGCGGGCAAGCACTTTGGGAAGAAACTTACGCACCACACAACCTTTATCCATTGCCCGCAGGTAATACAGGGGTGCAAATGGGTGGATGGTTTCGCAAAGAAATCAATACGATTGCAGATATTCAAGGGTTAAAAATGCGTATTCCTGGACTTGGTGGCAAGGTTTGGACAAAAGCTGGTGGTGTAGCGGTGCTTTCACCTGGCTCTGAGCTATATACCAATCTGGAGCGTGGTGTAATAGATGCTACCGAATGGATAGGACCTTATCACGACTACAAAATGGGTTTTTATAGCGTTGCAAAGCATTATTATTACCCAGGTTGGCACGAGCCAGGGCCTATTTTGGAAATGATTGCCAATAAACAAAAATGGGAAGAACTGCCTTTGGATTTGCAAGAAATCATGAAAAATGCCATTTATCGCCTTAATTCATGGATTTTGGGGGAATTTGAGGCAAAAAATAATATATACCTCAAAAAACTCGTGGAAGAAGAAGGCGTAAAAGTAAAACCGTTTTCAAAAGAAATCTTAAAAACATTGTTTGAAAAATCACAAGAGGTAATACAAGAATTAACTGAAAAAGACGCACTTTGCAAAAAAATCAATAATTCTTACCAAAATTTTAGAAAAAATATCACACCTTGGGCAGATATTTCAGAGAAATTTTACAATAATTTGCAGTTTTAAAAAAGGGTAAAAGGTCAAAAAAAGGGTCAAAATTTTAACCCTCTGCACCAAAGACCAGTTCAAGGGTTTTGTTGTCTGTAGTCATACCTGCCAAATAGTAGAATCCGTCTTTGATTTGTTCAAGATTTTGGGACAATTTCTCAAAAAAAACTTTTTCAATTTCTGCTACATTTTCTGCTACATTTTTTTTTGGTAACATGATAAAATTCTTTTTCGTGTGTTTGAAACCAATTCCAAAATTTGGCATATTTTTCTTCTAAGGCAGTTTGTGGAGTTTCCATGTGTTGTGTATGTTTTAAGATATGTTTTTTTGGTATATTTTTAATGTTTTATTTTCACAAATTTACCAAAATTTTAAATAGTAATCAAAAACACACAATTATTTAATATAAGTTTTAGGGCTAAAAACAAAACTGTTATTTTTTCATTCTTTCTAAAACAGCTTGTTTATAAGAGTTGCCAATAGGTAGATTTTCGTTATTTTTGAGTATAAGTACATTTCCATCTATTTTGGAAAGAAAATCTAAATTAACCAAAAAAGATTTATGGACACGTAAAAATTGTGGTAATTGTGATTGTATGGTAGTCAATGTTTCTGCAACTAAAAGCATTTTTTCGGTGGTGTATATTTTTACAAAATTACCATAAGCACGTATATATATGATATTTTCGGTATCCAAACGATAAATTACGCCATCGGATTTTATCGTAATTTGATTGTGTATTTCTGTATTTTTTTGGATTATTTCATTTGGGATAACATTTTTATCTTTCATGGGAAGTTTATTTATGGCTTTCAAAAAGCGTTCAAAACGGATTGGTTTTAGCAAATAATCTACTATACCAAACTCGTAGCTTTCCAATGCAAATTCTGAATAAGCAGTTGTAAGGATAATTTGTGGTGGTTTTTCTAAGGTTTTGAGCATTTCAAGCCCTGTGAGAATAGGCATTTGCACATCTAAAAACATTACATCAACTGTTTGTTGGTGCAAAAAATTAAATGCTTCTACTGCGTTATAGCATTTTCCCACAAGTTGAAGCATAGGAATTTGTTGGATATAATTCTCCAAAATAGTGTGTGCCAGAGGCTCATCATCTACGATTAGGCAAGTGAAAGTATTCAAAAGGTTGAAAAGGTTCAAGGTTGAAAAGGTTTAAGGTTTAAGGTTCGAAAGGTTAAAATTCCACAGCTAATACAACCAAAAAAGTATTTTCTTTTTGGCTGATTTCAAATGTATGTTGATTTTTATAGAGAATTTCAAGGCGTTTTTTTACATTTTCTAAGCCAATTTTATTAGAATTTTTTTTTGTATTTTCTTGTCCAATTGAATTTTCACAACGGAATAAAAAAATATTATTTTGGATTTGAAAAGAAAAACTTACAAATTGTTTTTTGATGTCTTGGCTATGTTTGAAGGCATTTTCTATCAAAGGTAACAATAAAAGTGGTGTAATTTGAAAACCTTTAAAGTTGCCTTCTTTTTTGATTTCGATATCACAATTATAGAGCCTTATTTTTTCCAATGCGATATAATTTTCTGCAAAAGAAATTTCTTCTATAAGGCTGATTTTTTCTCTTTTTCCTATTTCTAATTGATACCGCAACAAATCTGCAAGTTGCAAAATCATTTCGTTGGCTTTGGTGTGGTTAAAAAGATTGAACGCATACAAATTATTTAGGCAATTAAACAAAAAATGTGGTTGTAGTTGCATTTGTAGTAATTTGAGTTCCATTTCTGTACGTTTTTGTGTTGCTTCTTTAAATTCAGCATCTTTTTGTATGCCTTTGCGTGCAAAACGGAAAAGGGTAGAAAGTGTCAATGCAACAATTGCGTAGGGCGGTACTTTGTCCTGTTCTATGTTTATCTCTTTAAAAGGGATAGGACTTATTACATTGGGAATAATAAGAAAAGATAATAAAAGCACAACAAACATTCCTATTGCATAAATTTCATATTTTTTTTTATCAAAATAATGAATAAAAAAATAATAATTGAAATAACTTATCCATGCAGAAGAAATAATAAGAATAGAAATATTGCTAACCCACATCCACTTAATATCACTAAATAAAATTTGAAAATTGACCATGAGTGGTACTGCCCAAAATATAAACCAAGCAAATAAGTGGTAAAAAAAATTGTTGTCTGTTGATTTCATAGTTGCAAATTTCTATGTTTTTTTTCGTTGTATTTATTTTTTTTTAATAAAAATGTTAAACGTGTTTCGTACAATATAAATCAATTTTATCATGTTCGTTTTTGGTTGGTCATATATAATTTTTTTAATATTCATTGATATACACTTTTGCAATACCAAAGTTCGCCATATCAAAAACTATGTATGTTCAAGACATATTAAAGTATTTTTTTGGTTGCGGGTAAAAGCAAAAAAATCAATAAAAAACTTATATCACCATTTTTTGAAAACTTTTTATGTTTAAAAATCTTTCGTTTATTTTTTTGATTGTTATTTTCCTAATTGTTATTTCAATTACATTGCCTTTTTCTCTTTTTGCCCAAAATTCTTCGGAAGAAATTGCCAAAAGAATGACAGGTATTAAAATAGATGAGTTGATTATTGGTAATTTGGATAATGTATTAGATAATTTTTCAAAAAAATACAATCTCGAATTTTCATTTGATAAAAAAGCCTTAGCCAAAATAAAAATCAATGAACGTCCTTTTGAAACACCACTTGACAATTATTTGAATGTTACTTTGGGCGAACACAAGCTAAAATATGTCATCAACGAAGGCATTATTTATGTTATTCCAAAATCAAATACCCTTGAACAAGTGATGCGTAAAGATGCAGTACGCAAAAACAACCCAAAAGATTCTACCCAACAAGTAAATCACCAAGTCAATAAAAATATTATCCCAAAAAGATTTAATTTTACGATTACAGGCAAGGTAAAAGATGCTGAAACAGGTGAAACATTACCTTTTTCTACTATTTTTGTCAAAGGTACTACACAAGGCACTACTGCCAATAGTGATGGGTATTTTATTTTGCAAAATGTACCTACGGATACCAGCACGATTGTAGGGCAATATATGGGGTATCAAGATTTGACAATAAGGCTTCTGCCTCACCTTTCCAACGAAAATATTGTATTGGATTTGGTATCAAGTGCAACTACTGAAGAAGTAGTAATAGAAGGTGAAAGAGAAAATTTGATGCAAAGCAATCCACAAGATATTAGCGTAATTCGTCTTACACCTCGTTCTTTGGAAAGGTTGCCCAATATTGGTGAAAAAGATATTATGCGTTCTTTTCAACTTATGCCAGGCATAAGTGCTTCCAATGAAAGTTCTTCAGGCTTGTATGTGAGAGGTGGCACACCTGACCAAAATCTTATTGTATATGATGGATTTACGGTGTATCATGTTGACCATTTATACGGATTTTTTAGTGCTTTCAATAGCAATGCGTTAAAAGATGTGCAACTACACAAAGGCGGTTTTGATTCAAGATTTGGGGGGAGATTGGCAAGTGTTACCGAAATCACAGGCAAAGATGGTAACCAAAAACAATTTAATATGGGCGGTGATGTAAGCCTTTTGAGTATGAATGTATTTGCGGAAATACCTATTGGCGAAAAATTTAGTAGTGTATTTGCATATCGTAGGTCTTACAAAGGATTTTTGTATAATACATTGATAGATAAATTTAACCAAAGTTCTACAAACTCGTCTTCCAGCACTCAAGCACAACCTACTTCATTGCCTAATACCAACCAAACAAAGGCAACTTCTTATTTTTATGATTTGAATGGCAAAATGACTTATCGTTTTTCGGATAATCATAGCCTTGCGTGGAGTATATACAATGGTACAGATAAACTTGACAATGGATATAAAATAGAAACGCCAAGTTTTTTGGCTTCGCAGGGAGCAAATTTGGATTTTAGTATTGGTGATTTGACCAGATATGGCAATGTAGGTACAAGCCTAAAATGGACACAACGTTGGTCGTCAAAACTTTATGGCAATGCCCTGATAAGTTATTCAAATTATTATAGCGAACGTAATCGTACCAACAATAGCACTATAACACTTTCTTCGGGTGAAACCCGCAAGATAAATTTTGGGACAATAGAAAATAATAATCTCAAAGATTATAGCCTAAAATTGGATTATCAATGGGATATACACAGCAAACACCAAATACAATTTGGAGCAATGCTTACCAATTATGACATCAAATATTCATACAGCCAAAATGATACTACAACCATCATCAACAAAGATAATCAAGGCAAAACGTATAGCGTCTATGTGCAAGACCGTATGAGGCTATTGAATAATAAACTCCAAATAATAGTAGGCACAAGAAATACGTATTTTGATGTAACAAATAAAAATTATATAGAGCCTCGCTTAAATGCAACATATCAATTAAACAAAAAACTTACCTTAAAAGGGGCTTGGGGCAAGTATTATCAATTTGCAAATAGGGTGTTGAGAGAAGATATTTTGTCAGGAAGTAGAGATTTTTGGATTTTATCCAATAATTCGAATATCCCTGTGAGTAGTTCTATACATTATATTGCAGGTGTTGCTTATGACACGCCCAAATATTTGCTCAGTGCAGAAGCCTATTACAAAGATTTACAAGGGCTTTCCGAATATTCTTTACGTTTTGATGGCTCTCCAGCAGGTTTGAAATATACTGAAAATTTTTATAATGGAAAAGGATACGCACAAGGCATAGAATTATTAGCCCAAAAGAAAGGCGGGAAATTAAATGGTTGGCTAAGTTATACGCTTGGACAGGTAAAACACCAATTTGATGTATATGGTAAAGATTACTTCTCCGCACTCAATGATGTAACACACGAATTTAAAGCAGTAGGCATCTATCAATGGAAAAGATTTGATTTTTCGCTTACGTGGATATATGCCACAGGTCGCCCATATACTGCCCCTGCTGGTGGCTACAACATTCAGTTATTAGATAATACTTCGCAGACGTATTTTTCAGTAACAACCAAAAATGCGTTACGCTTGCCCGATTATCACCGTTTGGATTTTGCAGTTAATTATCGCCTCAAAAATGAAGAAGGTGGAGATATTGGTTATATTGGAATATCTTTTTTTAATATGTATAACCGCACAAATACGTGGTACAAACAATTTCAAATCATAGAAAATCAAATTACTTCTACCAATGTAAATTATTTGGGATTTACACCTAATATAACCCTTTCAATGAAATTGCGATAATATTTTTTTAAAATTATGGATTATAAATTATGGATTATAAATTATGGATTTATAATACAAAAAAATATTTTAAAAACTAATTCTTAATTCCCAAAAATTTCTAATTCTTAATTTCCAATTCTCAAAGATTTCTAATTCTTAATTTCTAATTCTTAATTTCTAATTCCTAATTCCCTATTCCTCCTATGCCTTTTATTTTAATTATTATTTTTTTATTGATTTTTGGTTGCGTACCAAAAACTTTACAATCAGAATTTGAGGATATTCCCGTAGTAGAAGGATACCTTAAACAAGGCGAACCTATTTCTATTCGCATATCACAACAAATATCGCTCAATGGTGATGCTTCTACCAAAGATTTGGATAATTTGGACATAAAACTCTATGAAGATGATGCCCAAATTTTACTTCAATCACAAGGAAATGGCGTATATAAATCTAATGAAAATGTATTGGTAAAACAAAATAAAAGTTATCGTATGCGTTTTACTTACAATGGAAAAATTACGACTGCAGAAACTACTGTGCCAAGCGAGCCAGTAGATTTTACACAATCCCTTACAAGCATCAAAGGTTTTAACCCAAGTAATATGGGAAGTTCAGGTGGCGGTTTTAGCATACCTACAAACTTGGAATTGAAATGGAAAAATCCTGATAATTCTTATTATATTGTGGTAATAGAAAATGTAGAATCAAATCCTGAACTTATAAATACCAATACTGACAATAACCAAGCTCGAACATTCAGGATAACACCTACACAAGGCATTTCTACAGAGATACGCCCTATGCAATTTACGTATTATGGCAATCACAAATTGCGTTTGTATCACATCAACGCTGATTATGCCACACTCTACAATACAGGTAGCAACAGTTCCCAAAATTTATATACACCCACCACTTCAGTTGTCAATGGCGTAGGTATTTTTACGGGTATGTCAGGCAAAGTATTGAATTTGAATGTATATAAGTAGCGAAATTGTTGAAAAAAGAATAATTTAGAAAAAAACTAAGTATTTAAAATTAAAAAATCACTTCTTTGGAGTGATTTTTTTTGCGAAGTAATTTGCGTTCTCAAAAAATAAAGGGTTTAAAATTTTTAAGTTTTAAAATATGCTAATATTTTTCTAAAAATTAGGTCAGACCTCGCTCGACAAACTACGGTACAGACCAAATTTTTAGAGAAATTACAAACAAAAAACCAGATTATTTATCAATAAAAAATATTTAAAAAAGCTTTTTCTGCGGTTTGGATATGTTTTTTAAATTTGTTTCTAATTACATACATAACAAAAAAACCTTTTGAATGAAAATTCAAAAGGTTTTTTTTAATTAAATACTTGGAAAGGCTTAATAAAACTTATAACGGTTGTCTGTTATGTTTGCATTTTCTTTGATAGCCTCCATTACTTTGTACCCAGCTTGTTGTTTGATATTGGTAGAAAGTGTATTTTTTTGTTGTGAATAATCTGCAATAGCTGCAGCAGGTGTGATTTTTGTCAATTCTACCACAAAAACACCAGATTCATCAGCAAAAACATTTGTACGTTTGCCTGCTTTCAAACCAAACAATTTGCCCACAGCCACAGGGTTGTAACCTGCACTTCCAAGTGTAGGGTTTTGAAGTGATACATCATTAGCAGTATTTACGACAGCGTCTTTACCATATTTTGCCACCAAGTCCTCCAAAGAAGTAGTACCAATTGCACCAAGTTTTTTAGTGATTTGAGCAGTTTTTTTCTCTTTCAAAACTTCCCTTTTGAGTTCATCACGCAAAGCATCAACAGTGATTTGGTCTTTGTTAGAAAGGTAAGAAGTAGCAGCTACGATATATTTATTTTGTTCTTTTAGTTCAAAAATCTCGTCTGCCACATTGCCTACAATTGTTTCATTGAAAGCCCAACGCACGATTGGGCGTGCATTTTGGATATCATTGAGGTTAGACGCTTGGTTGTTTAGTTTTTCTGCCTTTGCGAGGATAAGTTTAGGGTTTTTCTTTACTGCTTCTCTTAGTGCTGTAAGGTTTTTAGTATTTGCTTTAAACAATTCAGCTTCTCTGTATGCGATATTGCGTGATTCGTCGCCAGGTTCAAGGACTTTATCCACAATTGCAAGTTTATATTTTTTCTTTGTGAGCAAATTATTTACTTTGATGATGTGATAGCCAAATTGCGTTTTTACCAAAGAAGGCAATACGCCAGTTTCTTTTGCTCCAAAAACTGCATCTTGAAAAGGTGCAACCATTTGTCCTTTTGCAAACCAACCCAAATCTCCACCACGGTCTTTTGTGCCATCAGAGCCATATTGTTTTGCCATTTCTGCAAAGTCTGCACCATCTTTGATTTTTTGCAAAATCTCGTTTGCTTGTTTTTGTGCTTGTTCTTTTACATCTGCGGTTGCAGTTTCTTCTGCTTTGAACAAGATATGTGCTGCACGTGTATAACCTACACTATCTTCTTTTTCATCTACAACTTTAAAAATTTTGTAGCTTTTTCCTTCTACATAAGGGCCATAAATGCCATTTTTTAGGATAATTGGATTTTTATCAAATAATTGAGAAGGAATTTGGTTGATGCTTTTAAATTCAATAGGCGAAGGTGTATCAGAATTATTGGCTACAAAAAGTGAATCATCTTTTGAAAGTGCCAAATCTTTTGCAAGTTGGCGAATTTCTTTGCCAAATTCGGTAGTATCTTTGTTTGTTGCTTTTGCTTCAAAAACCACATATTCCAAACTGCGTTGTGCTTGTGTAGTATATTTGTTTTTGTTTTTATCCAAATATGCTTGCAATTCGTCATCAGTTACTTTAATCGTAGAATCTACGATAGAGGCAAAAGGCACATACAAAAACTTAGCTTCTGCTTTTGTTTGTTGTGCTTGATAATCTGCTTCTGCTTCTGCTTTTGTTACATAAGATGACATTTGAAAAAGGTTTGTGTATTTTTCGTTCATGCGTTCTTGTTTCAAAGAAGCGATAAATCTTTCCCACGCAGCTTTTTCTTCTGGTGTACCTTTTTTCTGTACGTCATTTAAGCGAGAAGCCACAAGTGCTTTATCAAATTTTTTGGTTTGTGGGTCTGTAAAAATCTGGCGAATACGTGCATTTACATAAATAGAATCACCAATAAGCATTTGGTTTAATTCACGTTCTGTAACAGTAATGCCCAATTTTTCAAATTCAGGCAAATACATTTCATCAAACACAAGGTTGTTCCACGCTTGTTCTCTGATATTTTGGAGTTGATTTTCCGCAGGAGATTGTCCGCCTGTGAGTTCATTCACTTTGCTTTCAAAGGTTTGAATTTTAATGGATGTACCATTTATTTTACCCACATTTTGGTCAGTACCACCAAAAAGATTGAGTCCACCTTGTCCAAATAAATCCGCCAAAATGAATGCAATAATCGCAGAAGCAATAAAAAATATTGCCACGCCTGAGTAATTCCTAATTTTCGTTATCATTGACATATCTTTAATGCGTCAGAGATTTTTGATTAAAATATTTTTGTTGAGTAATTTTTTTTATTAAAAAGTTTTTTTATTGATTTTTTTAAATTTTTAAAATCTTATTTTGTAAAATTTAGGGAATTTAATTATGTTTTGTGCACGCAAATTATGAAACTTTATGCACAAAAAAAATCATAAAAAAGCCCGCAAAGATACATTTATTTTTTGAATAATGAAAGACTAAATATTTTTTTTCGTTTTTGGATAAGATTTAACCAAGTCGTCAGTTATTAGTTTTTACCTTTAAATTTCTCCTTTGTATTTATTCATCAAATGTGTTTATTCATCAAAAAACTTGGAGCTTTCAGGGTTTCTTTTCTAATTTTTTCTTGTAATTTTAAAAAACCACCAATTAAAGCCTCTGGACGTGGGGGACAACCTGAAACATACACATCTACAGGGATAATTCTATCTACACCTTTTACCACATTGTAGCCATGTTCCCAATAAGGTCCGCCACAGTTGGCACAACTTCCCATAGAAATCACATAGCGAGGCTCTGCCATTTGTTCGTATAATCTGCGAATACGGTCAGCCATTTTGAATGTAACCGTTCCTGCCACAATCATGACATCAGATTGTCGTGGCGAATTGCGTGGAAATATGCCCAATCTATCCAAATCGTAATGTGAGGCAAATGTTGCCATCATTTCTATCGCACAACACGCCAATCCAAAACCCATAGGCCACATAGACGAAAGCCTTGCCCAATTTAATACTTCTTCGGTTTTGGCAAGAATAATACTGTCGTTTTCAAAAGTTTGGTCAAGTAAGCCCATAAAAGTTTAAAGGTTCAAAAAGTTTAAAGGTTCAAAAGGTTTAAAGGGATTAAGGTTTAAAAAAAGTTTAAAAGGTTTAAGCGTTCAAAAGTTTAAAGGTATCTGATTTTCAAAAAAATACAAACAAAGATACAGAAAAAACACAACACAAAAAAACTACCTTTTTTTATTTTCGCTTGTTTTCGTATCTTTGCTCAAAAATTTTACTAAAAAATATGAGCGAAACCATTATATTTTCAATGGCAGGCGTGAGCAAGATTTATCCGCCACAAAAACAAGTTTTAAAAAATATTTATCTTTCCTTTTTTTATGGGGCAAAAATAGGTGTATTGGGGCTTAATGGCTCTGGTAAATCTTCATTGCTCAAAATAATTGCAGGTTTGGACAAAGATTTTTTGGGCGAAGTAGTTTTTTCGCCCAATTATACGGTAGGTTATCTTTCACAAGAACCTGAATTTGACAAAACCAAAACCGTAAGGGAAATCGTGCAGGAAGGCGTACAAGAAACGGTGGATTTGTTGGCTGAATTTGAAAAAATAAATGAGGCTTTTGGTGAGCCTGATGCAGATTTTGACAAACTTTTGGCACGTCAAGCCATTATTCAAGAAAAACTTGATGCCTCTGATGCATGGAATTTGGACAACAAACTTGAACGTGCTATGGACGCACTCCGCACACCTGCAGGAGATGAAAATGTTGCACATCTTTCGGGTGGTGAAAAAAGACGTGTGGCACTTTGTCGCCTTTTGCTTCAAGAACCTGATGTATTGCTTTTAGATGAGCCAACCAACCATTTGGACGCTGAATCAGTACATTGGTTGGAGCAACATCTTCAACAATATAAAGGCACTGTGATTGCAGTAACACATGATAGGTATTTTTTGGATAATGTAGCAGGTTGGATTTTGGAACTTGATAGAGGAGAGGGTATTCCTTGGAAAGGCAATTACTCGTCATGGCTTGAACAAAAACAAAAACGTCTCGCACAAGAAGAAAAACAAGAATCTAAACGCCAAAAAACTCTTTTGCGTGAATTGGAATGGGTAAGAATGTCGCCCAAAGCACGCCAAGCTAAGTCAAAAGCACGTCTAAGTGCCTACGATAAACTTATGAGCGAAGATGCGAAACAAAAAGAAGAAAAATTAGAATTGTTTATTCCAAATGGGCCAAGATTGGGCGATAAAGTTATTAATGCAGAACATTTGAAAAAAGCGTTTGGTGATAAATTACTTTTTGATGACCTTAATTTTTCATTGCCACCTGCGGGCATTGTGGGCGTAATTGGGGCAAATGGTGCAGGTAAAACAACGATGTTCAAACTTATCAATGGGCTTGTAACACCAGATTCAGGAACTTTTGAAATAGGACAAACTGTGCAAATTGCATACGTAGACCAAGAACACAATGATTTGCAACCTGATAAAACTATTTATGAGTCCATTTCTGGCGGTACTGATGTGATGCTTGTGGGAGGGAAAGAATATAATTCGAGAGCCTATGTAAGTAAATTTAATTTTAATGGCAATGACCAACAAAAGAAAATTGGACAACTTTCAGGTGGAGAACGGAACCGTGTGCATTTGGCTATGGCATTGAAACAAGGCGGAAATCTTATCCTGCTTGATGAGCCTACCAATGATTTGGACGTGAATACCTTGCGTGCTTTGGAAGAAGCATTAGAAAATTTTGCGGGTTGTGCGGTGGTTATTTCGCATGATAGGTGGTTTTTGGATAGGATTTGTACGCATATCTTGGCATTTGAAGGTAATTCACAAGTATATTGGTTTGAAGGGAATTTTTCTGATTATGAAGAAAACCGCAGGAAACGCCTTGGAGAAATAAATCCTACACGTATTAAATATAAAGGGATTTAATTAGGAATGGGGAATTAGAAATTTTTTTTAAATTCTTAAAAAAAACATATTCTTTGCTAAAATTTAGTAAAGGATATGTTTTTATTTTTTTTTATAAAATTTGTCATTTTAATATTTGTACAGAGAAAGAAAAAAGATTGTAAAATTCGGTTTAATCCGTAAAATCCGCGTTATCTGCGTACTTCTTGCAAGATTTTTTCCGCATAAAAAACTGTCTAAGAACCAACTTATTTTTCGTTCATTTTTTCACTTGTTTTTGTGTAATAAAAAGAATATTATAACTTTGTGGTGGAAATTATAAAAACTATTTAAAAAAAAATCAATGGAAATTATTATCTGGGCTTTGCTCCTTACAGGCATATCTACGCTTTTTATTTATTTGAGATTTATGATGGGTATCAACAGCCTTAAAAAAGAACTCAAACAAACCAAAAGACAACGACAAGACCTCGAAGAAAAATATGTGCGTCAAACCAAAGAAATGGATTTGGAAGTGCGTGCAAGAAATAGGAAAATGGAACTTTTGGAAAATAAACTCCAAAAACTCCAAACTGAAAATACCCTAAAAATTGAAAATACAGCTGAACCCGAAACTGAAAATAACGGGGAAAATAAAGGCGAAATCGCTCAAGAATCTTCTATCAAAACGCAACAATTTATCGTATTTGAGCAACAAACCGAAGAAATGCGTCTAAAATATGAAGCACTTTTAGCAGAAAAACAAGCAGAAATAGATAAACTAAAAAGCCCCCTAACCACCGAAGGGGAAATAAAAGCCTCCTAACCCCTCAAAAGGGGAATAAATATACTAAACTATTATTTACTTTTTTAAATTAATTACTCCCCTTCGGGGCTGTGGAGCTTACTCCTTTGGGGGCTGGGGGGCAACCTTTTATATTATGGAAAAATTTGAAATTCTTGCCCAAAAAAATAAAGAAGCAGAACAAGGCGGTGGCGAAAAACGCATAGACGCACAACACAAAAAAGGTAAACTTACTGCCAGAGAACGCATCGCTTTGCTATTGGACGAAGGAAGTTTTGAGGAAATTGGTAAATTTGTAACCCATAGATGCAAAGATTTTGGACTTGACCAAGAATATTATTTGGGGGATGGTGTGGTTACGGGTTTTGGTACAATAAATGGGCGCGCTGTGTATGTTTTTTCACAAGATTTTACGGTTTTTGGTGGAGCATTATCAGAAACCTACGCAGAAAAAATTTGCAAAATCATGGATTTGGCAATGAAAAATGGCGTACCAATTATTGGATTAAATGACTCTGGCGGTGCAAGGATTCAAGAAGGCGTACAATCGTTGGCAGGTTATGCAGATATTTTTTATCGCAATACCTTAGCTTCTGGCGTAGTGCCTCAACTTTCTGCGATAATGGGTCCTTGTGCGGGTGGTGCAGTATATTCACCTGCGATAACAGATTTTATTTTGATGGTGGAAAACACGTCTTATATGTTTGTAACGGGACCAAAAGTCGTAAAAACGGTTACCAATGAAGAAGTAACTTCCGAAGAACTTGGCGGAGCAAGCACACACAGCACCAAAAGTGGTGTAACACATTTTGCGTGTGCAAATGAGGCAGTATGTATCCAAAGGATTAAAGATTTGTTGAGTTATATGCCCCAAAATTGCGAAGATGATGCACCTCGTTTGCCCTACACATCAGCAGGCAAACAGTCAGAAATGCGTCCTGCATTGGATAGCATTATCCCTGACAATGCACAACAACCTTATGATATGCGTGAGGTGTTGGGACATATTATTGATGAAAATTCATTTTTGGAAGTACATGAAAACTTTGCTACCAATATTATTGTTGGTTTTGCACGTTTGGGTGGAAGAAGTATTGGCATTGTGGGCAACCAACCAAATAGCCTTGCAGGGGTATTGGATATACAAGCAAGCACAAAAGGTGCAAGATTTGTAAGATTTTGTGATAGTTTTAATATTCCGTTGTTAGTGTTGGAAGATGTGCCTGGCTTTTTGCCTGGAACTGACCAAGAATGGCATGGCATTATCACACATGGGGCAAAACTGTTGTACGCTTTTTGTGAGGCAACCGTGCCACGTGTCACAGTGATTACACGAAAAGCGTATGGTGGTGCGTATGATGTGATGAACTCTAAGCACATTGGGGCAGATATGAATTATGCTTGGACAAGTGCGGAGATTGCGGTAATGGGTGCAAAAGGTGCTGCGGAAATTATTTTTAAAAAAGAAATTGAAGAAGCGGAAAACCCTGCCCAAAAACTCAAAGAAAAAGAAGCGGAATATACCCAAAAATTTGCTACACCTTATCGTGCTGCACAACGTGGCTATATTGACGAAGTAATTATACCACAAGAAACACGTTATAAACTACTCAAAGCATTTGAAATATTACAAAATAAAGTAGTTGCTACACCCAAAAAGAAACACGGAAATATTCCGTTGTAACATTTGGGTTTTTATCAAATTTACAAGAAAAATTCACAAAAAATATAAAAAATATGGCACGTTATATAAATCCTTTCACAGATTTTGGGTTTAAAAAACTTTTTGGAGAAGAAGCAAACAAAGACCTTTTGAAAGATTTTTTAAACGCTATTTTACCAAAAAAACACCAAATCAAAGACCTCAGATTCAAAAAAAATGAACGACTTGGGGCAATAGGTTTGGATAGGAAAGCTATTTTTGATATTTTTTGTGAATCATTGGACGGAGAACAATTTATTGTAGAATTGCAAAAAGCAAAACAAAATTATTTTATTGACAGAAGCATTTATTATGCGAGTTTTCCCATTCAACAACAAGCCCCACGAGGCGATTGGGATTATCATTTGAAATCTGTGTATTGTATTGGGATTTTAGATTTTATATTTGACGAAAGCCAAAAAAATGAGCATAAATATATGCACCGTGTGATGCTTACTGAAACTGAAACACAAGATATTTTTTATGAAAAACTTTGTTTTATTTATTTAGAAATGCCAAAATTTCGCAAAGATTTATCACAACTCAAAGATAGAAAAGATAAATGGTTGTATTTTATTAGGAATTTAGATAATTTGCAAAATATCCCACAACTTTTTATCAATGATAATTCTTTTGAAAAAGCCTTTGACGAGGCAGAAATTGCTAAATTTGACCGCAAGCAACAAAATGCCTACGAAAAAAGTTTGAAATATTACAGAGATTTAAAAAATGTAACAGATACCGCTTTTTTTGATGGAAAAGAAGAAGGTATTGAAGAGGGTATTGAAAAAGGTATTGAAATTGGAAAAGAAATGGGCAAAGAAGAAGGCGTTAAAATTGGCATTAAAAATACTGCAAAAAATCTAAAACAAATAGGCTTAGATATAGCAAATATTGCCAAAGCAACAGGCTTGTCTATTGAAGAAATAGAGAAACTGTAATTTTATGATAGCATAAATATCTATAACTTAAAAATAATGCAAAACTATGAGCAACAAAAAATATAATTTTCCTGTGGATTATACCATGAATCAAGCCTATTTAGGTGATGCAGACCAAGCATTATTTGAGCAAATCGTCAATCTTGGTATTGATGAAATGGTAATACTTGCACAAGAATTGGGTGTAGATATTTTCAAAGTGGAAAAAGGAGTTATACATATAAGTATGAAAATGAATGAAAGTGCTGGGAATAAAAAAGACGGAAATCAAAAAGATGACGAAGAGGAAGGTAAAATGACAATGGAACTTAACCTTAATAATATGCTCAGGTCTTGCAAAACAGTATCTGACGAAGAAAAAAAAAGGGTGGTGGCAAATTATTTTTCACAAGTGAAAAAAAGCCTTACAGATTTTCTCAACAAAAAAGAAACCTATGTACTCAAAGATTTTGATTATTCAAAAAATCTCCTTGTAGTGCAAGTGCGTGAAGCGGGATATGTCAATAATACCAATAAAGGCACTGTAAATATGATTTCACGTGAAGATATACCACACACAGTTACACTATTGGGGTTGGATTATGACGAAGGTTTTAGGTATTTGCAACACAATGATATCAAAGAATGGGGCGTGCCTTTGGAAACACTTTGGGAAATTGCTTACGAAAATGTGAAAAAACACCCTGTTCAAATTGAAGTATTGAATAATCCTGATAAACAATTTGAAATGAAAGTCATTAATACGCCCAATTATGCCTCTACACAAGTATTATATTTAGAGGAAATATTTGAATTGCCAACGCCCAATTATGGTGTTTTGTTTGTAATCCCTGCACGTAATAGCGCTTTTGTTCACATCATAGATAAATTATTCCCTGCGCAAATGTTTATACAAAATGCTTTGCAAATTTCAAATCATTTTTATAGAAAAATGGAATACCCTGTTACACCTTATTTATTTTGGTATTATAAAAAGAAATTTTATGCGTTTGAACAAAAAATAGACGAAGAAAAAGGTATTTTACAACTTGAAATGCCTGAAAAACTACACCAAATTTTTCAAATGATGACGCATAGTAATTAAATAAAGTTATCAGAATTCTATTTTGTCTTTTTTTGTCATTCCGTAGAAATATTCCGAGAAGAATATCGTTATTCCAATCTTAGCTAAAGAACAGCCATATTTTTGCAAAATGATAAATCTTTTACTTTATTATTTTTTATATCCTTATTTTTAAATTTATAAAAAAATCCAGAATTTTTTTTTTGAAAACATCACAATTTACTTATATGCTAAACTTGTGATTATTTTTTTCATTTTTTAAAAACAAAATATTTTAGAAAAAATATAAAAATAATGCTTACAAAAATAACAAAAATCTTATAAAGATAACGTATAATAAAAATCTATACAATAAAAATTTTTAAAAACTAAAAATATGTTTCCTGAATATGATGTAATTGTAGTAGGTGCAGGACATGCTGGTTGCGAAGCCTCTTTTTCTGCTGCAACTATGGGTTCAAAAACCCTTTTGATAACCTTAGACATGACAAAAATTGCCCAAATGTCGTGCAATCCTGCTATGGGCGGTGTAGCAAAAGGGCAAATTGTGAGAGAAATAGATGCTTTGGGTGGTATGTCAGGCATTATTAGCGACCTTAGCATGATACAATTTCGTATGCTTAATCGCTCAAAAGGCGCTGCTATGTGGAGTCCGCGTTGTCAAAGCGATAGGGCAAAATTTACAGAAGAATGGCGTATAGCATTGGAAAAAGTGCCAAATTTGGACTTTTGGCAAGACATGGTTTCTGGGCTAATCATAGAAGATAATCGTGTATGTGGTGTACAAACAGGTATGGGACTTGATATCAGAGCCAAAAGCGTGATACTTACCAACGGAACTTTTATGAATGGACTTATTCATATTGGCGAAAAACGAATTGGTGGCGGTAGAATGGGCGAAAAAGCCTCTACAGGCATCACAGAACAACTCGTAACGCTTGGTTTTGAGGCAGGACGCATGAAAACAGGTACGCCTCCACGCATTGATGGACGTACTTTGAATTATCATGCAATGGAAGAACAAAAAGGAGACGAAAATCCAAATAAATTCTCTTTTTCTGATGAAACAAAATCC
Organism: Cytophagales bacterium; assembly: GCA_031425615.1. Lineage (GTDB taxonomy): Bacteria > Bacteroidota > Bacteroidia > Cytophagales > Microscillaceae > JAAFIN01. The sequence continues at coordinate 131,632 of JANPJR010000152.1, forward strand.
CTTACTACACAAAGAAGTTGTTTTATTACCTACACAAGCACCGAAGTTCATGAGATTTTGAAAACAGGTTTTGAGCAATCTCCTATGTTTGCAGGCAGAATTAAAGGCTTAGGACCGCGTTATTGCCCTTCTATCGAAGATAAAATAAACCGTTTTTCGGACAAAGACCGTCACCAAATTTTTGTAGAACCTGAAGGCTGGAATACAGTTGAGATTTATGTCAATGGTTTTTCTACGTCATTGCCACAAGAAGTACAATTTAAAGCCATTCAAAAAATAGCAGGTTTTGAAAATTGTAAAATGTTTAGACCAGGTTATGCGATTGAATATGATTATTTTCCACCAACACAATTAAAAACTACGCTGGAAACACATTTAATTGAAAATTTGTATTTTGCAGGACAAATAAATGGTACTACGGGCTATGAGGAGGCTGCCTGTCAAGGGCTTATGGCAGGCATTAATGCCCACCAAAAAGTCCATGAAAAAGAAGCACTCGTATTGTCAAGGGCTGACGCTTATATTGGTGTATTGATTGATGATTTGGTGCATAAAGGTACTGATGAGCCTTATCGTATGTTTACGTCAAGAGCAGAATATCGCATTTCGCTCCGACAAGACAATGCGGATATTCGCCTCACCGAAAAAGGATACAAAATAGGGCTTGCTTCGCAAAAAAGGCTTGACAATGTGAAAGAAAAAGAAGCGAAAATTGCAGTTTTGCAACAACAATTAAAAGAACTGAAAGCATCTCCCGAAGAAATAAATCCTACATTAGAAATGTTGGAAACAAGTCCTGTGCGTGAGAAAATTATTGTGGGAAATCTGCTCAAAAGACCTGAAATAACCAACGAAAATTTGGCGAGAAATTATGCACCTTTTGCAAAAATCTTAGAAGATTTTTCAAGTGAAGTAAGCGAACAAGTAGAAATTCACTACAAATATGATGTGTATTTGGAAAAAGAACGTAATATGGCTATGCGTTTTCAAGAATTGGAAGATTTGATTATTCCTGAAAGTTTTGATTATGCCAAAGTACAAGCACTTTCTTCAGAAAGTCGCCAAAAATTTCCAAAAATGCGTCCAAAAACCTTAGGCGAAGCCTCACGCATTAGCGGTGTGTCGCCTTCTGATATTTCTATATTGATGGTGTATTTGGGGAGGTAAAAATTTCCAGTAATCAATTTTTGAGTTATCAGTTTTTTGTGTAATATGTGGATTGCTATAGATTTTGATATGTTGGTTTTTTCTAATGCTTATGAAAAATGTATTTTTTGTCATTTCGTAGAAATATTCTGCAGGAATATTGCTGTTCCTAACCATAGCCAAAACAGCCAGATTTTTCAAAATGACAAACTTTTTTCTTTATTATTTTTCATTTCCTTATTGTAAAATTATAAATATTTTCAAAAAAAATAAAAAAAACATAGGAATTATAAAAAAATGTTTAATTTTGTAACGTTTTAAATAATAATTTAAAAAATTAAATGTAATAGTTTAAATTTTGAGTTTTACATAATTCCCTAATTTGATTATTTACAACATTTATACACATTTATACCACAATTATAGATAATATTATGAATACTTCAACTTCTACCTATACCGAAGACAATATCAAAACCCTTGATTGGCGTGAACATATTCGCAGGCGACCAGGTATGTATATTGGCAAACTTGGCAATGGTACTTCGCCTGATGATGGCATTTATATCCTTGCCAAAGAAATCATGGACAATGCCATAGATGAATATATGATGGGTTTTGGAAAACATATTGACATTCAAATATTGGAAGACAGTGTTACAATCCGTGATTTTGGGCGTGGTATTCCATTGGGTAAAGTGGTGGATTGTGTATCTAAAATCAATACAGGGGGTAAATATGACAGTGATGCGTTTCAAAAATCAGTAGGACTCAATGGTGTTGGGGCAAAAGCTACAAATGCCCTTTCAAGGTATTTCAAAGTACAAGCATTTCGCAATGGCGAGTCCAAAACTGCGGAATTTTCAAAAGGAATTTTGCTCAAAGAATCAGAAATAATGCCTACCAAAGAAAAAGATGGTACTTTTATTACATTTGAGCCTGACGAAGAGGTATTTGAAGGTTATAAATTCCAACCTGAATTTTTGGAAGAGCTTATTTGGAATTATGCGTATTTGAATGCTGGATTAAAGATTTTTTATAATAAAAAAGAATATTTTTCTAAAAATGGACTTTTGGATTTATTAAAAAGTAAAACCAACGAAGCAGAACTGCGTTACCCAATTATGCACTTCAAAGGCACAGATATTGAAATCGCTATCACGCATGGCAACCAATATGGCGAAGAATATTATTCATTTGTCAATGGACAAAATACCACACAAGGTGGTACACATTTATCAGCATACAGGGAAGCAGTGGTAAAAACGGTAAGGGATTTTTTTAAAAAAGAATATGACCCAGCAGATATTCGTGCATCTATGGTAGCTGCGGTAAGTATAAGAGTACAAGAACCTGTTTTTGAGTCGCAAACCAAAACAAAATTAGGCTCTTTGCACCTCACGCCTAATGGTGGCACTACGATAAGAAGTTTTGTAAATGATTTTATCAAAACCGAATTGGACAAATTTCTCCACATGAATCCAGATATAAAAGATGCGTTGCAAAAACGTATTTTGCAGTCTGAAAAAGAAAGGAAAGACATTTCAGGTATTCGTAAGTTGGCAAATGAAAAAGCAAAAAAAGCCAATCTGCACAACAAAAAACTAAGAGATTGTACAGTGCATTTTACAGATTTGAAAAAAGAACAGCGTTATAATACTACATTATTTATTACTGAAGGTGATTCTGCAAGTGGTTCTATCACTAAAGCAAGAGATGTGGCTACACAAGCAGTATTTTCATTGCGTGGAAAACCCCTAAATTGTTTTGGTATGACCAAAAAAGTAGTGTATCAAAATGAAGAATTTAACCTCCTGCAACATGCTTTAGATATTGAGGAAAACCTTGAAAATCTGCGTTATAACCGTGTAGTAGTGGCAACAGATGCAGATGTAGATGGTATGCACATTAGATTATTGTTGCTTACATTTTTCTTGCAATTTTTCCCTGATTTGGTCAAACAAGGACACGTATATATTTTGGAAACACCTTTGTTTAGGGTTAGAAATAAAAAACAAACAATTTATTGTTATACAGACAAAGAACGTCTAAATGCCATCAAAAAATTAGGCCCTAACCCTGAAATAACACGGTTTAAAGGTTTGGGAGAGATTTCGCCTGATGAATTTGGTAAATTTATCAACAAAGATATTAAACTGACACCTGTAATGCTCAAAAAAGATTCTTCTATCAAAGATACTTTGACCTATTACATGGGTAAAAATACACCTGAACGCCAAAATTTTATTGTGGATAATCTGCGTGTAGAAGCTGATGAATTAGCTGATAGCGAAATGCTGGGAGAAGAAGGATAATTTTTTGGTATTTATTTTTTGTACTTTGGAACAATACAAGACATGTGGTGCATGTTTTGTATTGTTTGGTTTTTATAGATATTTTTTATAAAAAATTTCAAAAAAAATCATATTTTTGCAATTCAAAAAAAGTTATCAGTTTGTTCAGTTGTCAATATATTCAGTAGAACAGCCAAAAACTGAAAAACCGACTACTGAATTAACTAAATTATGCACACACTTCACAGCATTTCGCCTTTAGATGGACGGTATTTTGATAAAATAAATCGTATTTCTGCTTATTTTTCAGAATTTGCCTTGATAAAAGGGCGTGTATTGGTAGAAATTGAGTATTTTAAGGCATTGAGTGCATTAAATTTGCCTTTTTTGCCCACAATTTCCCAAGAAAAAATTATTCTTTTGGATAAAATCCACCAAAATTTTGGAGAAAATGATGCCCTCCGCATCAAAGAAATAGAAAAAATCACAAATCATGACGTAAAAGCAGTAGAATATTTTTTGCGTGAAAAATTTGCAGAAATTGGACTACAACAATACCAAGAATGTATACATTTTGGGCTTACTTCTCAGGATATTAACAATACTGCAATTCCTTTTTTGTTAAAAAATGCTATTTTTGAGGTTTTTTTACCAAAATTAAAACAAATTATAGGGATTTTAAATATGCTTGCTATACAATGGAAAGATATTCCAATGCTTGCACGCACACATGGACAACCTGCTTCGCCTACAATTTTGGGCAAAGAAATAAAAGTTTTTGTAGAAAGGTTGCAAATACAAATACAAACCTTAGAAAATATTCCAAATAGTGCAAAATTTGGCGGTGCAACAGGCAATTTTAATGCACATTATTTGGCTTTTCCTGCGGTAGATTGGGAACATTTTGCACAAAATTTATTGCAAAATTTAGGATTAAAACGCAGTTATCCAACTACACAAATAGAACATTATGATAACCTTGCAAGCCAATTAGACGCATTTAAACGTATAAATGTAATTTTGGTGGATTTTGCAAGGGATATGTGGCAATATATTGCAATGGATTATTTTAAACAAAAAATCCAAAAAAATGAAGTAGGTTCGTCTGCTATGCCCCACAAAGTAAATCCAATAGATTTTGAAAATGCGGAAGGTAATTTACTTTTTGCCAATAGTATTTTTACATTTTTGGCAGAAAAATTACCAATTTCTCGCCTACAAAGAGATTTGACAGATTCCACTGTTTTGCGTAATTTAGGCGTGCCTTTTGGACATAGTTTTGTGGCGTATTTGAGTTTGGAAAAAGGAATTTCAAAACTCCAACTCAACGAAAATACCCTTAGAAATGATTTAGATAATAATTGGGCGGTTGTGGCTGAGGCAATTCAAACAATCCTTCGCAGAGAAAATTATCCTGACCCTTACAATGCCCTCAAAGAACTTACACGCACAGGCGAAAAAATAAACGCTGAAATGATTAAAGTTTTTGTAGAAAACTTACACATTGATACAAATATCAAAAACGAAATCTTGGCAGTTACGCCATTCAATTATATTGGGAAATTTGTGTTGTAAGTAATAAACTACACAAAATAAATACTCATAATCTAAAAAAATAAATAAAAAAAATGAAATATCTAAAATATTTTCTTTTAAGTTTGTTGATTATTGCCATAGACCAAGCGGTAAAACTTTGGGTGCATTTTAATATGGAAATGGGTTCTGCGGGACAGATTAAAGTGTTTGGTGATTGGTTCAAAATTCATTATATCCTTAATCCTGGTATGGCTTTTGGTTTAAAATGGGATAATGTATATGGCAAACTTGCTCTAAGTGGATTTAGATTATTAGCTACGATAGGCATTGCATACTACATTACATATTTGGTGCGTAAAAATGCACACAAAGGGCTTATATGGTGTGTAGCATTGATTTTGGGCGGTGCTTTGGGCAATGTAATTGATGGTACTTTTTATGGTGTTTTTTTGAATAATGCGCCTGTAGGTTCTATCACGCCTTGGTTTCATGGGCAGGTGATTGACATGATTTATATAGATATTTGGGAGGGGTATTTGCCAAATTGGATTCCGCTCATAGGCGGGCAATATTATTCTTTTTGGCCTATCTTTAATATTGCAGATTCGTCCATTTTTATAGGTGTTTTTGTGATTATTTTTATGCAAGGTGCGTTTTTCCCAAAGGTAAAAGAAGAACAAATAAGTCCTTTAACTTCGGAAGGAGAGATTAGAAATTGATTACTTTTTTGGAAAAAAATCCATAATTCTTCAATCTATAGTCCTCAATCCTTAAAAAATTTATGTTGATTTATCCTGCGCAACCGCATGAATTGTTTATTATTTACCAGCTTTTGCAGGAATCTGCGGAATGGTTACACACCAAAAACCTTACACAATGGCAGATTTGGCTTAATCCTGACACAACTCCACAAAAAATAAAAATGTGGGTAGAAGATAGTTTTGCACAAAATGAGTTTTATTTTGTAAAAAATATAACCCAAAATGATATTAAAAACGAAACCAAAAACGTAATTTTGTACCCAGAAATCATGGGTATGTATCGCTTAATGTATGAGGATAAAATGTTTTGGGGAAATGACACCACAAAAGCAGGTTATGTTCATTCGTTTGTGGTAAGAAGGCAGTATGCAGGCGAAAATTTGGGTGCAAAAATACTTTTGGAAATAGAAAATACCCTCAAAAATCAACAAATATCCCTTATGCGACTTGATTGTAATGCAAGCAACCCAGCTTTGTGTGCATATTATGAAAAACAGGATTTTAAAAAAGTAGGCGAAAAAACTATGGATTGGGGCATTAATAACCTTTATGAAAAAAAGATATAATCAATAATTTAAAATCTAATGCCAAAAAAACGCATTTATATTCATGCAAAACCAGATTTTTGGATTGATGTGCAAGAATTACAGCAATATAACGGTATATTTTGGGCGTTGTGGTATAGAGAAGCAAAAGTACGTTATTTTCAAAGTATTTTGGGGTGGATTTGGGCGATATTCCAGCCTTTGGTAAGCGTTTTGGTGTTGTATTTGGTGTTTGGATTGGGTTTGCAAACGCCTACAAAAGAGGTTTTTTATCCGATTTGGGTAAGTATTGGCATGATTTGCTGGCTTTATACAGTGCAAACGTGCCAACAATGTGCCAATGTAATGTTACAATCAAGGCATTTTACCGAAAAAATTTATTTTCCCCATATTTGGTTGCCTTTGAGCAAAATAGGCATTACAAGTATAGATTTCTTGGTACAAATGGCTATTTGGTTACTTATTTATATCTGTTTTTTTGCCAAAATTTCCCTATATTTATTGTTTTTTCCTTTGATTTTGGTGTGGTTTTGGTTATTTGTGGGCGGTTTAGGTATTGGGTTAGCAGGTTTTTGTAACAGATACAGAGATGCTATGCCTTTGGTGCAAATGTTATTGCAAATTGGTTTTTTTGTATCGCCTGTAGCATACAGCGTAGATATTATTCCCCAAAAATGGCATTTTTTGTATTACCTCAATCCGCTTGTGGGTATGTTGGATATGTTGAGGGCTTGTTTTTTTGGTAATTTTTTGTGGAAATATGAGTTTTTAGGTTCTTTTTTGGTTAGTATTTTTGTATTTTTTGGTGGTATTATTTATTTTCAAAAAAAAACTTAAAAAAACTATAAAATCCTTACAAAAGCGGGATTTTATGCAGGAATTTCCACAAAAAATGTACTTCCTTTATTTTCAACACTATTTACCCAAATATTTCCGTGATGTAGATGTACTATTTTTTGAATAATAGACATACCAAGCCCAATGGATTTTTCGCCTTTTGTGCCTCTCCTGCGTGCTTTTGAAAATTTGTCAAACAATATTTTTTGCATATCTTCGCTGATACCAATGCCTTCATCTTGAATAGAAAATATAATATTTTGGTTTTTCTGATAAATATTCAGGTAGATTGTACTATTTTCAAAGCTAAATTTTATAGCATTTGAGAGGAGATTGTCCATCACACGTGCAAATTTTTCTTTATTTACATGCGCAAAAATTTCTGTATGTTCAAATTTTTTATCAATCGTAATATGCTTACTTTGTAAGTAGATTTCTTGCAATTTTATGGTATTTTCTAATATTTTTATCAGGTTTTCGGGTTGTGTGTCAAGCACAAAATAAGGGCTTTCCAATTCGCCTACTTCCAATATATTTTGAATAATTTCATTGCCTTTTTCGCATGATTTGGCTATGAGTGTGATATATTCTTGTACGTCTTGTTGTTTTTTTGGCGGTAGTGTTACCTCTTCTAAGGTCATATTTATAAGATTGGAAAGCCCAAATACTGCATTAATTGGATTGCGAAGGTCGTGTGCCACAATGCCTAAAATATCGTCTTTTGCTTGGTTGAGTTGTTCCAATTTTATTTGATTTTGCACCATGTAATCATTATTTTGGCTTATTTCTTCGTTTTGTTGTCTAAGTTCTTCATCAGCAGTTATAAGTTCATTGTTGATTTCCTCTAATGCCAAAGTGCGTTCTTTTACTTTTTTCTCCAATATTTGGTTTTGGTTATTGAGCGTTTCTACAAGACTTTGATTTTTGTTGTTAATTTTTTTTAAGAAAAAAATAGAAACTATTAACACCATTACCACAAAAACCACAAAAGTAATATTAACAACCGCAAAAAATGCCAAAACTTCTCTGAGCCAATTTTTTTTAATGTATTGCTCGCCTGATTCTTGGGCTTCTATTTGGCTAAAAATCTCTCTGATTTTATTCATGTAATCATTTCCTCGCCCACTTTCTATAATTTTAAGTGCTTCATATCTTTTATTATTTTTGGTATAATCAAGGGTTTGCTGGATTTCTCTTATTCTTTTGTCCAAATAATCACGCAAAATATCTTTTTTTTCACTGTATTTTTTCTCAATAACGCTATTTAATACGCTTTGAAGTTTTTTGATGTCTTGAAGTCCTTGCTCAAAAGGTTGTAAATATTCTGCTTTTTGGGTAATAATATAACCTCTTTGTCCTGTTTCTGTATCTTTGACCGCAGAAAGAAGTTTTGTAAATCCTAAAACAATTTCACTTGTTGTCATTAAATCGTTCGTATTCTCAATTTGGCGTTGTTGGCTATAAAAAAATAAAATACCATTCATAACACTTGCAATAAGTGCGGTATACAACAATAAAAGCACTAAATTGGTGTTTTTCATTTTTAATAAAAGATAATTTTATAAAATAAATTAAAATTTTTTTTTTCTCCTAATTTTTAATACGTATTTTTTATTTTTTTGTAAAACTTTCTAATAACCAAATTTCTAATATCTCTTTATAAAACAAAAAATATGCAGATTTTAAAATTATACCAAAAAATAGCATTAACTATGTTTTAGGCAAGAAAATTGTTTAACTGACTAAAAGCCACCTAACCACCAAAAATAGCCTTTAACTGGAAAAAAATAACTACTAAAAAACTGACTACTGAAAAAACTGACTACTATTTTAATATGCCTTTTTATACAAAAAAAAATATCATTTTTATCGCTATTTTTTGTTTTTTGATAATATTTATAACATTTTTTTATTTTCTTTCACAAAAAAATGATAAAATAAATTTTCAAAGTATTCAAAAAAATATCACAAAAGCACAACACGAAGCACGACAACAAAACATCATACTTGCAAAAAAAATAAAAAAAAATGGCTTAGTTATATTGCAAGTAAAAAATTTTTTGCAAAAATACCCTTATCTGGTGTATCGCAACAAAAGACTTGTGTTTTGGAGCGATGCAAAATATGCGTTTGAATATGAGCAAATACAACAAACAAAAGAAAACAACTACAAAGAAAGTGAATACAAAGAACTGCCACAAGGTAAATTTTTATTTGAAAAAAAACAATGGATAAGTGAAGACGATACGATACAATTATGCAGTTTTATCGCATTGGTGCAAACATTTAATACCAAAAATCCATTTTTGATGCCTATTTACCATACAGATTTAGGCATTTCAGAAAGAATTACATTTTTTGATGCAAAAATCAGTCAAAATAATCCAAACAAACACATTAAAAATGCCAAAAACGAAACTATCGCATTTTTTGATGAAAAAATCCTTGAAAATAACCCAAACAACGCCATCAAAATCCAAAAAATATCTGCTGAAATTCGCTTTTGGGTGCTTATTTCTGTGTTTTTGATGTTGTATTTGGCTATGTTTTGGGATTGGTTTAGGGGTATTCATCAAATACCTTTTTTGAAGCAGATTTTACGGTTTGTAACGCCAAAAAAAAGCATGAATAACATCATTTTCGTAATGATTTTTACCATTTTTGCATCTTGTTGGGCAATTTGTTATGCAATTTTTTTGCAATATTGGGTGTATGCGGATTATAAGTTGGATATTACACGTGAGATTGATTTTTCTTGGAAAAATGCCTTTGTTATGGGTGGTTTTATGGCGATTTCTTTGCCATTTTTTTATTTTTGGCATAAATTTGTACGCGTACAATATGCTTTTTTTAAGCACAATAAGAATTTTTTTAGTTTTATAAAGGAAAATCTTTTGTATTATATTGTTTGTGTGGTATTGTGGGGTATTTTATATTTTTGGATAGCAAACAGCGTTTATTTTTGGATTATCTCTTTGCATTTATTGATATTTTGGGTATGCCAATACACACAAATTGCTAAAAACATTAAGAAATTTAATTATTTGGCAACGATTTATCTATTTCTTTGGGCGTTTTTTGGTGGAAATGTAGTTACAATGTTATGGTTGGAAGCGAGGGCGAAACAAAATGTGCAAGATATGCGGAATTTTGCCAATAAAATTTTGCCTGAAGATGACCAATTGGCAGAAGATTTTTTGGGAAAAGTGGTTTCTAAATTAGAAAAAGCTCCTGAAACACAAAAGTATCTTCAAGATACTACACGAAGTTACTTGTCAGTAGCATGGCAGGAGAAAATTCGCAGGGAATATTTGGGTAATTATTTCAATCAATACAATGTAAAAATATTACTTTTTGATAAAAAAGGTAATCCTTCGTTAGGAAGTGAAAATACAGAAGGGAATTTTGAATATTATCAAAAAACCTATCAAAAAATCCCTTTTGATACAGAAAATCCAGCTATTTGGCATATAGAAAAAGCAGGTGCAAATGCCCAAAAACGGTATTTGGCTTTTATTGATTATCCTAATGGCAATCATTTACTCTTGGATATTGTCCAAAAACGCCAAAGTGATACGTATGTATTTCCAAAACTTTTGCTTTCAAGTACTTATACGCCTCCACTTTCTGCTCGTTTTTATAGTTATGCGGTGTATGACAATAGGCAACTTGTGTATGGTGTGGGCGAATTTAACTATGAAAAGGATTTTCCATCTTCACTTTTTGAGGGAGATAATATTTTTTTGAGGGGTGCAGTATCCCAAAATTACATACATTTTGCGTTGCAAGGTGGTTTCAAAAAACTTATTTTAGTTACATGTCCTTTGCATACTTGGAGTGAATACTTTTCTTTGTTTTCATTTTGGTTTTTAAATTTAGGGTTAGGGATTTTTATTGGTTTGGGGATTTATGCGTTTTTACAAAATCAGCAAGGCAATGAAATAAAATTTGCTACGCGCATACAAATTTATCTTAATCTTGCGTTTTTTATGCCTTTACTCACAATAAGCGTGGTCATGTGGGGAACTTTGCAAAGAGATTATAAACAAGAATTTGAGCGAAATTTTAGCCAACAAACCCGACAAATTGCACGACAGTTGAGCAATCCTTTGCAGGATTTTCAAAACAAAAAAATTCAAAAACCACAATTTACTCAAATTTTACAAGATATTTCTGAATTTGCAGAACTTGATATTAGTGTTTTTGATGAACAAGGTAGGCTTTTGACCACAAGCCAACCAACCATATACGAACAAAATATTCTTTCAAAATACATCAATCCAGAGGCAATTTATCTTATAAAACAAGAAAAAAATACTGAAATTGTATTGCCCGAACACGTAGGTACATTGCAATACCAATCTGCGTATGTGCCTGTCAAATATCCTCAAAATGACCGCATACAACTTGGCGGTGTGGTAAGTATTCCTTTCTTTGATGCACAAACCAAGTTACACCAAAAACTTTTGCATAGTTTTGCTAATATTCTAAATATTTTTGTAATTGTTTTTTTAATTTTTTTAATTCTTTCATATAGTGCCTCGCAAATTCTTACTGCACCTTTGCGACAAATCACGCTACAAATCAAAAAAACAAGCCTTTATCAAGAAAATGAATATGAAGAATTGACTTGGACTGCAAAAACTGATGAAATAGGAATTTTTGTGCAAGAATATAATAAAATGCTTAAAAAATTAGAATCTAATAAAAAGAAAATGGCATTTAACCAAAAAGAAGATGCTTGGAAAGAAATTGCAAGGCAAGTAGCACACGAAATCAACAATCCGCTTACACCTATGAAATTGCACCTACAAATGATGCAAATGCGTATGAATGACCAAAGTGAAGTCGTAAAACGTACTTTTGAGCGTGGTATCATCATGCTTTTGGAGCAAATTGATGTATTAAATCATATTGCAAACTCGTTTTCGGTATATGCCAAAATGCCTATTGCGGTAGAAGCACGTTTTGATGTGATAAATATGCTCAAATCTACACAAGAATTATATAAAAATAATGAGAGTATTTCATGGAATTTTTTGCAGGAAAAACGTTTTTTTGTGTTGGGCGACAAGGAATTGCTGGGGCGGATTATGGTTAATCTCATAAAAAATGCCATAGAAGCCACACAAGATGTGGAACAAAAAAATATTTGTATTACCATAAAATCTGAAATAGAAGGTGTATTGCTGATAAGTGTAGCAGATAATGGTGCTGGGATTCCGCTTGAATTGCAAGAAAAGATTTTTTTGCCTAATTTTAGTACCAAAGAACAAGGCTCTGGCATTGGGCTTGCACTCGCAAAAAGAGGTGTAGAACACGCAAGCGGGCGAATTTGGGTGGAAAGTAGCACGCAAAAAGGCACTACTTTTTTTGTGGAATTGCCTTTGGTGGAGTAGGGAAGTTATTGGTTTGTTCAGTTGTCAGTTTGTTTAGTAATTGGCGTTGTCTATGAAACAAAAACCTTACCTCGTCTTAATCTTTATGGCGGATACAAAGTAAGTGTTACCAAAAGATAGTTAGTATAAAAATCTCTTGTTTATTTTCATTCTCTTGTTGGTTATGGTAAAAAATAAAAGTTGTTTGAAGAATTTTTAATATTTTGGATTACACAACAAAAAAAATAATTTCTTTTTTATGAGGAAATGGTTTTTTTTGATTTTTTAAACAAAAAAAACTTATACATTGGGTAAAAGATAAATTTACATGTTAAAAACTAACAACTGAAAAAACTATTTCAAAGATTTTTCCAAAAGTTCAAAATAAGATGTAAAAAGGTCACTTTGTTTGATGCGATAATGGTATGTGATGATGCTCATTTTGCGTTCAATTACTTGTAAAAGCCCTGTTAATTGACTCCAAAGTACAAAAGCAGTTTCTACTTCATTTACATTGAGTGAAATACTTTTGTCATTTTTGCCTCGTAAAATAGCTTGTACAAGAATTTCTATTACTGCGTTTCCACCTCTGAGTGATTGGATTTCGCTTGGTTCTCTACTTTTTGAAGAAAAATTATCGTTTTGATAGTACAAAATAGCATTGAAATAACCTAAATGGTCATTTGAAAATTTGATATATGCTTCTGAAATAGACTTTACGTGTTGCAAACCTGTGGCGGTTTCGTCTTGTGTGGCTTCTCTAAGGCGTTTGCGTAATTCAATAAATCCACGCAAGATAATAATATGATATAATTCTTCTTTACTTTTGAAGTATAAATATAACGTACCCTTGCTTAGTTCTGCTTCTTGGGCAATTTGCTCCATAGATGCATTTTCTATGCCTTCTTTAAAAAAAATTTTTTCTGCTGATACAATTATGGCATTTCTGCGTTCCAATTTTTCGCGTTCTTTGCGTTCTGTAACACCCATCTTGTGATAAAATCCATTAAATATTTACGCAAAGATACAAAAAAACATACACCAAAACAAGAAATTAAGTTTTTTCAGTTATCAGTTTTTTCGATAATCAATTAGGGCTTAAAAAAATCTTTTTCCCCTTTTAATGAATTATCTAAATAAATGGCATTTATCTTGTTTTAAGATTAAAAAAAATACTAAAATTTATATGTTAGAAAATTCATTTTTGGACACCCAAAAAAATACCACATCAGGTATCATTCCCGAAGAAAAAGCATTCCACCAAACTGCACTAACCAAATTTACACAAATATTGCGTTGGCAGGAAGGACAAAGTGTAAAATCGTGGGTAGAAACCCTACTTGGGCAACTTATGCCTTTTGTCAAAGGATTACAAGGGACGTTGTATAGTGCTGATGAAGAAGCTGAAATGGTCAATTTTGTAGGGGCTTTTGCCATTGATGATACCCAAAAATTACAATTTACGTATCAATATGGTGAAGGACTTGTGGGACAAGTAGCTATGAATCAAGAAATTTTGTTTTTGCAAAACCAAGATAAATTTGCCTCTATAAGTGCCACCCAAAAAATTCGACTAAAAGCCATTTATATCCAACCCTTGGTATATAATGGTAAATTAATTGGGGTAATGGAAGTAATTTTTCCACAAACACCAGCAGACCGACATACACAATTCCTCCAAACAGCAAGCGAAAGTATTGCAAGTACATTGCACGCACTTACCAAAGAAATTGCCCTTGCAGACAGCCTTTCAAAAGTAAAAGCCAGCGAAGAACGCCTAAAAAGGCTTTCAGAAGTAACCACTGAAGGCATTGCTTTTTTGGACAAAAAAAATGCAATCGCAGAATATAACGAGGCTTTTTCCAAAATTTTTGCGTATAAAAATGAAGATTTTTTTGGTAAAAAAATAAATTATTTTTTTAGAATGTCTGATGAAATATTGGGCAATACTGCACTCCCTATTGAAGTAGAAATTAAATTGGAAAACCAAGAAATCCAATATTTGGAGGTAGAATCTCGCCCAATGCCTCAACATCCTGTTTTTAGTCAAATAATTTCTATAAGAGATATTTCTAACCGAAAAAATACCGAAAACCGCTTACAAAGTACACAAAAAGAACTCGCAGAAGCCCAAAAAATCGTAGAACTTTCGGATATTATTCGCAAAAAAAATAAAAATATTACAGCAAGCATTCAATATGCAAAACGTATCCAAGACGCACTTTTGCCTGAAAAAGAATCTTTTACTAAATTATTTCCGCAAAGTATGATTTTTTTTCGCCCAAGAGATATTGTTTCTGGTGATTTTTATTGGTTTGATGAAATTACAATTCCCTACAAAAAAAACCCATTCGCTATTATCGCTTGTGTAGATTGCACAGGACATGGCGTGCCTGGTGCTATTATGTCAATGGCAGGTAGTATTTTTTTGAAACAAATTGTATTAATGCAAGAGAAAATTTCGCCTGATGATATTTTGGAAGAATTACACCTTAATATTATGAAAGCCCTAAAACAACAAGAAACACGCAACCGTGACGGTATGGATATTACGATTTGTGTAGTGGATAGAGACGAAAACATCATACATTTTGCAGGTGCAAAAAACCCACTTTGGATTGTAAAAAATAATGAATTGACCGAAATAGCAGGCGACAATGTACCTGTTGGAGGGTATCTCAGCAAACGAGAAAAATATAGGGTTTTTCACAAAAAACAAGTTCCTTTTGATAAAGAAGCTAATTTTTATCTTTTTACTGATGGATATCAAGACCAATTTGGAGGCGAAGATGGCAGAAAATTTATGAAAAGTAGGCTAAAAAATTTGTTGATTGAAATATCAAATTTACCTTTTGCAGAACAACAACAACGCCTTAGTTATGCCTTAGAATCTTGGCAAAGTACCGAAAAACAAACTGATGATATTTTGGTTATGGGTTGGAAAGCATAATCCAAGTTGTCAGAAATTAATTTTTTCAGTAATCAGTTTTGATTTTTAATTTTTTTAATTTTTGTAATTTTGAAAAAATCTGGTTGTTAGAAATCGTAGCTGAAAAATGACCTAAAAAAAGTCATATTAAAAACGTAATATTTTTTTGGTTTGGTGGTAATGGATTATGATATTCGTATTTTAAACATATTTTCAGATTAGAAACACATTTTAATCCATTTTCTAAACCTTTTTTTATTTTTTATGTGCAATTCATTTAAAAATCTTTTTTGTATATTTGCTTTCTTGGTAATGTCTGTAACACAATTACAAGCACAAGACAATCCTTTGAAACCCAAATATGAATTTAAACAAATGACCGCTATAGAATCAGTAGTGCCTGGTGGTTTGGGGCGTTCTCGCTTGCTTACAACAGATAAAAATGGCAAAGAAGAAGAAGTTAAATTAGACAATTTTTTTAGTTTGGTGGGTATCAACTTTAATAATATTCAATCAAACGACCGCATTATTACCCTAAAAATAGAAATTATGATTAATGATGGTTGGGAACTTTTATCAACCAACGCAGGTGCATATAGCAATGAAGGTAGTACAGGCATTTTTATTACACGTTATTTGTTTAGAAGACCAAAAATGTAGGTTTTTTAATTTTTTTAGCAAAAATTAACCATAAGTAACAACATATAAAAACCTGTTAGGTCTGAAGAACTAACAGGTTTTGCTGTTTTTTGGGAAAAATAAATCGAAAATAAAATAATTAAAAAGAAATTTTAGAAAATGTTTTTGGAACAATCACCAAAAATAAAGAAAAGCATTTTTTTTGATAAAAAGACTTAATTTTGAACAAAATAATCCATAATCCATAATTAAAAAAAATTATATGAAAAAAACACTTATTACCGCAGCGTTGCCTTATGCCAATGGAGGCATACATATAGGACATTTGGCGGGGGTGTATATTCCTGCAGATATTTATGCAAGATATTTGCGTTTGAAGGGCGAAAATGTCCTTTTTGTGTGCGGTTCAGATGAGCATGGCGTGCCTGTAACTATTCGCGCAGAAAAAGAAAAAATCACTGTCCAAGAAGTTGTAGATAAATATCACACGCTTATTGACCAAAGTTTTAAGGATTTTGGGATAAGTTTTGATGTGTATTCACGCACTTCTAAGCCTATTCATTATGAAACCTCCCAAGATTTTTTTCAAAAATTAGAAAAAAATAACCTATTAGAAACCAATGTTTCCAAACAATATTTTGACATTCCAAGAAATAAATTTCTCACAGATAGAAACATCATAGGTACTTGTCCAAATTGTAGCAATCCCAATGCGTATGGCGACCAATGCGAAAAATGTGGCTCTACACTTAGCCCTGATGAGTTGATAAATCCACGTTCTACACTCAGCAACGCAGTTCCCGAACTCAAAGAAACAAAACATTGGTATTTGCCTTTGCAAAATTATGAAAATTGGCTAAAAGAATGGATTTTGGAAGGACACAAAGATGATTGGAAAAACAATGTACTTGGTCAATGTAAATCGTGGATTGAACAAGGTTTGCGCCCTCGTGCTATTACGCGTGATTTGGATTGGGGCGTGCCTGTGCCTTCCGAAGATGCAGATGCAAAGGGAAAAGTATTGTATGTATGGTTTGATGCACCAATTGGCTATATAAGTGCAACAAAAGATTATTTTTTGCAAAAAAAACCAAATGATAATTCGTCACATAACAATCTTACATGGGAAAGTTATTGGAAAGACAAAGAAAATACACGCCTTTTGCATTTTATTGGCAAAGATAATATCGTGTTTCATTGTATTATTTTTCCTGTAATGCTCAAAGCATACGAAGATTATATTTTGCCTGAAAATGTGCCTGGAAATGAATTTTTGAATTTGGAAGGCGACAAAATTTCTACTTCACGCAACTGGGCGGTGTGGCTTGACGAATATATAAAGGATTTTCCTGACCAACAAGACACACTTCGCTATGTGCTTACTGCGAATATGCCTGAGCAAAAAGACAATGATTTCACATGGAAGGATTTTCAAACCCGCAACAACAGCGAATTATTAGGTACTTTGGGCAATTTTGTGAATAGGGCGTTGGTTTTGACCGAAAAATATTTTGAAAATGTAGTGCCTCAAAAATATGA
Source organism: Cytophagales bacterium (assembly GCA_031425615.1). Classification (GTDB taxonomy): domain Bacteria; phylum Bacteroidota; class Bacteroidia; order Cytophagales; family Microscillaceae; genus JAAFIN01. The sequence goes on from JANPJR010000152.1 coordinate 149,236, forward strand.
ATTGTCAGAAATTGACAAAAAAATGATAACCGACATTCAAAATGCCATTCCAAAAATAAGCGAAAGTTTGGATAAATTTAGGTTTAGGGAAGCATTGGACGCTTATATGGAGATTGCACGCATTAGCAACAAATATTTACAAGATTCCGCTCCTTGGACGCTTGCCAAAAATTGGGAAGAAAATAAAGAAAAAATTGCTACGATTTTAAACCTTTCTTTGCAGATTGTGGCAAATTTGCAAATATTAGGCGAGCCTTTTTTGCCTGATACCGCTAAAAAAATTAGCCAAATGCTCCAACACAAAACGCCTTTGAATTGGACACAAGCAGGAAATTTTGAGGTTTTGGTAGAAAATCACGCATTAGGAAAAGCATTTTTGATTTTTCAAAAAATAGAAGATAAAACTGTTGAAACACAACTTGAAAAACTTGCACAAGCCAAAAAAACCAATGAACTTGCCAATTTTAAACCTGACCAAATCAAAGAAAATATCGGTTTTGAGGATTTTATGAAGATTGATTTGCGTGTTGCAACGATTACACATGCAGAAAAAGCCCAAAAATCGAAAAAACTCCTCAAACTCACGCTTGATACAGGCGTAGATACAAGAATAGTGATGAGTGGCATTGCAGAATATTATTCGCCAGAGGAAATTATCGGGAAACAAGTGTGTTTGGTGGCTAATCTTGCCCCAAAAAACATCAATAATGTAGAATCACAAGGCATGATACTGATGGCAAAAGATGCTGATGGTAAACTTTATTTTGTGTCGCCTACTGATGTAGTGCGAAATGGGGTAGAGGTGAGGTAAAAGGATAAAAATTTTGATATACAAAAAAAATTCCCAAAAAACTTTTTTTACAAAGGTTTTTTGGGAATTTTTTTATTCAATTATTACAGTGTAATTGAAATAATTGTATAAATGGTGGTTTAACGCTTATAAGCGTTTTAGACTAAGATTTTTTAATTAAAAAACACATTTACAATGTAATTATTCTTGGAAAAGGTCTGTTTGAATTGAAATTTTTTTTTAACGCCCTATTATGTGTAGTGCATGAAAATAAAAACTTATCGTAAAAAAATATAAATTATTTTTTTACTTTTAATAAAATAAATTCATAAATATTGTATAACTACTACAAATTAAAATAAATGCTAAATAATATAAAAAATTTGTATTAAAATTTAACAAAAATTTTTTTTTATGCAAAAGTGTATTATTTTTGCACCATAGTTTAAAGGAAATTTAAAACTGCAATCTAAGAAGTTTGAAACATATTCCCAATGATAAAATAATTAGATTATCTGTATCTGCTTAGCCAAACTATTTTTATATTCAAACCCACAAACAAATTTTAATGTAAATACTTTTTTGCATTTGTTCCCTTTGGGGTTTAGGGGCTAAAAGTTTAAACAACAAAAACTATACTCACACTTTAAAAAAACTGTATCAATGATATGATGACACAACAAAAAAGAAAAACCTCACCCAAATCTACCTCTGCATTGCTTGGAAGCGGAAGTATGAAAAATACAAGTGCAAAAATAAAACCTAAAAATACAAATTCGTCCATCTCCAACAAAAAACGAAAAGTATCACCAAAAGTAGACCAAATGGGTTATTGGTGGGGCATTGGTGGTGCTGGCGGAAGTTTTATATTGGCAACTATTGCAAAACATTTTTTTGGTGTTTGAAAAAAGCCTAAAAAAAATTGTTAAAACTCTACAAAATTTATAGAGTATTCATTGTAGTATATTCAAAAAATCATTTAATTTTGCAAAAAAAATCTTTTACAAAAATTAAAAAATATACACAAAAAATATAAAAAAATATGGCAGTTCTCAATATTCCAGACCAACAATTTAGCTCACGCAATCCTGCTGAAATTCGTACATTTTTGAATGAAAGAGGAATTATTTTTGAGCAATGGGAAGCAAGTGTTCCACTCGAAAAAACCGCAGACCAACAAACCGTTTTAGATGCTTATGCACACGTATTGTACCCATACATGGACAAAAATGGCTACAAAACCGTTGATGTTATAAATATAAACAGCGAAACACCAAATTATGACGCAGTACGTGCAAAATTTTTGAGCGAACACCGCCACACAGAGGACGAAGTGCGTTTTTTTGTTGATGGACAAGGCTTTTTTTGGTTTAACCTTGAAAACCAACCAATATTTAATGTGCTTTGTGAAGCTGGCGATTTGATTTCTGTTCCCGAAGGCACTGCACATTGGTTTGATGCAGGCAAAGAAAATCCACACGTTAAAGCTATTCGTATGTTTATTGATACATCTGGCTGGGTGCCTCATTATACTGCTTCAGGCATAGATGTAAAATATAATCCACCAATAGGGAATTAAGAATTAGAAATGGGGATTAGGAATTTGATTTTTATATCTGTTTAGGTCAAATTTAAAAATACAACATTCAAGGGTGTTGGCTTCCAAGCCCCAGATTCGTGTAAAAATGTGGGCTCGGAAGCCCATACGATTTACCGTTTTTAAGATACAAAAAGTTGCCTAAACCCCATTTTTACATTAAAAAAAAGATTTCATAAATTTATACAACCTAAGAAATAACCACAAAAACCTAAAATTTTGTGGTTATTTCTTATTTTTATTTTCTTATTTTTTTGTCCTAATTTTTTCATACTTTTGGGCAGTAATTTATAAAAAATAAAAATCCAATGGACGCTCAAAACCTCATAAACAATGTATTAAAATGCAATAATCCCGAAGAAATTTTTACAAAACAAAATTTTAAAAAGGAATATATTGTGCACATGAAACTCCTGCACCCAGATGTGTGCCACTTACCACAAGCACACGAAGCAGTGATTAAACTCAATGCCTTCAAAAAAATATTAGAAAATGTTACACAATTGCATGATGACGCAGGCGATTTTCAATGGGCTGACAATACGAATACAATTTTGATTTTTAAAGGTAAAAAAGAACTTTTAGAAAAATCTTTTAAAAATTATCAAAAACTCATGGCATTAAAAGATGAAGCCTCTTTACATTTTCAGCGATATTTGCCAAAAAAAATGGAATTTCAAGGTGATTATTTGTATGTACATTTGCCCGAAAAAGCATTTTCTTTTGTGCAACTCACACTTCCCCAGCATCATATTACTTGGCTTACAAGCAGAATGTTTGAGTTTGTAGCGTGGTTGCACCAAGTTGGATATTGTCATGCAAGCCTTACACCAGAGAGTTTTTGCGTAATTCCCCAAACGCATGGCATTGTTTGCGTGTCGTTTTATCACTTGTGCAATATGAATACACAGATTTATACAATTTCTGCTAAATATATGAATTGGTATCCAAATTCGGTTTTTGTGGATAAAAGAGCTTTGCCCAATATAGATTTGGCACTTATCCAAAATACTGCTTTATATTTGCTGGGCGACAGTTCGGGCAATGGCGTAAAACTCAAAAAATATTGCAACGAAACATTGATAGATTTTCTCATAACTGCACATTACAACGCTTTCAATGCCTTTGATGCCTACCGCAAAATGCTTGAAAATGTGTTTGGAAAACCTAAATATTTTCCGTTGGATTTGTAGAAATCAGTTGTCAGTAAGTGGTTGTTAATCATCAGTTTTTTAAAATCTTGTTCAAAAAAATATGAAATATTATCATTTTGAGGCAATTCGTTTACACGACAAATGGCTCAAACCTGCTTATGTGGGCATCAATGATGTAGGGGCTTTGCAATATTTATCCCAAGAAAAACCCATTTTAAAAGATAAAAATACAGAAAAACCTACAGAAATCACACAAATAAATGGTATTGCAATACCTGCTTTTGTCAATGCACATTCACACGCTTTCCAATATGCAATGGTTGGCAGGGCAGAAACGCACAAAAATCATATTGCAGGAGATTTTTGGACGTGGCGAGAAGCCATGTATCGCACCGCTTTGGCAGTAAATCCGCGACATTTGGCACATATTGCGACTTATTTGTATGCCCAAATGCGAAGATTGGGCTATGGACATGTGGTAGAATTTCATTATTTGCATCACGACCAAGCAGAAACTATAAAACCTTATTATAAACAAACTATTTTGGGTGAAATCCTTATAGAATCAGCCCAAAAAGCTGGTATTGGCATTACCTTAGTGCCTATTTTTTATCAAAAAGGTAATTTTGGCGTTGATTTTTATCCAGAACAACGCAGGTTTATACACTATTCTTTGGAAGAATATCTTGAATTTTATAAAGAATACGAAATTTTATTTGAAAAATTTTCAGAAAATAATAAAAATAACCACCAAATCAAACTTGGCGCAGGCTTTCATTCGCTTAGAGCGGTAGAGCCCAGTATTTTAAAGGATTTTTGTGCATATTTTGATAAAAAACCTAATATTCCAATACATTTGCACCTTGCGGAGCAACAAAAAGAAGTACAAGATTGCATAAATTATTTGGGAAAACGCCCTGCAGAATGGATTTTAGAAAATTTACCGCTTTCAGAACGTTATAATCTTGTGCATTGTACACACCTTACACCACAAGAGGCAGAAGGTTTGGCAAAAAGCAAGGCAAATGTGGTATTTTGCCCAAGTACAGAGGGAAATTTGGGTGATGGGATATTTGATTGGCAAAATTTTATGTTGAATAATGGTAATTGGACGATAGGAACAGATAGTCATATTGGTATAAATCCTGCGGAAGAATTGCGTTTGGTAGATTATGCCCAACGCCTCAAAACACACAATCGTATGACCTTTGCACACGCCCAAAATCCAGAAAGTGCGAGTTTTGCTTTGCAAAAAAGCATTATGACGGGTTGGAAAAGTGCAGGTGTTTATGATAAAAATGATTTTTTTGAAATTGGAAATCCTTTCAATGCCTTTGTTTTAGATGCAGGTTATCCTTTTTTCCAGGATTTGGACAATGTGCTTAATGTGTGGTTGTATGGGGCAGATTGTTCTGCTTACAAATACACTATGATAGGTAACGATTTAGGTTTTTCGCAAGAAGATTTTATACGTTGGGGAAAAGATTTTGCAGATGTGGTAAAGGAGATATTTAAAGCCTACTAACCTCTGAAGGGGGAATTAACAATTTTAAATCCAGAAAAAAAACGTTTAAACTTACAATGCAAAGCTAATTTTTGAGCTATATTTTTTAAATATGTGATATGAATATTATTTTTGTACTAATTCCGCTTTGTGGTTAGGGAGCTAAATATTTTTTCAAAAAAATAAAACCATACAATTATTTTATTTGTTTATTCATAAAAAACACTTAATTTTAGGCTTAAAAATAGAAAACACATTAAATTCATTAGATTTTATGCTTTTATTTGTGTTTTTCGTGCTATTTTATGCTGATGATGTTGTTTGTTTTTAGCTAAAAAAAACCTTTTGAAATTATGAATAGTTTGTATGATGATGTGAAGCAGTCATTTCGCTCAAATGCGTTAATGAAAATTATTTTTATCAATATTGGCGTATTTTTATTGTTAAATATTGCCCATTTAATTGCTTTTTTTGGTGGGTTTGAGCGGTTGTATACGATGTTTGAGCGTGAATGGCTTTATCTTTCTTCGCCTATTGAAACCAATTTATATAAGCCTTGGGTACTTATTACGTATTTTTTTACACACAAAGATTTGGGTCATATTTTTTGGAATATGATGTTTTTGTATGTGTTTGGTAATATTTTGGGTGATTTTTTGGGTGATAGAAAAGTTGTTGCTTTGTATGTATTAGGTGGATTAGCAGGTGCTTTTTTATTCTTTTTAATTGCACCATTTATGCCCAATATAAGCACTGTTACATATATGTTGGGGGCTTCTGCAGGTGTATATGCGATTGTATTTGGCACCGCTACGCTTGTTCCTACCTACACGCTCAATGTTTTTTTGTTGGGTGCTGTACAAGTAAGATGGATAGCCATATTTTATCTTGTGATTACGATTATAGGTTTGCGTTCTGGCAATGCAGGTGGCGAGCTTGCACATTTGGGCGGTATTTTAATTGGGTATATTTACATCAATCAACTCCAAAAAGGCAGTGATTGGGGGGCTTGGATTACAAAAATATTAGATTTTTTTGGAGGACTTTTTTCCAAAAAAAGAAAGAAAAATAATTATACACAACAAGCAAGCAAAGTAAAAGTAAGTACAAACGCCCAAAGTGCGTATTCAAAAAATAATAATCATACATCAGTCTCATCTTCTATCCCAAATCAAGCAGAAATAGACGCTATTTTGGATAAAATATCTGAGGTTGGTTTTCATAAACTTTCCGCAGAAGAAAAAGATAAATTAGATAAATTTACAAAAATGTAGAAAATAGATTATAACCATAAAAAATAAAAAAACCACCATAAGTAAGTTGTTTTAGGCTTATTTGTAGTGGTTTTTTTGATAGAATTTTATGAAAATTTTTGTTTTAAAACACATTTCAAAAAATTTTGCAATTGAAAAAAACTATTTTTTTGAGGCATTTTTATAAAAAAATCGCTAATTTTGGGAAAAAATATATACTTATTCTTGTTTTTAATTTTTTAAGAAAAAAACTTTTAATGAAATTTACTTTACAACAACTTGCAGGATTGCTAAACGGAAAAATAGAGGGAGATGACACACAAACTGTGTATAAATTGGGTAAAATAGACGAAACAGAAACCGACCAACAAGGTGCAATTTGTTTTTTGGCTAATCCAAAATATGAACCGTTTATCTATCAAACCAACGCTACTGCGGTCATTGTAAGTGAAACATTTGTGCCAAAACAACCTATTACAAACACAAATCTTATTTGGGTAAAAGATGCATATTCTGCTTTTACAACGTTGTTGGAGCAATACGAAAATATTACTAAAACACAATATCTTGCCAAAAAAATAGGTATTGAACAACCAGCATTTGTATCACAACAAGCACAATTAGGCGAAAATGTATATGTAGGTGCATTTGCATATATTGCATCAGGGGCAAAAATTGGTAACAATGTAAAAATCTATCCACAATCATACATTGGTGAAAATGTTGAAATTGACGACAATACACTCATATATGCAGGTGTGAAAATTTATCAAGGTTGTCAAATTGGCAAAAATTGCATTTTGCACGCAGGCGTAGTCATAGGTGCAGAAGGGTTTGGTTTTGCCCCACAAGCAGATGGTAGCTACAAAAATATTCCACAACTTGGCAACGTAATTTTGGAAGATGATGTCAATATTGGTGCTAACAGCACGATTGACAGGGCTACACTTGGCTCAACGATTGTGCGAAAAGGTACAAAAATAGACAACCTTGTGCAACTTGGACACAATGTAGAAGTAGGCAAAAATACTGTTATCGCTTCGCAAACTGGCGTTGCAGGTTCTGCCAAAATAGGTGATAATTGTATGATAGGCGGACAAGTAGGTGTAAATGGGCATATCAATATCATTAGCAATACAAAAGTAGGTGGAAAAACAGGTGTAAATGCTGATGTGAAAGAATCAGGCAGAACATTGTTTGGTGTTTTGGCAATGGATTATACTACATTTATCAAATCTTATATTATATTCAAAAAATTGCCCGACATCAAAAAACGTGTAGATGAATTAGAGAAAAAATTGAAAAATACTGAAAAATAATTTATATGTAGTTATTTTTTGTACTTGTTCCCCCTTTGGGGTTTAGGGGGCGTTATTTCTCCAATTTCATCAAAAAATCCCACAATACAACGCCAATACTTACCGCAATATTGAGGGAGTGTTTTGTGCCAAATTGTGGTATTTCTACACAAAAATCTGCATTTTTGACCACATCAAGCTGTACGCCTTCTACTTCATTGCCAAAAACAAACACATATTTTTCATTTTTATCAATTTGAAAATCATGTAAGTAGATTTTTGGCTCTGTTTGTTCTATGACTACTATTTTATAGCCTTGTGTTTGTAGTTGTTTGGTCAATGCAAGCGTATCAGGGGCATATTCCCACGCTACGGTTTCGGTAGCACCAAGTGCAGTTTTTTGGATTTCACGGTGCGGAGGTGTAGCAGTAATGCCACAAAGGTAGATTTTTTCGGTCAAAAATGCGTCCCCTGTTCTAAAAGTAGCCCCTACATTCATCATACTACGCACATTGTCGAGAATTATGATGTATGGATTTTTTTGTGAAGTTTTGAAATCTTGTTGCGACAAACGAGGCAAATCTTTATTGGGTGTTTTTTCCATGAATTTTTTTTTGATATCCAAAATTTTTTTCAAAAATAAGCCAAAAAAAATAAACCTCAAAAATCAATTTTTGAGGTTTATTTTTAATTTTTTTGAAAAAAAATTCTTACTTATTTGCTACTATACATCTTTTTAGGATTAAAAAAAAGTGCTTTGAAACGATTTAAACACAATATTTTTAATACTATTTTTTGAGAAATTACAAACTAAAAACAGCGTTAAACACAATATTTGTTTTAGGTTTTCAAAAAAACATATTATTTTTTAGTAAAAGCTATTTAAAAAAGTCTTTTTCCTGCGTTTTGGATGTGTTTTTTTAAAATCTGTATAGTAGCGAGAAAAAAAATTAAACAATTTCTAAGGAATTAAAATCACTTCAATTTTCAACGCTTTCAAATCTGGCATTGCTTCGCCAATATTTGCTCCTATATATGTAGGGTCGCAAATGATGTATGATTTTTTGGTGTATTCCACTGTATCAGCATTTTTTATATCTTCGTCCTCTGGCAATAGTACTGCGGTAGCAATGTGTCCAGGATAATCCAAACCAATTACTTCAAGTCCCAAAAGTTCTTTCACAAGATAGGAAAACAGGATAGAACGGTCTTCGCAGTCTATATAACCATAGTGTAAAGTTTCTTCCACAAACATAGGTTTTTCGTAGCCAAATTGTTGTTGGTCAGTTTGGTATTCAAAAGCCTTTTGCACAAAAGTAAGCAAGTATTGTAGTTTTTCTTTTTTAGACGAAAAATTTTTCAAAATAGGTTCAAAAGCATCTTTAATACTTTTTTGAATAAAAGAAGAAGGTTTTGCACCAAAAAAAACATTCAAATCTGTCAAAGGATAATTTTTGTAGAGTTCAATCATTGATTTTTGGTATTGCAATTTAATTTCTTGTTTTTTATTTTTATACAAAAAACTAAAAATACGTTCTGTGCTTGTTGCTTGCAATTCTGGGGTTTGTCTTATCTGCAAATCAAATTTTTGGGTAGAAGCAGGAAAATTTCCTGTATAAATTTGCAAACTTACACGCTCGCCCTCTTTGCTGTTGATGACATAATAGCGTGCATTGTCAATATTGTAATAAGTTCTACGAAAAACGGTTTGGTAAAAAGGCAAAAGTAAATAAATTTTTTCATTTTGATAGCCAATTTTTGCTTGATAACCTGCTTGCAACAACATAAACCAACGCCACACATTTTTTTCATTTTCTTGGTAAGGCAATCCGTCAGCTATTTTGCCCAAAAATTCAAAAAAAGCCCAATCATTGAGGTTTTTTTCAGTTTTGAGTTTTATTACTTTTTGGATAAAATACAAATAATCTTGTTCTGCGAGTGAAGTCCAATAATTGGCAATAAGTTTTTCAGAAAGTGTTGCATTGTTAGGTTTTTGAAAAGCTGGAGGCGTGGGAATTTCCCAATTTTCATCTAAAAAAATGCAAAATATTGTTTTTGTACTTTGGGTTTTTGCTACATCTAATTTTATAATTAGATTTTCTTTTGTAACTTCTGGTGATATTTCGGTATTTTTTCTTTCAATATCGTCCAATTTTATGTTAATACTTTCATTTTTACGGTCAGGTTTTGCTTCCACAGGTTTTATTTCTGGTGATATGTCTTCTGGCTCGTCAGGGGTTTGTGCAGGTGTATTTACCCAAGGTTTTTTGAGGTGTTCAACAAATTTTTTATTTTGTTGTCGCCAAAAATTTTTGAATAATTTTTGTTGGTCTTTTTTATCTATTTGAAACTCACTATTTTGCATATCTTTCATAGCATCAAATGCTTTGCGGTGTTCTTCTTTTATTTTTTCTTGTTCTTCTTTCTTTTTCTTTTCATCATCAGGTTTTGAGCCAGCATTATTTTGTTGTGCAAAAATGGAATTATTGGCTAAAAAAAGGAAAAAAATAGCTAAAAAAGCATTGCAAAATACTTTTTTGAATAGCCCTTTGTATATATTTTTTTGTGATGTTTGCATAAGATTTTTTTGATAAAATGGTTTTATAAACAAATGCAAAAGATTGCATTAAATTTATTATTCCATTACTTTTTTCGTGTGAGATTGTTACAATCTTGACAATAACTATGAACTTAACCAAGTTGTCGGTTATCAGTTTTTTCAGTTATCAGTTTTTATAAATTCATATCAATTTATATTTTTAACACAAAAAACGGTAAAATAAATGGTTATTTTTTTCTAAAAAAAGAAACAATAAACAAAAAAAACTAACAACAGAAAAAACTTGTATTTTAGCTATATTGTAAAATCCCTAAAACGCTTTTTGTTCTGCCATTGCTATTAATAACAGGCACAAATGTTCCTGAAAATTTTATAAGTTGTCCATTTTTTGCAAAAAAATCAAAATTCCCAAGCATGGTTTCGCCTTGTTCCAATCTTTCCCAAACGTCATTTGTAAGCGAAGATGGTGTTTGTGAAGGCGTAAGCCAATCATGCGGTTTGTCTTTTATTTCATTAAGCGAGTAACCTATGAGCCTCAAATATTTATCATTGCCATCAATCATATTGCCTGACATATCATACTCAACGATTGCATAAAGCTGGTTAAACACATTGAGGCGTTTGGCAGATTGATATTCTGTATTTTTGTATGTGGTAATTTCGGTGGCAAGCATAATGACTTTTTCAATTTCGTTTTTATGATTGCGCGCAGGGAAAAATGTACCAATAAACCAAATTTCTTGCCCATCTTTGCTTTGCAATCTAATCTCTTGAAATTGTGCATGACCTTCACGCAACGCCTGCCAAAATTTTTGATAATCTGTTGGTTTCAAGGCTTTTGGGTTGTAAAGTAATTTAGCAGATTTGCCTTTTATTTCACCTAAATTATACCTTATTGCATCTAAAAATATATTATTTGCAAAAATAATCGTGTCTTGTAATTCGAATTCTGCATATCCCATAAGTTGCCCAATCGCACCATACAACGCATTAAATTGTGCTTGTACACGTAATACATCTTCTTTGGCATTGGATAATTGAGAAAGGTTTTGACGCATTTCTTGTTCTTGCACATTCATTCGGAGCGTATTGCGTTGTGCATCTTCCAAAAGGAGTTTGGTTTTTTCGGTATTTTTTAGTGCAGACACCGCAGCTACCATCATTTCCCCAATACGTTTTACAAAGTCAATTTGGTATTCCAAAAATGGTTGAAAACTCGCCAACTCAAACATACCTAATACCTGCAATTCGGTGTTAATCATAGGCACAATAAGCACACTACGAGGCGTAGCACCGCCAAGTCCCGAAGTAATTTGTACAAAATCTTCCGAAGAATGTTCAAGGTGTATAATATCTTTTTCAAGCCACGCTTGCCCTATAAGTCCTTGTCCTGGTTTGATGCTTTTTTCCAAAAAACGTTGTCTATCAAACGCATACAAAGATTTGAGGTCTAATGTTGGCGGATTTTGGCGGTCATTTAATACAAAAATTGCCCCTTGTGTTGCATTTACATATTTTACAAGTGTAACAATGACTTGGTTATACAATACTTCTGCATTGCTATATTCACGCAAAACATTGCCAAAAAGCGCCAAACCTTCATTTATCCAGTTACGTTGTCTATCACGCACTGCAACATTCTGCAAACCTTCGTGCATTTGTGCGAGTGCGGTGCCAAGTTCGCCTTCCCCTTCAAAAATAACTTCCCCTTCTCCAAAACTTCCTTCTGAAACCTTAGATGCAAAAGTTTTTACTTGGCTCAATCCTTTGGAAAGTGCTTGCAAATTTTGTAGTATTTCATTGGTTTCTTCGTGTCGGAGTTCTATTTTTTCGGGCAAATTGCCTAATGCAAAAGCCCTTGTGTAACGTTCTATTTGTGTAATATTATATCGTTGCGTTTGTCCTATACGCATACCAATCAAAATCAAGAGAATAATCAACAGCAAAAAAAGCATTGTTTCTATTGCCCAAAACTGTTGCACGCCATATTGTGTTTGTAGGTTTTTTTCTTGGAACTCTTGTTTTAGAAAATCTTGCAAATTGTCAAGTTGTGTATTTATGATAGGCACTATTTCCAAAATTTGGTCTTTAAAAATCTGTACAGGCGTATTTTCTTTTAATAATTCTTTGATGGTATTTGTTTGGTCATATTCAGGAATCAGGCTTTGCCTAAGTATTTCTGCGGTTTCGGATTGGCTAAGCTCAAACTTTCGGATTTGAATTAAAAACGTTTCGTATTTCATTCTCAAATCAGGATTCAGCCATGTTTTTTGCAAATTTTTTAGTGTATCAAGCGAACTTTGTATATCTTGTTTCCAAATTCTTTTGCGTGATTCATCAGTAGCAGGTTCTGTTTCAATAAGTCTATTTTGCAATAAAAAAATGGTACTTCCTATACTATTTCTAAGTTTTTGAAATTGCGTTTGTGTATTGCGAAGTGCTTGATAAGATACTACATTGTCATACATAAGTTTTTGGATTTGCCAATAAGAAAGCACACCCACTAATACAACGCCAAAGATAGACAAGGCGAAACCTATTCCTATATAATGAAACTTGGGTAATGAAAACCACCTTTTTTTTTTCTTTTGCATAAATAGACTAAACATTTTTCGTTAATACAAAGTAAAAAACGTGCCTAAAATTACGCTATAATTTGTGTTATTCAAAATATTAAAAAAAATGTATGTTTTTTTTTTTAAAAAATGGTTTTTTTGTAATTTTTTAGGGCAATAATTCTGTGATATTATTTTCAACGTTGCCTGTGTTAATTGGTAATTCTTGTACATTTTTTAGTTTGCGTTCTATGGTACGTGATTTTTTGGAGGCATCTTCTATGACATTGGTGGTTTCTTGAAGTTTTTTGTGGGTTTTGTCCAAAAGATCACCAAATTTTCCAAATTCAGCTTTTACATTGCCCAAAATTTCCCACACTTCACTTGAACGTTTTTCTATGGCAAGCGTTCTAAAACCCATTTGCAAACTGTTAAGCAATGCGGAAAGTGTAGTTGGACCTGCAATAATAATTTTGTGCTCGCGTTGCAAGGTTTCAAAAAGTCCAACATTACGCAAAACTTCTGCATAAAGTCCTTCAAAAGGCAAAAAAAGCAAGCCAAAATCTGTAGTATGTGGTGGTGCGATATATTTTTCTTTGATGTCTTTTGCAAAATGTTGCATTTGTTTTGCCAAATTTTTGCGATATTCTTCTACAAGTTCCAAATGCCCGCTGTCATAAGCCTCCATAAGATTTTGGTAGGTTTCAGTAGGAAATTTGGCATCAATAGGGATCCAAATAAATTGATTTTTTTCGGATTTGTGTGGAATTTTTATGGCAAACTCTACCAGATTGTTTTTTTCTGGGTTTGTTTTTACATTTTTGGCGTATTGGTCGGGTGTGAGAATTTGCTCCAAAATGCCTTCTAATTGGTATTCGCCCAAATTTCCTTTGGTTTTTACATTTGATAATACTTTTTTCAAATCGCCTACACCAACTGCCAAATTTTGCATTTCACCTAAGCCTTTATGCACCTGTTCAAGTCGGTCACCTACAAGTTTGAATGATTCGCCAAGACGTGTTTCCAATGTATTGTGTAGTTTTTCATCAACTGTTATACGCATTTCTTCTAATTTTTTCTCATTACTTTCTTGCAAAGTTTTGATATTTTGGGCTAAGGTTTCTCTGATTTTTTCCAATTTTTCTTCACTATTTCGGATAAGTTCGGTTTGTTTTTGTCCCAAATCTCCAAATTTTTCACGTTGCAAAGCATTAAAATCTTGTGCGTTTCTGCGGTTAGTTTCTTCTACATTTTGCAAACTTTTTTGGAGATTTTGGGTAATTTCTTGTTTATTTTCTTGTGATATTTCTTGGATATTTTGTTGAAAATCTTGGATTTCGGTTTTTGTATTTTGTGTAAATTCGCTTTGTTTTTGGGAAAGTTCTGTAAATTTTTCTTTTTGGAGTTCCTTAAAATCTTGAATTGTTTTGTTAAATTCTTGTTCAAAACCTTGTAAAAATAGCGACAAATTGCGTGTATATTCTTGTGTTTGCTGTGCAAAATATTCAGCTTTTTGGCTTTGTTCTTTGATATTTTGTTGTATTTTTTCCAATACATTTTGTAAAATAAGTTCGCCAAATTTTTCTACGCCATTTTGAATATGTGTTTGGAGGTCATTTTGAAGGTTTTTGCTATTTTTATCTGTATTTTCGCCAAATTTTAAGAATAATTCTTGCTGTTTTTCTGTGTTTTTTTCTGCATTTTCTTTTAATATTTGAGACAAACTAAACAGTTCTTGGCGTGTTTTTTGGCTAATTTCAGTATTATTTTTTTCAAAATTTTCAAAAAAAAGTATGTTTTCTTGTCTGTTATTTCGTTGATTTTCTAAAAAATTCCGCTCAAAATTGATAATAATTTCCATAATTTCTTTTCTAAAATGTATTAAATTTTCAAAAAAAATGGTGTTATTTTGTGTAAAAACTTGTGTAAAATGTTGCTCAAATGCCCCAATTTTTTGTGTGATTTCTTGCCTAAATTCTTGAAAATTTTTGTTTTGCACCTCACTTATATACGCAAATGCTTGCTGTGATTGCTTATACATTTGTTCTGCAAACTGTGTATTTTCTGTTCTATTTTCCCTGAAATTTTGGCTTATAATTTGTGTTATTTGTTCAAATTTTTTATCTAAAACAGAAAAATCTGTTTCGTTTTTTTGTGCATTTTCTGTAAATTTCTCTATGTTTTCGTAACCTTTGTAGGCAAAAAACACTGCGAAAATACTTGCCAATAAGGTCAAAAAAGCTAAGACAATTTCCATAAAGTTTTGTAGTAATCAAATTAGGTAATGGGAGAATTTTAAAATGTGATTTTAAGTTTGCAAAAAAGTACGCAGATAATACACATTTTACGGATTAAAGCGGATTTTTTTGAATGTTTTTGCCTTTTTATTTTATCCTGTTGGTTAGGTTTTATTTTTTATTGTTATTTAACCAAAATATCGCATTCCTCAAAACTTGTATCGCATCTGAAACCTCAAATCTGTGCGTGTATTTCCGTTAATCGTTTCGCCTGCACTGCTAATTTGGTCTTGGCGTTGGTATTGAAATTGGGCATATTTTACCCAAAAATCTATTTTTTTGCTGATTTGGTATTGTGCTAATAGGTAAAAACGTGTACCTTCGCCATAGTAGGAAGGTATGCTAAAAAACCAAAGTACATCTTTTTCAAATACATATTGGCGATTGTCATAATCGTCTGTGCCAAAAATAGCGTATCTGCCTTGCAAACGCAATTTTCCAAGATTTACACCCAAATCCTGTACCAATGCAAAACCTTTTGAATGATTGCCTGCGAAGTCATAAGTACTGAATTGTGCCCTTGTATTAAAAGAAAATATTTTTTCCGTTTGGTAATCCAAATCCAAGATAAAATTACGTTTTGTGCCTTGTGCTATGCTTCTGTAATTGGTCGTGCTGACATCAGACGACAAGTTTCGGGCTTTATTTTCTTCACGCATTTGGGCGTAAAGGCTTATTTTTTTGGAAAAATTATGTGTCAAACGCAATAAATACTCATAACCTTGCGAAGGCATATCAACCCGATACCTCAACCAAGGAAACCGAAAATAATCATAATATCCTGCAAATTTCCATTTGCGGTTGTGCGTATATTTGATGCCCCAATACAAACCTTGTTCGTTGATGTTGCGTGTGCCTTCGCTCAACGCATTGCCCCAAAATGTATGGAAATTGCGGTCATAATGTCGCGCATTAAACGCAAATTCAACTTTGGGCGAAAGACTTGCTACAAGCCCCACAATTACACCTTTTCCACCACTTTTTGAGATTGCACCTTCTCCAAAAAATGAAATATTTTGCCAAACCGCAGAAAAATGTGTCCCAATATTATAGTTTTCTTTGCCCGAAAATTCAAATTGGTACAAAATACTGTCTTTCACATTTTGATAATTCCTTTGGAAATTGACATTGTATAAGGTGTGAATGTACGTAACGCCAAATTGTAGGTTTTTCTTGGGAATATTCCATGTAACATCTCCGCCCACTGTTTGCTCTGTGAATTTCCCTTTGCCATTTATTTCATTTTGAGTGCGGTGCAAGCCTGTTTGTCTGATACTTTCCAATACACTTTCTACTTCGTTGTCGGTTGTGTCGCTATTTACGAGTCCGTTTCTTCGTGTGTTGGAATAAAAAGCGGTAACATCTACGTTTTTGATGGGATTGTAGGTAAAAGCACCACCACGTAAATAACCTGATTCAAGCGTGGCATTGTAAGGACGCAACCCGAGATGGCTTCTGCGTGTGGTTTGGACGGTTTCTGCTCCTTTTCCTATTGCAAAACCTGCGGAAAGCAACAAACCTTGTCCGATTTGAAGTTGGTAATCGCCCAACGTAATCGCTTTGAATTTGCTTTTTTGGGGTTGCACAAAAAAATGAAATGAAATATAATCCATTCCATACCTGTGCGTGGCATTGTCCCATGTGTATTGTTCGCCTGCGTCTTTTTCTAAGGTAAAACCCATGCTAAAATCTTGGTTTTGGCTAATGCGAAACCGCAAATAAGTGCGTTCTGGCGAGCCAAAATATCTTTGCGAATTGGTGGCTTGTGGTGTGTAACCTAATCGTGTTTCGAGGGTTTGGTCAGTGCGAAAAAGCAAGTATTTGGTGTCTGCGTTTTGTATTCTCTGCCAAAGATTTTGCGAGATATTTCGCCAATTCGCATTGCCAATTTCCACAAAAGGCATTAATTTATAAATAATATCCAAGTCAAAGTTTGGTACACTTTGCAATTCATACACCGAAAGAAAATCGCCAAAAGTAGCCCTGTGTTTTAATAATTCATTGATTTGTAACTGTGAAAGCATGTAAAGATTAGCTAAATCATCTCTTGTTGCTTGATTGAGGTCTAATGGATTGCGGTAACGTTGTAACAGATTTTCATATACTTCTTCATAGTTCAATTCTTGGTCTTGCACCGCAAAAAGTTCTTGAATAAAAGCATCTAAATTTATCTCTGTTTTGGGAAAAGATTGTGCAAAAAGTGTGTATGAAGAAAGGAAAAACAAGAAAATAAAAACGTAAAATTTTTTTGTCATGTTTTTTGGCTTGGGTTTAAGGGTTTTTTGGCAAAATAATACCGAAATTTTCACTTTTCATTCTTTCACCAATTCATGCACAAATGTACTAATAATATCTTGTTCGTAGCCTTTTTGTGTGAGATATTGCATGATTTTTCCTTTTTGCGCAAATAATGTTTCGTGTGTGAGGCTTTCTTTTTTCTTTTCAATGAGTGCGGTAATAGTTGCTTCGTATTCGTCTTGTGGAATTTCGGAAAGACCACTATTTATGCAATATTTTGATAAACCACGCATTTTTAGTTCATATTTTATTTTTACTTTTCCCCAATTTTTAAACCTAAATTTTCCTCTTGCAAAACTTTTTGCAAAACGTTCTTCATTGAGAAAATTATCCTCAATCAATGCCACAATCACCTCCTCAGCGTCATCACCATAGCAGTGGTATTCTTTGAGTTTGGTGCGTACTTCTTGGTGTGTGCGTTCTTGATAGGCACAATATTTTGAAACTTTTATAAAAACCTGTTTTAAATAGTTGGAAATCATGGTGTTTTTAGGAATTTATAAGCCTTCTAACCCCCAAAGGGGAAATAAACAGCATTTTAACTGAAAAAAATTAATTACTTTTGTATCTATCTAACTATATCCTAAAAAGTGAATTTTAAAGATTTTTTGAGCTAATTTTACTTCAAGAAACGCATAAAAACTTGACCTAAACGGTTTATTCACCTTTCGGGGTTGGGGCTAAATTGTTAGTTATTTCAACCTTCCAGCCATTTTTTGATAAGCACATCATTGAGCAACAAATTGCCTACCACATACACATCTGATTTTTGCAAAGTAGGGGAATCTTGTGCTTTTTCACGGATTACGCCCATTTTTTTGGGTTTTCGGGAATGGATAAAGGTTAATTTTTCGCCTTTTTTTTCCAAAAAACCAATATGTGCATCAAGTCCAACCAAATAAAGTCCATCAGGTTTTAGATAAAAATATTTTAAAAAACGTTTAAAATCATTTCTTCTAATCATTTGAACAGTATTTTTTTCACACAAACTACCAATCAATACGCCAGATGCACTTTGCCCCCAATGGTAGCGGTCTAAATCCAAACGTGCATGACACAATACCGTAGTTACAAAATATCCACAAGCGATTGTTCCCATGCGTGGTGTGGTGGTAGTACCATTAAAATCCCATTCTGTATTGTCCCAATAGGGTAAAATATCTTCTGTGATGGTATTTTGGAGGTAAGTACGTGTTTGGGCTATGAGGATGTTTTTTTGTAATGTATCTGCGATTTTGTAGGCATTTCGCAAGGTTACTTGTTTAGAAAGTACGCTACTTTGCACCCTATCATATTTTTTGAGGTGTTGTTGCAAATCAAAAATCTTGTACCCATTAGCAATTTCAAGTTCTGTATATTCAGGAATTTCAGGAAAATTTATTTTGATATAACTTCCCATAATCCCCAATAAACCAACCAAAATAAAAGTAAGTATCCAAAAACGCATAGAAAAAATTAAGAAATAGAAATTAAAAATTAGGAATTTTTACCTTTTTTTGTTATTCCTAAGGAATATGGCTGTTATTTTCGCTGTATAATTTTATAAAAAATCAAAAATATACCTAAAAAGTTGAAAAAGAAAAGTTTTTATGGAAAATAAGTGTTTAAAACTTCGAAATAAAATTAAGTTTTATCACTTAAAAATATTACAGTAGAACCCAAAATCCCCAATTTTTCTACTGAAAAACTGCTTTTCTTTTTGTTATCACAAAACAAAATTTCTCTTTTTCTTGAAAAAAATAATAATCTAATAAAAAATCTTCATGTGTTAGCACAAAATAGAAAACCCAATCACGCAGTTGTGTAGGTGATAAATAACCTAATTCGTGGGTCAAAACATCAATAAAACGATACGAAAAATTAATTTTTTGGAAAAAAGCATTAAAAAAAAACATGATTCTTTTTAAAAAACTAAAATTTCTTTTTGTGGGGAATGTTTGTTGGAAAACGGTTTTTGTAGTATTTTGAAAAAAATCTGTATAACCACAAAAAATCAAACTTTCGCCTTGCTTTAAACTAAAAAAAGTGCTACCCACGTCCAAAAAACTTTTTTCAAAAGGTGATTTTAACACAATCACGGGCATATTAGAAATAGATTTTGGTATTTTTTTTTCTGAAAAATCATCTAAAAAACCTTCTGCAATAATTTGCTCAAAAATACGATAAGAAATTCTTTCATTTTCCAAGTGTATTGGTTTTTGATTTTCTGTCTTTTGATTTTCTGTTTTTTCAAAAAAAATATGTTCATATTTTTTCTTAAAATAATCATTAATGATTTCTTGCCAGCCTTTTGGTAAAACTTGGCTCAAAATTGGGTGCCATTGGTGAAAAATAGGCATTTTTTCATTTTCCAAAAAAATGATATTTGCCCCCAAAGTTTCCAATTTTTTTAGAAAATCATTATCTTCCATGCCCCAAAAACGATAAAATTCATCAAAATTATTTGTTTTTTGCAACCATTTTTCATGAAAAAACACATTACCCGAAGCACAAATGAGCGTTTTTTTGAGTTTTTTGGTGTATAATTCACTATTTTCAAGGGCATTTTTTGGCGAAATATTTTTTGGCAACCGATAAAAAGGTAAAATAAAAACGTTATTTTCTTCAAATTTTTTTAGGGCAATATTTTCTAAAAGATTTTCCAATACAGATTTTTCCAACACCAAATCCACATCTAAAAGCAAATAATAATTTGCGTTAAAATACGTTTCAGAAATATAATTTTTTTGGATATTATTTTGAATATACGTAAAAGCCAAATTAAATGCGTGAGATTTATTCCAGAATTGACCTTTACTGTTGTAATAAATATAATGTATAAATTTTTCATCAAAATTTTTATTTAACCCCAAAATAAAATCTTGAATTTCTGTTGAAAATATATCATCACTACCATAATCTAAAAAAAACACTTGAAAAATGGGTGTATTCTTGTGCTGTTTTTCGTGTAAAGTTTGTTGAAAAAGGCTTTTTAAGCAATTTTTAACCAAAATCAAATCTCTGTTGCGGTAGGTAATGACAATGTTGAGCAATGACACGTTAGTTTTGTGTAAAAATTTGTAATTTTGTGGTGGAATTTTAAATTTTTTGTTTTAATTTCGTAGTTAAATTTTTTTACAAAGATATAAGATAAAAATAACGGATAAAAATACAATTTAAAAAATGGCACGCAAAAAACGCATTCAATTTTCTGCTAATCAACAAGCAGACAATATTATACAAGATGGAAAACCGCTTTTTGGAACAATAAAAGGCAATTGGCACAAAGATTTTTTTCATAATCAAAACCCTATTGTGGTAGAGTTGGCATGTGGCAGGGGTGAATATACAACAGGTTTGGCAAAAATTTTCCCTGAAAAAAATTTTGTAGGTGTGGATATAAAAGGTAATCGGATATGGACAGGGAGTAAAATTGCCATAGAAAACAACCTTGAAAATGTAGGTTTTTTACGCACTCAAATTCAAAATCTGGAATATTTTTTTGCAGAAGGCGAAATCGCAGAAATTTGGCTTACTTTTCCTGACCCACGCCCCAAAGGCAATGATGAACGCAGGCGATTGACACACACACGTTTTTTGCGTATGTATCGCAGGCTTTTACAAAAAGGGGGTTTTTTTAATTTTAAAACTGACAATGCTGGACTTTTTGCATATTCGCTTAGTGAAGTTTTGCGTTACCCTTTGTCATTTTTTACATATACACATCATTTGTATCGTTCTCCTTTACAGGCACTTCATTATGGCATTACAACAAACTATGAACAAAAATTTGTAGCAAAAGGGCACATTGTGCAGTATCTAAAAGCAAGTTTTTTGTAATAAAATCCGCTTTTTTATATTTTTATGTTATTTTTGCGTCTATTTTAAATTTTTAATTAAATTTTTTTTTAAAAAAAGTTAATTTATAAGCATACATATATACAAATCAATGTAATAATCGTTAGCATTTTACGAATTTTTTTTAATATAAAAATTGACTTTATACTCGAATAAGACATACTTCCATAAAATCAACAGATAAAAAGTAAAGACTTTTTACTTATGAAAAATATATTCACAAAAACGCTTTTTGCGTGTCTTTTAGGTTTATTTTTTACTTCAAAAAACACCTTTTCACAAACTATCCCCAATATTCAATGGGCAAGTAGGGTGTTAGGGGTATCTTCTGAATATAATGACTCAGAGAATCCTTCTTCTAAACAATATAAGGCACAACAAACATTAGGCAAACCTGACAAGTTGCCTGCTGTGGGTGAAAGTGCTTGTGCTTGGTCACCTGAACGCCAAAATAACGTAGATGGCGAATGGCTCAAAGTAGGTTTTGATAAACCTATGCGTATTCAACAGATTGTAATTGCAGAAAATTTTAATCCTGGTAGTATCACACATGTATACGTATATGATGCACAAGATAAAGAAACTTTGCTTTTTAGAAATGTGAATGTAGGCGCATTAAAAGAAAGAGGTAGAATGTTTAGGATTATGCAAAAAACAGATTTTGAGGTGGTAGCGGTAAAAATCATGTTGAATACTGCCAAAGTACCTGGTTTTAACCAAATAGACGCCATAGGTATATCAGACAGCAGTGAGCCAATAGAGGCAGTTATTCCCATAGCAGAGAAAAAAGATAAGGTTTTTGAGGTAAAATCAAAACCACAAAACTTGGGTGTGAATGTCAATTCGTCTTCACAAGAAATTGCCCCAATGATTACACCTGATGGTAAATTTATTTACTTTACACGTGCTAATCACCCTGAAAATAATAGTGAAGCTATTGACAAACAAGATGTTTGGTTTGCAGAACTCAAAGATGATGGCAGTTTTGGTGTGGCTAAAAATTTGGGGGCACCCATTAATAATAAATTTCACAATTCTTGTTTTTCTATCAGTCCTGATGGCAATACCATGTTGGTAAATAATATTTATAATGAAAATGGCATATTGACCAAAGGGCTTTCTATAAGTCATAAAGACGGTGAAAATCGTTGGAAAAAACCTGAAAAAGTAGTGATTGACAATTTTTATAATATGAGTGATTACTCTGAATTTTGTTTGTCGCAAGATGGTAAAGTTCTCTTTATGACCATTCAAACAAGTGATGCAGTAGGCGGAAAAGATATTTATTTTTCACGCAACAAAGGTGATAATACTTGGACTGCACCGCAAAATATTGGGAATCAAGTGAATACTGTATCAAATGAAACATCGCCTTTTTTGGCTTCTGATGGCAAAACACTTTATTTTTCCACTGATGGGCTGAGTGGTTATGGGTCTTCTGATATTTTTGTTACAAAACGTCTTGATGATACTTGGACAAATTGGAGTACGCCTCAAAACTTAGGGCCTGAAATCAACACTCCAGAATGGGACGCTTATTTTACCATATCTGCCAAAGCTGATTATGCGTATTACAATTCTTATTATGGTTCTATGGGCGAAAGTGATATTTTTAGGGTCAAACTTTCTAATAATCAACCTGACCCAGTTGCCCTTGTAAAAGGAAAAGTATATAACAAAAAAACAGGTATGCCCATAGAAGCAAAAATTATTTATGAAATATCACCCACAGGCGAAACTGCAGGTACAGCAGTATCCAACCCAAAAGATGGTGATTATAAAGTAGTATTGCCACTCAAAAAAAAATATTCGTTGCTTGCCAAAGTAAAAGGATTTTTGCCTATAGATGAAGAAATTGACCTTACTGATAGCACCAAATATACTGAATTTACCAAAGACTTGTATCTTGTGCCTATTGAGGAAAATACAATTCTTCGCCTCAATCATATCCTTTTTGCGAGTAATAGATATGATTTGCTTTCGCCTTCTTTCCCCGAATTAAATAGGTTTATTGAAGCAATGCAAGAAAATCCCACAATGACCATTCGTTTGGAAGGACACACTGAAAAATTTGGTAAATTGAGTGACCAACACAAACTTGCAGAAGGTAGGCTTAAAAGTGTAAGAGAATATTTGGTAGAAAAGGGAAAAATAGACCCTTTACGCATCAAAACATATTCTTATGCAAGCAAAAAACCGCTTACAAACGAAAAAACACCAGAAGCACAAGCCAAAAATCGCAGGGTAGAAATCAAAATTTTGCATAATTAACATAAGTTGTCAGTTTTCAATTGTCAATTTTTCAGTAATTAGTTTTAAAAGTAGGCAAGTCTTTTTTTTTTTAATTTTTATTTTTCAAAAAAATACAAAAAAAATAACTTACTTTGCTTTTTAACACTTGCTTTTTACGCTTATTTTTTAATTTTAAATAAAAAAATCATTAAAAATAATTGTTTTTGCCCTCAAACAATTATACAAAAATATTAGAGGGCTTATATTATTGTATGGAATTATACTTAGATTCAGTTGATTTTAAAGAGATAGAAGAAGCATCTCGTTTGGGTTTTTTGGCAGGTTTGACTACTACGCCTACTTTTATGCACCGTCAAGGCATTACAGACATTGATGGGGCTATCCTGAAACTTTCTAAAATGGTAGATGTATTGCAAGTGGAAGCACTTGGCGATACTGCTGAAGAAGTATTGGCTGAAGCTGAAAGACTTTTGGCATTGGGTTTAGACAAAAATAAAACCGTTTTCAAAATTCCTGTTTCTAACGAAGGTGTAAGGGCTTGTAAAATGCTCAGAGATAAAGGTCTTTTGGTTAATGTACATCTTGTATATACTCTTGCACAAGCATATATGGCGATGTCTGCTGGTGCTACGTATGTGTGTCCGCTTGTGGGACGTTGGCAAGACCAAGGGCATGATGCCCTCGCACTTGTGCAACAATGCGTAGAAACCGTAAAAAAATATGGCTACAATACCAAAATTATGTTTTCGTCTGTGCGTCATGCTGAACATGTGCGTACCGCCATCATGTCGGGCGTGCATACAATCACTGCTCCTTGGTCAGTCATGAAAAAATTGACGGAAAATCATTTTACAACTGTAGGTACAGACCAATTTATAGAGCATACAAAATTGCTTACCATGAAAGTAAAACAAGTCATTCGCACCGAAAATCCACGCATTGCAAATACACAAACCGTGTTTGACGCTTTGTCAGAAATGACTGCATCAGGTTTGGGAGCGGTTACAGTGGTTAATGCAAGTGGCGATTTGGAAGGCATTTTTACAGATGGCGATTTGCGTAGAAGTCTTAAAGAAGGTGGTAAAAATATTTTGGAAGCGCCTATTTCACAAGTATTGGCAGGTAAATCTGCACCCATTACCATCAACGCTGAAGCACTTTTGATTGAAGCAGTAAAAATATTTAAAGAAAAAGGTTTGGATAATATTATTGTGATGGAAAACAACAAACCTTCAGGCATGATTGATATTCAGGATTTTGTGAAAATGAATTTGATAGGATAAGGAAACCACTAAATCAAGGTGGAATTAATACAAAACATAAAAAACGCTTTATTTTTACGAATAAAGCGTTTTTTTTTAACTGGAAAACTGAATTGAAAATCCCATTTGGGAGTTATGGGCGTTACTCTCTCATTTTATACAACTGATAAAACAAACTTAGTTCTTCTGGTTTTAGGTCTTTTGGAATGGCAACTTCCACTTTGAGGTATAAATCACCTTTTTTCTTATTGTCCTCCAAAAGGGGTAATCCATAGCCTTCCAATCTAAGCAGTTTGGCGTTGGCAGTTTGGGGCGAAATCGTTAAATCAATCATTTCACCTTGTAGGGTAATAAAACTTGATTTTCCGCCTAAAATGGCAGTATAAAGTGGCACATGAATATCCCTATATAAATCATTGCCTTTGCGTTGAAAAACAAGGTGCGGTTTGGTTTTAATATTTACAAAAAGGTTTCCGCCTGATTTTCCTTTGCCTTTGATTTTTAGGCGTTGTCCTTCTTTTACGCCAGCTTTGATGGGTATTGTAACCGTTTTATTTTTATCTGTTTCTACGTTGCGGGTTGTGCCTGTGGCAATTTCTTCCAAAGATAAAAAAATGGTGGTTTCTAAATCTTGTGGTTTTTCGTTGGTTGGGTTGCCTTCAGGTTGAAAAAAATTATTAAAAAATCCCGTTAAATCTTCTGAAACTTGTTGTACTTTTTCCTTAAAATCCCAATTTTCAAAAGGTGTATTAGAGGTAGAAAAACTTGTCCCAAAAGTGCTATCTAAGGTATCATACTTAAATTTTTTGTCGGGATTGCTTAACACATTATAGGCTTCCAACACATCTTTAAATTTATCTTCTGCTTGTTTGTCATTAGGATTTTTATCTGGGTGGTACACAACCGCCATTTTTTTGTATGCCTTTTTGATTTCTTCAGGCGTTGCATTGCGGGTTATGCCCAATATTTTATAATAATCTTTGTGTGGCATGGGATTTTTGATTATATTTTTTTGATTATGGATTATAAATTATGGATTTGTTATTACATTTTCAAGGGTTGAGATTTGAGCATTTTTTTTGATTGTTTTAGTTTTTTTTATTTTCCAAAGAATAAAAAAAAACTTATTTGATTAAGACAAAGGTACGATTATTTATTTATTTACAAGTAAAAAATGCGTTTTTAAAACTGTTTTTTGTGTTTTTTTATTAATTTTTCTAAACAAATTTTCAAAATATATGTTTTTCCCTTTAAATTGATTTAACAGCAAAAACGCTAAAAATATTTGAAAAATATATCAAAAAATATGTCAGAAAAAATACAACAAAAAGTAGATAAAGCCATAAAGAAACAATTTATGGATTTTCAGCACCAAAATCAATCTCAAATACCTTCCAATAACCGTTGTCCGCTTTCATGTTGGGATATTTTTTCTATGATAAAAAAAAATAATGCGTGCAAAAAATAACGTGAAAATTACTCTTGATACTTGCAATAAAAAATCTCATTTGGATACATACCCAAATGAGATTTTTTTATGTTAAAAAAAATACTTTACAATAGAATAATCTACAAAAAATTAATTTCTTGTGCGTGTACGTGTATTCCCACCTCCTGAATTTCCGCCTGGACTTTTCCCAGAGCTTCCGCTTGAACTTCTACCACCATTGTATGAGCCACCATTAGAACGTGTGTTGCTTCCGTTATTGTTATTACTTCCCCAAGAAGAACTACGTTTGCGTGGATTGGTTATCACATCATTTCCGCCATTGTTGGTATTGGAATTTGTGTTTGTAGATGTGTTATTAGTGCGTTCTCTTGTGTAACGTGTAGGCTGTCCTGTATTTGAGGTATTGGTATTTGTTTTGGTAATTGGATTATTTGTAGTGGTATTCGTGTTGGTGCGGGCAGTTCTTCCACCTGTAATGCCTGCATCTACGCCTCCCGAATTATCTCTTTGGCGTGTGCGTGCTTGTCCATTGTTAATGTAACCTGAAGCACTTTGCGAATAACGTGTGCCTACGTAGCGAAGTGGAGAGCCATCATACGAGCTGCGACGTGTATGTGGTGTATAGTTGTAATAATTATTTCCCCAACCATTATTATATCCATAATAATTGTTTCCATAATAATTATTCCCCCAACCATTATTATATCCATAATAATTGTTGTATCTGTAATTATTGGTGTAATAACCACGATAAGGATTTCCAAAAGCCACTGAAAAAATAAGGTTTAATAATACATTTTGGCTACTGTTATTTTGGAAATACCAACCACTATTATAATAACTTTGTGAATACCATTGTTGTTGTGTTTGCCATGTATTTTGGCAATTACAATTATTGTTATAACTATAATAATTATTGTCGTTTTGATTTTGGTTTTGGTTATTATTACTAAAACCGCCATCATTATAATATTGTGTTGTGTTATTATAAGCGTTATTACTTAGGCGACTTGGCTGATAGTTTTGGACGTATTCAGGCGTGCTATTCCAGCCTTGTAATGTGTTATTATCAATAGCAGGATTTTCGTTTATTTTTGCTTCTTGTTCTTTTACAATGGCTTCAAGGCGTTCTTTTTCTTGTTGTTCTGCTATTTTTCTGCGTTGGCGTTCTTCTTCCGCTTTTGCTTGGGCATCAGCTTTTGCAAAATTTCTATTTTCTTGGGTATAATACATGTCATCAGGCTCGTGTTGAGCGAGTGGTGCAGTTGATTTGCAATTTGTAAGGAACAAAGGCAAAAAAAGGCAAGCAAAAATATATCGTTTCATCGTTTTATTTGCAAAATAGGTTAAAAAACAAATTAAAAAATAGAGAGACCAAAAAGAAACCTTTAAAAAAAGTAATTAATGTTTTTTAATTAATGCTTTGTTAAAGTATTGTAAAACAAATACCTTTTTTATGTAAAAAAAGTTACATGTTTTTTATTTATTTTTGGTAAAAATACAAAGAATAATTCATTTTCTTTTATTTTTATTAAAAATAATAATAATTAAAAGTATCCGTTTAGCTTACATTTAAAAATGTTGTTTGGAACGCATAGACTAAAAGTCTGTGTTACAAAAAACGCTTTATTGTTGTTAATTCCCCTTTGGGGGTTAGGAGGCTAAATAGTTACATAAAAATACTATTTAATCAAACCTTATCGCCTTAATAGGCACAATACGCATCACAGCCCACGTAGGCAACAAAATTACAACCGAAACCACCAAAAATATTAATACATTTGCCCCAAATATTGCCCCAAAATCCCACGAAATAGGCACACTATCCATATAATAGTTTTCCGCATCTAATGGAATAATATGCGTAAAATACTGCAAAGCAGAAAAACCAATCCCCACCACATTGCCCCAAAACATACCTCTGAGCAACAAATACAAACCTTGATAAATAAACACAAGCCTGATTTGGTGGTCGGTTGCACCCATTACTTTTAATAAGCCAATCGTAGGCACACGTTCCATTATCATAATCAAAATAATAGAAATCATGCCAAAAGATGCCACAATAAGTATCAAAATTAGAAAAATTTGGACATTTTTATTCAATAATGAAAGCCAATCAAACACATCTAAGAATTTTTGGGTCGTGGTCATGGCTTGCATATCATGGCGGAGATGATCCATAAGTTGATTTTGGGCAATGCTATCTACTTTTGTAAAATCTTTTACAAAGAGTTCATAACCGCCAACCTCATCATTTTTCCAACCGTTGAGTCTTTGCACGGTTTTAAGGTCACCTAAGATGATTTTTTCATCAAATTCGTCCATGCCTGTTTGATAAATGCCTTTTATGACCAATTTGCGAAATCTTGGCGGATTTTGCACAAAAAACATCAAAACGGAATCTTTTAAACGCAAATTAAGTTTATTGGCTATTTTTCTGCTAATTACAATTTCAGGATTTTCTTCGGAATAATTGTTTTTGTTGGTATCTTTTTTTGCAAAATCATTGGTGTATTTGGGTAATTTGCCTTCAACCATGTTATTTTTGAATTGATTTGCATTAAAATCACTTGTAATGCCTTTGAACATTACGCCCAATACTTCGTTTTGGGTTTTGAGGATACCAGCTTTGCGTGCAGTTGCTTGACAATGTGCAAGTTCAGGGATATTTTTAGCATTTTGGTACACTTTTGTAAAAACTGTGATAGGTGTGTCTTCTTGTGAATTGCTGATATTGCGACCTTCCACAAAAATATGCCCACTAAAACTAAATAATTTTTCTTGGATATTGTGTTGAAATCCCCTCAAAATACCAAATGCACCAATGATTACTGCAAGCCCCAAAGCTACACTTGCAATCGCCATCTGCATTACAATTCCCGAAAAACCCTTGTTTTTAGGGTTACGCCAACGCTTAGCGAGCCAAAATGTGATATACATGGATTTTTTTAATAAACATGGGGTTTTAGCCCATTGCAATTCATAAATAAGGTTTTTTTTATAATTATTACACTTTTATTGTTAAAAAACAACATTAGTATTAAATATTCCCATTCGGTTTATAGATTGCTATTTTTTACTTTTCTAAAACTGCATTATTAGCTTTATTAAGCATAAAAAATAGAAATTAGTGTAATATTTTAATTACAAAGTATCACCCGAAAGGGAATAAAATAACAATTTTGTATAAAAAATTAAGTATTATTTACAATATTTATTTTTTAATAAGGAAAATAAAATTAACAAATTCTAACTTCATGCCCAAATATACACAAAAATTATGTTCATTTTATAAATCACAAAAAAATCAGATGATTCTCGCTTAAATAATACCATTAATACCATGATTTTTAGCACTACAATATTTTCCAAAAGGAAATTAGCACAGAAATTTAGTTTTTTCAGTAGCCAGTTTTTTATTGTAAAATTCAAACCAAAAATTTTAACATTTATTTTTAAAAAATGTTAAAATTTTTTCTATTTTCTCAAAAAAATAAAAAAATTTCACAACTTGCAGAGATTTTTTAATCAAAAAAATTTTTTATAACTGTAAATTACACAAAACAATAATTCAAAAACCGCATGGGAAATAAATACGAATTCTCTTTTTAATAATTTCCTAAAACAAATATTTTTTTTATGAAAATCCCTAAATGGTTATTTTTGGCGGTGTTTTTAGTTATTTTTGATGTGTTTTTTTGGGTTGAAAAAATGGGTGTAAATGTTTTCATATTTACCACGAGCATTTTAGTTTTTTTGATATTTCAACCAAAAGACGAAAAATCCACACATTCAAAACCCAATTTTCTTACTACATTACAGCTCGCATTACAACCTTTTCACACACGATTTGCGTTGTTTTGTGCATTGTTATCTGGTGTGATGTTGGTTTGGCATAATTCGCTTGTGAGTACGACAGCCCACATATTGAGTGTATGCGTAGCGGTAGCATTTTTGCATGAAAATCGTTTTAATACACTTTTTGTGGTTTTTTCGTATTTTTTGCGAAAAACGGTAGGTTTGCCATTTTTTTTATATCAAAAAAGTCAAACTTTGCCTGCCCCCAGCCAATCACTCAAAAAATACCGTTTTTCTTTTTATGTGTATCTTGTACCTGCGTTTATTTTTGGATTTTTTTTCATTATTTTTATGCAGGCAAACCCTTTTTTTAATGGATATGTATCTGCATTTACACAAAAAATAGGCGAATATTTCCATAGATTTTTTGCTTTTTTGAGCATAGGACACATATTTTTTATATTATTTGGTTTTTTTGTGTTGGTGATGGCTTTGTATCATTTTGAGTGGCAAGGAGCATTGGAAATCCAAGATGCACAAAGCAATCACATTATTCGCTCACGCAAAGATAAAGCCATAGAAGGTACTTTTTTGGGTTTGAAAAATGATTACCGAATGGGTGTTATGAGCATTTTGTCGGTCAATGTGTTGCTGTTTTTTGTCAATTTGATTGATATTATTTTTGTGTGGTTTGGCAAAAACCATTTTAAAAATACAGCACTTGCTAATGCTTTACACGAAGGAACTTATATGTTGATTTTTAGTATTTTTTTGGCAATGGGGATTTTAGCGTATTTTTTTAGGCAAAATTTGAATTTTTATCCAAAAAATGAATTTTTAAAAAAATTGGCTTTTTTGTGGTTGTTTCAAAATGGTATTTTATTGGTTTCTGTGGCGTTGCGTGCTATTTTTTATATCCAAGAACACGGTTTGGCGTACAAAAGATTAGGCGTTTTGATTTTCTTAGTACTTACTTTATTAGGTTTATGGACAATGTTTGTAAAAATAAAATACCACAAATCATTTTATTTTTTGCTCCAAACCAATAGTTGGTCGGTGTATGTGATGTTGGTATTGATGTCGTGTGTAGATTGGGACACTTGGATTGTGCAATACAATGTGAATTGCCTGAAAGAAAACCATAAAAAACGCATTGATATTGATTTTTTGTATAGTTTGGCAGATAAAACATTGCCTATTTTATTAAAAAATAAAGGTATTTTGCAACCAGAAAAAGAATATTATGATATGCAATACACACGTGAAAGCCATTTGAAACTTCGTTGCAATAATTTTATAGAGCAACAACAAAAATTTTCTTGGCTATCTTTCAACTACAAAGAACATCAAGCCTTGCAAATTTTATTGAAATACAAAAAGCAAAATAAATTTTAAAGTTTTTTCAGTAGTCAGTTTTTTAGTTGTCAGTAAAAAAACTGGATTAATTGAAAAACCTGACTACTAAAATACTTTTGAGCTTTTTTATCCTTTTTTCAAAGCAATACTTTTCACTACAATACCATCTTGGATATATTTAAAATAATAGACATTGTCCGTATAAGCATCACAATCATACGCATATTTAACGGTGTGCGGTGTTGCAGTTTCTTTTTCATTGTAATAAATTTCACGCACCAAAACGCCTTTTTCATTAAACATACCAATCTGCATTTTGCAAGGTTTGTGATACGAATACATACCACCGCCCCACATTTCACAATTTGAGCCTTTATACGTTTCGGTTTTTACTTGTGTATATTGTTGCGTTACTTTACCATCAATGAGAATTTGGTATTTGCGTCTTTCCAACACAATTTCGCCATTTTTATCAAGGTCAAGCGTTATATTTTTTATTTTTGCGAGTTGATTTCGTATTTTTCTGCCCTTTTCTTCTCCGCTGTATCCATATATTTGTCTAATATCTGCGTTCATCTGTTTGTCTTTGTCATCTTTGCACAAAAACCACACTGCACTTTGCGTTTCAGACAATTCCCAAAGTTGTTCTTTATCAATAAATTTTGCAAAATCTACTAATTCATCTTTTGGGGATTTGCCCACAACATAAGATGTTTTTCCATTAGGTGCTCTGTTACTTGGTTCAGTACAATTACCTGAAATCTCTAACGTTTTTTTTTCAGAAGGTTTTAAGGTAAATAAAAGCGTTTTTGTAACCAAAATATCTTGATATTCAGCAGGTTCAGAAACAAAATAACTTCCCGCAGGCAACACAATAGGCAAGTCCACCATGCCAAGATTTTGGATTTCCATTGTCATTGGTTTTATGTAATGTACGCTTTTATCATTACCACCAAAAATTGCTTTTGCTTTATTTTGTTTAATGGCATCAAATAAATTTAAGTTATTTGTTTGGGCAAATATTATTTGGCTAAAAAACAAGAAAATAAGGATAAATAAAACGTTTTTTTTCATGATTGTAAAAGTCTAATTTTTGAAATTTAAGAAATTTTTATTTTTAGTTTTACGGAAAAAACGCAAAAAAGTTCGTATTTTCTACTTAAAACATAAAATAGGATAACTTTACAAAAACTGGCAACTGATTACTTACAACTTTGGTTAACTTTTCACTCCAAATTCACTTTTTCCCCAATTACATATTCATTTTGTCGGTGCGAACTTGTGGTAATCATTTCGCCCAAAAAACCAGCTAAAAAAAGCTGTGTTCCTATAATTAACGCCACCAATGCAAGATAAAAAAGTGGTTGTTCGGTAATTTCTCGCCCTTTGATATGGCGGGAAAACAAGTTCATATATTTTTCATATATCATAAAAAGGGTTATCCCAAACCCCACCAAAAACGATAAAATGCCCATACTTCCAAAAAAGTGCATAGGACGCTTGCGAAATTTGGATACAAATGTAATAGAAAGCAAATCTAAAAATCCAAATAAAAATCTTTCCAAACCAAATTTTGTTTTGCCATATTTGCGTGGTTGGTGTTGCACTATTTTCTCGCCTATTTTGCCAAATCCTGCCCATTTTGCCATTACAGGAATATAACGGTGCATTTCGCCATACACCACCACATTTTTGATTACTGCCAAACGATATGCTTTCAAACCACAATTAAAATCGTGTAACTTGATGCCCGAAAACCAACGTGTAACTGCATTAAAGAGTTTGGTTGGAATGGTTTTCATCAAAGGGTCTTTGCGGTTTTTTTTCCAACCTGATACAATATCGTATTTCTCCTCTACAATCATTTTGTAAAGTTCAGGGATTTCCTCTGGGCTGTCTTGCAAATCAGCGTCCATTGTGATAACAACCCTCCCTTTTGCCTCCTGAAAACCTGTTTGCAATGCTCCAGATTTGCCATAATTTCGCATAAAACTTATGCCTTTACAAGCATGATTTTGGGTGGCAAGTTGTTGAATAACCTCCCAAGATTCATCTGTACTGCCATCATTTACAAAAATAATTTCATATATAAAATTATGTTTTTGCATTACATTAGCAATCCAAGAAGCCAATTCGGGCAAAGATTCAGCCTCATTATAAAGCGGTACAACGATTGAGATGTCCATGATTTTAGTTGTCAGGTTTTTCAGTTATCAGTTTTTTTAGTTGTCAAAGTTTTTTAGTTGTCAGTAAAAACGAAATACACTAATTACTAAATTGACAATTTTCTTCTTGGCATACCGCACAAGCATTTATTTGGGGTTCTTGTGTGAGCCAATTTTTATCAATGCTTTCATTATCATCAAAAACACAATATTCCACAATTTTTTTCGCAATTTGAAAACCTGCTTTTATAAGTGCATTTTCCAATATTTGGAATGATTTGTATGCTTCTTGTTTGCCAATTGCATATATACGTTGCGTTATAAAACGTTCTTGGTTGCCATTTTCTTGTGTTTTGAAGGCATTTTGAGAAAGGTGTGCGGTGTGTTTTTCACAAATATTTTTCAGATTTTCCCATGTTTTATCTTTTGTCGTTTTATCTTCTATGTTTTCCAATAAAATTTTAAAATGACATTCAAAATAATTATCTTTTTGGGTGTGCATAATATCATTTGTGGTATTTGGCACGCCAATATTTTCGGGGTGGGCTTCTATTTTTATCCTACTTATTGCATATTGATTCGTCAATAATGTTTGTGCAATTTGCATAACTTCATTTTTAATCACCTCAAAATTACCTTCGTGTATTGAGCTTGTCATAATTTGTGTGGGCGTATCGCCACGTGCAAGCGTAATGTGAATAGGTTTTATATTCAAATTTTCGCATAGCAGTTTGAAAGCTGATATTTTTTCATCAACGTACCTATCAATATTCCCAACATTTGTATTTAATGCCAATGTAATATGTGCTTCAAAAAAACCTGTGTACATATTGTTTAAATATTAAAATTTGTGGATTTTTTTAATCAAAAAAACGCATATTCATCATTTGATATGCTTTAAAAGTTAAATTTTGTAGAATTTTTAGTTTGCAAATATACCATTTTTTTAGGTTTTTCTAAAAAAATGCAATCGTTAGCAATAATGATAAAAATAAGTAAAGAAATTTCTTATAATTATTAAAAAAAATTTGCAAAACAAAAAAAAAAGTATTTTATTTGCGAAAGTTTAAGTAAAAACCTCTAAAAAAGCAATAAAACTTAAATTAAATTTACATAAAAATACAAAAAATTTAACAAAAAGGTAAAGTATTTGTACTAATTTTAATTTTTTTGGCTAAAAAATTATTATTTCAACCATTACAAACTTACGTATTTTATCAAAAAATATACGTTTTCTACTTCACAAACACCTTTTTTCTATTCGTTTTTAATTTTATTTTAAAAACTTCCAAAACACCTGATTTGTATTTTTCCGATATTTTCCCCAAAAAAAACAAAAAATCATTTATTTCATTTGTATATAAAGCATTTTTTACCTTTGTTTTTATAATTTTTTTGCTAAAAAAAATAAAAAACCTGAGAATAAAATAAAAATAACAGCATAAAAATAATACTGTTGAAAGTTACATTTTTATTAAAAACTACAGGTTATTTCTTGGTACAAAAAGGTTCTTTATATATTTTCAACAACACTCAAAAAAAATCCCTTTCCAAAAATTAGTAAAAAAATCATTTCCGCATAATAGTTTTAGCGTATTTTTTAGCTTAAAAATCAACAAAATTTTAACTAAAAACAGCTTTTAATTTAACTGTGCATCTTTTTTACTAAAAAACTCATTTCATTTTATTATGTATAATATTGAGGACTTAAACCTAAAATTGCTCGTGGAACTCCGCGAGATTGCAGAAGAACTGCGTGTAGTAGATTTTCCAAAATTGCAAAAAAAAGAACTTATTTATAAGATTTTAGACCAACAAGCAATTTTTCCTGAACTTTCTACACCAAAAGAAATTACTAACCTACCAAAAAACGACAAAAAAACTACTTTGGCTAACGAACCAGAACAACATGACGCTGTAGAAAATCGTAGAAAACCACGTGTCAAAAGGGAAAATGTAAAAGACGACCAAACAACAAATACCAACAATACACAACAAATAAACACAAACCAAAATACCACGCCAAATATTAACCACAATACTAACCAAAATACTGTGGTGCAAAACAATAATCAAAACTTAAATACCAACCAAAATTCAGGGCAAAATCCTAACCAAAACCCAAATCAAAACCAACGGAACAATCGCCCACAACACAACCGCAACGAAAATCGCAACGAAAATCGTAATCGTAACCAAAGACAAGAAACCACAACCGAAACCAAAAACGAAAATACACCAAAAGACCTTGATTTTGGACAAGATTTTGCGGTCGTAATCAAAGAATTGCCTGAGGAAATGGCTTTTGGCGAATTTGATGCCTCGAAAACCGAAACACCAAGAAAAGTAAGAAACCAAAACACCAACCAAAATCTTAACAACAACCGAAATAACCAAAATCAAAGAAACCAAAACCAAAGAACGCAAAACCAAAACACCAACCAAAATACCAATACAAACCAAAATACAAATAGCAACACAAGCCAAAACACTAATACGACCCAAAACACAAGTCAAAACACAAACTCCAATACCAATCAAAATAATAGGTTACCAAGATTAAACCCAAACCAAAATCAAAACCAAAATAACCAAAAACGCAATGAAAAATTACAAGGTTTGAAGGAATTGGAAGGACTTGTGGAAGTATCTGGCGTACTTGAAATCATGGAAAATTATGGTTTTTTGCGTTCAGCAGACTATAATTATCTTGCAAGCCCTGATGATGTTTATATCTCACCTACACAAATCAAAAGTTTTGGGTTAAAAACTGGTGATACGGTAAAAGGTGTTATCCGCCCGCCAAAAGAAAATGAAAAATATTTTGCCCTTTTGCGTGTGAATCTGGTCAATGGCAGAACATTAGACGAAATCAAAAATAGAATTCCTTTTGAATTTCTAAAACCTGTGTTTCCTACCGAAAGGTTAAAACTTACGACCAAGCCAAATGAACTTTCTACACGTATTTTGGATTTGTTTTCGCCCATAGGAAAAGGTCAAAGAGGTATGATTGTAGCACAACCAAAAACAGGTAAAACCATTCTTTTACAAAAAATTGCGAATGCGATTTCTCAAAATCACCCAGAAGTTTATCTTATTATTCTTTTGATAGATGAACGCCCAGAGGAGGTTACAGATATGGAACGCAATGTAAAAGCGGAAGTAATCGCTTCCACTTTTGACGAACAAGCTGACCGTCATGTAAAAGTTGCATCTATGGTATTGGAAAAAGCAAAACGTATGGTGGAATGTGGGCATGATGTGGTGATTTTGTTGGATTCTATCACACGCCTTGCACGTGCCTACAATACGGTTTTGCCTTCTTCAGGTAAAATATTATCTGGTGGTGTTGATGCAAATGCCTTACACAAACCAAAAAGGTTTTTTGGTGCTGCACGTAATGTAGAAAATGGTGGTTCGCTTACCATTATTGCCACTGCATTGATAGAAACAGGTTCAAGAATGGACGAAGTGATTTTTGAAGAATTTAAAGGTACAGGCAATATGGAACTTCAATTAGACCGCAAACTTTCCAACAAACGCATTTATCCTGCAATAGATGTACCTGCTTCTGGTACGCGTAAGGAGGATATGCTTGTGTCAAAAGAAGAACTTTCACGTATCTGGCTATTACGCAAATATATGGCAGACATGAATCCACAAGAAGCTATGGAATTTTTGCAAGAACGATTGGGCAATACCATAGATAACAGAGATTTTTTGATGTCAATGAATGGATAAGGTTTTTAAATAAAATCTATAAAAAAAACGAAACGAGCATTAAAAAAGGCTTTTTCGTTTTTTTTTTTTACTTTTGAGAAAAAATCTATAAAAACCCAAATGAAAAAATTTCGCATTAAAAAATTTCTTAAAAAATTATTTTTCTACACCTTTATTATTGTGCTTTTGGTGGCTCTGTGGCACTTTTGGCTCATTGTGTATGGCATACGACAAGGTATAGGACAAATGCAAATCGTGTGGGGAGCAAAAAATCCTGATGTTTTTTTGAAAGATGCCCGAAAAAGTCGCATTTATCACGATACTATTTTGCTAAAATTCGAAAAAAATATCCAACTTATCAAAGAAATAAAGCAATTTGCAGTACAAGATTTGGCAATGAAAGACGCAGGAAATTACGACCAAATTTTTGACCAAAAAAATAAACCATTGCTTTGGGCAGTTACTGCGTGTAAGCCTTTTGCTTTTGAGCCTTATATGTGGGATTATGGATTTCTGGGTATGATGCCCTACAAAGGTTTTTTTGATTCAACTTCTGCCAAAAACCTAAGTAAATCGCTTGAATTGCAAGGTTATGACACCAATATTTATGCACCTTCGGGGTGGAGTACGCTTGGTTGGCTTACCGACCCTGTGCTTTCAAGCATGTTGTATTGGGAAGAAGGTGATTTGGCGAGCCTTATTTTGCATGAATTGACACATAGCACCGTTTGGGTTACAGGTGATGTGGAATATAATGAAAATTTTGCGGATTTTGTGGGAGATTTGGGCGCAAAACTTTTTTTAAAAAAGGCATTTGGGGAAAATTCAAAACAATATAATAATTATGTAAATAATTTGCAAGACAGCGAAAAATTTTACCAATATATGCTCAAAAGTGCCAATGAATTGGAAAATGTCTATAAATCTTTCCGAAAAGAACAAGCAGATAGCACCAAAAAAAGGCTTAAAAATGAAAAAATTTCTCAGATTTTAGATGGTTTTGCGAAAGCTGGCTTTGCCAATGCAGAAAAAATCGTAAAACGCATGCGCAAAAGAAAAACATTGCCCAACAACGCATTTTTTATGAATTTTAGGCGATACAGGGCAAAACAAGGCAATTTTCAACAAGAATTTGAACAAAAAGGTAAAGGCGACCTCAAAAAATATATTTTGTATGTGAAAACGAAATAAAATTTTGCAATTATGAATTACCTACTAAATGCCACTTTTGTATATAAAAATCTGTTTGGCTCTAATTGATTTTATTTGAAAATACAGATAACAGTTGTAATTTTCCATAGCGAAGGTTTTGCAAACTTTTTGCTGTGAAAAAAATAGCATTTTTTACAAATTGTTATCAAGCAAAATCATTTTGTACCAATTTATTTATATCATATCCAACATCAATGCAATAATCAATAGGTATAAGTTCAAAACCCAAATATTTCTCTAAATCAATAATTTGTTGTGGTTTTTTCATAGTATTTTCTTTATTTTTTCTTTAAAATTTTTGCTATAAAATCCAAAAAAAGCATATTTAATACGAAAAATAAACACGTTGCTATGCCCAAAAAAACATATTTATTATAAATATTTTCTAATGAAAAAAATATATTTTGATACATTTTTTGGAGTTCATTTGCCAAAAAAAATGCTGGAATAACCATCATAATCCTTTTTATAGATACTTGACGAGGCGTAAAATTACTGTAACGTTGGTGCAACAACAACACCCAAACACTGCATATAATCCAAATAATAAGAACGGTAAACATAAAAGATTAGAAAAGCCCCCTAAACCCAAAGTGAGAATAAATACGAAAGGCAGGTAAATTAACAATTTTGGCAAATATAGCGTTTATAACATTTATTTGGTATAGATTTTACGCAAAAACTTTATCTTTGTAACAAAAATAATTTATAATTTATAATCCATAATCTTAAAATGGCATTTAATTTTGAAGAAATTTTAGCGCAGCCACAAGATACATTTTTTGGCGAAAATTTGATGATGTGGTACAATGAACACAAAAGAGATTTGCCTTGGAGAAATACTAAAAATCCATATTTTATTTGGCTTTCAGAGATTATTTTGCAACAAACACGTGTAAATCAAGGAATGCCTTATTACCAAAAATTTGTAGAAAAT
The DNA here is from genome assembly GCA_031425615.1 of Cytophagales bacterium. GTDB lineage: Bacteria > Bacteroidota > Bacteroidia > Cytophagales > Microscillaceae > JAAFIN01. The sequence continues at coordinate 188,535 of JANPJR010000152.1, forward strand.
TATCCCAAAGTAGAAGATTTGGCAAATGCACCAATAGATGAAGTGCTGAGGCTTTGGCAAGGTTTGGGCTATTATGCAAGAGCAAGAAATATGCACGCTACTGCAAAAATGGTCGTAGAGCAATTTAATGGCACTTTTCCAGACAATTTTTTGACACTACAACAACTCAAAGGCGTGGGACATTATACTGCTTCTGCGATTGCGTCTTTTGCATACCATGAAGCAGTTGCGGTGCTTGATGGCAATGTGTATCGTGTGTTGGCACGTTATTTTGGGATAAATGATGCGATAAATGCACCTGTTTCTGTGAAAAATTTTCAGAAATTAGCCCAAAAATGTTTGATTTCAAATAATCCAAGCATTTATAACCAAGCAATTATGGAATTTGGAGCGTTGCAATGCACGCCTGACAATCCAAATTGTATGTTTTGCCCTTTGCAAACACCTTGTGTGGCATTTCAGACCCAACAACAAAAAACATTGCCTTACAAAATCCCTAAAAAATCTGTAAAAGAGCGTTTTTTTACGTATCTTGTTTGGAAAAATATTGGGAAAAATAGTAGTGAAAATCTTGATGAAAATGTATGTTTTGCCCTCCGAAAACGTACAAAAGGCGATATTTGGGAAGGGTTGTATGAATTTGCGTTGGTGATACAAGAAAAAGAGGAATTTGAAAAAGATATTTTTGATTTATCATTTTTAGCCAAACTTTCTCCAGATGAATTTGTATTAAAGAAAAATCCAACTTTGCACACGCACCAACTCACACATCAAAAATTATTTATTCGTTTTTTTGAATTGGAAACGCATTTTTCTTTGCAAACTTTGACAGAAATTTTAAAAGACATTTCAACCATTCAAAACCTTGAAAATCTACAATTTTATACTAAAAACGAAACTGAAAATTTGCCAAAACCTATTATATTAGCCAATTATTTAAAAGCTATCTAACCACAAAAGGGGAATAAATGAAAAAAATCTTATCTTTTGCTGGTTTTCAAGCCCACACAGAAATTAAAAATCCATAATCCATAATTTATAATCCATAATTTTTTATGTTGTTGAATAGCATTTCAGTTACAAACGCACAAATTCCTACCGTTTTTTTGGTAGAAAACTTAGACACATTTTTTAATGAAAATAATTTTTCTGAAAAAGAAAGACAATATTTTATCAAAAAAACACAAGAAAAAGGTAATTATTTTCTGCCTTTACCAACACTGGACGAAATCCAAATTTTGGTTATGGTTTCTTCAAAGAAAGCACAAAAAATAAATGATACCTTAGAAATTTACAGAAATCTGGGGCATGAATTGGTGCAATGGGCAAACAAAGAACAACACACTATAGTTCAATTATGTTCACACTTTACAGATACAGACCTAAGCCAAACTTTTACATTGGCATTTTTGGAAGGGGCTTTATTGAGCCAATACCAATTCAATAAATATAAGTCAGAAAATACCGCAGGCGAAAAAGCCAAAAAACAAGCAACACTTTTACAAAAGGTTGATGTATGGAATTTTGATAAAAATGCCTTAACAAAACTCCAAAATATCATCAACAGTGTGCATATTACCCGAAATCTTGTGAATGAACCTGCCAATTTTCTCAATGCAGTTACTTTTGCAGAAGAAATCCAGAAATTGGGCAAAACTTATAATTTCCATACTGAAATTTGGGACAAAGCCAAGATAAAAGCAGAAAATATGAATGGTTTGTTGGCTGTAAATCAAGGCAGTAGCATAGAGCCACGTTTTATCATCATGGAACACAAACCAAAAAATGCCCGAAATACAAAACCTGTGGTATTGATTGGTAAAGGGGTTACATTTGATACAGGAGGTATTTCGCTTAAGCCAACTGAATCAATGTTTTATATGAAAATAGATATGGCAGGTGCTGGGGTAGTAGTTGGGGCAATGTGTGCGATTGCACAAAATAATGTGCCTGTGCATGTGATTGGTCTAATTCCTTCTACTGATAATCGTATAAGTGTAGAGGCATTTACACCTGGTGATATTATCACGATGCGCAATGGAAAAACAGTAGAAATGTTGAATAGTGATGCAGAAGGACGTATGATTTTGGCTGATGCGTTGGATTATGCAAAATCACTTTCACCTATTTTTACGGTTGATTTGGCTACGCTTACAGGTTCTGCTATGCGTGCAGTAGGCTACGAAAGTGCGGTAATTATGGGCAATACTACAGACGAAAATTTGGATAATTTGGTAAAAATAAGTGAAAATGTAGCAGAAAGGTTGGTGAAATTTCCGTTGGCTGATGACTATGAAGAACATTTGAAATCTGATATTGCAGATTTTTCTAATCTTGGACACGCAGAAGCAGGTAGTATTTCAGCAGGGCGTTTTTTGTTGCATTTTGCACCTGAAAATTGGTGTCATATTGACCTTGCTGCGCCTTCATATTTGCACGCACCACGCAATTATCGTCCAAAAGGTGGTACAGGTTTTGGCGTGAGGATTTTGTATCAATTTTTGGAAAATGGGGATTTTAATTTAGGGGAGGAAAATTAAACAAATTTTATACAACCATGAAAAAGAAAAAAACCACAAATACCCAAGAAAACGATAATATTGCGTACAAAGATAGCAAATATGACAAAATCGTAAAGGAAAATATGACACGTTGTATTATTCCACTTATCAATCAGTTATTTGGGCTAAATATTGATTTTGCACAACTCCAAGATGTTGAAACAGATGTACAAAAAACCATTG
>JANPJR010000153.1:0-1887 GCA_031425615.1 Cytophagales bacterium
TGGGAGAAACTCTTATACACCATAGGGGTGGGGGGATTAGAACTCTCAGAATGTAAATTTGTTGCTTTTGATTGCTTTTTCGATGCACATGGTGAATCAACATTAATAAGTTTGCCTGTCCTATGAAGATTTGTGATAGAGAAACAGATTCAATGGAAATAATGCTAAACAAATCATAATGTTAGACAAAAATGTCAAGCATATAATTAATGCTTTCAATCAAGTTTATTTACTACCGCAATATTTATTGTTTGGTTTTAATACTATTTCAAAACCCAAACTACAGTATCAATTAAGTGCTACCACTATACCACTATCTCTATTACTAAAAAATCAAGACAAATTGAGCTATACATTACTTCCAGAAATTGGCATCAATTGAAGTTTTCCAAGAGAGATTTTCCATCCCTTCATAGAATTTTATGGATTTGGTTTTTACAATATTGAATCATAACAAGGAAGTTGCCACGTCACGTCAATCATCTCACCTTTTTGTGGGAAATCATATTTTCCAATACAATTTATACAACTATTGGCAACATTTATGATTTTGTCTGGAATAAAAGCTTCACCATTAGTTGTCACCAACATTACTCCGTATGTTTCAGCACCGGGTCAGGGGTTCGTTGCGCCTTTCTACTAACTACTAACGCAATTGTCTACATTCCTGAGATAGCAGCATTACCGAAGTTACACGTAAATGATATCTTCAATCAGCAACAGGCTTTAATTTGTACCTTGAAAAAAACACATCATGATCCTATTGGATGCCAATGAACAATTAGGGACAAGTGCGCAAGGACTAACTTAATTTATGCGCGAATGTAAATTGGTTGAGTTATTCCACCAGCATCATGGTGTCTGTCTGGCATTTCCACATTATGCAAATGGCAATTGACGATTAGATTATGCAATTCGAAGTTCGTACATCACTTTCATCCATGCACAAGATCCGGCATATCTCACATTCTTGTTCCCGACACCGACATTAATGGTGATATCCCACAGAAGATGTCGAAAGAGCTCATATTATGTGGAAACCTGAAAACTCCCCTCAGGAGATTCTGGACCGTCTGTTGACTCGTAATATATCTCATTTCGGGCAAGCTCAAGGCACACCATTCACAACCAATCCTTTGTTATCACGGTTTGGGTATGACGGCATGAGTATTCATGGTACTAAACTAAGTCAGTCAGGCAAGATTCCATCAGGTATTGATAATAAATCCACGGCAACTAGAGATGTTATAGAAAGAATCAGTTCACAAGAGTCCAGACATCATATACATTCCGATCTACTTCCGTACGAATAATTTGTCTCTACCATCAACAAATGGAAGGAAGCAACGTCAACATCACCCTCGGGCAGACATCTTGGTCATTAAAAGAGTCTATTAGCAATAGATTCCAAGTCCAGTTCATACAATGAGGCGAATACAGATCCAGGCCCTGAACTCACTCGGGTGCTATACCATGTTGCAGTGGCAGCATTTCAATCAGGCATATTGTTATCGCGGTGCACCAACATCAAAACGTGTATGATCGAAAAAATTTCAGGTACTCCGAGATTGATTAAACTTCGCGTCATACATCTGTATGAAGCCGATTACAATCTAGTCAATAAACTAGTTTGGCAAAGAGGTGTAGCATGGCAAGCTCAGCCATCTTAAAGGCACTTTAAAGACTGCTGAATCTGTATGGCGTCCCTATCATACCTGCATTGAAGTTGTCACGTCAAAATCAAAGAAATATGTATACAGTCAACCTACCTGCAATAACATGACAACTCTTGATAACAACGCTAAGTCGTACTACGATTGGATTGTAGCATCATTGGCACTCATCATCAGCCATCACTTTGGATTTCCAGAAGAAACATATCAGACA
>JANPJR010000154.1:0-1747 GCA_031425615.1 Cytophagales bacterium
AAAAAGTATATTTGATGATTTTTTTTATGTATTTGGAAAATGAAAAAAAGATCAAAAGCAGACTATTTGAGAACTAAGACATGCAAAAAATGTACATCGTTTTTATATAGCATGGAGAGTAAACTTTTACATTATAAGCCTGACCCAACGTATCCAAAGGTTATGATCCCAAAAGATGGTAAAATGAGACCACAACGCATAACGCGCACGTATTTAGAGGAAATCATTTATAAAGTGCATCTGGGCTCAAAGATAGGCGAAATTAAGAAGAATGATGCCTATAATGTCTTACGTTGTCATGGTCTAAATGGCGACTTCATCGACCAGATAGTACAGCATGGTATGAATGCCAATAGAAAAATAAATTCTGAGGTAAACCGAAAACATGATCCTGAAGAGTATGAGATAGTACACTTACATTACAAACAAGATAAGGAAGCTTATAAGATGCATGTACTACCCTGCAGCTGGTTTGGTAAAAATCACATTAAATTGTATGTTGATGTACCAATGCATTTATTATTTTTGGGTGTAACCAAATCAGCAATGATTAAAACAACTCGATGGTTACATATGAAACGATTATACAGTACGTTTTTATCATTCACAAAAGATATATTGGAACCAATCGATCGAATGAATCTGGATTGGTGCAAATTATTAAAATATCCATCAACAGAAAAATTTGGAGGATGGGTGTCAGAAAATTATCTTGGAATGGCAAGATTATGTACCTGGTTTTATTCACTACTTCATTTTCTACCTCAAACTGAGGAATATCAAGACCCTCCAGAAGCTTTACCATTATCAGAATGGTCAAGAAACCAGTTAAGAGGCTGGCTAGATGCGCGTAAACTACCCAAAAATGGTAAAATATCTGATATGATTGAAACAATTCAGGGATATAAAGATACTAGCACAGAGCCTAAAATACAGTCAAATACTTGGGTTGTAGTTGCGGACATCTTACGTATGTTTTTTTCGTTAAACAAAATGATATCATTTATGATGTCAATGAATACAACAAAGGACGACATTGACAAATTGGAAACTATTATACGCATGTTTTTGATCTCATATGATATGGTGGATAAGGGATTGTCAGATAAGCCAATACCATCGTTCATGAGTCAGTATAATTTCTTATGCTTATTAAACATTCCAGAAACAATGCGACAGTATGGTAGCATGAGAAATATGTGGGAAGGAGGTATTGTGGGTGAAGGCTTTTTAAGAGGTATGAAGAAAGAACTAAAACAGGGAATGATTGGTAATTGGCAAGTTTGGACATTAAAAAATCTACTCGAAAGAGATCTTTATAGTGATCTAGTAAGTCAGACACATAAAAAAATTAAAGATAATTTTATTTCTGAAATACAAAAGGAATGTATTATTCATAAAAATGAAGAACAAGCTAGTAATGCGTATGCTTCAGGACAACCAATATCCGGTTTCATCAAAAATAATGATAAGAGTAAGGTTTATATTGTTTATCGTCAAAAGAAAAAGATACTATGTAAGACATTGTTTATTAATATTGATGAACCTCTATTATCCAATTATCAGAACTATTATCGAATTTGCTTAGGAAATGAAGATCAAGAGGAAGTTATCCTAAGTATTGAAGACTTTAACAATAATATTAGTAAATTGGTCGGTGTCCTGTTATTACCAAAATTATATGAGGCTGGATATGAAAAGAAACATGAAAATACAATGTATTGTATAATTCAATCAGAATGGATGT
>JANPJR010000155.1:0-2340 GCA_031425615.1 Cytophagales bacterium
GCTACAATTATAAGTCACGCATTTTTGTCAACAATCCAACTGATTTCTCTGCTCAAAGATCATCACCACTTTATTTGGTAGAACCTACTATTGCCGCTTTTTGCTGCGAGTTGGCACGCATAGGATAAGCACTGATAAAGGAAGAGATTATGCAACCTACCAACTTATTAATTAAAGGAACTGTGTACAAAACAAATTTCAAAGAGTTCTGTGAAAAAAGAGGAATAGTAATGGATTAGGAAACAGGAATTGTTGGTGAGAAGTGGTACGACAGTTTCATGAAGCAATATTCGCATTTTAATCGAAAACAGAAATGCAAGGTACAAGCAATGACCAGGAGTTACTACTGTACTAAAGAGAACTTTAGCAACATGTACAATTGCATTTACAAAAACATGGTCGAAGTATAGGTGTTGCTGTTAAGATATATCAAGAGATTATGTACGACGAAACAGGAGCAATCACAAGTGATAGAAGCAAAATGGTTGGCAGACCAACGATGTATGTACTTACTAACCAAGAAAGGGTAGTATTTGTTAATTAAACTGGATGTATATAAATTTCAAATCATAAGGATGTCCTGGTAGTCAAAAACATGTGTGCGCCGTTTATCAAGTAGAAGATGGCCGTTTAGTAGGAACAACTGATCTGCATTTTACTGTTATGGCGTTTAACTCAGGTACTGGAGAGCCTATAATGTGTGCAAAAATATTAAAATAGAATAAAGAAACTAAAGATTTACCATTGAGTTCTACAATGGGCATCGATATGACAAAGAACATAAAAACTGGTAAAACAGATTACGAAACTTACCAGCTTAATGCAGAAAATGATGCATGTATTGGTGGTCCGAAGTGTCGGTATGATTGCAAAAACAACCACTATTTTGTTTGCTCATCTCCAAACGCTATTATTACAAGTGGCTTATAAGCAATGATGCTTCAGCAAAAAGATGACCTTGGTGTTTTTTCACGATCAGAAGAAGAAGGTGTACCATTCCTTCTTCTGGATGGACACGGAAGTAGAACATGACTCCCGTTTCTCGAATACATCACAAAGCCAGAAAACAGGTGGGTGGTATGTAGTGGTGTCTCATATGGGACTCACATATGGCAAGTGCATGATAGCTCTTTAAAATCAAGTTGGGTAAAGAGAAATAATTGTATTTAAAAAAGAAGCCAATCGGTCTGCAAAATTTGTTTGTGGCATCTTATATCATCCCAATACTCAACCATACTTGGGCAACAACGCTTGGTGATGTAAGAAATGCAAAGAACGCCATTTCTGGTAGAGGTTGGGTTCCTCTCAACTATTGTCTTCTATAGATCATTCAGCTATTCAGAAGCAAATCTTTGATTCATTTTTGCGTGCAACTGACTCTGATAACCAACTAAGTCAAGAAACAGTCAAGTTATGTGGTACAATTGTCAAATCAAGACTTGACACTTTAGTAGAACACCGACTTAAGTCAGAGGGTCGGAAACGTAAATATGAAGAACTTCTTTTAACAACCTAAACACAGGTCGAAATCATTTCAAATTGTTAGCAAGATGATGAGTTTGTCTTCTGAAAACTCTGCGCTAAAATAAATTCTGTATCAGTAAGTCGAAATAAGGGATTGCATGAGAGAATTAGAGAACGAAAAGATAGTGAAGAGTGGTGAGTTAAAAGGTCGTCGACTCGAAAAAGAACAAAAACATAAAAGTAAGTTTCGAAATGCCGCCAGAAAGTTTTTTCAAAACAAGAAGGACTACTCTGTGACGATTTCCCTGTTATAATAAGGGAGAAATCCAACAAGAAAGATGGCGCTATATGGCAAAGAACTATGCTGACATGAAGCAACAGATTGAGTAATGAAAAGAAAGGATGCAAAAATTGATTCTGAAAGTGATCCAAAAGTGGCAAGTAGCGAAGAAAGCGCAATCAGTCAAATCACTCATATCCAAGTTGATAACACTGCTGTCAGAACTATGACCGATACTACTACTAGTACTAGCAGTAGTAATGGTGCTACTACTACCAGTAGTAGTGGCGCTTTGTGATATCGCCATTAGCACGATTGTTAGTTAGGTTTTGTAATACTACTAGTATTAGTACTATAGTACTTGTAACACTCAAATATTTTGAAACGTGCAGCTTCATATCCAGAAAGTGCTGTGGTACAGCAAAGCCTACTGTCTACTTCTACCAAACCAGGTACCTCAAAATAGTTTCTTTTCGCCATAAATATTCATGTATACAAAGTATTGAGTAGTTAAATAGACATGCCAGATCAATATTGTTTTAGCTACTCTTTCTGATGAACGTGATACGAGACAAATCCGACCGTTAAAACTAGAG
>JANPJR010000156.1:0-6673 GCA_031425615.1 Cytophagales bacterium
CCATCAAAATAGGTTATTTGTTCCATTTTTTGCCCTACTTGCAAACCTGCTATTTGCGTGCTGTTGGTTTGACCTTCTACCAAAACCGAAGTCGTTTTTACATAGTTTTGAACAGAAGTAGGCAAATCAAATTGTGGTAAAGATAAATTTTTGGTAAAAATCACACTTTGTGAAGGGCTACTATTTCCAAAACCTGATATGATTGTGAGAGGTTCAGTATTTGAGCTTATATACAGAAAATTATTGCGAATTTCTGCTTTATAGTTATTATTCCCCATATTTCCTAAAATTATATTAGGCAACAGTGGGCTGGTTTGCAAATAATATACTTCGCCAAGTTTGAGCGTATTTTGTGAAAATGTACCTTGAAAGGTAAATTGAAGCGTATTGTTTTGGATTTGGTATTGTATACCTATGCCTACAATATTGCCATTTGCTATATAACTTGGCGGTATAGTTTGTGGCGTAATGTTGTTGTATTGCACTTGGCAAATGCCCAAGCTACTCACAAAGCAAAAAAGTAAAAGAAAATATAGTTTTTTTAACATGGAAATCAAAAGTTCAAGGTTCAAAAAGGTTTAAAGTTTAAAGAAAAAATGATTTTTTTGTCATTTTGAAAAAATCTGGCTGTTTTGAATGCAATTTTAACAGCCAGATGCTTACAGCATGACAAAAAGTAGTACCAAAAAATTAGTCTTGTCTGTAAAAATATTCGTTTTGTTTGAGGATATTCCCTTTAAAGTCTTTTACCCATTTCAATCTGCCAAATCCATCATATTCGTAATAAATGGTTTGGTCGTTGGCATCAGTGCTGGAAGTCATGCCTATAAGTGGGTCGTAAGTGTAGGTGGTCATCACCGCATCAGCAGGATAAAAACGAACTTCGTCCACTTGTCCTGTGAGATTGATGGTATAACTACCATCTGTATCTACAAAAACATCATTTTTTTGCAAAATCCATGCATTGTTGTTGCGTTGCCAATAAGTGAGTTTATACTTGCCTGGCGTGAGGCTTGTAAGATTTTTGGTAAAACCATTTAGCTTGCTTTTGTGTCCTGTTTTGGCGAAAACTTCGTCATCATCTCCATGTCCCCATTCTTCAAAACTGGTATAAAACACGTCTGTATTTTTTGCATTTGTAATTTGGGCAATGGGCAATCCCAACAAATATCCCCAAATATAACTTTGTGAAACATCTTTTTCTGCTTTTTGGTGTATGAGTTTATCTTTCACGTCATACGCAAAAACTGCTTTATTTTGATAGTTTGTCAACTCACCGCTGTTGTCTTGTTGCCCAAAAGGGAGTTGCAAAAGATTAGGATTTTCATATACCCATATTTCTTGTGGATTGCCTGTTGGGGTCAAGTTTTTTAACCTTTTGCCACCGATTTTTGTTTGAATACCATTTTTTACTTTCCAAGTTTCTTCTTTGAGCGGAACACCCACCATATTATTATTATTTAAAATAGTAGCATCAACATCATTTGAATAATGTTTTGGGTATTTGAATGTTTGGATAACCTGTTCGTTGTTTGATAATTTTTGGGTTTTTTTGATAATCTTTTGAGTATCAAAATCATATTCCATAAATTCCTCTGTGGTTTGTGCTTTTTGGCTGTCATCATACACAATACTTTTGGTGTAGGTTGGATAATGCCATTCGCTTTTCTCTCTATAAACTCCATAAGCATATTTTTTTGTACAAACGCTTCGCATTTCATTTATAATTTTGAATGCGTAGAGGCTTTGATAATATTTTTCATCATACAAAGTTATTGTTTCTGATTGTTTTAGGTATTCTCCATTAGTATTTATTTTATAAATTTCTTGCTTAATTGGCTTACCATATTTTTCAAGAGCCTCAACATTAGAAGGTAAAGTTGGCATAGAAGACACACGCATATTAAAACTATTGCTATAGAGAGGGATTGTAAAGTTGGATATCGTTTTCCCAAGCTTTTTGTTTTGCGTTTTTGATATTTGTTCTATTTTTACTTCACCATATCCCACAAAACCGCCCCCCAACATATTTGCAATAAAATTGGGGTGTGATGTTCTACATAGTAACACTGTCCTGGCTATCCCAGTGCAAGGACCTTCAGGCTCAGTCCCAGAAATAATATATAAATTATCGTCAGCCTCCTGCAATGTATAAAAATCAATCAAAGATGATGACCTTCCGCTTGATATATTAGTTTCCCCTTGTTTATAGGAATATACTTTTATTAAAGGGTTTTCATCGTTTTCATTTGCTTTAAGAATTGTTTTCTTAACACGTAATCCTCCTCCTTGTTTGTTGATGAGTGTATCCCCTGCATTGTACCATCCTATGCGTACGCCAATTGACGTATTTTGATTTGTAATATTTGAAGATACAAATCCCTTGAATCTATACGTTCCTGATGGGATATAAATATTAGAAATATTCTCTAACAATAATAGTGTATTACTGCCTGAACATAAAGAATTACCTACAATCGAGCCACTCAAACATTCCAACACTACATAACAATCACTTGGTATGCCCCCTGTTGCATTTATATTGCATGGAGAATATGAAGATAATATTTTTACTACTGTGGTGGGCATTTTGCTATCTATTACAAAAGGTTCCGAATATTTTATGCCTTCTCCTTGATTTACAACAAAAAGCTTTTCTTGTGAAATTTTCTGATACTCTTCACGACCAAGTGTTTGATTTGAAAAATCATTCATCTCATACTCAAACACTGCACTGCCACCTGTTGGATAAGTAATTTTCCCCAAATTTCCAAGTATTGCATATTTTAAATTGGGTTCTCTATCCGCTCCACTAAATTGATAAACTTTATGGTCTGTTGATGTATAATTTACATAATGTTCCAACATTCCAGGTATCATAGAATAGCCATTTATAGCACCATTGTAATATCCCCAATGGTCTTGTGAACGTGATTTGTGAGAAGGTCTCATATCTACAGTATTTGTACTTTCTTTGATATACGAAAACCTGTAACTTGGCAACTTCCCATTTTGGGCATTAAATTCCTGTAGACTATCGAGTTTTAAAGTATTATAATCTTCTGGTTTGCTATTTTGGATAATGTTTTGATGTAATTCTTCATTAGAAACAAAATAAGAATGATACATTTTAAATGATTTTACCAAATTATCCTTATAGAAAACATTTATTTTGTCAAGTTTTTTCCCACCAAATAAATCTAAGCGAGGTGTTTCAGAAACAAATTCTACTTTTTGCCCGTTGCTGGATACAATACTTGTTAGCCTATAGCTTTTTTGTGTTATTTGGCTAAAGTAAGTGTCATTTGACATAGATATACCATTTTCCCCATAATGTGCATCAAACAACCGTTCTTCTCTTTCCCCCATTGTTTCGTTGATGGTTTGCTCAAAATCATAGGAAAATACCAAGCTTTCCCCTGAAAGAGTCGTAATTCTTGTTAATAACCAGGAGGTTTCTTGAAATGCTGTATTTCCAGTACCAGTAATATCACATATACTTGGCAAAGCCAAAGAACTTGTATTTACGATATTAGATTTTTCAGCTAAATTAAATAAAAAAATATTCCCTTGCTCATCAACTACTTCCCATTGATAAGGGAGATTTCCGCCTGTAGAACCGTCAAAAGGATGTTTATTAAGTTTTATATTTTGTTTTGGGAAAAATATCGGAATAATTTGTTTGTTAAACATAAATTTCCCACTTAAACCTGGTACACTGATTGAAAAAACATCAGGCTCTGTGTCATAACACCCTAATGAAAAATCTTCTATTGTACGTCTTGACAACGTTATTTGCCTGTCAAGAAGAGTTTTAGATGCATCTGAAACCCAAAGGCTAAGTTGTGCATAATCCACTTGTTCTTCGAGATTATTATTCAAAAAGAAAGGGGTATTAGGAGAGAAATAGCCATTCCCAACCTCATCTTTTCTCCCCCGCACTTGTCGTGTTATCATTCCCCCCGCATTCAAAGCCCAGCCAGCACCCACTCTTGAAGCAACTTCTTCAACTTTCAAACCTGAAGCATGATAGGATAATGAAATCGGAAGTTTATACCCCCCCGCACTTATCTCTGTGATGGGGATACTTATATTTGGGATACCTGTATATAATTCCACTGGAACATCTAAAAATTTCCCCAATGAAGCAGCATTTGGAGAGGCTGGTACTATCTCTTCTTTCAACAATGCATTTTTGTTTTTTTGCCCTAAAACAATGTAACCACCGAAAAAAGTGGAAAAATAAATTATAAAAAAAAATCGCGTGAACATAAGATTATTAAAACTTAAAAATGGTTTTTGAATTGTTAAAATTTTGTTTGAATTTGTTTTGCTCCAACAAAGGAAGGTTGCTAAAATCAAGTTGGAAAGAATCCAAACCTGTAAGACCGCTCACACTATCAGGCAGATGTTCAAGCGCATTGTTTGACAAATTCAATGATTTGAGTTGCGAAAGATTTCCCAATGAAGATGGAATAGTAGTGAGTTTGTTGTTGCTTAAATTCAGAGATTCTAAACCACTCAAATTACCCATACCCACAGGCAAGGCAGTTATTCCATTACCAAACAAATCCAATTCTTTCAAATTTTTCAGATTTCCAATGCTTTCTGGCAAAGCAGTCAGTTTGTTTGTTCCTAATTTTAGGTTTTCCAAATTTTTCAGGTTTCCAATATTTTCTGGTAGTTTGGCAAGCGAATTACTACGCAAATCCATATTTTTCAAGCCTTCTATATTGGTCATATTTGCAGGCAAATTTTCTATTTGGTTGCCATAAATATTTAAAGTTTGGAGATTTTTTAGATTGCCCATACTTTCAGGTAAGGCACCCAAACGATTTTCCAACAAATGAATACTTTTGAGATTTTTTAAACTTCCAATTTGTTCAGGCAGATTTTTCAAATGGTTTTGATTGAGGGAAAGTGTTTCCAAATTTTGGAGGTTTCCTAATTCCGCAGGCAAAGAATTTATACGGTTGTTGGTAAGTTGTAACGTTTTGAGGTTTTGGAGTTCGCCAATACTTGAGGGTAAAGTCGTAAGTTGGTTAAATGAAACATCTATCTTGCGAAGATTTTTGGAAGTGCCTATATTTTCAGGCAATTTTTTTAATCCAGCATTAATGGCATAAAATTCTTGCAAACTATTCAAATTAGAAAAATCCAAAGTTTCACTTGCCAAATAACTATTATTCAGCACTAAAACCTGCAAATTTTTGAATTTATCCAAATCTTTTGGGTAAGTTTTTAAGTTGTTCAATGAAAGTTTTACAACATTTTCAGGATTTTTATTTGCTTCACTTATATTGTAAGATTTTGTATGTTTTAAATCGTTTTCCGAAAACAAATAATCTTTTATTGGGTTATTTGCCAAAATAATATTTTTTGCGACTTTATTTTCAAGTAGCCCTTTCCTTTCCTCTCCCGATAAATTTGTAATTTGGTTACCTGACAAATCCACAGACATAAGTGTTTTGTTTTCAAATAAAAAACTTGGAAAAACTGCTATTTTATTATTTTTTAAAGCTAATTTTTGCAAATTTTTTAGACCCAAAATTTCTTTGTTGAGTATTATGATTTGATTATTTGACAATGATAATTGTTCCAAATACTCCATTTCAAGCATTTTTTGAGGGATTTCTACCAATCCACAATTATCTAATGACAAGATGCGAAGGTTTGGAAATTTGTGTAATTGTAGTTTCTCCAAAGGAATATCTTTGAGGTGTAACTTATACACTTGTTTGGATTTTTGGAGTGCTTTTGTAAGGTCTTCATAAATGGGACTATCCTCCCAAATGGTGCGGTGTGTGATTTTTTCTTGTGCTTTTGCCTCCATACAAAAGCCAATCCATGAGATTAAAACAAGGAGAGAAAGGTATTTCATATAACGTAACATATTAGAAAATTTTTGCAAAAAAATGTTATATTTTTGTAAAAACAAAATAAAATTATAAAATACACGACATTTCTTATTTTATTATAAATTATTAATTATTTTAACAAATATTTTTTTTACACAAAAGAATGCCACCACAAAAATTTCTTTGGGTGGCATTTCTGGTTGTTTTTTCTGCAAAAATTGTAGTTATGAAGGTGAGAGTATTATTTATCAAAATCCATCTATGCACCAGCAACATCTTTTCGGTGTTTGCTGGGGTCATAACCCTCAACAATTTCTCCTTTCTCCCAAATTGCAAGAAATTTGCTATCTGAAAAACCTGATAAATTAGATATAATTTTTATTTTTTAGCTTATTTTATTTCGTTTGTCCACATTTTTTCCAAGCCTTCTGCTAAATAAGTATCTAATTCTTGTTCAGAAATTTTGTGCTTTTCTAAAATTTCTAACTTAAATTTTTTTTTGAGTTCTTTTTTGTGAGAGGAAAATTCCCTTTTTAGATTATCAGTTTCTAATTGAATTATACCTTTTCCAAATTTTTGTTCTGTTTCGCTGTCTGCTTTCCGTTCTACCAAATTTTGAGAAAACTTAACACATCAAAAGAATGTGTTAAGAGATTTTATTTTTTTATTTTTCCAAAAACATAAATTTTTTTGGCTTATAAAGCGGTTGCGTTAGGTTTTTAGATAAATTTGGGTTGTATTGTAATTGCAAAAATATTTTTGCTAAATCCAACCTGTGTTTTACTGCACTTTCAATATCTGACAAAGCATATTTC
>JANPJR010000157.1:0-3832 GCA_031425615.1 Cytophagales bacterium
TCTATTTTTTTGATAATTATAAAATTATGTAGAAAAAATAGGAAGCAAAAACTATGTCTAAAAAGCAAAAAAATTAAAATTTATAATTATTTTTAAAATTCTTAAAAATTTATCAAAAAAAATTTGGAATTGTCATAGGAATCAACGGACAAAAAAGTCCAAGACTCAAGTCTTGAACTAAACTGTGTGTGTTTTTAGGAAGACTTGGACGAAATGGGGGCTATTTATTCTGAGGAGCGTAGAACAAGAATACAAGAAAATAAAATTAGAATGGAACAATCTCCCTTAGAATAGTCAGAAACTGGAAAAAGTATTCCTCAAAGGCTTATTCCTCAAAAAAAATATAAACCTTAAAAACTATGAAAAATATTTTCATTCTTTTGTTTTTCGTATCTCTTACTTTTAGTGTAAATGGACAAATCCTATTTGAATATGATTTATCAGACCACACAAGTACTAATATTATATTTCTTAAAAATAATCCCCCAAATTATTTAATTAAAACAAATTCAAATATTTTTCCATATTTGATGTTATATAAGTCTGGGAACTCAAATGAAGAATCAGGAATTTTTTTTGATAAATATAAAAAACCTGAAAGTTTATTGAGTAACACTTTTAATGATCCTTATTTGGTATGTCACTCTTTGGACACAACCATTTTTTCTTATGGTGATAAAATCTATCCTGCGGTTTATGATAGTGCTTATTCACAAATGCAAGTTTTTTTTTGTAACCCATATCTCACAAAAACAAAAATTAAGTCATTCAAAGAAAAAGATAGAAAAACCTATCAAAAAACATCAAAAAGCATTAAAAAACATCAAAAATATGTAAAACATATTTGGATTTCAAAAATAAAGCAGAAGTATTTTGTTTTTGAGTTAATATGGGATAATTCTGGAATAACAATTTCATTTGAAGCCTTTTTTTCTGAAAAAGAAGCTATCACAGAAATAAAAAATAATGAATAGTTATCCCCATTTGGCCATAACTTTGTAAAAAAGTTGTAACAGAATAATATTCTGTTTTATGCGATAGGGATAGAAGCGGTACTCGCAGAGACAAGCCCCAACACGAGGGACGAAGTGTTTTGGGCGATGGCTCTGTGCCACTTCTCCATAATAATGACCTAAATGGAACAGTAAATCGTAGATTTACATCTTGGACTACAGATGAAGATATTGCACTCAATTATGCATTTAGAGAGAAAAATGGATAAGGAATATTACTGGAAATGACTATACCAAAAGACTTCTATATCAAAGCCCAATTTACATAAAGTTCGTTTGAAACACAAACGAGGCATAGAGGAAAGTTTTGTTAAAAGGCACATTCAGAAACATAAAAAATACAAAAGCAAACATACATGACTAAAAAAATGGAACATCATCCAAAAATTGAAAATGGGTATTATTATATTATCCGTGCAGAACTTGCAACAGGTATAGTTGTGAATAATGATAACTCACGTTATTTAAGTTCAGGAAATAATTTTTATATTGTATTTGAAAATATAGAAAAACTTCTTGAACACATTGAAAAAGACAGAAAAATACATTCAGATGAATTTGAATATGTTATTTATAATCACAATAATGAAGTGATTGATATAATTAGACCACCTTTTAAAACACCACCAAAGGAAAAGAGAAAAAATATTATTTTAAATTTTTTTATTAAAATTTATAAATATTTTACAATTAAATAACTTCCCCCATTTCGTCCAAGTCTTCCTAAAAACACACACGCGGTTTAGTTCAAGACTGAAGTCTTGAACTAAACGATTTTTTCGTTTTTGGGAGAATACTTGGACGAAATGGGAAATAAACAAAAACTTTAATTTTTTATTCAAACTTTTTTATTATGTTTTATATAAAATTTCAATACACTCTATTTTTATTTTTTATTCAAATCTTTGATGTAAAATCACAAGTTACAATTACTGATAAGGAGTACTTGGAGTATACAAAAACAAAGCAAAAATTGAAATTCTCTTTTAGAGATAGTGTTCAACTACAATTAAAAGATATGGCTTATGCTTGTGGAGATTGCTATCCGAATTATAGAATAGATAAAGTATTTTTTTCGGAAGAGAATAGTAAAGTGCAAGCTTCCTATCTCAATAAAGAGATATATGTTGATTTTGTTGGGAAAAATATAAAAAATCAATTGGAAAAAATGACTTGTTCAGCAACTTGTTATACATATGTTTTATATGGTGTTTTGAAACAAAATGGTTATGGGATGCTGAAACTTGAAGCAACAGGAGGGAAAATTTCGGTGAATAGTAAGTGTTGTGAAAAATAATTTGTTACCCCTTTTTGTCCAAGTATTCTCACAAAAATAAGGTAATCCTTTTGCTCGTAGCGTCATGCTTTGGTCGTAGCTTTTAGCTCCGACCAAAAGCGTCACACTTTCAAAATGCAAAGCATTATAGCATTTGGGGTAAGTGATAGGGGTTTTTTTGTTACTGAAAAAACTGATTATTTCAAACTATCCAATCGCACTGTAACAGCGTTTTTATGGGCAAAAAAGCCTTCTGCTTCTGCCATAATTTCCACTGTTTGACCAATATTTTGGATACCTTTTTCAGAAAGTTTTTGAAAAGTAATTTTTTTTACAAAACTATCCAACGAAACACCACTGTATGCCCTCGCAAAACCTTCGGTTGGAAGCGTGTGATTTGTACCAGATGCGTAATCACCCACACTTTCAGGGGAATATGCACCCAAAAATACCGAGCCTGCATTGCGTACTTTTTCTGCCAATAATTCAGGTTGTTCTACGTGCAAAATAAGGTGTTCAGGGGCATAAGCATTACTAAAATCCATTGCTTGTGTAGTATCTTCAAACACCAAAATCCTGCTATGTGCCAACGCTTGCAAAATAACCTCCTTACGTGGTTGTATTTCTGTTTGTATTGCCAATTCTACCAAAACTTTATTTGCAAAATCCTCTGAATTTGTTGCCAAAATCACTTGACTACTTGCCCCATGTTCTGCTTGCGAAAGCAAATCAGACGCTACAAATATTGCATTTGCTTGTTCATCAGCAATAACAAGCACTTCGGAAGGCCCTGCGGGCATATCAATCGCAGTGCCTTCTTCTGATACGAGTTGTTTGGCAGTAGTTACATATTGGTTGCTGGGACCAAAAATCTTATCTACTTTTGGAATAGATTCCGTACCATACGCCATTGCTCCTATTGCTTGTACGCCACCACATTTGAATACATTTTCTATGTGGAGCAGTTGGGCAGTGTAAAGCAATGCTGGGTGTATTGTACCATCACTTTGTGGTGAAGTGCATAATACAATTTCTTTGCAACCTGCCATATTTGCAGGTATTGCCAACATCAAAATCGTGGAAAACATGGGCGCACTTTGGCTTGGCACATATAGTCCTACACGTTCTATAGCTACACTTTTTCGCCAACAAGTTACGCCTTCCATCGTATCTATTTTTTTTGAAATTTCATGTTGTGAAAGGTGAAATTTTACAATATTTTGTTTGGCAGTTTTAATTGCTTCTTTGAGTGCTGGGCTTACAAGATGTTGCGCATCTTCAAATTCTTTTTTTGAAACTTTAAAATCCTGTATTTTTACTTTGTCAAACTTTTCTATATAATGTCTTACTGCATTATCTCCTTGTTGTTTGATATCTTGTAAAATGGGCAATACAATTTCGTGTAGATTTCTATAGCTTTGTCCGCCTCTTTGTGTATATTGTGTCCAAGTGTTTGGTGCAGGATAAAGAATTTTTTGCATGATTTTTTATTTAATAACTTTTTATTTAATAACTTTTATTTTTTAAAATAAAATTTTTAAAG
>JANPJR010000158.1:0-1667 GCA_031425615.1 Cytophagales bacterium
AGATCATTGGAAATACCTTGGTCAAGCTCGGCTTGCTCACTGGAGCAAAGTGATGAACCAAGAACTAATTCCTGTTTCCAAGAAACAATCGTCTAAAACCAAGCGACGTAAAACTTTCTATCCATCCAAGCTATCAAGTGAAAAAGCTGCTAGAAAAATGTTCAAGAAAGAAATCAAAGATGAGAACAAACTAGTATCGTGTTATGTAATTGAAGAAGCTTCTATTGAAGCATACAATACTTTATTTGTACGAAAAAGTGAGCAGAACAATTTTATAAAAAATGAATTGTTATGGGATACTGGTGCTACTTTAAGTGTGACTCCATATATGGAAGACTTCATATCTCCTTTAATTACTACAGATCAACCAAAAATAATGAAAGGTATTGCAAAAGGTTTGCAAATTCAAGGTATTGGAACTGTGAAATATCAACTTCTTGATGACAATGGAGAAAATTATACGATAACTACACAAGCGTATTATACTCCTGATGCTAAACGCCGTATTTTTAGCCCGCAAGCTTATTTTCAAGATCTTGGATCTAAAGCAACAGCAACGCAAAACAAAGATAGCATTAAATTACAAGTCGGAAAACAAGTTGTTACAGTTTTATATAATGAATTAAATAACTTGCCAACTTTAAAACTATCTAATTATGGTAAAGCTTGTGATAATGAGCACAGTAAACAAAACTTCAACATCGAAACGAGTTTATGTGTAACAGATTCAGAAAATCAGAATCTGACTGGCGCTCAAAAAGAACTACTTCGATTTCATTTTCGCCTAGGACATATTAACATGGCATGTATACAACTTGCATTGAAATCTGGAAGCCTTGGAGAATCAAGTATAATCAAGGCTGCTTCAAAATGTGAGCTGCCAATGTGTCCAACGTGCAAATATGCAAAAGCAAAACGACGACCAACCGGGTATCAAGCAACAAAGTTGCCGGCTTATCCATCATCATTAAGCAATAATATCTTGCGACCTGGACAAAAAGTGAGCGTTGATCACTTTATTGTTCGAGAAAAAGGCAGATTGTGGGAATCCAAAGGAAAAACACCAGACAATGTGATGTATTCCGGAGGTTGTATTTTCTATGATCACGGTGGTCAATATATTTCTGTGAAATTGCAAGTGCATATCGATGTACAAGAAACAATCGCTGCAAAGTTAGCCTTCGAAAGGGAAATGTTTCAGTATGGTATAGTAATTCAAACTTACCATACAGATAATGGTGTGTTTACTTCACGTGACTTTATAAATGAGATTGAATCCAATCTTCAAAATATAAAGTTTAGTGGTGTCGGTGGTCATCATCAGAATGGCGGCGCAGAAAGAAGTATCGGAACAGTTTTCGGTCTTGCTCGGGCAATGCTAATTCATTTAGCTATTCGATGGCCTGAACCTTATCATGTCAATATTTGGCCAATGGCATTGAAATACAGCACTTGGCTTGTAAATCATGTTCCAAAGACCAATGGTATAGCTGCAATAGAACTGGTTGTTCGAAGTAAAAATGTGAGGCATGTTTTAAAAAATGCTCATGTCTTTGGTTGTCCGGTTTATGTTTTGGATGCAAAGCTCCAAAATTTAAGCCACTTACCTAAGTTTCAAGCACGATCAAAACGAGGAATGTTTATGGGATTTTCTCCCAAACATTCTT
>JANPJR010000159.1:0-157103 GCA_031425615.1 Cytophagales bacterium
CAAAAACTATGTCTAAAAAGCAAAAAAATTAAAATTTATAATTATTTTTAAAATTCTTAAAAATTTATCAAAAAAAATTTGGAATTGTCATAGGAATCAGAGTAAAATTGCTTGTATTGATTCCTTTTATGTATCAAAAATTTTTTACCACATAATCACACACAAACGCTTTCCCTTTTTTAAAGGGTCTTTCTATTTGTGCATATTCCAAAGGCACTTGTATTTCATTATTTCTATCCACAAAACCCCAATTTCCATCAAGCGACACCCCAATCAATCCCTCCGAAAATTGGGCATGAATTGCCTGATACATAAAAGGAATCACAATATTTCCCCTCAAATCTACAAATCCCCAATAACCCTCATGATTTTGAATTGTTACGCCATCATCTGCTTTATCATAATATAAATCCCCTGTGAGGGTGTTACTTTTGATGACAATGTGGTGTTTTTGTTCTGAATAAATCACATCAAGCCATTTTTTGCCTCCTTTTTCAAAATGCCCAAAAGCACAATCTTGGTGCTTTGTAACAAGATTATATTTTGCGGTTGTAATTTCTTGGTATGTATTATTTTCCTTAATTTCCAAAAATCCAAATTTTTGTTTTTTATTTTGAAACACGAATAAATTTTTACAAAAATACTCCAATGTTTCATATTCATAAGGCACAACCACATCACCTTTTGTATTAATAATGCCCATTTGATAATAATATCTTGTATTTGTAGTCTTGCCCACCAAACAAAAACCATCTTCAAATTGCCCAAAAACATACTGATAAATAGCAGGCAATAACATAATGTCTTGCTCAGAGTTTTTAAAACCAAATAATTCGGTTTTTTCATCTTGAAAAGCCCACAAATCATCTTGTATAGGTGTTTGTGGTTCAGATTGTTGTGTGATATTTTTAGGATTTTTGTACGGATTTTTAATCCATTTTCCTTTATATGCCCCAATTTCTCTATTTTCCCAATCAATATGCGTAATTGCTTCGTATTCAAAAGGCAATATAATATTATTTTTTATACCAATTAAACCAACTTTACCATTTTTTTTAGCCACAAACGTCATAAATTCTTCTTCCCCTGCTTCTGGTAATAATTGAAATAGCTGGTCATATTCACAAGCTAATAATTGTTGATTGTTGTTACCCACAATCCCAAATTTTCTTTTTGGCTCTTGAATCACAAATGTAAAATCGCTGTTTGTGATAATATTTATGTAAATGCAAGGCAAAATCTCCTGTTGTGTTTCCGCAATCAATACGCCATACAACATTTTTTTTTGCACATACAAAAAGTTTCGGTTATTTTCGGTATCCTGTTCTGCGAAGGTGATGTCGTTATAGGTTTCTTTGAGGATTATTTCAAAGGTTTTGGGGTGCATTAGTCCTGCTTTTTTACGCTTGAAAACTGCTATTTCAGGTGTAATAAGCGTTATTTCATCAAAACCTTGTGTAAGTATTTTATTTTCCAAGTTAATAATTGCATATTTTGACTCAAATTCGTTGTTGTGTCTAATATCCTCAATTACCCAAAAACTATCTTCCAAAAAATCCCCAATATTGTTGTAAAGGAATGGAATAATCGGATTGTTTTGAAAATCAATTACGCCAAATAATCCATTATTATTTTTACCTTTCATGGCAAAAATGCAATCTTTTTTATTGCTTTGTATGATGTTGATATATTCACACGGAATAACTAATGTACCTTGTTGATTGATAATCCCATATTTATCTTTTTGACTTACAAAAAAAAATGTATTATCTGCGTCATCATGCTTAAAAAAACTCATAGATTGATACACACAACTTGACAAAACATTGCCCTGCAAATCCAGCAAACCATATTTGTTTTTGGCATCAGTTACCACCAAAAAGCCTTCTATTTCCTCACAATCTTTGTATTTTATTGTTTCAAATGTTGATAAATTATTCCTTTTGAGTGGCAACAATTTATTATTATTTTTCTTATTGGCAAAAACACACATACCTACTTCTGTTACGCTGTCATGGTCAGGTGCGATAAGCCATTGCCCCAATACATTGCACACGCCCATTTTTTCTTTGGTTGTTGTAACAATAATTACGTCAAACATACCAAAATAAACATCTTGGTAAATAAAAGGTAAAATAATTTTTCTTTGGTTGTTGATAATTCCCTTTTTGCCTTTGTGTTGCACAATAGCTACATTATTATAAAAGTCTGACGCATATTCATATTGACACGCAATCACTTCCTCGTTTTTTTGGTTGATATAGCCAAATAAATCGTTTTCATTTTGTACCAAAGACAAACCGCAAGCAGGTTTTTGTTGTAATTTATAAGCCATAAAAAAAGAATTTTGCGTTAATAATCATTAAAAATTTTCTATCCAAATATAACAGAAGTTTTTATATTTTTCTTCTTACCGTCCCACATTTTTTAATAATTTTAAAAAAATTCTTTAAAATAGTTTAAACACAATATTTTTAATGTAATTTCCAAAAATTGGGATAATCCTCCATAAACTACACTACAAAACCAATTTCTTACCCAATTCGCTAAAAAATATAAAAGTAATCATCAGAAAAATCATCATTTACAATTAGACGCAAACTTATAAAAACCATTAGAGGCAAATGTAACATCAGGCAAGCGGTTACATTTTTCAAAGAGGTCATATCCTTTTTTCAAATTTTCCCAAAATTTTAATAATGCAGGATTATCTGCATATTCTTTTTTTAGATTTGCCCAATTTTCTTTGCCCAATCTTGCAGGAAAAATACTCACAGGAATTGTTTTTTGTCCATTCGTTTTGGCATCAACCGCCATCACGTATATTTCTTTGATAAGTTCGTCAGTCATAGCCATACAACCAATACTTTTGCAATCACCATGTATAAAAATATCGCCACCCAATCGGGCAGTATCGCCCAAAATCCTATCCGATTTATTGGGATAATTAAGCCCCAAAGACAATAAAAAACTGCTTTGTGGGTTAAATCTATCAATTTTATAAAAACCTTCTGGCACTTGTTCATCACCACTTTTGCGTTTTGGGCTTAGTTTGCCTGAAGTTTTACAAATTGGGTATTTTTTTAATAAAACAAAGGATTTTGTTTGGGCATCTTTGCCCCAAATTTCAAGTTCTTTCTCCTGTTTAAATACTCTGATGTAGATATTAAGACTTTTGATATCCAATTTTTTATCTTCATAGAGTTTTTGTGTGATTTCGCCTTTTTCTTTGTATGCAGTACGCACACGTGGATATTTGAGTTGTGCTTCCTTAAAAACCAAATTGCTGTACGACTTGGATATAGAGTCGGTTGTTTCATTTTTGTCAGATTTTTTATCCGATTTTTCTTCTTCATTTTCTTGATTGGTTTTACCCTTCTTATTGTCATCTTTTTTATTATCTTTCAAAGAATCCAATTCTGCAATTTCTTTTTTTATTTTGGGCGAAGCCTCTCCGCTAAATGCCCATCTTCTAAGAAACTCTAACCCCAAAAGTATTACCATGATTGTAACGACCAATATTGTTACCCTTTCTAATTTCATATTATTTTTTGTTTTAAAAATAAATAATGTAAGTTGTCAATTTATTACTTTTTTTTCTTACAAAAATTTGCATTTTTTTTGTTTTTTGCAAAAATTTAGCCTAAAATATTTCTAAGATTATTGGTACAAAACATATTTTTTTGTACTTTTGTTAAAAATAATAATGTAACTTGAATTGTATCTTATATTTTTTTCAAAAAAAACTTTGACTTTGATGTGTTTTCAAAAAAAATAACTACTTATTTTATTGTTTTTGTGTTAAAAAATTAACAACATAAATTTGTAAAAACTGATAATTTTTAAAACTGACAACTTGGATATATGTTTCCTTCACTTGCCAAAAAAATAGGTTTTCCCTTAGACGCGTTGATAGATAAATACGAGGCAGAGAACAAAATCACGCCTGCAGAAAAGTCTATTGCCAAAAATTATGCAGTATATTGTTTAGACAATTCGCATGATTTGTGGATTGCCCCTTTTGTGCATATCAAACAGGTTTTGGCATTTCAAATGTGGGCAAAAGAAAAACATAAAGTTGTAAAATCGCAAGGTGGAAGGTTTTTGAAATGGTGCGTAAGCCAAGAAATCTTTAGAGTGTTGCCCAATGCCCAAAAATTTATTCCATTGGCACATGCTTTTTTACAAGATTTTCTCAAAGATTACGATTTTAATGTACGTACACGCACACGAGAAACATACCAAAATGTATTGGTACAATATGAAAAATTCTCTCAACAACAACATGGCACATTGGTTTTTAATGCAAATTGTGTAAAAGATTTTAAAAATTATTTGATTGAAAAAGGCACTTCGCCCTTTACCATTAATAATTATATATCATGCCTCAAAACCTTATCAAATTGGGCGATTATTTCCGCTGAAAAACTCCAAATTTCTACCGAAAATATCCAAGAACTTACGCATATTGGCAAAATCAAAAGTGAAAAAATAGACCACTCACAATATTATAAAGATAGTTTGACTGAAGACGAAACATTTTTATTGTTAGACAGCATTACTGATATTTTTGATAAAACGCTTTTTGCTACCATGCTTTTGGGCGGTTTGCGCACCATAGAAGTTAGGCGACTTTTGGTAAAAGATATTGACCTAAAAGAACAAAAAATGTGGCTCATGCGTAAAGGCAAAAATATCAAAAAACCTTATCCAATGACACAAATGTTGGCATCATATCTGGACGTTTTTTTGGAAAAATACCACACACTCAAACCTACTGAATTACTTTTTGGTGTTACATACAGTTATATTTGGAAAATGTTTAGGCATTATACCCAAACTATTGGACTTTGGGAGGAAAATATGCCCCTACGTCTTAGCCCACACAGTTGCAGGCACACCGCTATCCAATGGGTAAAAAATAAATTGGGAATTGAGGACGCACAACAATTTGCAGGACACGCCAGCATCACTTCTACTATGCCTTATGCCCAAAAAACTATCCAAGAACAATTTGCAGATAAGATTAAAAATTTGTAG
Source organism: Cytophagales bacterium (assembly GCA_031425615.1). GTDB lineage: Bacteria > Bacteroidota > Bacteroidia > Cytophagales > Microscillaceae > JAAFIN01. Next base: position 5,041 of record JANPJR010000159.1, read on the forward strand.
AAAATAGCCCCAGCCCCCAAAGGGAATTAATACAAAAAAAGATTGACATTGAGTTTTGTTATTAGTTTTTGAGTAAATTTGCACAAACAAATTTTAAGTTTTTTGAAACCTTATTATAAACAATTCATTTTTTATAGAAACAAAATTTTATTTCTACTTTAATATAGGCTGTTAATTCCCCCTTTGGGTTAGGGCTATTTTATTTATATGTACTATTTCATTCATATCTTTTTATTTATTGCCACATTTTTCTTAATGGAAGGCGTTGCTTGGGTTACGCATAAATACGTAATGCACGGTTTTTTGTGGTCGTGGCACAAAGACCATCACCAACCACACGAACATTTTTTTGAGCGAAACGATTATTTCGCAGTTGTTTTTAGCATTCCTTCAGTACTTACAATTTTGGCAGGCTTTGAAATCCCTTCATTGTGGTTTTTAAAATCCATAGGTTTTGGTATTTTTGCGTATGGTGTTTTTTATGTGGTTTTTCATGATATTCTTGTACACAGACGCATTAAAATTAAATTTATTGCCAAAAACCCTTACCTCAAACGTATGATTAGGGCACATCAGATACATCACAGGTGCAAAGAAAAAGAAGGCGCAGAAGCATTTGGATTTTTGTATGCACCAAAAAAATATAAAACAGAATAATTGCTCCCTAACCCCCCCCAAAGGGGGAACAAACAAAAAAAAGCATTTTTATTGGTTATGCTGAGTGATTGTTTTGAGATATTATTTTTCGTAAGAAATTAAAAATGCTTTCCATTTTTGTATTAAAATGGAAAGCATTTTTTTTTCAAATTTTTTCAAAAGATAATGTATTTTTGAAAAAAGCGTTTATCTTTGCACGCTATTTTTTAATAGCAAGCGTACAGGTTTTTAGTTTTTTGATATGAAACAAAAAACTAAAAATTGCAAAAACATTATTAATTAATTCATTGATTTTAATATATTATAAAAAAATATTTTTCTTTTAAAAATAATTCTCTTAAAATAATTTTATTATACATTCAAATATTTTTTTCAAATATTTTTTGGGTGTATGATTTTTATTTATTCAAGTTTTATTTAGAACACTTATTTTAAAAAACCTTTATTTAGAAACTTTATTCAAAAATAATCTAAAATACGCTTATAATTTTAATTTTTATGCAAAATCTTATCTTAGGATTAGTCATGGGTTTTGGGGCAATTGCTCTTATATATACCTTTGTTATGTCTGCTTGGGTAGCAAAACAAGACCCAGGTAATCCAAAAATGGTAAAAATCTCGAACAGCATTGCAGAAGGTGCGATGGCGTTTTTGCGTGCTGAGTATCGTGTTTTGGCGATATTTGTAGCGGTTGTAGCCCTTTTATTGGCGGTTACAGGCTCACAATCTCAAAATTCACATTGGACAATTGCTATTGCCTTTATCATAGGGGCAGTTTGTTCTGCTACTGCTGGTTTTATAGGTATGCGTATTGCAACCAAAGCCAATGTACGTACTGCCAATGCAGCACTCACAAGCCTTTCTAAGGCGTTGCAAGTGTCATTTACAGGCGGTGCGGTAATGGGTATGGGTGTGGCAGGTTTGGCAGTATTGGGCTTAGGCGGTTTGTTTTGGGTATTATATTACGCATTTGTAAATGGTGCTAATCCAAATGGCATCCAAATGGAAAGGGCATTGGAAGTGCTTACAGGTTTTTCGTTAGGTGCGGAAAGTATTGCACTTTTTGCACGTGTAGGTGGCGGTATTTATACCAAAGCTGCAGACGTTGGGGCTGACCTTGTGGGAAAAGTAGAAGCTGGTATTCCTGAAGATGACCCTCGCAATCCTGCAACTATTGCAGACAACGTGGGTGATAACGTAGGTGATGTAGCGGGTATGGGTGCAGATTTATTTGGCTCTTATGTGGCTACTATTTTGGCTACAATGGTACTTGGTCGTGAAACATTGGCAAAAAGTGATGATTTTGGTGGTCTTTCGCCTATTTTGTTGCCTATATTTATTGCAGGTTTGGGGATTATTTTTTCTATTGTAAGTACGTTTTTGGTACGTGTAAAAGATGATAATGGCAACGTACAAATGGCACTTAACTTAGGCAACTGGGCTTCAGTAGTTTTGACTGCGATTGCATCATACTTTGCTATTATGTGGATGTTGCCAAACAGATTAGAATTGCGTGGTTTCGAATTTACGCCAATGGGTGTGTTTGGAGCGGTTGTAGTTGGTTTGGTTGTAGGTACATTGATTTCTATTATTACTGAATATTATTGTTCAATGGGCAAACGTCCTGTAAATTCTATCGTACAACAATCCTCAACAGGTGCTGCAACCAATATTATTGCAGGTTTGGCGGTAGGTATGGAATCAACTGTATTGCCTATTTTGGTACTTGCGGGTGGTATCGTGTTTGCTTATACTTTTGCTGGTTTATATGGTGTGGCTATCGCAGCAACAGGTATGATGGCTACTACTGCTATGCAGTTGGCAATAGATGCTTTTGGCCCTATTGCAGATAATGCAGGTGGTATCGCTGAAATGTCAGGCTTACCAAAAGAAGTGCGTGCAAAAACTGATATTCTTGATGCAGTAGGCAATACTACCGCAGCAACAGGAAAAGGTTTTGCGATTGCTTCTGCTGCACTTACCTCACTTGCATTGTTTGCAGCGTTTGTAGGTATTTCAGGCATCAAAACGATTGACTTGTACAAAGCTCCAGTTTTAGCAGGTTTGTTTGTAGGCGGTATGATTCCGTTTATTTTTTCTGCGTTGGCAATGTCAGCAGTAGGACGTGCAGCAATGAAAATGGTGGAGGAAGTTCGTCGCCAATTCCGTGAAATACCTGGTATTATGGAAGGAAAAGCAGAACCAGATTATGCTAAATGTGTGGATATTTCTACGCAAGCTGCCATTAGAGAAATGATTTTGCCTGGTTTGATTGCACTTTCTGTGCCTGTGATTATTGGTGTAGGATTAAATGGTGTGTTCAAAGAAGTAAGTTCTGCTGAAATTCTTGGTGGTGTACTTGCTGGTGTTACGGTATCAGGTGTATTGATGGCAATGTTTCAATCAAATGCAGGTGGTGCGTGGGACAATGCTAAAAAATCTTTTGAAAAAGGTGTAAATATCAATGGTAAAATTGAATACAAAGGCTCAGACGCACACAAAGCTTCTGTAACAGGTGATACTGTTGGCGACCCTTTCAAAGATACTTCTGGTCCTTCTATGAATATTTTGATTAAATTAATGTCTATTGTTGCATTGGTAATTGCCCCTTATATCTCTCAAAAACCTGCTCACAGCGTTGTAGAAAGCGATATGGAAAAAGCCCCTGTAAAAACTGAAATCAAAAAAGAAGTGAAAAAATAAATACAAGTTTTTTCAGTTTTAAAGTTTTCAGTTATCAATTTTTAAAACTGTAAAAAATCACAAAAAAAACCTCAAATAACATATTATTTGAGGTTTTTTTTTAGCGAAAAATAAAAAATAGAAAAATAGAAAAAAATAAACGCACATTAGGCTGTTTTATCCCTAATTTCCCATTCTTGATTCCTAATTCACCTTAACAGTCTTTTATCGGACATGGAATCCTTGCTCCTTTTTGCAATTTCCCTTTTGGTTTTTTATGTTTTGGAAGGTTGCTCCCACCACAAGCACAAAAACAAAATAAAAACAATACAAAAAAAGGAAATTTTAAGTATGAAATATTAAAAAAAGGAAATAACGAAAAAGTAAGCGTTTTTTTTGACATGATTTTTAATTAAAAAATTACAACTTATCGTACAGTTTTATGTATTAAAAATACAAATTTTATAAAAACTGACAACTTAAAAAACTGATAACCGACAACTTGCATTACTTTACATAATTGCTTTTACCATGTTTGCGGGGAAGCCATGTTTGCGTTTGCCCTTTGTTGGTACAAGAAGCAATAAAAATGGCGAAAAGAGAAAAAAGTAGCAAAGAAGCGAGAATTTTTTTCATGGAAATATGTATATTTAATGTGTTATTTTTTTTACTAAGAAAATAATAATGGCGTAACTACTAATGATAAAAAAAATGAATAAAGAATAATAAAGAAATTCTTAATTTCTAATTTTTAATCCCTAATTCTTAATACGCCCAAAACGTAGAAATGTTTTATAAAAGATACAAAAATAATGATAAAAAATTGACAGGAAAAAATAATCTGCAAAATATTATGAAAAAATATCACAATCAATTTTCATTTAGCTTTTATATTTCAAAAGAATTTTTATTTTTGCATTTACTTCCTTTAAAAATTTTCTTAAATATAATTTTTAAATCAAAATACTTTAAAAAAATATCATAAAACACAAACTATCATGAGCCAAATCACTACACAAGAATACCAAGTAGCAAGCTTGGGTATCAAATATACCTTAGAAACATCTGAAACTGAAAAATGGGTAAAAATGTCAGAAGATGATTTTAATAAAATCATTGAAGCATTGCGTGAAAGTGATGAACACGCCAATAACTTACACAATCATTTGATAGATGAATTAAAAAAAATTGCCCTCATTCGCAACATTGTCATAAGCGAATAAAAAATTAGCCCCTAACAATCAAAAGGGGGAATTAATATAATAATAAAAAAATGACAACGTTATAAACATTATATTTAATATTTATCTATACACAATTTATCAATAACAAAAATGGACAGACAAAACGCCATACAACAACCAACCGAAGTATTGCTCAAAGAAATAGAATTGGAAAATAAAGTGCGTGAAATTTTGAATGACACGCAAATTTATTTTGATTATAACATTGTACCCAACAATGTTAATGAAAATGAACATGACTTGCCCCTCATCAAATTAGACCTTATCACGATAAACAAGGAACATAACCAAAAATTCTTATTTCATTCGGTCAAAGGTGCAAGCAAAATTGGCATTCTCAAAGAAGTCATTACATACATTCAAGAGTATAAAGAACGCTCTGAAAGCTACGAAATAGAATGGATACACCTCAAACAACCCGAAAAAACACAAGTTTCGTGGTTTAGTGGCAATGATATTTTAGATGTATTACACAAATTTTATTACAACAAAGAAAAAACACAATTTAAGATTTTTAGGCTTAAATTAATGCCTATGGCATAATTGATTATGGATTAAACAGCCAAATACGCTTTTTTTGATTATGAATTATTTTTATAATAATCCATAATCTATAATCCTAAAACTACGGTTTCAACGTTCCCATTCCGCCATCTACGCCTACAATTTGCCCTGTAATCCAAGTACTTTTTTCAGACAATAGAAAATTTGCCATTTGTGCTACTTCTTCCGCATTGCCTACACGCCCAAGTGGGTGGCGTTTGCCTGCGGTTTCTTTTTTTTCTTCGCTGTTGAGTAATTTATTAGCAAGCGGTGTGTCGGTCAAAGATGGTGCAATGGCATTTACACGAATTTTATGGACTGCCCACTCTGCAGAAAGTGATTTTGTAAGCCCTTCAACGCCCGATTTTGCAATGCTCACAGAAGCATGAAACGTCATGCCCAATGTTGAGGCAACTGTGCTAAACAATACTACACTACTTGTATCAGCTTTTTTGAGGTTTGGAAAAATTGCTTGCAACACACGCACTGCTCCCATCACATTTACCTGAAAATCTTGCAAAAAATCTTGTTCTGAAAGCCTGTGAAAAGGTTTCAAATTAATGCTACCAGCACAATATGCTACACCATGCAACACTTCTGGCAAGGCAGAAGTCAATGTCTGCACATCAAAAGTTGTGCTTGCATCCAATGTGATATTATGCACACCTGCTATATCAGAAGGTCTACGTGAAGCATTATAAATTGTATGACCTTCTGCCAAAAGTTGTTTGGCAAGTGCTTTGCCTATGCCAGAGGTTGCCCCTATGATTAAAAAATTCATATTTTTGTTTTTATAAAAAGAATTTTTGTTATTATAATTTATATACATTTATTTAAAAAATATATAAATTATTTATAATTGATTTTTTGGTATTTTTTTATAAAAACATTTTAAGCACGAATTTGTTTTTTTCGTTTTAATTTGTTTTCACGAATATATCTTTATTCAAAGCGTGTTTTACCATAAAATCCAGTCCCACGTCATTTCCTGTTAAAATTTTTACCCAAATAACTTCTTTTTTACCCATTTTTTTAATAATTTGTGAAATGGAATATCCTTGTTGATGAAAAAAGTTGGCTTGTTCACAAAAATCAGTTAAATAATCAATTTTTTCTTGGATATATTTCTTTCCATTTTCGGGTTTTGGATTATGGGCACAAAAAAGACATTCAAAATCATATTGCATCAATGTTTTGAGCGAATCAATAATTTGGTATATATTTTCATTATGTCGCATGATTTTGACATTGCCCACATAAATATCACCTGCAAACAACCAACCTTGTTTTTTTTCTAAAAAAGAAAAATGGTCGCTACTATGTCCTGGCGTATAAATAGGAGTAAGCGTGTATTTTGGCGTTTGAATATCAGCCAAAGGCTCAAATGTGGTAATATTTTCGGGTGAAAGCATTTGTGTAAGCCCAAAAAGCATTTTTTGATAAAAATTTATAGGGTAACCAAAACCTTTGGTAATAAAAGGAACTGTTTTTTGGCTTGCATAAAGTTTAAAATCCTCTTTTTTATTGTTTTGTGCATCAAAAGCATATTTTTCATACAATGCTTTTGCGTTGCCTGTATGGTCTTCGTGATGATGTGTAAGAATTATTTGGTTTATTGGTCTTTTTTCCAAATTTTTTATAAATAATTGCTCTAAATGGTGTTGCCCTGTATCTATCAACGTACCATCAGGCAAATAAAACGCATGAACACTAAACATGCTTTTACCCAATACCGTAGAAACTAACTCAAAATCTTCTACTACGCCAGCAAGCACTTTTTTGTGAATTTTACCCATTTTTGAAGGTAGTTTTTTTATTTTTTTTGAATGTTCATTAAAAATACAAAAATAGGTAAAAAAAATTTATAGGTGATGAATTATGGAATAATTTTTATGTTTTTGTGTGAAAATGACTATTTTTGCTTTGAAAAAATTGTCTTTTCTACAAAATTATTCTAATCACAAAAAAACTTGAATACATTGTCAATAAACAATAGCATTGTCAATAAAACAACATTATGCAAACCAAAAAAATTTTTATATTTGGAAATGGCAATACAAGTTTTCAAAATTTTATACTGTATTACGTAAATATTTTGGAAAAATTGGTAGAAAATCCAGCAGAAATTTCGTTTTTGGTGTGTGATTTTAGAGGGATTGATACACTTGTCATGGAATTTTTGAAAACAAAAACGCCTCATGTTACTTTATTGCATATTGGCGAAAAACCTCGTTATCTACCTGATAATTACCTTACTTTTGTGAAATACTGGCAACTTATTGGCAACTTTAAAAACGACCAAACAAGAGATAATTTTGCGATAGAAAACTGCACACATTTCTTAGCAATGGATTTCAACAGCAATGAAAATCGTAAAAGTGGCACGCAAAAAAATATAGAAAAGTGCTTAAAAAACCAGAAAATTGATTGTGCATATATTCCTGAGATATTTGAGTAAAACAGCATAATATTTTTTTAATAAAAAAACGCTTTAATCTCAAAATTTTTAGGTTTTTTAAGAAAAACATTTATTTTTGCGAATTGATAAAAGTAATAAAAGAAAATAATATAAAAAATCAAGTTGTCAGTTATCAAAGTTTTATAAAAAAAACATAATGCACAACTTGGGTAAATAAAAATAACATAAATATTAGTCATATAATCATAAATAAATTATTTATCAAGTTGCCAATATTTGATAAGCATACAATAAACTATGGTCAAAAAATTGAACAAAGGTTTTGACATTGCCCTTGTTGGCAAAGCAAATCTTACCTTAGTACCAAACGTAATTTCGGATACGTATAGTTTTAAGCCTTCCGATTTCAAAGGCATTTCACGTCCAAAAGTATTGGTCAATGAAGGCGATAATGTGAAAGCTGGTACACCTATTTTTAGGGACAAGCAAAATGAACATGTAGTATTTGCCTCGCCTGTAAGTGGCGAAGTAGTAGCAGTTGTACGTGGCGAAAAACGTGTTCCTTTGGAAATCAGAATACTTGCAGACAAACAAACGGAATATGTGCCTTTTCGTACTTTTTCAGAAAATGAGCTTGCCTCTGTTTCTGTTGATGTTATCAAAGAACAACTTTTGCAAAGTGGTGTGTGGGCTAATATTATTGAACGTCCTTATGGCGTAGTAGCAAACCCTGCACATGCCCCAAAAAGCATATTTATTTCTTGTTTTGATTCGCACCCACTTGCTCCAGATTACGAATTTGTATTCAAAGGACAAGAAAAATACCTACAAGCAGGTATCACTGCGCTCAGCAAATTGTTGCAAAAAGGCAAAGTAGTGTTAGGCACAAAAGCAGGTTCTTTGTTTAAATCGCTGAAAAATGCTGAAATTCACGAATTTTCAGGTCCGCACCCTGCGGGCAATGTAGGCGTACAAATTCACCATATCAACCCTATCAACAAAGGCGAATATGTATGGACAACTACGCCTTACGGTTTGCAACAAATTGGCAGATTGTTTTTGGAAGGCAAATATGATGCAAGCAAAATTATTGCGGTGGCTGGCTCAGAAATCAAATCCCCACAATATTATAGCGTGGTATCAGGTACAAATATCGGAAAATTGATAGAAAATAATGTAAAAACGGATAATGTGCGTTATATTTCGGGCAATGTACTTACAGGCGAAAAAATCGCAAAAGATAGTTATTTAGGTTTTTATCACAATCAACTCACAGTAATTCCAGAAGGCAATTATCACGAATTTTTTGGTTGGGTATTGCCTTCTTCCAAAAAACTAAGTTTTAGTCGTGCATTAGGCTTATTTTCATTCCTTTCATTTTCTAAACCACGTGTATTAGATACAAATATTCATGGGGAAGAACGTGCTTTTGTGCAAACAGGCGAGTTTGAGAAAGTAATGCCAATGGATATTCTGCCTTCGTTTTTGTTCAAATCTATTATTGCCAATGATTTTGAGGCAATGGAAGAATTGGGTATTTATGAATTATTGGAGGAAGATGTGGCGTTGTGTGAATTTATTGATGTGTCAAAAATGGAATTTCAATCATTGTTAAGAAAAGGACTTGATGCTTTGCAAGAAGCGTAGAGAATTGGGAATTAAGAATTGGGAATTAAGAATAATTTTTAATTCTTATATTAGAAAATAAAAACAACATTTTTTTACAAAAAGCATGCTGAACTTTGTTTTTGATGAATATGGTTACTTAGAGCCTTATGAAACCATAACAACAAATATAGAAGAATTAGAATACTATTTTGTGCATAATTTTCCCAATTCTAATACACGCCAAAAATTGTTTGTTAATTATTTGCGTTATATAGAAAATTTTAGAACAAAAGTAACTTCACATTTTGAACAATGGATAAATGGTAGTTTCATAAGCCAAAAAGAAAATCCAAAAGATATTGATTTTGTTACTTTTTTGGATTATGAAATATATGAAACCCAAGAACCTTATTTAGATAAGTTTTGGAGTTTTTCATTGGAAGATAAAGGTTTAGATGCTTATTTGGTCAAAGTTTATCCAAAAGAACATTTATTACACCAAAAATATGTGCAAGACACTATTAAATGGAATTTGCTTTATAGTCAATCAAAAATAAAACAACAAAAAGGATTTTTGAAACTTATTTTTTCATAAAAAAATGGAAAATATAAAAATTACAAGGTTGATAGAACTCATAGAAATTTGTAATCAATCTCTTGAAAGAAATCGCAATGCGGGTGAAAAAGAAGATGGATTGGTTATAAGACAAGATAAATATCAAAGGCAAAAATTTATTGACGAACTGAATATTTTTCTCAAAGAAAAACACTTATTTGTGCGTGCAATATAGAATATTTTTTTATCCATAAAACATAAAAAATTCCTAAAAATACAAAACAAAAACCTTAAACTTTTTAATTTTTAAATATCCATTTTCTTACAAAACATAAAAAAATCTTTTATTAAACCACAAAATCTTTTTATAAAAAATCTCTTACATTTCACTTGATATTTCCTTTTTGGAGTTAGGAGGCTTGTTAGGGGGATTAAACCTTATCTTATATGAAATTTTTACGTAATCTTTTGGACAAACAAAAAACTGCGTTTGAAAAAGGAGGAAAATACGAGAAATTGCACCCTGTATTTGAAGCCTTTGAAACGTTTTTGTTTTCACCAAATCATACGACAGGCGCCACAGGGGCACAAATTCGTGATGCAGTGGATTTGAAACGTATGATGAATACGGTGATTGTAGCAATGCTTCCATGCCTTTTGTTTGGCATGTGGAATGTAGGTTATCAACATCATCTGGCAACAGGCAAAGCAGCAGACCTATTTTCTCAATTTTTGATTGGGGCTTGGGCAGTTATTCCAGTGGTGATTGTGTCTTATTCCGTTGGTTTGGGCATTGAATTTTACTTTGCAGTACGCAAAGGACATTCTGTAAATGAAGGTTATTTGGTAACTGGTATGCTTATTCCGCTCATTATGCCTCCTACGATTCCACTTTGGCAAGTAGCTTTGGCAACTGCTTTTGCGGTTATTATTGGTAAAGAAGTATTTGGCGGTACAGGTATGAATGTGCTAAATGTAGCCATGACTGCAAGAGCATTTTTGTATTTTGCGTATCCAGGACAAATGGCTGGTAGCAATGTATGGGCGTATTTGGGTGGGGAACAAACCGTACAAGGTTATTCTGGTGCAACTGCACTTGGTATCGTAGCAGAAACATCTTCTAAACTTTCAGAAGCAAAATCCACAGATTTTGCCAATGCAGGGGTAATGGCACTCACAGATGGGGCATGGCTCAAAGGGCTTTTCTCCGATTGGAACTTGTTTATAGGTACAGTGCCTGGTTCTATTGGTGAAACTTCTACTTTGATGTGTTTGATTGGGGCTGGCATTTTGATTTTTACAGGGGTAGGCAGTTGGAAAATCATTGTAAGTGCTTTTGCTGGTACATATTTGATGGCACTTTTATTAAATTCTTTGGCATTAAATGCTTTTATGGCAATTCCTGCACATTATCATATCGTAATGGGCGGTGTAGCTTTTGGCATTGTATTTATGGCTACTGACCCAGTAACTGCTTCACACACTGAAACAGGTAAATGGATTTATGGTTTCCTAATTGGTGCTTTTACGGTGCTTATTCGTGTATTCAATCCTGCCTATCCAGAGGGCATTATGCTTGCAGTACTTCTGATGAATGTATTTGCACCACTTATTGACTTTTATATCGTAGACGCTAACAAACAACGTAGAAAAAACAGACTAAAATATGCAACACTCTAATGCTTATATCATTATCTACACCCTCGTACTCACAGTAGTATGCGGTGTAGCACTTGCACTTGCTGCACTTGGTTTGAAACCTGCACAAGATAAAAACGTGGAAATGGAGAAAAAACAAAATATTCTTCAAACAGTAATGGAAATAAAAGACCGCGAAGAAGCGGTAAAAATCTATGACAGTGGGCGTGTAAAAGCTTATGTAGTAGATGCTAATGGAAAAATCGTTGAAGGCAAAAAAGCAGAAGATACTGACGTAGCAAGTGAATACAAAAAACCTGCAAAAGAACGTGTATTGCCTGTATATGAAATATTAACCGCAGACAAATCTAAAAGTGAGTTTTATGTATTGCCTCTCTACGGTTTTGGACTTTGGAATAATATCTGGGGTTATGTATCTATCAAAGGTGATTTGAATACGGTAAATGGTATCAAACTTGCCCATGCGGGCGAAACACCTGGTCTTGGTGCAAGAATCACAGAAGATGCTATCCAAAAAAGATATGCAGGAAAACAAATTTTTGACGAAAAAGGTGTTTTGGCTTCTATTGTAATGCAAAAAGGTGAAGGCAATAATTATGATACTGACAAACACAAAGTAGATGGCATGTCAGGCGCTACCATCACAGGAAAAGGCGTAAATAATATGCTCAAAGATTATTTTGGCTGTTATGAAAAGTTTTTACAAAGCAAAAAAGGCAATTCTCCTGCTGTAAGCATGAATTAATGCACAAACATATTTTTGTCATTCCGAAGACTATTGTGAAGCAATACCGCTGTTTTTTACATCTCAAAAACAGCCAGATTTTTTCAAAATGACAAATGTATGATTTAATCTTAAACTTTTTGAACTTTAAACCCCTTGAACCTTAAACTAAAAAAATTATGGCTGAAGTAGCTGAAAAAGAACTCAAAAAATCGGAAGGGCTTTTTTCCAAAAAGAATATAAAGCTCCTTACTGACCCTTTAGATGGCAATAACCCTGTTACCGTTCAGGTATTGGGTATTTGCTCAGCTTTGGCGGTAACTGTACAAATGAAACCTGCCCTCGTAATGGCACTCGGTCTTACATTTGTAACTGCATTTTCCAACCTTATTATTTCAATGCTCAGGAATACAATACCTTCGCGTATTCGTATCATTGTGCAACTTGCAGTAGTATCTGTATTTGTGATTTTGCTTGACCAATTGCTCAAAGCATACGTATATGACGTGTGGAAACAACTTTCTGTATTTGTAGGGTTGATTATTACAAATTGTATTGTGATGGGACGCTTGGAGGCTTATGCAATGGCAAACAAGCCTTGGCCTTCTTTCCTTGATGGTATTGGCAATGGTTTAGGATATGGTGTTATTCTATTATCAGTAGCGTTTATTCGTGAATTATTTGGCTCAGGTTCATTATTTGGGTACAAAATATTGGGTAATTGGTATATTGGCAATGGTCTTATGATGTTGCCTGCTGGTGCGTGTATTATCGTGGGAATCCTTATTTGGATTCAAAGGTCTTGGAATGGTTATGCAGAAGAACACTAAACAAGTTTAAAAGTTTAAGGCTTAAAGTTTAAAAGATTAAAATAATTTTTATAATAACTATAAATAATTTTAATTCAAGATATTAAAAACGAAATTACTTTTGTTTTGATGCAAAATATTTTTTTATATAAATATATAATTTTTAAACTTGAAAACCTTAAACCTGATTAAACCTTAAACTTTTTCACACCTTAAACTATTTAAAATGGAAAACTTAATCAGTATTGGAATTAGGTCAATTTTTATTGACAACATGATATTTGCGTATTTCTTGGGTATGTGTTCTTATTTGGCAGTATCCAAAAACGTAAAAACCGCTATGGGACTTGGTATTGCAGTAGTATTTGTATTGGGTGTTACCATTCCTATCAACTTTCTTATCAATGAATATATGCTCAAACAAGGTGCTTTGGCATGGCTTGGTGGTGCTGGCATGAAAGAAGTTGATTTGTTGTTCCTGCAATTTATTATCTTTATTTCTATCATCGCAGGTGTAGTACAATTAACCGAGATGGTAGTAGAGAAATTTTCACCTGCCTTGTACGGTGCGTTGGGTATTTTCTTGCCTTTGATAGCGGTGAATTGCTCTATTTTGGGTGGTGCGTTGTTTATGGTGGGTCGTCCTTACAACCTTGCAGAAGCTACTGTTTATGGCATTGGGTCAGGTATTGGCTGGTTGCTTGCAATTGTGGCACTTGCTGCGGTACGTGAAAAAATGAAATATTCTGATGTACCAAAACCACTCAAAGGCTTAGGCATTACGTTTATTCTTGTGGGATTGATGTCGTTGGGATTTTTGAGTTTTATGGGTTTTGCAGTATAACGCAAACTATTCGTTTTTAATAAAAAAATGCCTTAATGTAAAAGTTAAGGCTTTTTTTTTGTTTATAGATAATGACTTCTCATATTTATGATACTACAATTTTTAGGTAACACAGACTTTTAGTCTATGCGCTCCAAAATGATAAAAAACCATATTACAACACACAAATTAAAAATGTAATTATCTATAGATATTTTAATTTGATTTACTTTTTTCAATCCTCTACTCCTCCTATTTCATATTTAGCTCCAAATTTTTTTGCTATTTGGTTAAAATACTTGTATGCTGATGTAGAACTTTTATGTTTGGTTTTTGTGTGAAATAAAGTATCCGTTCTTATTTGATAATTTTCAAATATGGTTACTTTAAAATGCTTTTCTTGATAAAAATAATTTTGTTTGACAAAATCACCTTCAAGACCACAATACAAATCCCAAACGTTTATTTCATTACCTTTCAACACCACAATCCCCAACAAATTAAAACCCATATCCCCACCACTCGTAACGCCAAATAAATATTTGACAGGCTCGCCTTTGTTATCACATAAGTAATAATCAACTCCAAGAAAACCATCACCCCCGTTTCTAAAACCAACAATATAAAAATTTTTGTATTTGTTGAGGCTCAACAAAAAAGTCCCACCATATAATTCTTTTAGTTTGCCAAATCCCAACGCTTCAAGTTGTTTTTGGGTTAACTTGTATTTTTTTGAGCTTGTGGAATCCAAAAAATATTTACCTTCATATTCCCTAATGAACTTCATGGTATCAATATCATAGTAAGCAAATTTAGATTTGATGTTATCAAATGATATATTTTCCTCTACTTCTTTTGGTTTTTCAATATTTCTTTTGGTTATCGTATCTTTTTTGGGTATTTCTTTGTTTTTTTGTGCGTTTTGACAAGAGAAAAAAACCGCTACAATATAAAACAACAGGATTTTATTGCACATAAAAATAGAATTTTTTGAAAATAAAAAAAGACCTTATCTATTTAGCTCATATTTTAAAATGTTGTTTGGAACACGCAGACTAAAAGTCTGTGCTACAAAAAATACAAAAGAAGGCTTTATCATTATTAATTTTCCCTTTTGAGAACCAGAGGCTAAATAGTTGCAACAAATGATTTCTTTGGTACTAAATGATTTTACTTGATTTTGACTTTCAACCCCAACCTCCAGCCCTTTCCCCAAAATGTAAAGAGCGCAAAAGCCACGAAAAAGGTATTTTAAAGTCCCTCCCCTTGAGGGACTTAGGGTGAGGTTTTCATCAAGTAAAATTACCTATAGCGAATAAGTCTGTTTTTTTGCAAAACAAAAACTTTTATTTTTTCTTAAACTCCTCAAAATCCTTTGCTTTTTGGATTGCACCATAACCACCCTCTATATTTACCACCTCAAAACCTTGTGCGTGCAACAATGAGCAAGCAATCATAGACCTATATCCCCCTGCACAATGTATGTGATAGGGCGCAAGTGCAAAAACTTTTCCATTGCTTGTCCATTCATAAATCTCCTCCAAAGGCAGATTAAGCGTATTTATAAGGTGTCCAGCTTGATACTCCCCTGTTCTACGAATGTCTATTGTATTGATAAAATCATTTTTTGCCCTTTCAAAATATTCTTCTGGCGAAATGCTTTCAATGCTTTCAGTAGGCAATTTTGCTTGTGTCCATGTGTCCATACCACCCGCCAAATAACCCAATACTTGGTCATAACCCACACGTGCAAGACGTGTAATAGCCTCTTGTTGGCGGTTAGGGTCTGTGATAAGCACTATTTTTTGGTTTATATTGGTAATAATATTCCCAACCCAAGGAGCAAATTGTCCATCTAAACCAACATTAAGGGCATTTTTGATAAACCTTTTTGCAAAATCTTGTGGGGAACGCGTATCTAATAATAAAATATCTTTTTCTTTTTTCAAAATTTCTTGAAAAGCCCCCAAATCCAATGGATTTAACGATTTTTTCAATATTTCACTAAGTGGTGCAGTTCCTTGTTTGTTGAGGCGTACATTTTCGGGGAAATAATTAGGTGGTGATGCAAGACCTTCGGTAACATTTTGCACAAATTCCGTTTTATTTTTTGCCAACAGCGCATAATTTACCTTTTTTTGATTGCCAAGTGTATCAAAAGTTTCTTTGCTCATATTTTTACCACACGCAGAACCTGCTCCATGTGCAGGATAAATAATCACATCATCAGCCAAAGGCATTATTTTAGTTTGAAGCGAATTATACAACATTTCCGCAAGGTGTTGCATCGTCAAATCCGATTTTTGGGCTAAATCTGGTCGTCCCACATCACCAATAAAAAGCGTATCACCTGTAAAAATACAATAAGGCGTATTTTTCTCGTCAATCAACAAATAACAAACTGATTCTAAAGTGTGTCCTGGCGTATGTAAAGTACGGATTTTGATATTTCCTAACAAAAATTCTTCGCCATCTTCTGCCAAATATGCCTCAAAACTTGGATTAGCTTTGTTGCCATAAATAATTTTTGCTCCTGTGAGTGCAGAAAGTTCTTGATGTCCTGACACAAAATCTGCGTGAAAATGTGTTTCAAACACATATTTTATTTGAGCATGATTTTCGGTAGCTTTTTGGAGATATGATTGGGCTTCTCTAAGCGGGTCAATGATGGCAACTTCGCCTTCACTTTCTATATAATATGCCCCTTGTGCAATGCAATTTGTATAAATTTGTTCTATTTTCATTTTTTATTTTTTTCAAAAATACTTTTTTAAATATTATTTCCAAAACACAAAAAATACTTTTTAAGTTTAACAAATACCTCAAAAAAATACAAAATAGCATTTGTGTTAAAATCCGTTTTAAAAATTTAGGAATAAAAGATGTTCAAAAGTATTTTTCTCTTTTTTTTAAATCTTTCCTCTCAGATTTTAATATTAAAATTTCTTTTCTCAATTTTATTATTTTATCTTTGTCTGTCTTTTTAGGCATAAATCCTTATTTTTAGTTTGGTTTACACCACAAAAATAAGGCTTTTTTTGCTTAAATGATGTAGGAACTTTTTACAAAATTCGCAACAACCTACCTTTTTTGGTCAAAACTGCACAAGTGGAAGTTTTCGTTGATTTTTAACTCAAATATTTTTAGGCTAAATAGATACAAAAAATGAAAAAAATCATTATCAGTCGCACTGACAATATTGGAGATGTAATGCTTACATTGCCACTTGCTGGTTTTTTGAAAACGCAATTTCCTGCATCTGAGATTGTATTTATTGGTAAAAAATACACAAAAGCACTCATTGAAACCTGCGAACACATAGATTTTTTTTGGGATAAAGAAATTTTATTACAAAATCCACAAATGATGCGTGTGTTTGAAGCAGATGCGATATTGTTTGTATTTCCTGATGTGGATATTGCAAAAATGGCTTCACAAGCCAACATTCCCTTGCGTATAGGCACTGCGCACCGTTGGTGGCATTGGTGGTATGGCAATAAAAGGGTGTTTTTTAGCAGAAAAAAATCAGATTTGCACGAAAGCCAATTAAATTTTAAACTTTTAAAACCGCTTGGCTTTGACATAGTGCCAACACTTACCGAAATCACAAATTGGTACGGTTTTACACATACAAAAACGCCAAAGTTTGATATAAAAGAATTGGTTTCAACAGATAAATTTTCACTTATTTTTCACCCAAAATCAAAGGGTAGTGGAAAAGAATGGGGATTAGAAAATTTTTATCAATTAGCAAAATCTTTTGAAGATAATCCTAATGTAGAAATCTTTATCACAGGCGTAGAAGCTGAAAAAATGCTTATTATGCAAGAAAAACCTGAAATATTTACCCTCAAAAATGTAAAAGATTACACCGCAAAATTTTCTTTGGATGAATTGATATATTTTATGCAACATTGTGATGGGCTTTTGGCATCAAGCACAGGCACACTACATATTGCTGCTGCGTTGGGCATATACGCCTTGGGTATTTTTCCGCCTATGCGTCCTTTGCACCCTGCTCGTTGGCAACCTGTGGGCAAAAAAGTATTTGTCTTTGTAAAAAAAACAGACTGTAATACTGGTGATGCCAAAATTTGTAAAAAATTAAATATTTGTGCTTGTATGCAAAGTATTATGGTGGAAGAAGTGAAAAATAGAATTGGGGAATTAGGAATTAGGAATTAGGAATAAAAAAACCTTAGAAAAAATAATTTTCTAAGGTTTTTTTATTGTTCAAAAAAAGATACAAAGCCAAAAAAATTATTTTTGTTTCACTACAACTTTTTTAGGTTCTTCTTTTTTGGTTTCTTCTACACGTTTTGCACCTTCTGGTTTGCGGGCTACAAAAATACTTGTCATATTTACATTTGTTCTGTTATTAGTTAACCAATGATAACCAAATGTAAAATCAAGTTTTTTGATGGAAGAATCCGTTTTGTAAATTTTATCCACATCAGGTTGGAAAGTATAGTATCCAAAATCAGAGATTGGGCGACCATATTTTCCATACATTTTCACGTCCCAACCGTTTTCTTTATACACACTATAACGAATACCTGTATCATCTTGAAGAATAGTAGAACACTCATCAAGCAATAAATTACGCACCACTGAAAAATCTGCATTGTGTAAAATGTAAGAAGCAGATTTGATAAAACCAACTTTATTAGGGAAACTTTGGATAAATTTCACCATTTCCATATAGTTTTTGATAGCGTTATCTTGTACGTTTTTACCCATAAAATACGCTTTTTGGCTTTTCTTTTTGTTTTTATTGATAAACTCAATCATTACACCATATACGCTTTTTCCTTTGAGTTCTTTTTCTTCGTCCAATCCTACCAAAACCGCTTTTCCGTCTTTATCCACGTAAAAACGTTTTGCATCTACGATTTCGCTTTCAGTACGCACCAAAAATACTGACATAATAGGCAATACACCTCCACCATACAAAGTACCCATTTTGCTTGTGATGAAGTAGTTTCTGCTAAATACATCTTCTAATGCAACACGAAGTTGTGGCAAATATCCTTTTGGTAATTTGGTGGCATCTTTTGCAAGTTTGCCATCAAGTTCAAGCCCAAACATCAAATAATTATCACAATTTGGAAATAACTGATACGCATTAAGAATATCAGGACCAGAAAATGGATAAAACAAAGTTGTATTTGGTTTGTCGTTTATATCTTTGAGTTCAGTAGCACTCCAAACACGATATTTACTAAGAAAATTGGTTTCAAGTCCTGCCCATTTGCGGTTAAATTCGTCATAATGTTGTTTTACAACTGCACTATTCAACACACTATCAAGCCCAGTTTTATCACTTACTTCCATACCACCCATGATTTGAGCCATAGCATTCAATGTAGCATTAGCTTTTGGGCGAGGTGGTTCTGCTGATTTGTTTTTGGTTGTGTCTTTTTTGGCTTGGTCTGCATTGTTGGGTGCTTCACCGCCACAAGCAAACATAAAAGCAATAAGTGCTACAAGGCACATTTTATACAAGTTTTTCATTATTACAATAAAATTTTTTTAGATTATTTTTTAAAAATTTCAAAGATACTTTGATTTTCAACTTACAAAAATAAGTTTTTTTTTAGAAAAATTACAAATATTGTTAATTAAGTTGTCAGTTTTTTCAGTTGAATGTTATTTTTACATAAAAAACTAACTACTGAAAAAAACTAATTACTTTTAGTCCCACGTTTGCCCACCTGATACCCAAATAATCATAGCACGTGCTTTGCCATATTTACTTTTTTGGGCTTCAAATTTTATTTGGGCTTCTATAAGTTTGCTTTCTTGTGTATTGATTAAAAACAATGAACTTTCGCCATTCAAAAATCTTCTATACTCGCCATCACGCAATATTTGGTAATTTTGCACCATGATTTGTTGTACTTTCATTTGTTCTTCTAAGGTTTTTAGTTCATTAAAAGTAGTTTGAATTTGGGTTAAAATTTCTCTTTGGGTTTGGCTAATTTCTAATTGGTTTTGGGTTTGTTTGATGCGTGTTTGTTGGAGTTTTCCTCTTTCTTTTCTCAAAAACAATGGAAATTCAAAATTTAAACCAAGTTTATAATTGCGTTGTGCGTCCCAGCGATTGGTTTCGGTTGTTGGGTTAAAATTACTCAAAAGATTGTATTGTACGTCTAATTTTGGTAAAAATGTATTGCGTTGATAGCGTTCTTCTGACACAAGTTGAAAGCCTTTAAATTTTAGTTTTTTGATTTCTGGGTGATATTCTTGTGCATAATTTTTAAGATTTTCTAAGTCTGCATCTTGAAAAGGCAACATCACAAACTCTTGCGGAATCACATTATCTGCCAATAATACAGGCGTATTATTCTCCGTCCAAAGGTGATTTGCAACTGTAAGTCTGTCATTTTGGATTTCTAAAAGTGCTTGTTGTACTTGTATTTGGCGTTCTTGCAAAATAATCTTTGCCTGCACAGAGTCAATGCCTGCGAGTTCGCCAGATGTTACACGTTTTTTGACTGCATCATATCTTGTTTCTGCGAGTATCAAACCTGTTTGCAAAAACGCATATTCTCTATACGCAAAATACCATTCCCAATAATCTTTGGAGGCTTGAAAAAGGACTTTGTTAATCATTTTTACCTTTTCTGCTTCATTAATTTGTTGAAAAAATTGGGCTTGTTTGAGCGTATTTCTGCGTTCATCTATCAAAAGTCCCCTCAACAAAGGCACAGACACACCCGCAGAAAGCAATCCTTGTGCATCAGTTGTGCGTTCAGGGTCTAAAAAAGTGCCTTTATTTCGCTCAAAACCCATTTGTACTTCACCTATCCAATTTGGTATTTTCAATTTGGATTCAATGGTTTCAAAATAATTTTTTTTATCAAAATCTTTCCTAAAATAATCTAACCCGAGTTTTGGGTCAAATGCACCTTTAGCAATCCGAAGTTCCATTTTGGCAAATTCTGTCAAGGTATTAGCTTGTTTTACCAATGGGTGATGTTGCATGATTTGGCTATAATATTCCTGCAAAGTTAGTATATTACTTTGTGCAAAAAGTCTATTTTTTTTAAAAAAACAAATGGAAAAAATATCCAAAAAGCTAATTAAAACACAAAAAAGAAAGAAAAGACGCATATCTTATGATAAATAATCACGGTAAAAATCAATATTTTTTAATTTGTTTTCACATAACCCAAAAACCTAAAAGAAAGTTTAGCACTAAAAAGGAAATTGTTTTCCTTTTGGGAATTGAGGATTTTTTAGCTGATTTTTGCCTTTTCTATTTGGCTTGTAATATTTTCAAGGACAGGAAACTGCGTAAGAAAAAGTAATAAACCAATGGTAATGCCCACCAAAAAATTGACGTGTTGTGTGAGCATAAACATCATTATCATCAATAAATTTCCGCCTTCTATTACTGCACACGAAGCAATAAAAGCACTTTTATACGCATTTTTTTCTTTTTCTTCTGAATTACTTTCTGAATTGTTTTCTGTACGACTTTCAAGCCCTTTCAAGTTATTTTTTAGGAGAAAAGGTAACACAATAAACTTCCCTAAAAAAGCCATTGATACACCCAATAATGTGAAAACTAATGCAAAATTGGTTAATTCTTGATTTTTTTCCAATTGGATAACTTGTGTTATGACCAACAGCATGATTTGCCCTGACAACAAAGCAAACCATAAAATACGAATAGTAGATAAAAAATTTTGTTGCATAAGTTTTATTTTGATAAAGTAATAGGTAAGTATAAAATGTTTTACAAAAAGGTATTTGTTTAGGCTAAATTTAAAATACTTATTTCAGGACAAGACAACTTTCCAAAAATTTTAAACTTTTGGCAAGTTCAACATTATATAATCAAAAACAACAAAAACAAACTAAATAGAAAAAAAATGTAAAACAATAAAATTAGTGTTTTTCTAATCCCAATTCCTCTAAAAATACAATTTTCCAACCCTCGTTATACACAGACAACACATCTGCATCTTTTGTAAAGGTTTTGGGTGGTGCGTCTTTGCTAATTGGGTAAATATGTACGCCTACAAGGGCTGTTTTTTTATTTTTAAGGTTATTTTCAATGTGAGCAATATTTTTTGCACATTCATTTTCCAAAAATTCCCTGCAATCTACATGAAAAACGCCACCTTTTGCCATAATTTTTTGAAAAAATACCCATGCATTTTCGCAAATTTCTTGCGTGAGTGCTTCCACACAATACGCTCCTGCAAGTATATCCTGCGTTTTGGTTATCCGAGCCTCATCTGTGAGTAGGTTTGCAATATTTTCTGCCCAACGCTTGGTATTTTCGGTAGGTTTGTGTGGGAAATCATGCGGAAAAACAGTCAAAATATCTACATTTCCTATAATCGCAGACATTGCTTCGGTGGTATTTCGCAGTAGATTATTTTCTATATCTGCAAAAGATTTATTGTTTATACCTGTAAAAGCGTGTATTTCCAAAGGTATTTGGTTATCTATGTTATAAATTTCTAAAATCCTTGCCCAAAGTATGCGACAGGCTCTAATTTTGGCAATTTCTACAAAGTAATTTCTGCCAATGCTTACCTGCCAAGTGGTGTTTTGGGCAATAATAGGCAATGACATGCCTTTTTGTGCCATAAATTCCTCCACTTCTACACAATATTCTACTTGTGTTACCCATTTTGCCAGCAAAAAACCTAATTGTTGGCTTACATTTGCACCATTTTCCTTAAAACCCCTCGCAGAAAACACAAAATTTTGATTTTTGCCTTTAAAAAAATCAGCCAAAGGCAATAATTGTGCTTCTGCTTGACTTATGTTGTTATCTTTGGCTTTATTTTCATAAAAATAAACTTCTGCATCAAGCTCAAAATTTGGTTTTATGGTATCAAAATGCTGAAAAGAAAAGCCATTTTCACTTTTTTTTGGCAAAATTTTGGCGAAAGGCTTGGTTTCTGCGGTATAAATGGGTGAAATTGTAAGATTTTCCTCTGTGTGCATCATCAAAGCAGATTTTTCGGTTACTTTGGCAGTTTTGAGGGCATCATTCCACCATTCTTCTTGCGTAGAAATCGGAAATTCAGCGAAAAAATTGTTTGGATTCATGGTAAAATGGGGAATAAATGATTTTTTATTGGATTTTTTGCTTATTTTCTATTTTTTAAGGTTGTTTTTGTAAAAAAATAATGGTTTCAAATAAGCATATTAGCCACATACTCAACCACCACAAAAAAGCACCTATATAAGGGCGTACTTTTATGGTTGTTCCGCCTTCATTGTAGAGCAATGTATTTATTTTGAATATGCTACTGCCTAATATTATGGACAAAACAGACAAAAAAAGTAGCCAAATGCTGTGGTATTGTGGATAAAAGTATGCAAAAAATAATACAATAAAATATGGTATATTAGCACACCAAGCAATAAACGAAAATGCGTCTGTAAATAAAGAAAATACACCAAAAAACAAATTTGTAACGCCTAAGTACAATAATTCACCGTTTTGTTTGCTTTTGAAACTGTGTAAGCAACACGCCAACAAATATATGCAAAAAGATGCTAAAAGTATATATTGCATAAAGTTGAAAGCAATTTTTTTTGATTTTTTTTTTAAATGGTAAACAAGTAACAAAGCAAAAGTAAATTAGATTTTGTAATTTTGCAAAAAAACCCTAATCTTCAAATGGAAAAAAATTAACAACTTTGTATTTGCTCCCTTTTGGGTTGGGGGCTATTTTTTGTTATGAAAACAATCCTTGTACCTACTGATTTTTCTGTGTATGCAAATAATGCGTTGCAAATTGCCTTTGAAATTGCAAAAAAAACCAATGCACAAATCATTTTGCAACATATAATACCCTCTTTAAATTCTATCTTGCTTGCACCTGATTCGCTTCAAACGGAAACAACTTGGGAAGAAAAACACTTGAATCAAGTGCAAATATCGGTGAGAGAAAAACTGGAAAAGGCACTCAAAAATGCCCAATTCCCACACGAACAAGTATCAATCCGCATTGATATTGGTGATATTTTTACAGTTGTTACCCAAACTGCGAAGGATTTTGACGTTGATTTGATTGTGATGGGAACGCATGGTGCTACACAATTGGAAAGCCTATTTTTTGGGTCTAATACCGAAAAAGTCGTAAGGGTTTCGCCCTGTCCTGTGCTTGCAGTAAAGCAAAATACAACTTTTTGGCAAATACAACATATTTTGGTGGCTACAGATTTGTCAGAAGGAAATAAATATGCACTTCAAAAATGGATTAAAAACAAAAATTGGCTTCAAGGTGAATGGCATTATTTATCTGTGCAATCTTCTTGGGGTATTCCTGAAAACAAACAAGAATTTTTACAAAAACAAACCAACTTCGCACAAGAAATAGGGCTTGCACCTTATCACACACACACAATAGAAACTAACGTAGAAACAGGTGGGATTTTGGCTTTTGCACAGCAGATAAAAGCAAGCCTTATCGTCATGACTTCACACCAAAGACAAGGTTGGTCGCATTTCTTTTTGGGTAGTATTTCGGGCGAAATCGTCAATCAAGCCCCACAACCTGTGTTAGTATTACCAAGAAGCCATTAAAAAAAATAGCCCACTAACCAATAAAGGGAATAAATATATGTTTTTCCTATGTTTTTTTTTGTCATTTCTTTGGTAATCTTGCTTTGAAAACTATATTTGCAAAAAATTATAGTGTTTTTCATATCCTCACTTTTCTGTTTTCTTTTTGTCTTTGAAAAAAATTATCATCTACATATTGCTCTTTTGCATCTGCGTTAATATCTGTGACAAAATCGTAGTGCTTTCGCTGTGGCAATATAACAGAGATTATATTGTAGAATTTTTGTGCGAAAATACAGAACGCCCAGAATTACAATGTGATGGTAAATGTTTTTTGAAAAATGAACTTGAAAAACAAAACGATACGGAAAAACAAGCACAACAAGCTTTATCAAAGAAATTTGAAGTTACTGCTTTTGTATTTCCAAATTTAAAAAAATCATTTTTTGTAGAAAAAATTTTTATTCAAAAAGAAATTATCACAAATTTCTTTTACTTTTTTTATTTCCCCAATAATTCAAAATTTGGGATTTTTCATCCTCCGCAAAAGATTAAATGTTTAAAGTTCAAGGTTTAAAGGAAATATCATGTTTTCTATAAACTTTTTAATTTTTTTATTCTAACATTTAATTTTATTTATCCCTCTATAATGCCCTTTTTGGGCAATGGGCTATTATTTCCATGAAAAATCTCATCTTTTTCATAGCACTTTTGCTATGTACTTATATCTTTTGTGCCTCAAAAAACTATGCACAAGAAAATACATCAAAAACTACCCAAAACCCAAATAATTTTACCCAAATTTCGGGTAAATTATTTGACGAAACCACTAAAGAACCACTTATCAATGCCAGCGTTTTAGCAGGCGAAAAAGGCACTTTGAGTGATGTAAATGGGTTTTTTAGCTTAGAAATTTCTAAAAATATTACCGAAATCAAAATTTCATATATGGGTTTTCAAGAAAAAATTATTTCTTTACAATCTTTAAAAGATGAAAATAAAAACCCTGAAAAAAATCCCTTTGAAAACCTTGAAATCTCCCTCAAAGAAGCAGAAAATAACCTGCAAGGCGTAGTAATCACCGCAAGTCGTGAAGCACAAGACCGCACAGATGCCCCTGTTGCCATTAGCAAAATAAATGCTACCATGATAAATGATGCAAAGCCTTCGCTTATTGCGGAACTTATCAATAAAACACCTGGCGTTTTGATGTTGAATTACAACAATGAACAACATGGCATGTCTATTAGGCAACCAATGGGAACGTCTGCGTATTTTTTGTATATGGAAGATGGCATTCCATTGCGTCCTTTGGGCGTTTTTAATCACAATGCGTTGATAGAAATGAATCTTTTTGCAATTTCTAATATAGAAATTATCAAAGGTGCATCTTCCTCTTTGTATGGAGCAGAAGCAGTAAGCGGTTCTATCAACTTCATCACACACAAACCTACCGCCATTCCAAGCCTAAAAATAGGTATTCAAGGTGATAATTTTGGCTACAAACGTCTCCAATTTGGTGGCGGTGGTATGATAGGCAAAAAATTTGGGGCATACATAAGCGGTTTTACTGCCAACCAACGCAATAGTTGGATGGCAAATTCAGATTATGACAAAGTTTCTTTGAATGCAAGATTTGATTATCAACTTACACCACAAACCAAACTTGTGTTTTCCACTTCTTACAATGATTATTATTCCAATACATCAGGGAGTGTGGATAGTATCGCATTTTATAACCGTAGTTATGAAAGTACTTCCGATTTTACATACAGAAAAGTAATGTCATTGCGTAGTCGCCTAAGTGCTACACATACTTGGGACAAAAACAGCGAAACAACCTTACATCTTTTTTATCGTGCCAATGCTATTGGGCAAAATCCTTCGTATGGTATTCGCTGGAATTCAGGTCAAACCACCGCAAGGGGCGAAATCAATGATAATAGCTTTTATAGTCGTAGTTTTGTATTGCAACACAGCACAAGGTTTAACTTTTTAGATGCAAAACTTTTGGCAGGGGTTTCTTTGGACAATTCACCCAATAATTATTGGTCATACCAAATAAATCTGAACGCAAAACTTCGTCCTGATGGCAGAAGCGTAGAACAATACACCGTGAAAGAAGAACGCCCAGATTTGCAAATTTCTAATTATGATGCCAATTTGGTGAATACAGGATATTATACCCAGTTTGAAATAAACCCTTTCAAAAATTTGAAATTGGTCATGGGTGTAAGATACGACCGCATAGCCTTTGATTTTGTGAATAATATTGATAAATCACAAGGTGCTAAATCTTATCAACAATTTAGCCCAAAAATTGGGGCAACTTATAGCATTGACAAAGGAATAGGCGTGTATGCCAATTATAGCAGAGGATTTTCTCCGCCAAGTCTTACTGCTATTTTCCGCCCAAAACCTAAAGCTAATCCAAATGACGCAACCGAATTTTATTATAACTTGGAACCCGCACAATTTTCCAACATAGAATTTGGCGGTTGGGCAAGTTTCTTACAAGATAAAATTTTTGTGGATATATCTTTTTATCAAATGAATGGCACACAAGAATTATTAAGTATCCGCCAACCTGACAATTCTACTGATTTTCAAAGTGCGGGCAAAACCCTTCACAGAGGTATAGAATATGGGGTTACTTACAAACCAAACAATGAGATTTTTTTCCGTTTTGGGGGTACAAATGCCATTCATCGCTTTGAGGAATTTATCCTAAGCACACGCCCGATAGACGCAGTAAAAGAGGTAAATGGCAAAGATATGCCACAATCCCCTACTTGGATTGCCAACACCGAAATTACCTACAAACCACGCTTTGCAAAAGGTTTGCGTCTTGCTTTGGAATACCAACGCGTAAGTGAATGGTATCAAAACCAAATAAACACCGTACAATACAACGATAAAGGTTTCTTAGGCGCAAGAGGAATTAGCGTATTGAATTTTAGAGTAGGTTTTGGATACACACATTTTAAAAATAACCATGTGGAGATTTTTGCTAATGTAATGAACCTCACAAATGAGCTTTATACAAATAGTGCTACACGTGGCAATGCTCCTGCTGACCGCACCACCTTTACGCCTGCTGCACCTCGTACGATTGTGATGGGATTACAATTTGGATTTTAAAAAATTGCCCCTAACTGCCTGCACTTGGTCTTAGCAAGAAGCTAAGACCAAAAAATACTTTGAACTTTCATCTTTTTGAACTTTAAACCCTTTGAACTTTGAACTTTTCCCTATATAAAATCCACCGCCAAATCGCCATATTAGCGGTTTTACCTGTGGTACTTTGGACGTTGAGCGGGTTTATGCACCCTATTATGTCCAATTTTTTTAAACCAAAACAAGCCAAAAAAGATTTTTTGGTTAAAAGTATTGATTTTTCCAAAATAAAAGTTGGTTTAGACAGCCTCACAAAAATTCATCATATAGAAAAGGTAAAAAATGTAAGATTTATTCAATTTGAAAACCAAGTTTTTTACCAAATAAAATTACCTAAAAACCCAATTTTGCAATATTTTAATGTAGAAAATGGCAAAATTTTGGAAAATGGTGATAAAAAATATGCTGAATATTTGGCTCGTTATTTTGTAGGTGACCAAAAATCAAATGTAAAAGACCTCAAAATTATAGAAAAATTTGAAGGTGAATATGATGAAGTATATCGCCTTTTGCCTGTTTGGAAAGTACAATTTGCCCGCAATGACAATGAAAGGGCTTATATTGATACCGAATTGAGCAGACTTGCGATTTTGCAAGACGATTATCGTTATGGTTTTCAACGTGTTTTTAAAGCATTGCACAATTTTGAAATATTTGCATTTTTGGGTGATACGTTGAAAAGTATTGTGGTCATTGCATTGATGTTTTTGTGTTTTGCTGGAGCATTTTCAGGTATGTTTGTGTATGGATTTTTTTGGAAAAAATTTAACCCAAATGTACCAAAACATCGTATTTTTCACCGTAATTTAGGTATTTTGATGAGTGTAGCAATGCTTGGTTTTGCATTTAGTGGTGCTTTTCATATTTATCAAAAAATCAATAAAAAAGATTTTTCTACATTTCAATACGAACCAATTTTGTATGCTTCTGAATTGCCTAATTTATCCAAAATGCAAGAAATTTTTACACAATACAACACCAAAAATACAATTGGAAATATGTATTTTGCCAAAATGACCTTAGATAGAAAAGAGCAAATGCTCATGAATTTGGTACATTATGAAACTAACAATCCTAAAAAACCTTTGCCCATTCACACAGATTTTATATTGTTGACCCAAAAAGGAAATCAAGAAAACCAATGTTTGAAAGGTGGTTGTATGGCGTATGCAACGTTTTTGGCAAAAGAATTTCAAGCCCAAAATCAATTACTTTTCGGAGATTGTTGTGAAAGCCAAAGCCCCCCAGCCCCCAAAGGGGGAGAAAATGACAAAGAAGAAGCTAATGCAGAAAATAATTTATTAAAAATCGAAAACCTTGTATATATCAATGAATTTAAAGGCGAATATGGATTTATCAATAAGCGTCTGCCTGTGATAAGGGTAAATTTTGAGGGTAAAGAAAACCGCAGATATTACATAGAACACGCTACAGGACAACTCGCTACTGAAGTAACAGATATGCAAGCATTGGAGGGTTTTAGTTTTGCGTATTTGCACAAATTTCATTTTTTGGATAGCATAGGCAAAATAAACAGAGATTTGATTTTGATGTTTTTTGCGTTGGGCAATATGCTTGTGGCAGGAATAGGATTGTTTATGTTTGCGAAAAGATGGAGAAAAGTAAAAAAGAAATAAATTTTTTGAAATAAAAAAAAGTCATAGGATTTTTAAAAAAATCTTATGACTTTTTTTTAGTGAAAAAATTAAAAAATTCACCTAAAAATTTACCAAACATATACAAATAAACTATTTTTCGCTTATTTTTGGCATTTCAAATCCCTGTTTTTCTTTTCATTTTCCAAAAAAATAAAAATTATGCTTGTCATGAAAAAAAATCTACAAATTGTTTTCTTTTCTTTTTTGATATTATGTAGTGTTGCTTTTGCTGTTGCTTTTAGAAATTTTGAAATTTTGCCAAAAAATTTTATGCAAAATTTTCAAACAAGTTCCCAAAAATTAGCGATAAATTCGCCAAAAATTGAAGAAGAAAATGTGCCTTTTTTCGTGATAACAGGTTTTGGAAGTGATTTGCACAATATTACAAAAGACAGCATTTTGCAACTTGCACAAGCAGGGAAAGTACATTATTTCCTAAAAAATAAAGACGAAAAAAGATTTTTAATGGATTTTTTTGGTAAAGAAGCAGAAATTTTTAAAGAAACTGAATTGGAAAAATTTAAACTTATTGCCAAAGATAATTTTGCGATTGTTACCATTGAAAACCTTTCTAATCGTTTTAAAGCCTTAAAAGTCAACGGAATAGATTTTTTTGAAAATGCAGAAAATTACCCTTTTATCCTCAAAAAAGATGAAAAATTTGATTACAAAGGCAAAATTACCAAATTTTCGCACACAGGTGTAACCGCTATTACACGCAATATGGGGCTTGTAGCAGACACAAAAGGTACGTCTTTTTTGACAAGTGGCGTAAAATCACACTTCCAAAATTCGGATTTTGTGCATATCAGCAACGAAGTAAGCATTACAAAAGATTGTCAATATGTGGCAAATACACGTGCTTTTTGCACCAAAGAACGTGATATGCAGGCAATCAAAGACCTCAACGCCAATATTGTAGAACTTACAGGTAATCACAACAAAGATTTTGGAGCAGAAGGTTTTGCCTACACAATGGAATGGTACAAACGCAATAATATGCAGACTTTTGGCGGTGGCATGAATCCAGAAGATGCCAATAAACCGCTTATTATTACGCTCAAAGATGGCAAAAAAATGGCTTTTATGGGATACAGCGAAAGTTGTCCTTTGGGCGAATGTGCCATATTACCCAATCAATCAGGAGCAAATAAATACAACAAAGCCAAAGCAAAAAAAACGATTACAGACCTCAAACAAAAACAAAAAATAGATATGGTTTTTGTGGGTGTGCAGTTCAACGAAGTAGATAGTTATTCACCTACAATTGCCCAAGATACTGTTTCTAAAGATTTGATTAACTTTGGGGCTGATGTGGTGTATGGCTCACAAGCACACCAAGTCCAAAAAATAGAGATTTACAAAGGAAAAATGATTTTTCATGGCTTAGGCAATTTTCTTTTTGACCAAATACACCGCATTGGCGTAAGACAAGCGTATTTTTTACAACATTATTTGTACAATGGCAAAATTATTCAGTCTGTACCTTATTTTACGTATGCGTCTGATGCACGTGTGCCTATTATTGCCCCACAAGACCAAGAAAAAGTAATGCGAAAAATTGTTTTTGAGGATAAATATTTGTATAAATAATCGTAAAACTCCAGCTCCAAAGCACAACGTTATTGTGCAAGACAAACAGTTTGAAACACACCGCCTAAAAATCCAAAAAGATGATATTCTGTACGTTTTTTCTGATGGCATAACCGACCAATTTGACAGAAATGATGCCCAAAAAATTGGCACACCTCGCTTGAGAGATTGGGTAAAAGAAATGCCATCTACACCTTTCAAAGCACAAAAAATGTCCTAAAAAATAATTTTGAAATTTGGAAAAGACAAACACCACAAACTGATGATGTGGTTTTTTTAGGGGTGAAATTTGTTTGAGTTTTTTTTCAATTTGTCAAGTTAATTTTAAAGACTTGACAAATTGAAAAAAACTGTGAAAACCTATAATTTTAATAATTATTTAAAACGCGTTTTTGTATTTTTCAAAAGTTTCTTTGTCATAATCTTTTAGCATATTTTTGAAAGCACCCAAAATCACTTTTAATGTACCATCAGATTGTCTTCTGAGCATGATACCAAGCAAACGATTTATAGCTTTTGTGTCATCATAATTTTTGCACGCAAAAGATAGTTCTGCAAAATGTGTTTGTCTGTATGTATCTGTAGCATCAATTCCATTAAAATTTTTGTCTTTTTTGGCTTTATCGAGGTATTCTTGGGCTACTTTTTCAAATTTCTTTTTGTCTTTCAAAATCGATGCTATCACGCTTGCCATATCCGCCACATAGGTTTTGAGACTCAAATCATACACTTTTTGGTAAGCAACACCTTGATATTTGGTGCTTGGTTTGGCATACAATTTTGTAAAAATAGTTTCCATTGCTTTTACATTAAAAAACCTAAAACCTGTTTCTTTCTTTCCATTGGCATCAGGAATGACTTTGTCAATAGGATTTACGCCAAAAATTGTGGTGAAATTTTGGTGAAATTGACTGTTCTTATAAAAACTTTTTGGATTGTACCATGTTTCACAGCCTGTTATGTTTTCCACAGCAAAAAGATACCGTAAAGCAATAGATGAGCCTCCTGTGCATTGGTCATGAGGCGTTTGTTTGGAGTTACCATATTTATTAGAAATTGAAAATACAACTTCTTTTTTGCCTTCTTTTTCTTCATCATACCAAGTACAAGTATTTGAAACGAATAGGTTTTCCCTCAATTCGTCCAATGTAGGTACTACATGGCGTTTTTGGGAAGATGTGAATAATAAAAAGCTGGCTAAAACCAAACCTGTGTAAATGATTTTTTTCATTTGATTTTGGGGGAATAATTTTAATTAAAAAAGAAACTTATGTCCTTTAATTTGAAACCAATTTCTACATAATTTATTTAAAAACCAAAAAAATCGTAAAATCATAACCATATAAATATCTAAAATAAATATCTAAAACAGAAATAATTATAAAAAAACACAGATTATCAAGCCTGCGACATTGATAACTGTGTAATATTGGTTACTAACGACTTGATTGTATGTACATTAATTCCCCCTTTGGTGGTTAGGGGCTTATTCTTGCACAAACGAAATCCTATCATATTCGTCCATTTGTATTGCGATAGTGCTATTTATAGGAAATTTTCCAGCGATAATTTCCTTAGAAAGTTCATTTAAAATTCTGCGTTGCATTACTCTTTTGAGCGGTCTTGCTCCAAATTGTACATCAAAACCTATTTCTGCCAATGTACTCAATACTTTATCCGAAGCAGTAAGTGTAAAACCTATTGCTTGCATACGTTCTTGTATTTGTGCAAATTGAATTTCTACAATACGTTTCATGTCTTTCTTTGTAAGAGGTTTGAACATGAGTATTTCATCAATTCTATTCAAAAATTCAGGTTTTACGGTTCTTTTCAACAACTCAAAAACTTCATCTTTTGTATTTTCCAATACTTCAAATTCATTTTCAGCAGTCAGATGTTCAAAATTTTCTTGGATAATATCAGACCCAAGATTAGAAGT
The DNA here is from genome assembly GCA_031425615.1 of Cytophagales bacterium. Taxonomy (GTDB): domain Bacteria; phylum Bacteroidota; class Bacteroidia; order Cytophagales; family Microscillaceae; genus JAAFIN01. The sequence goes on from JANPJR010000159.1 coordinate 37,672, forward strand.
CATAATAATAATGGTATTTTTAAAATTGGCAACCCTACCTTTGTTGTCTGTCAAACGTCCATCATCAAGCACCTGCAAAAGTATATTGAAAGCGTCAGGGTGGGCTTTTTCTATTTCGTCAAGCAATACTACAGAGTAGGGTCTTCTTCTGATGGCTTCGGTAAGTTGCCCGCCTTCATCATAACCTACATAGCCAGGAGGCGCACCTATGAGCCTTGATACTGCATTGGCTTGTTGGTATTCCGACATATCAATTCGGAGCATGGCATTTTCATCATTAAACAAATATTCTGCGAGTGCTTTGGCGAGTTCGGTTTTGCCTATGCCTGTTGTTCCCAAAAATATAAACGAGCCAATAGGACGTTTTGGGTCTTGCAAACCAGCTCTACTTCTGCGCACAGCATCAGCGAGGGCTTTTATGGCAATAGATTGCCCTGCTACTCTTTTGGAAAGTTCTTTTTCAAGGTAGAGTAATTTTTGTCTGTCGCCTTGTAGCAATTTCGTAACAGGTACGCCTGTCCATTTTGCGACTACTTCGGATATGTCTTCTACTGTAACTTCTTCTTTGAGGAGTGCGCTATCTTTTTGGTCATGGACAAGTTGTTGATAATAGGCAAGATTTTTTTCAGCTTCTTGTATTTTGCCATAACGCAGTTCAGCTACTTTGCCATAGTCACCTTGTCTTTCTGCTTGTTCTGCTTCAAGTTTGTAGCGGTCAATATTTTCTTTTTCTTTTTGAAGATTGAGAATTAAATCTTTTTCAATTTGCCATTTTGTTTTGATTTCATCTCTTTTTAGGCTAAGTTCTTGAATTTCTTGCGAAAGTATTTTTTCTTTTTCGGTATCATTTTCTCTTCTGATTGCCTCTCTTGCGATTTCTTTTTGCATGATTTTGCGGTTGAGTTCGTCCAATTCTTGTGGCATAGAATCCAATTCAAGGCGAAGTTTGGCAGCAGCTTCATCAATCAAATCAATGGCTTTATCGGGCAAAAATCTATCTGTAATATATCTTGTAGAAAGTTCTACTGCGGAAATAATCGCATCATCTTTAATCCTAACGCCATGATGTAGTTCATATTTTGCTTTCAAGCCCCTTAAAATTGCAATCGCAGAGGCTTCATCTGGTTCGTCTACCAAAATTGTTTGAAACCTACGTTCAAGTGCTTTGTCTTGTTCTATATATTTTTGGTACTCTTTCAAAGTTGTTGCACCAATAGCATGCAGTTCGCCACGTGCTAAGGCGGGTTTCAATAAATTTGCTGCGTCCATTGCACCTTCATTATTTGCCCCAGCTCCTATAAGTGTATGAATTTCATCAATAAAAAGGATTATTTCGCCATCAGCGTCTATTACTTCTTGTATAACTGATTTTAATCTTTCTTCAAATTCACCTTTATATTTAGCACCTGCCACCAAAAGCCCCATATCTAAGGAAACAAGGGTTTTGCTTTTGAGGTTTTCAGGCACATCACCCTCCACAATTCTCTGTGCAAGTCCTTCTGCTATGGCAGTTTTGCCTACGCCAGCTTCGCCAATGAGTATAGGATTATTTTTTGTTCTACGAGAAAGAATTTGTAATAACCTTCTTATTTCATCTTCACGCCCAATTACAGGGTCAAGTTTTCCTTGTTGGGCAAGTTTATTGAGATTTTTTGAATATCTTTCAAGTGATTTATATTGTCCTTCTGCGGTGCTTGATTGTGCTTTTCTACCGCCTCTAAGCGATTCTATTGCTTGTAAAACAAGTTTTCCATCAGCCCCAAAGTCTTTGAGTGTATTGGCTATTTGGTCTTGTCCTTGTGTAATACCATAAAAAATATGTTCCAATGCCACTACTTCGTCCCCCATTTTTTGGGCTATGTTGATGGCTTTTTGAAAAGCATTTATTACATCGCTGCCAAGTTGTATGTGTGCAGCGTTTATATTGTTTATTTTAGGTATTTTTTGGATAATTTCTGTGATTTTGTTATCCAAAGTAGGTTTATGAATATTTAATTTTCGCAATAAAAAAGCAGATAAATTGGCATCAACCAACATTAATGCTTTTAGAATATGTGCGGTTTCTATAATTTGATGTTGCTCGCCAAAAGCAATGTCACCTGCTTTTTCAATGGCGTTTTGGGCTTTGAGTGTGTATTGGTCGAAGTTCATTGTTTTTGCTTTCTTTTCTTTTGAGGATATTTTTTTGAATATTTTAAGATTTTACAAATTTCTAATTCCTAATTTCTAATTCTTAATAATCCATTATCAATCCAGTTTATTTTTTTGATAAAAATAAAAAAAAAACATATAAAACCCGCAAAAAAGTCTTATTATTTTTAAATTTTTGCTAAAAAAAACGACAATTTGACAGGTTGGGCGTGTCGTTTTTACGAAAATACACGGTTTTTATATAATTTTATAATTCATTTAAAAAATCAGTTAAAGTCGCACTTTGCTTTTCCCCTTTTTGAATTTGACGAATTTCTTTGAACACAGTTTTTAAACGCTCTTTAAAAATATTGAGATTTTTTAAGGGTTTTCTTTTATGGGTATTTAGCACGCGGATAACGCGGATTGTACGGATTAAAACGGATTTTTCCGCATTTCCCTTTAAATTGTTTTCATTCTTCCGCCATCTATTGGCAAATTAATACCTGTAATGTAGCTTGCAAGTGGGCTTGCAAGGAACAACACACCATTTGCAATTTCTTCGGGTTTTGCAAAGCGTTTCATGGGAATTTCTGCCTGCATTTCGGTTTTTATTTCGGTTTCTGATTTTTGGTGTTGTGAGGCTTTTTGTTCAATAATTTGCGTGATGCGTTGGGTTTCGGTTGCACCAGGCAATACATTATTTACCGTGATATTATGCGGTGCAAGTTCGCCTGCAAGGGTTTTTGCCCAAGATGCCACTGCCCAACGTGTGGTATTGGACACACCCAAATTGGGCAAAGGTTCACGCACAGAGGTAGAAATAATATTGATAATACGCCCAAAACCTGCATTTTGCATGAGCGGAATGAATATCTGTGCCAATGTATGATTTGCCAATAAATGTGCATGAAAAGCCTGCGTAAATTGCATATTTGTAGCGTCTTTTATCGCTCCACTATTAGGTCCTCCTGAGTTATTCACCAATATATGCCAATGTGTAATTTGTTGAATTCTAAGGTGGTCATTTACCCTTTTTGCCAATAAATCTGGGTATTGTGTGTCTGCTACAATATAATGATGTATTTGTCCTTGTGAAGTATCAAGTGTAGCCAATGCTTCTTTGAGTGTATCAATATATCGTGCCAAAATTGTAACATTAGCACCTGCTTTGGCAAGTGTTTGGGCGGTTGCTTTGCCAATTCCTTGTGTGCCACCACATACAAGCGCATTTTGTTGAAGTAAAGAAATATTCATTTTTTGGATTTGGATTATTAATTGTGTTTTGAATTATGGATTTTGGATTATGAATTATTTTTCTTTTTTAACTAAGTTGCGTGTTATATTTCTTCCCAAAAAACTTTAAATTTTGATATTTTTTAAGAAAAACAACCAATTTTTATCGTTTTCTGTGTTAAAAATATAGATTGGCATAAATTTATAAAAACAACTTAAAAACTGATAACTTTTGATTTTTTATATAGTTTTTTTCTCAAAGGTAAGTATGATTTTTGTAATCCCAATTTTTCTTTTTTTAAATAGATAAAAAAAAATAAAAAAAATGTTACATTATAACAAATTAGCAATAAATTTGCAAAGGAATGATTTAATATATTTTTTAATAAACCCAAAAAATATCTTGGTACAAAAAATATCAATTTGGGATAAGATTTTTTTTCACTAAATTATTTTGCATGAAATACATTTATACAAATATTCAATATATTTTACTTTATTTTTTTTTGATTTCTTGCGAAACCAAAAAAGAAGATATTAAAGTAGCGATATTGCACTCTTACACAGGCACAATGGCAATCAGTGAAAAGGCAGTAGCACAAGCTACACAAATGGCAATAGATGAAATCAATGCAAAAGGTGGCGTACTTGGACGTAAAATCAAAGTAATCATAGCAGATGGCAAATCTGACGCACTTACTTTCGCACAACAAGCAGAACAGCTTATAACGCAAGATAAAGTAAGCGTGGTATTTGGTTGTTGGACTTCTGCAAGTCGCAAAACTGTACGCCCTGTTTTTGAAAAACATCAACACTTACTTTTTTATCCTATTCAATACGAAGGCTTAGAACAAAGCCCAAATATTGTATATGCAGGTGCTTCGCCCAATCAACAAATTATCCCTGCAACCAAATGGGCAATGGATAATATTGGCAAAAAAGTATTTATCGTGGGTTCTGATTATGTATTTCCACGCACTGCTTCAGCTATTATTCAAGACTTGGTCAAGCAACTTGGCGGTGAAATTGTAGGGGACGAATATTTGCCACTTGGGGCAAAAGATGTAACTGCGATGGTGGAAAGTGTGATAAAAGCAAAACCCGATTTTATTATGAATAATATCAATGGCGATACGAATATAGAATTTTTTAAGGAATTGCGAAAAAGAGGCATTACACCAAAAAAAATTCCTACTTTCTCGTTTAGTATTGCAGAAGATGAACTTCGTACAATGGACAAGACGAAAATGGCTGGAGATTTTACCGCTTGGAATTATTTTCAATCTGTGGATTCTCCTCAAAATAGAATTTTTGTTGCCAATTATAAAAAAAAATATGGCGACAGCACTGTAACAGACGACCCCATAGAAGCAGGTTATATTACGCCTTATCTTTGGGCACAAGCAGTAGAAAAAGCACAAAGCACAAAACCCAAAGATGTACGCAGAAACCTTGCTAACCAAAGTATGCAGGCACCTGGCGGACTTGTGTATATTGATGGTGAAACACAACACCTTTGGAAAACGGTACGTATTGGCAAGTTTCAAGAAGATGGACAAGTAAAAACAGTATGGAGTTCCGAAAAACCTGTACGCCCAATTCCTTATCCCATAAGCAGAACACAAACCTCTTGGGAAAAATTTTTGCTTGATTTGTATGAAGGTTGGAACAAAGGTTGGGCAAAACCTAATAATTAGGAATTAAGAATTAAATAGCCAAAATCCTAAAACTAAATATTTAAAATTCTAAGAATTAAATATATAAAATTCTAAAAGTAAAAATTAATTCCGTATTCCTAATTCCTAATTCTTAATTCCTAATTTTCCATTCTTAATTCTTAATTCATAAAATGTGGTTCAATAAAAGAATAGCTTGGCAACTTTTGTTCTGGTTTCTCATCATAGAGTTTCCTGCGGAGAGTTTGTTGGTGTATGTGAGTTATTACAATGCACAAAGCACACTCAATACTGAAATTACCTCAAAATTGGAGGCAATATCAGACCGTCAAATTCGCCAAATAGACAGATATTTACAACAAGAAAACACAGATATAACTACATTGTCAGGACTTTCTGAATTTATAGGGCAAGCAGACGCATATCTCCAAAATAAAAAAGAAGCAAATGCAAATAAACTTTTGAGTTATCAAAAAAGTTTTCATTTTGCACAAATGTATATTATATCGCCAAAAGGAGATGTCAAATATCAAACTGCTTCATTGGGTAATAGTTGGAAAGAGAAAGAATTGGGCAAATTATTTGAACGGGTTTCTTATTTGATGCAAACCGAATTTTCGGATTTTGTGCTTGCACCTTCTCAAAGCTACTTTGGGGTGTATGCTGCTGCACCTATCCGCAATGCAAAAGGCAATTTTTTAGGGGTTTTAATGGTAGAAATAGACCCACAAGGGATAAGAGAGGCATTGAATGATTATACAGGGTTAGGTGAAACTGGAGAAACACAATTATTTTTTCAACAAGAAAATGAACTTTTTAGCACTTCTACACGCTCCCACCCAGTAGAAGGCGAAGCATATAAAAATATACCCAAAGAAAATCAAGATTTTATTAATTTTTTATTAGAAGGTAAAAGAGGTAAAGTGGTGGCTGTGGACTATCGTAATGAGTCTTGTATTCAATATGGTGCATATTTGCCTTCTTTGCGTGCAGGACTTATTGTAAAGATAGAAAGCAAAGAAGCACTTGCACCAATCCGTAGTTTGGGGCAGATTTTAGCCATCATAGCAATTTTAACACTTTTTGTCGTAATCTTTGCCTCTTTTGAAGTAGCAAGATTTTTTACAAAACCTATCCGCAAACTTCGACATTTTACCAATGATTTTGCCAATGGACAAATAGAAAAACGCATCAAAACCAATTCTAAAAATGAACTTGGACAACTCGCCAATGCTTTTAATGATATGGCAGACAAAATCCAACAACAAACTCAAGAACTTAAAGACGCCAATCGTACCCTCGAGCAAAAAGTAGAAGACCGCACTGAAGAACTAAAGAAAACACTCGCAAATCTTTCGCAAGCATACGAAGAAATACAAGCATCAGAAGAAGAACTGTTGCAAAATAGTGAGGAACTAAAAGCAGTAAATGACAACCTCGAAAAAAATGTATTGGAAATAGAAGCCAAAAATAAACAACTTATAGAATCTGAAAATAACCTCACACACCTTGCCCAACAACTTGGACAAATGTATGAAAGCCTACAAAAACGTGAAAAAGAAGTCATAGAACAAAAAAATACCTTAGAACACAAAAACAACGCTATCGTAGAAAGTATCAACTATGCAAGACGTATACAAAATGCACTACTCCCTCCGCCCCAACGCATAAAAGATATTATAGGAGATTATGGCATTTTTTACAAACCACGTGATATTGTTTCTGGTGATTTTTATTGGGTGGGAGAACAACGCAACCGAAAAATTATTGTAGTAGCTGACTGCACAGGGCATGGTGTGCCTGGCTCGCTTATGAGTATGGTAGGCGTACAAATTTTGAATGAAATTGTAGATAAAAGGCGTATTGTTACACCTTCACATATATTAACAGAAATGCACAAAAGTATTCACAGACTACTCCGACAAGGCGAAACCAACAACCGTGATGGTATGGACGTAGCAATATGTGTGATAAACCACGAAAAAAATACATTGGAATATGCAGGTGCAAAAAACTCTATCATTTATATCCAAAATAATGAACTCTACCAAATAAAAGGTGATAAAATGCCTGTGGGTGGTGAGCAAAAAGAAGATGACCGTGTTTTTACCAATCATGTTATTAATTGGGATACCGAAACCACACTCTATTTATTTTCTGATGGATTTCAAGACCAATTTGGCGGACCTGATGGACGCAAATTTATGATTGCAAACCTACGCAACTTATTCCTAAGAATACATACATTACCTTTTGCACAACAACAAACTGAATTTGAGAACATTTTTCAAAATTGGATTATACAACCCAATCACAACTATTCACAAATAGATGACATACTTATCATGGGTATAAAAGCAACGCCCTCAAATACTGATACTATAACACAAGAAACCGAAGAATAACAGAAAATCCTTTTCTCTTATAAGACTTTCGCTTCCCCCAATTTCATTGGGGTTATTCATAGTTTAACCCCATAAAGGGGTTAGGTAATTTTACATATTTTCATGATAAAAAATTTTATTCTGCTAATTTTTCTATGATTTTTTGTAGGTTGTTTATTTGTTTTTTGTAAATTGTTATCTTCTCAAATGTGGATATTTTCTATTTGTAACTATATAACTTAACCCACATTTAACTTCATATATTTTCTTATTTTCTGTAGTTTCCAGAAAATTTTGGTTATCATTGATAAAAAAATGTCGCCCAAATTGAAAAGATAAATCTAATTTATCATCCAACCTAACTCTCATACCCACAAAAAATGGGAAACTACCCATTTGATTATTCCCTTTTATAAGAAATGTAGGCTTTATCCAAGAATGATAATAAAGTGAAATAGATGGATTCCAAAAAGTCCTCCTATAAAAGCGATTTGGGTTTTTAAACAATTCCATTTTCCCACCTAACTTAAATATAAACGTGGGAATATCGTAAATGGAAGCGTATTTTATACCTGTTTCAATATAAAAATGTTGATATAATTTTTTACTTGATTCCACGCCTACACACCAATTTGGGACAATATTTTGCAAATATGCCAAATAACTTGCTTCCAACCCCAAACTCCAATATTTTTCAGTTTTTTCGGAGGGTGGAGTGCGTCTTCCTGTTTTAATTGTATCTTTTTTAGGTATACTTTGAACTCCTATAATTTTACTCTCGTATTTTTTGTTTGGTATTTTGGTTTCTTTTATTACCTCAGGGTTTTTATTTTCCTGTTTTGTTATTTCAAGTTTGTTATTTTCCTGTTTTGTTATTTCAGGTTTTTTATTTTTTACTTCTTTAGGCTGTTTGATTTCTTTTGGGTACGCAGATATGGTAAAAATTGGTTGTTTTAGAAGGTTTTGCATTTGTGTTCCTTTTTCTTCGCTTTCTTCTTTATCTATTTCATTTATATCCCTTAACAATACAATTATTTTTTTCTTTTGCAACAAATTTGCATTACTTTTCAATTCCCCAATGTCTCCTTTTTTTTCTTTTATAAATTCATCTAAATTACTTTTCAACCTCAAAACAACTACACACGCAACATTTGTTTTCAATGTGTAGTATATTTCAAAAGTATTCAAAGAATCATTTTTTATGATTTCTACATTGTCAGCTTCAACATTTTGGGCATATAGTTGGTTGAGTGACAAATAAAAAATACCCAATAAAAGAATTTTATAAAATCGCATAATTTATGGACAAACTTTGTTAAACCATGTTTCAAACGTACTTTGGGTAACATTATCCTCAAATGGTTCTTCTGCTTTTGAGGCAAGTTTTAAGGCTATATCTTGTTTTTCCTTAAATATTGCATTTAGATTGCTTAACTCGCCTAACAAGTTATTTGATTTTGCAAGTTCAAAGGCTTTTTTATAGGTATTACAAACCGCTTCACGATATTTTTGTCGTAAAGGTCTAATATTTTTCAATCTATTTATAGATTCTGGTTTCCATTCTCCTTTGTCATTTAGTTGATAAAAAATAAGTTTTCCCCTTTCCAGACGAACATTTATTGTTTGTTGCTTTCCTTGTTCTACAAATCCATTTATTTGATTAATAATTGCTTGTTTTTCTGCTTCTTCTCTTTTTCTTTTTTCTTCTGCACTTTCAGCTATTGCTGTTGCTTGACCTGTTTTAGCATCAATTAAATTTTGGGTTAGGACTTGATTTTTACCCTTTAGTTCTATATTTTCTTGTTCAAGTTCTTTTACTTTTTTTTCTAATTCCTGTACTTTTGTTTGCAGTTCCCTAATTTTCCCATCTTTTACATTTAACACTTGTGTAAGTTCCAAAATTTGAGCATCTACCCTTTCCCTGTCAGTGCTATTTGTTGTTTTTTCACGTACTGCGATTAACCCCTCTTTTGTCTTTTGGATTTTTTCCTTTTCAGTAGTCATTTGTTTTATGCTATCATTTCGTGCTTCTATTTCTTGTTTGAGTTTTTCTGCATTAGCTAAAATATCTCCCTCTGATTTGTTACTTTTTATTTTAAACTCTGCGTTATACAACACACAAACATTGATTTTGGGCGATTTTTGCAATGCAATACTTATTTTTTTCCTAAAACTTTCCACGTCATTTGCATTTTCAACAATGATTTTTGGGTATTCTTTCAAAAATTCATAGTTTTTATTGTTATTTCCATATACCACCACAAAAACAGAATCTTTGTCAATATTCATTTTTTTAAGATATTCTTCTTTTGAAAAGTTATTTTCATTCAACATTTTTAGGCTATCAGGTAATTTTACACTTTCATACAAAGGTTTTACTTTTTTTTGTAGTTGCACCATTCTCAAAGAAAGTCCAGAAGTATTTGCACTTTTGGTTACATCAAATGAATAATCATTGTTTATATTTTTGATAATGGGTGAAAAAATAATATCTTTTCCCTCATTGAAAGGCAATATCAATTCTATCAAATCCTTTGGCATTTGCCCTGCATTGATTTTGGAGGTCAGGATTAAAAGTTTGGTGCTATCCATTTTTTTACCTCCACAAGAAAATAGGAGAACAAAAAGGCAAACAAAAAGCGTATATTTTTTCATGGTGATTGACAGCAATTTATATTTAAAAGGATGTAGATTGAAAATTTTAAGCAACAGATTGAAATTTGATAAGTTGGAGTTTGTGGGCTTGGTACATCACTTGTTTTCGTGCCTCTTTTGTAATTTGCAATTCAGCAAAATCCACAATATCGCTATCTAAAGGAACGCCAAAACAAGTTATTTTATAACTTTTTTTTGTTGCATCTTCTGGATTGTCAGTTGGATGATTGGAGTACTCCAATTTAAAAATTGTATTTTCGCAAGGTTTTAAAGGGATAGAAGTATCAAATAAATCATCTTTTGGAGAAGCTGAATATTCCTTTCTGTCAGTAACATCAAATTTTTTATATTGAGAATTTAAAAACCTTATCAACGATATTTCAGAAAAAAAGTAACCTGTTGAGTTAATATAAAAAATGGTTTGCAAAACATAACCCACAATTACAGCCATAGAAATGGGCTCAACCGTCAAAGTGTAAGCCACATGTATAAAATAGATTTTAAGTCCCATTGATACAAATTCAAGTATTATGCCCAATGAACTGAGGAAATTTCCACGACTTATTTTAAAAATATTTTTTAGTTGTGAATCCCTTTTTACAGTTTCTGCAACCAATGGATTTTGGTCTTCATCAAGAAACAAAACAGCATTTTCATATTTTATATTGGAAGCTTTATTGTTGTGAACCAACATTAATGCAAACACAATATCTACAATTATCAATAAAGGGAAAATAACCCAATTAGTTATGTCATCTATTTGTACCAAAGTAAGAAAAAATCCAAAAATAGCAACTTCAATAGCAAAGCCAATAAAAAATAATACACTATCCCAAAAAAAGGCTTCCGTGCTAAAAAAACCAGGTAAATTATAGCCATGAACAGGTTTTTTGGATTTCCGTGTTCTTAACCACTGCTCTAAAGCATTTTTGTCAGGCTGGAAATAAGGGCGTTCTTTAAGATAATTGGGCATAATTAAAAATGGAAATTAAAAAAAACGTAATATTTTTCAAAGGTATTTGATTTTTGATAGAAATTTTTTATTTTTGAGTTGTTATTTAGTCTTATCAATTTGTTTAAAACAACTCAAACATGGAAAAATTAACTTTAGGTAAAAAAATTAGGTTCATTCGTGAAATGAATGACCTAAAACAAGAAAGAGTAGCTAATTTATTGGGAATGACTCAAAATGGCTACGGAAAAATAGAACGTGATGAAACAGATGTGCCCTACTCACGCCTGAGTAGCATAGCAGAAATTTTTGGTGTTTCGGTGGCTGACCTTGTGAACCTTGAAGAACAAAAAATAGTGTATTCTATAAATAACCATCACCCAACTATAGAAACCATGATAAATCATGCAGATACCCCAAAAAAAGATTGGGAAGAGCGAATAATAAATTTAGAGGCTGACATAAAATTTTTAAAAACTTTGCTTTTACAAGAAAAAAAATAATTCCCCCAACAAAAAAAAACCTTTTCTATCACAATAGAAAAGGTTTTTTTGTATTTATTGTCTTTGGTTGGGGGTTTTAGCCTCTTGCGATAAGGTCAGCAACGCGGTTTGAATAACCCGCTTCATTGTCATACCAACCAACTACTTTTACCAGAGTACCATTGGCAGAAGTAAGTTTTGAGTCAAAAATACAAGAGTGAGGATTGCCAATGATGTCTATTGACACGATTTCGTCCTCTGTATATTCCAAAATACCTTTTAGGGTAGTTTCAGATGCTTTTTTCATTACTTCGTTGATTTCTTGTGCAGTTACTTCACGTTTCAATACCACTGTAAAGTCAGTCAAAGAGCCATCTGGAGTAGGCACACGCATAGCGTTACCATCCAATTTACCTTTGAGGTGTGGCAATACCAAACCCACCGCTTTTGCAGCACCAGTAGAAGTAGGCACGATAGATACCGCTCCAGCCCTTGCTCTACGCAAATCTGAGTGAGGTGCATCTTGCAAACGTTGGTCAGCAGTGTAAGCGTGTATAGTGGTGATGTAGCCTTTTTCAATACCAAAAGCCTCGTCCAATACCTTAGCCATAGGTGCAAGGCAGTTGGTTGTACAAGAAGCATTAGAAATAATTGTTTCTTCGCCTGTCAAAGTATCATCATTTACCCCAAGCACCACCGTTTTAATGTTGCCTTTTGCAGGAGCAGATATAATTACTTTTTTTGCACCCGCTTGGAGGTGTCCGCCTGCACCAGCTTCATCTACAAAATGTCCTGTGCTTTCCAATACAGTATGTATATTCAAAGAAGCCCAAGGAAGATTAGCAGGTTGTTTTTCCGCATATACGCGAATGGTTTTGCCATTTACGATAAGGTTTTCTTTGTCAAAAGCCACTGTTCCGTTAAATCTTCCATGAATAGAATCATATTTAAGGAGGTGTGCCAATGTAGCGGTGTCTGTCAAGTCATTGATAGCCACGACATCTACATTTTCTTTTTGTAGTAATGCACGGAAAGCGATTCTTCCTATGCGACCAAATCCATTAATTGCAACGTTGATTTTTGCCATTTTGCCAAAAAAAATATTTTTTTTAGAAAATTATAAAAAAATTTTTATAACGATATTTATAAATATTCTGCAAATGTAGCTATTTTTTGTGAATGTTTTTTATAAAAAATAAAAAATTGGTGGAAAAATTTTCTTACTTCCCAATTTCTTACTTCCTAATTCTTTTTATGTCTTTCCATCAATACTTCCATTACATCACGTAGTTCATAATTTTTTGCTACCAATAGCACCAAATAATGATACAAAAGGTCTGCACATTCACCTAAGAAAAGATTTTTGTCATTGTCTTTTGCTTCAATAATTACCTCTACTGCCTCCTCTCCTACTTTTTGGGCTATTTTATTGATGCCTTTTGCAAAAAGAGAACTCGTATAAGATTCAGATGTGGGATTTTGGTGGTAATTTTTAATGATATTTTCTAAGATTTCTAAGAAAGCAAGGGTTTTGTTTTCTGTTGAAGAAATATTTTTTTCTTGAAAACATGTATCTGCTCCTGTATGACACACTTCGCCCACAGGTTTTACCTGCAACAATATCGTGTCTGCATCACAATCAATCATATAACTTACAAGGTGCAAAAAATTGCCCGAAGTTTCGCCTTTTGTCCAAAGACGATTTTTACTTCTGCTAAAAAAAGTAACGATTTTGTCTTGCAACGTTTTTTCCCATGCTTGTTCATTCATATAACCCAACATCAACACTTTTTGTGTTTGGGCATCTTGGATAATCACAGGCACAAGTCCATTAGGCATTTTTTGGAAGTTTATACTAATATTTGTATTTGTGGACATTGTTTATAGTTTTTTTGAAATTTTTTAAAAAATAAATTAAAGCAAAACGCAATTTATGATTTAATTTCGCTAAATCATCTGCATTTTACAGCCCGCATGATTTATGTATTTATTCCCTTTTGGGATTTGCTACCCTTTGGTTTGGGGCTAAATCAAAGGCAATTTAATGCCTAATTTATAAAATGCGACAAATTCTTTGATTTCTTGGTTTAATAAATCATCAGGTAAATCTGTATCTGCTTGGTCATTTGGATAAATAATCAAACAAGGCGTAATGTCAGTAGTTTGTAGGTCTAATATTTCCAACAATTTTTTATCCCTTGCATAGCCACTCAGTTGTCTAACATCTTGTGCTATGGCATCTCTCTGCCATTGTTTTTGTCCTTTGAGTTCTTGGTTGTAGTATCGTTTATATTTGGTATCAATGATTATTTTTTGGTTTTTTAATAAAAAATCAGGTTTTCCATAATGTAGTTGTGGTTGATACAAAATATTATTTGTAAATTTATCTTTTAGCAAACTCATCACATACAACTCAAAGAGTTTGGACATATCAATCCAAAAAGGCGGAATTTGAATATTATTCGTTTCTGAGGTTTTGTTGATATTGTACCCAAAACGTTTTAAAATGATTTTTGCCAAATAAATCGCTTCTTCATATTCTTTATAAAAAGGATTAAATTTAATATTTTTTATATTTTTAACCTCAATATCCGCAGATACATTTTCAAAAGCAGGCAAAACAAAATGCAGTATTTTGGTAAAAAATTGGTTGTTTTTGCTCATTTTTGGGTTATTTTCAAGATATTTTTGGATAAAAAACAATGTTTTTTTTAGTAATTTATTTTCCAAATTATCAAAACCAAATATTTGATATGCACAATAATTTTTGATGTTATCATTTTTTACCAGATTTTTTTTGATATTTTCGTGTATCAAAATCTTTCCTTTGACTTTTGCTACAAGGTTTTTTTCAACGGTATAATATGATTTTTTCAACCCTTTTTTGACAATATTTTTAACAACGCCCAAAAAATACACCAACAAAAACGGTGTTATCATGTCTTGTTGTTGCGGAATATTGATGGGGGTTTCCTCAAAATTTATGTGAAATAAATCACGTGTATAATGTTCGGTTTCGCTATGTTTCAATACCTCAAAAAGCATTTTGAGATAATCTGTTTGGTGGATTTCGTTATTGATTTTTGGCTCTACATATATTGCACATTCATTTTTTACCGCCCAATCCACACCCACAAAATACGAAGTATGCACCATATCATCTTTGTACTCAAACAAATTACTTTGGTGCGATACTGCTGATATTATGCGTTTTTCGTGTTCTTTTAGGATTTCTAAGGTCATATTTTTATGCGTTTATATTTTCTATTTCGTGCATTTGACAAGTCAAAATCCCATCTTTTACATATTCACGCAAGAGTGGTTTTATTTCATATTCAAGTTTTGTTTGCAATTCATTGTCATTTTGCACCAAAAAATAACTATGTCCAATCATAATATCGTCCAAAGAAAATTCGGTAGAAAGGTGTTTTTCAAAAATTTCTTTTATTTTTTTGAATACTATTTTTGCATTTTCATGAATAATAATTTGTTCATCTGGCGAAATGGTCAAAAACGCAAACCTCCTACGAATCGCATAATCAATATGCCCAACGCTACGGTCTGCGGTGTTCATTGTACCTATAATATAAAGATTTTCGGGCAAAACAATTTCTTTACTTCCTTCCCATTCATAGAGCGAATTTACAGGTTTTCCTCTGTATTCAAGGGCATAAATCAACTCACCCAATACCGCAGGGAGATTGGCTCGGTTGATTTCATCAATAATGAGGACGTAATTTTGGACAGCAATTTTTTGAAGATTTTGATTTTCTGTTTTTTGAGGTTTATTTTCCAATTCTTCCCGCATAAATTCTCTAAATTTTTGCAAAATTTTAAGAAAATAGCTTGAATGTTCTTTTGCCAAACGGGATATGTTTTCCATTTTAATGACTTGTTTTCTGTCATTTATATTATTATTATACATTTTAAGAATATCCTCAAATTTCATTCTATTTCTGTTATTCCAATTTATACCTGTGTACCAAAAACCAAGTTCATCAGAATCTACAATATAAATTTTTGTATCATTTTCACCCAAGTTAAAACTTTTGATGTCAATTTTGATGCAATAATCTTTAAAATTATCAAATAATGTTTTTTCTTTTTTTTCCTCTTGTAATATTTCAATAGGTTTTTGGCTGTCCGATAGGTTTTTTTGAGCTTTTTGGGCAATTTCTGCCAATATTTTATTTTTTACTTTGTAGCTAATTTGTCCATTTTCGTTAGTTTCTGCAATAATTCCTCGCACAAAATCCTCATAACTATATGCAGGGTGAAACTGAATAATGGCAGTTTCTCCGCCATTTTGGGTCAATTCTTGTGCTATGATTTGGGCAAGTCGTGTTTTGCCTGTGCCTGGCGCACCTTGTAGAATAATTTGTTTTTTTTTGAGAAGGAGATTGATGTAATTATTTGGTGTGTTCATTGAAATATATTTTTTGTATTCATTATAAATAAAATCTGTAATTTCAGATTTAAAAACTCTTGAAATAGTAGAAGAGTAATATGTATCAAGGTCTGTTATTTTGTCTGTATTAAACCATTCAACATTGAACTGATGCCTTTTTTCCTTTTTTTTGACAATGCCAATTGCTTTTACCCTTGTAACAGATTTTCTTTCTTCTTTACTACCTTGTGAAAATGCAGATTTCAATATAAATAAATCGTTTATTTGCACATCATCTAAAAGTTTTTCGTATTTTGTATCCCCATTTTCATAACGTCCATCATACCAATATCCATTTTTGATAAACTCTTTTGACATATCTGTTTCGCCAAAAGTTGCCCCTACTGCCCAATAATTGATAAACATTGCATCTAATGCCCCATTATTCATATTTATTTTGTGAGAAAAGAATTAAAAAAAATGATAAAAATGATAAAAATGATAAAAACAATAACACAAATACTTTTTATTTTGCGTATTTAACTACGGTTTTAATAGCCAGATTACTACGAAATGACAAAAAAAACAAGAAATAGATAATATAAATCATGAAAAGAATGTAATTCAATCCATAACTTATAATCTATAATCCATAATTCCAAAATGCTTATTTTTTTTCTTTCAGCACCATATCTATTGTGATAGCGGTTGCTACAATAGCGATTTTTCTGGCATCTTCGGGCATATCAGGTTGCACAGACACGACATACTTGTCTGCAGTGGTAAAAACTTCTTTGAAAGCACCTGCCCATTTTTTGCTAATATTGCCTATTTGCATTTGTGTTTCGTCCGTAATTACAAAATTCCATGCAGTCCAATTACCTTCTATTTTGGCAATTTGTTTGCCTTGTGCGTCATATATTTTGAAAACAGGCGAAATGAGTGTCCATTGTTGTTTGATGGTAGCAATAACATTGCCTTGTGCATCAATAATTTCTATATGTGATACAAAAAGTGTCCAACCACGTTTAATTGTAGCAAGTACATTGCCTTCAAAATCCACAATATCAAGGCGAAAAGGCAACATGGCTTTGCTCAAAACAAAACTCACAAAATGATGCCAAGTAGGTATAATTTGTTTTATTGTGCCTATTTTAAGCCCATCACTGTTATATACTTTGTATTCATTTGTCAATTTAAAAAAACCTACTTTTTCATCAATAAAGTAAGTATCGTTTTCAAAGAATTTGGGAAATAGATTGTTCATGATTGTTAAAATAGTAAATGAAAATAATTAAAAACATTACAAAGGAATCGTTTTTTTTTAGTTTATGCAAAAAAAATAAAAATTTTATTTCAAGGCTTTGTCTATTTCCTGTGTTAAAATTTCTACAATATTATGATTGTAACCTGCTGTGGCGTAAGTTATTTTACCTTTTTTATCAATAATAATATTGGTAGGATAAAGTTGTACGCCTTGTTTTTTGGCAGTTGTAAAATCACTTGCAACAATTTGATACGCAAATTGCTTACGTTTCACAAATATTTTTACCACTTCTTCCACACCTGTAACAGATATTCCCAAAAAAATTACATCTTTTTGTTTCGCATATTTTTCTATTACTTTGTTTAGTGCAGGCATTTCTTTTACGCATGGTGCGCAAGCCATATACCAAAAATTTAATACTACAACTTTATTTTTGAGTTCAGAAAGTTGGTATTTTTTTCCTTTTATAGTTTTTACTGTAAAATCTTTTGCTTGTGTATTTATAAGGCTATCCAACACAATAGATGCATCTTGGGCATGTATTTGTAGCGAATACAAAAATACAAAAATAAAAATAAACAGTTTAATCAGATTTTTCATTTTATTTATTCATAATGATAAATGAAGATAAATCAGGCTTAACCAAATACCCAAATTCGGAATAATCGCCTTCGTCAAAGCGTTTTTTATCAAAAACAAAAAGTGTTTTTATTGGTTCTCCACTTGGATATTTCAAGATTAAGTCTTTGCCCTTATACAGCAAATATAATATATAATTTCTGCCTTTGGTTTTTAGGATATATTCCATTTTCACTTGTTTTTTAACATTTACAGTATTTTTTTCATCAAAAAAAACATTAAAATAGCCTTTTAATTGGTGGGCGTCTAATAGCAAACTTGCTATTTTTTCGCCCATAATTGGAAATTTTTTATTTTCAAAAAAAACAATATTTAACTGGT
The DNA here is from genome assembly GCA_031425615.1 of Cytophagales bacterium. Lineage (GTDB taxonomy): Bacteria > Bacteroidota > Bacteroidia > Cytophagales > Microscillaceae > JAAFIN01. The sequence continues at coordinate 55,801 of JANPJR010000159.1, forward strand.
TTTCATCTTTATTTTTGGGTAAAATAGTTTTATAATCCAAATATGTTATAGGAATATACAAGTTATAACTTCCTGCGATATGTTTTTTTAGGAATGGCAAAATATTCTCTACAACATCTTTTGCATCATTTTCTAAGGCTTTTTTTTCCATATACATAGAGAATTTCCCTTTGTCTTGTATATTTTTTAGTGTTAAAGTTAAAAAAGACAATTCTACTGATAATACAAAACTGTGTCCTGTTTTTATGGTAGGGCAAATTTTAGGAATAAACAAAAAATCTGCATTTTGTTTTTCAAAACCTTGAAAAATATTTTTTGCATTTTGGGACAAGGAATCCAATGTTTGGTATATTTTTTTTTCAAAAAGTTGTGCCAAAATTTCTAATTTTTCTTTATCATTTTGAGAAAAAAGGCTATCAATTTGTATTTTTTCCATGCTTACAATGATTTTTTTTTGCCCAAAACAAACATAAAAACAAGAAATATCAATCAAAAAAAATAGGAAAATATATGTGAGAAAGTTTTTCATGTTGATAACTGGATAGGAAATTTAATCAAAAGTTTATATAAATATATAAAAAAAAACCTTCAACATGATACATTTTGAAGGTTTTTCTTAGGAAAAAAGGGGATTTTTATTTCTTCGCTTCTATTTTTTTCGTTTCAGTTTTTTTTGTTTCTTTTTTAGTCGTATCTACGGTTACAGGCGTTGTTTCAGCACTAACACCTTTGCCAAACATTTTTTCACGTATAGCTTCAGCACGTTTTGCGTCTTCTGGTGTAGCAGTGTACGTATTTTTGGTTTGGCGGGCAGGCTTACCTTTGCCCTCGCCATATACATATTCACTTTTTTCGTTGCGGTCATGGGTTTTTTCCGTAACTGCATTATAAGGGTCAGTAACACAAGATGACAATAATGCAATGCCTAAGCCCAATAAAGTTTGTTTGATAAATTTCATATTTTTTGAAAGTATTTTTTTCAAAGGTGTTTTTTTTTACAAAAATATATAAAAGTTTTAAATTTTTTAATACAGATTAAAAAAAAATCAAATTAAAATTTTTTTGTCATTATTTAGTTCTAATTTTGAAAATAGTTTTTTTTGCAGTTATACTCGTTTTTGCGGTTAATTTAATAATTCATAATTCAAAATCCATAATCTCAAAAATCCATTTGCAAACCCAAACAATTTATGCTATCTTTCGCTTTCCAATTTATTCATATTTCCTTTTTAATGTACGCACAAGGCTTGTATTTTATGATTTTTTGTTTGAGTTTTTTTTTTATGTATAAAAATAACCACAAAAATATTCTTTTTGTTTTATTAATATTAGTAGGAAGTGTTTTTTTGCAAAATTGTACAAGCACAAAACTACCCGAAAACGACTCTTTATTGCGTAGGCAAACGATTGTAGGTTATGAAAACCTCAGATACGAAGATGTGTATCCACTTTTACGTCAAAAAACTAACCGTTTTTTCTTAGGTACAACACCTTATGTAAGTTTTTATACCGCAGGCAAAAAAAGATTTGTACCCGAAAAAATAGAAAAAAAAATGGAAGAAATTGCATTGTTTTATGACAGAAAAATTGATGAAATTAACAAAAAATATGAAAAAGAATTGGACGAAAGGGTTGATGTAGAAGCACGACAAGAAATTATTAGAACAGCAAACAGAAAAAAAAGCAATGTTTTTGCACGCAAAAAAAAGAAATTAGACCACCTCGCTGTTGTACTTGCAGAAGGCAATTGGCTTATGCGCGTAGTAGGCGAAAAACCTACTTTTTATGATTCTATTATTGCCAAAACTACCACAGAAGCACTTACAGACAGGTTGAAAGAAAAAGGCTTTTTTCAGGGAAAAGCTACCATAGAAAAAAAAGTATTGAAAAATGATATGGTTGCACTCACCTATAAAATTCAGGAAAATCAACGTACTTTTTTTGGAAAATTAGATATTTTTACAGAAAACCCAAACATTGATTCTCTGCTTAATGCCCATAAATCTGCCAGTGAAATTGTAGAAGGAAAACCATACGACAGAGAAAGAATAGATGCAGAACGCAAACGCATAGAAACGCTTTTGAAGAACAACGGTTACATTTATTTTAGTATTCAATATGTTAGTTTTAATATTGATACATTGCATTTTGTCAAAATAGATTCGCTGAATAAAGATATTTTGAGGAAGGATATGATAAAAAATGACAAAACAAAAGACAAAAAAAATACAATTTTTAAACGCTATGCCAATATTGAATTGGACATCAAAGAACCTGCAAGAGGCACACACAAGGCTTGGGATATAGCCAATGTGTATTTTCATGCCAACCGCCCAGATGTAAAATCTGATACATTAATCTCCAAAGAAACCCAAATTACTTATATTGACCGTTTGAAAAGGGCATTTTCTTACAAATTATTAGACCAACGCACCAGAATACGCCCAAAAAGTATATACAACCAATTACAACTTACCGAAACACAACGTTTGCTTGGCAATTTGGATATGTTTCGTTTTGTGAGCATCAAAGAAGATACTTCGCAACACCGTTTGGATATGCACATTTTTACCAACCCTGCAGACAAGTATCAAATCACAGACGAAATAGGGTTTAATGTAATACAAGGCTTGCCAGGTCCTTTTGTCAATCTTACATTCAAAATGCGTAACATATTCAAAGGCGCAGAAATCTTTGAAACAGGTGTGCGTTTTGCTATTGATGGGCAAACGAGTTTTTCAGAAGATAATCAATTTTATAGTAGCCAAGAATATGGCGTAAATACCTCTTTGGTTATCCCAAAAGTCCTTTTTCCACGCAAATTAATCCCACGCAGACTTCGCCAAAACATAGAAACATACAGCCCAACCACACGTTTTATATTAGGTTACAACTTTGTACGCAGACCCGAATATACACGTGCCAATTTGACTGCTTCTATGAGTTTTAAGGGGCAACTCAAAAATTCCACCTACAATTTTACTGTTGGCGAGTTGAGTATCGTAAACACTTTGCGAAAAAGTGAATCATTTAGCCAACAACTCTTATTGTTGAGTCAAGAAGGAAATCCTATTTTACAAAGTTTTGATAGGGCATTGGTGAGTAGTATTTATTTTATTTATACTTATAATAACAATAATGGAAATGAAACCAAAAAATCGCATTTTATCCGTGTATTGGCAGAATCAGGTGGCAATACTTTAAATATTTTGAATGAAACACCTTTCAAAACAGGCGATAGAATATTTGGTTTGAAGTATTTTCAATATTGGCGTGGCAATGTTACTTTTAATTATTATTTGCCTATTTCCAAAGGAGGCACTTCTCTTGCATTTCGTACCAATGTAGGCATAGCACAAGCGTATGGCGGTTCTTTGACATTGCCTTACGAAAAATTCTTTTTTGCGGGTGGCGGAAGTAGTGTAAGGGCTTGGCGACCTCGCAGGTTGGGTCCTGGTGAAAATTCGCCCAATGTACGTAGTGATGGGACATTTGACAATCGTTTAGAACAACCAGGTGAGATAATATTGGAGGGCAATGTAGAATATCGTTTTCCTTTGTTCAGTCTTTTCAAATGGGCTTTTTTTGTTGATGCAGGCAATGTATGGACTTGGAAAGAAGAAACCGCAAGAGGTGGCACGCAATTCAAATGGGATAGTTTTGTAGAGCAAATTGCGATTGGGTCAGGGTTTGGGTTGCGTATGAATTTACCTTTTTTACTCCTAAGATTTGACTTGGGTATTAAAGTATATGACCCTGCAAGGCGTTTTGACAGGCGTTGGGTCATACAACAATTTAATGCTGGACAAGCATTTAGCAAAGAATATGCAGTATTGAATTTGGGCATTGGCTATCCTTTTTAGAGAATTATGGATTTTTGGTTATGGATTATGGAAAAAAAATTAATTTTTAACCCATTTTATTTAAAAAATCCATTAAAATATAATAGCGTCTTAAAAATCAAAGTTCTCTGTACGTGTTATTGGATTTGTATTTGCCAAATCAATCATACCATAACCTTGCGTAGTATGTACGCCTAAGCCATTTTCAAATACAAAATCTTGTACTTCGGGCATGGCACACAGCGTAAAAGGCAATGTATAACCGCGTACTTCTGCATTTTGGAGGTCTGGAATAGTATAAATACGTGCAAATTTTTTTTGGTCTTGTTTGATTTTGTGCAAATAATCTTTATCAGGAATTAATTGAAATTTAAAAAAATTAGACAATTTTTCTTGTGAAAATTCCCTACTTTGCTCCATGCGATTCAACGTACTTTCATACAACAAATCTGAAAAACTATCTGTATCAGGTGCTACAAATTTTTTGGCAAGACTTACATTACTTTGTCCTTCATTTACCACTAAGGGCGATATGCAGATGTATTTTACTTCTGTTTCGAGGTTTGGTGTAATTTCTTTTTCTACACTTTCAGGTATGAGTTCAAGTTGCCCCACAAAAATAGAAGGATAAGAAAATATTTTTTGAACAATATGCGTAATAAATTCCGTACTCCTGCTTGAAAGCACCCAAGTAATGCGTGAAGAATAAAAATGCAAGCCATTTCTGCTTACTTTTGTTTGTCCTTTTAAACCCGAAAAATTATATAAATTGTAGTTTTGCCATTGTGTAGGGCTATCTTTTCGTAATTCACTTACCAAATGCGTGAGCAAATGTTGATGATGAAAAGGTACATAAGCACCTTTGTTTTTCAATTTAAAAACCAAGCGTGTCCTCATAAATGAAATTAAAAAGTAGATTGATAAAATGAAATAAGTAGAATTACCATAAACCTCTAACAAGTAATTTATGTTTTTGTTTGAAAAATGCGAAAAATTTATAAAAAAATGGATTTTTTTAATAAAAAAGCCTTTCAAATTTTCATTTGAAAGGCTTTTTTAGGTTTTTTTATTTTTTTTGAAAAAATACTACAATCAAATGATTTCTCTCATTTTTTCAATTTCCAACTTATTTATATTTAGGGTTTCTGTTGTGTTTTTTTGTGCAATTTTGTGCGTAGGATTATGTTGTGTGGTGATATTATTTTGGATAGGATTGTTTTGCATAGAATTGTTTTGTATAGCATTTTGAATATTTCCTATTTTTTTCAAAAAATATTGATTTTTATATTGCCAAAAAGCAAATGTAGTGATACCGCTCAAAACCAATAAAATTGGAAGTGTGTAAATAGGCGAAAAAGATTGAAAAAGAAACATAAACAAAATGAAAAAAATATTTATGCCATACATAATGCAAGAGGCTTGCGGGTGGGTCAAACCACTATCTACAAGGTAGTGATGAAAATGATTTCTATCACCTGAAAATGGTGATTTACCTTTTGAAACCCTTAAAATAAATAACCTGAATGTATCCAATAAAGGCAATATCAAAATCGCTACTGCATACACAGGTGCAAAAGTAATACGGAATAATGACCCAGAAATTCTGTTAAATTCTATAAATTGTAAGGCAAATATCGCCAACAAAAGCCCCACTGTAAGCGAACCTGTGTCGCCCATGATAATACTGGATTTCTTGCCAAAATTCCACATCAAAAAACCTAACAATGCCCCACAAGTTGCCATCGTGATGATACCCCAATCATTATACCCCATCACAAAAAAGAATATACCAAATGTTAAACTGCTTATCACACCAAGCCCACCCGACAATCCATTGATGCCATCTATAAGGTTGTAAGCATTGACGATTACCAATATTGTGAAAACTGTGATAACTACACTTACCCAATAAGGTATTGTATCCAACCACAAAAAACCATATAAATGTGTAAGACGAATATCACATTTTATAGCCAAAATCAACGCCACAACAATCTGTGCCATAAATTTCTTGCTGGGTGTAAGTGGAATAATGTCGTCTTTAACCCCTGTAAAAAATAAAATCATTAACCCTGCCAACGCATACCCAAATGTTGGTATCTTGGCAAAATCAACGAAAAATGTGCTTGATATCATTATACCCCCAAAAATAGCAATGCCCCCAAGATTGGGAAGACTATCCAAGTGTATTTTGCGAGGCTCATTAGGTTCATCACAAAGCCCTTTTTGATGTGAAACCTTGATAATAGAAGGAATACTATAATAGGTTATCAAAAAAGCACATAATATCGTGGAAATAATTATAGTTAGTAAAGTAAATATCATCATCTGTAAAAAAACATTTTTATTGTGAATCAAAATAGCCAAATCGTTTTGAAAAATTTGAAAAATAGGTGCTAAATTATTTTTCTGGAAATAAAAAATTTAAAGTAGCATGATTGTTTGTATGTTTTTACGAAAAAAAAAATTTTTTAGCTGAAATTTCCACATAATTTTTAGCTGAATAACCATTAAAAAATGATTAAAAAATTAATAATATAATAAAACTACAATATTATTTTTAGATTTATTCGCTTAATTTTATATCAGACAAAAATTTTTGCCCAAAATTCATTTTTTTGCAAAATTAAAGGTTGTATTTATCATATTCAAAAATTAAAAATAAACAACTAAAAAAGGTGATAGTTGCCATGATTTAATTCAATTTTTTCTGTACAAATTTATATATTTTAAAAAATCTCTTGCATTGTTCATTATCTTTTTCTTCAAAAAACACCAATACTTCTGCTATTTCTTCCTCCTCAGGTGCAAGCATCAAACCAAATTCAAGGTATTGGCTGGTTTTTTTTAATTCATCACACCAAAAAGCATACAACGAAGCCCTATAATGCAATTTGTGGGCATGTGGCAAATGTTCTAAGCCATCTTCTATAATATCCAATGCTTGCCAAAAATCGCCCTGCTCCCAAAATACAAGCGACCACCTAAGCCATACATCTTCTGATTGTTCATCAAAAGAAGAAGCCTTCGCATAACATTCTAAGGCTGAAATTACATTTCCAAAATTATATTCTGCATCTGCAAGTGTAAGCCAATATTTGCTTTCTTGTGGTGATATTTCTAAGGCTTTGCGGAAATAATATACTGCTTCATGGTATTTTTTTTGCAACTGCATACATGTACCAATCCCAAAAAAAGCATCATCATACAACTTATCTAATTTTAACGCACCTTTATAATTAATTATTGCAGCAGTAAAATCATGTTGTTTTTCATAAGACGCACCCAAACAACAAAGCAAATGTGGATTTTCTGCCCCAAAATCAAGTGCCAACGTAAAAGATTTTTGGGCTTCTTTATAATTTTGGTCATCCATATAAATACAACCCATTTCATAATATGCTTCGCCCAAATGCTCATCTATTGTAACTGCATAATCAAAAGCATACAACGCATCAGCAATTTTACCCAACATACGAAAAGCTACACCCAAATTGTACCAACCCCATTTATTGTAAGCATCTTTATCTACAAAATCCTGAAAAAACTTTATTTTCTTATCCAAAAGCCCCAATGATTGCCAAATATCTGCCAACTGCCACGCCACAATAGGCATTTCATTGTGCATTTGTAGTGTTTTTTGGTAGTATTTTATTGCTTTAAAACTTTCTCCCAAAAAAACATTATAAATATTGCCAATTTCCGCATAAACTTCTGCTTGAAATTGATTTTTACTCATTTTTTTGAAAGAAAAAGACATATCATCATGATTTTCAGACTTAAAACCGTCTGAATTTTTAAATAAATTGTCATCATCTTCCTCCTCGTTCATAGCATCACCCAAAAACATATTATCTTGTTCAGTGCGTGACTCCAAATCTTTGTCTGTGATTTTATCAATATTTTCCTCTAAAAGTGTTACTGCTTTTCGGTATTTTTGTTGCGCCAAATAAATTTCTTTTTCCAATATCACCATTTCCCAATCATATTGATTTTTTTCTTTCAATGCCTCTATTTGTACTAATGCTTGTGTGTACGATTTTATTTGTGCAAGCAACCTAATGCGATGTCGTTGCAATTCTATCACAAAAGGGTACAAAGTAAGTGCAAAATCACAAGCTTCTAAAGATTTTTCGGGTTGATTTGAAAGCCCATAATAATCAATAATTTCTTCTATATCTTCTCTATCAAAAAAACGACTTTCTTGTTTTAAAACCATTTCTTCATACACCACAAGCAATTTTGGCTTAGGAATATTGCTCAATTCATCATCAAAATTATAATTAAATGTCATTTTTTTTAATTTTTTAAAAATTACTAACTAATTTTAGGGTTAAAGAACAACAAAATTAAGCAATTTTTTGTTATTTTTTATCAGTTTATTATTTTTTTCTTGTTGTTTTTTTTATAAAAATATATATTTTTACGTAAAATTAAAATTGATATACATGTTCAAATTTATGTATTTTATGTTGAGATTTTTTGTATTTTTTTACATATTTTATTTTGTCTTCAGGCAACTTTTTTTTTATTTTTACGTTCTAAGCTGATATACTTCTATGAAAAATTTTTATTAAACTTTTTTCATAAACTTCTTCCTTACTTTTATTAAATTTTAATTATGCAAGTTTTACTTGAAAACAAATTCCTAAAAGCTGAATTTGACGTTGCACAATCATACCTCTATATAAATTGGTTTCCTGCTACTGAAGATATGACTTACCAAGAATACAAAAATGTATTCCATGAAATCGCAGAAATTGTAGAAGCAAATCGTGTAAAATATTGGTTGGGCAATTTAGTGGATTTTCGTTTTGTGGTGTTGCCCGAATTGCAAACATGGATTGTAGAACGAATTAACCCAAAATTTGTAGAAGCTGGCTTAAAAAAAATGGCAATAACAGTACCAAGAGATTTCTTTTCGGAAATTGCCCTTTCTCAATCAGTTGATGAAATCAATGAAAGCAACGCAGAACAAGCAAATAGTTTCAAAATTCAATATTTTGAAAATGAAGAAGGTGCAAAAAATTGGCTCTTGGCATAAATTCTAATTTGTTTTTGTATTTTTATAAAAAATTATTAAACACTAAAAACATAAAATTACAAAAACATGAATCACGAAGCTACACACAACAACAACGAAAATATAAAAAAAAGAACATACACACGAATTACAACCTGAAAAAACATTTTCAGGCATTAATCCTGTGATTATTTTTGGGGCAAAAGGATTAGAATAAACAATATAAGTTAATTTATATCACCCACTTATATTTTCTTGATTGATTTTTAAGTTTAATAAATACTCTACAAGGTTTGTTTCGGTGGGCAATAGAAGTTTTTTTCTAAGCCTATAACGACTTATTTCTATGCCTCTTAAAGATATGCCCATGAGAGGAATTAACTCTTTACTGCTTAAATTCATGCGCAAATAAGCACAAAGACGCAAATCGTGTGGTGTTAAATCTGGGTGTTTCTTCTTTATAATTGTTAAAAAATCACCATACACACTATTAAAGTATAGTGAAAAATTATTCCATTCATCATCTAATTTTTCTTCTTCAGACAATACTTTTAATATTTTTTTTAGTTCAACGTTGTCGTTTTCTATTTTTATATTTTTTTGGAGTGTTTGGAGTTCCTTTTTTAATTTTAAAATAAACTCTTTTTTTTGCACCAAATTCATAGTAATATTTGCGAGTTCTGTATTTTTATGTTTGATTTGGGCATCCAATTTTTCATTGCGCAAATATGTAATTTCTCTTTCAGATGTTGCTAATTCAAGTTGGTGTTGATAAGCCTGTTGTTTTTGTTCTTCTTCAAATTTCTTTATATCGTCCAGTCGCTTTTTTTCAAGTCTTTTTTTATGTTTGTATGATTGATATTTCAATATTCCATACATAAAACCTACCAACAATAACATATAAATACCATACGCCCACATTGTTTGATACCAAGGAGGGCTTATCGTAAAAGCAAATTCATATATAACCGAATTATGAGAAGGACTTTTACTTGCTTTTACTTTAAAAATATAAGAACCTGCAGGAAGATTTGTATATTCCTTTTCTGCATTGTAATTCCATTCACTCCAATTTACATCAAAACCCTCCAAATAATGGCTATATACAACTTGCTTAGGTTGTCCATATATAGGGCTTGTAAAAGAGAAAAGTAAAGAATTGAGCGTATAGGGTATGTATATTCTTTTTTCTAATTTTTCGCCTACTAAATAACCCCCAAAAAGCACACTGTCTATACCCCCTGATGTTTTTACTTGCGAAACATATACATTAAATGGTTTTATATTCTCTAAGTATTTTTCATAATCAAGATGATAAAACCCTATTTCACCTCCTATCAGAATATTTTGGGCGTTATAAGGGAAAATATTTTCAAAACCACTTATAATTTTATTTTTTAATTCAGGGATATAATGCACGATAGGTTTTTTTGTGCTAAAATCAACCACACCAAGTGTTTTTTCTTGTACAAACCACAGATTGCCTTTATTATCTTCCTTAATATAACGAATAGGATTTTTCCAAAAAATCTCTATGTATTGTTTTGATTTCAAAATTTTGCCTAAAACTGCATCATATTCATATATACCTTGTGTTGTAGCAAAAACGATTTTTCCTTTTATTTTGAATACATGATTGTCTAAATTGCTTGGTAATCCATCTTTTTGCGAAAATAGTTTTACAGATTTATCAGAAATTTTTATTTGATAAATGCCTCGATAGGGGTGCGATACCCAAATATTTTCTTGGTCTGTTTCTATATAACGACTGGATTCTTTAAAATTTTCTATTTTCTTACCATTTACTAATTTTTTATCCGTTATTTTAAAAAAATCCATTCCTAAATAATTTCCTGCAATAATATTTTCTTGATTTTTCAAACAAGCCCAATAACCAGTAGATTGTGTAATTGGATTTATCTGTTGGTCATTTATTACAAACAAGCCATCATCTCGCCCCACTAAAAGTTGGTTATCAATAATTGACAAGTTCCAAGTCAATCCATTTTTTATTGTTTGGGGTGCTTGTATAATGGCATTTAAAGATGGGGTTGATTGGAGGGGAACATAAAATAAACCTGTAGAAAGGGCAAAATATAAGTTATCTCCTAAAATTTTTACATCATAACCTGCGCCATTATTAAATGTAAGTGGATTTATATGTTTTATAGGCGTATTATAAGAAAAAAAAACAATACCATTATCCAAACCAGCCCAAACTCCTTGATGTATATCCACAAATAAACAACGAATGGTATTGTTAGAAATATTATTCTTCGTAGAAATATTATCTACGATTTGACCCTGTTTAGATATTTTATAAATGCCATTAAAATAAGTACCTGCTAAAAAATAGCCTTTGTCAAAAGCTAATAGAGATGTAAAATGCAATTTATCATCTTTATTGTCTATTTTTAAAGGATAATGTTGCAATTCTTTTTTTATGAGTAAGTACAGCCCATCTTTTACTGTGCTCAACAAACATGTATCTTTGCCATATACCATTAAATCCGTAATTTGAAAACCAATAGGCAAAAACCCATTTGATATAAAAGGCACCCATCTATCGCCTTGATATACGAGCAAGCCCATTTTTTTATCATGTGCCAATACCTTGTCTTGGTATTTGTGTAAAGAAACCCACGAAGAATTTGTTTCATAGACACTAAAAACCCCATTATTTAGCCTGAATATCTTAGTATCTGTCCTAAAAAAAACATCTTTTTCTACACTTACAACTTGCCACACATCAGCAAATATCTGGTCTTTTTTAGGCAATTTATATTTTAAAGATGTAAAAGTAAGTCTCCCTATTTTATCAGGTGAATAATATCCCAATTCATCTTGAGCTCCCACATACAATTTTCCATCTGACCCAAAATTTATAGCTCTTACGATTGTTTTATTGGGAACAGGGTATAATGCCCAATTTGTCCCATTATATACCAATACGCCTTCATTATTTGCTACATATATTCTTTTATTCTTGTCTTGTGTGATAGCCCAATTTTGTGTACCACCTCCATATATATTTTTTGTAAAGTTCGTAACCTCTGTTTGATGCATCAACCCTTGTGAAAAAACAGCAGTATGATGTACCATAAAAAATAAGAAAAATAGTGTATTTCCCCCTTTAATATAGTGTTTTAAGGCTATAAATTTTAGTTGATGTATTATTGATGTACTCATATAGACGCAAAAATATACTTTTTTTTTATAGTAGTAGCAGTGATGTAGTAGTTTTTTTGGAAATTTTAAAGTATAAACTAAAATTTGCAGTATAATTTTTTTAATAAAAAATATAATTTTTTTTGGTTAACAAAACTTTATGTACATTTGTTAAACTGTAAATATTTTGTTTTTTATTCATTATTCAAAAATAAAAATTTTTATTTATGAAAAAACATTTTACACTGTTTATGGTGCTTTTTGCCTATATGCCTTTTTTATATGGGCAACAAGAAAGCGTCATTGTAAAAAAAACAACAGATGGTTTTACGTTAGAAGTAGGCGGGAAACCATTTTTTGTGAATGGTATGAATTGGGATTATTTTCCAATAGGCACCAATTTCTCTTATAGTTTGTGGACACAATCAGATGATGTGATAAAAGCAGCACTTGATTATGAGATGCCTTTGCTTAAAAATATGGGGGTAAATACCATTCGCCAATACACAGGCGTACCAGCAAAATGGATAAAATATATTCACGAAAATTATGGCATTTATACAATGCTTAATCATTCATTTGGGCGTTATGGACTTACCTTAAATGGTGTTTGGAATGCTAATACGGATTATGCAAATCCATTGGTAAAAGAACTTTTGTTAAAAGAAACAAAGGCAATGGTGGAAGAATACCAAAACACGCCAGGATTGTTGTTGTTTTTATTAGGAAATGAAAATAACTATGGACTTTTTTGGAGAGGTGCTGAGACTGAAAATATTCCTATGGCAGACCGACAATCTACCAAAGATGCAGGTAATTTATACAAATTATTTAATGAGGCGACCAAAGAAATGAAAACCATCAGCCAAACACACCCAATTGCAATTTGTAATGGCGATTTGTTGTTTTTGGATATTATCGCTCAAGAGTGTAAGGATATTGATATATTGGGTGTAAATACCTATCGTGGACTCACTTTTACAGATTTGTATGAAAAAACCAAAAAAGAGTTTGATAAACCTGTATTGCTTACAGAATTTGGGACAGATGCCTATAACACAATTACTAACAAAGAAGACCAGGAATATCAAGCAAAAGTATTGGTAAGCAATTGGAAAGAAATTTATGCAAATGCCTCAGGAATGGGCAAAAATGGGAACTCTTTGGGCGGTTTTACTTTCCAGTTTAGTGATGGTTGGTGGAAAACAGGACAGACGACTGCCTTAGATGAACATGATGTTGCAGCTTCCTGGTCAAATGGTGGATATTTGAATGATTATGTGGCAGGGGATAATAATATGAATGAAGAGTGGTTTGGAATTTGCGCAAAAGGCGTTACAAATGCAAGAGGAACGTATGAATTGTACCCTCGCGCTGCGTATTATGCCCTCAAAACTTTGCACACTTTTAATCCCTATACTGCTGATGGTGTTGCAGGTTTATTGCGTGTAGATGATGCTGTGGTAACTGATGCAATGCTTAGAGCAAGAGGCGATAAAGCAAATTTGGAATCTGAAAATAAAGGTAAATTATACCTTAGCAATCTCCAAGCAAATTTTACTACTTTCAACACAGGAGGAAGTCTTATTTCTACACCCACAACAGCCAACCCCAATCCTACTGCAATATCATACCCTAATCAATTAGGTTTTGACCAAATGCAATCGTTTAATGTAGGCATAACCGCAAAACCTGCTCCAAATATGACCGCCAATGTGCAGTTTAATATGTTGGGACATGTGGCACTAAATCCTATTGATGAAGTTTTTTATGAAAATAGAGGGAGACCGCTTATCGTAAATACGCCTACTGGCACTGCACAGATAAATTCAAATAACAGAATCCAACTTTACAGAGCAAGTTACACTTGGGACGATAAAGATTTTAAATTGACAGGATTTTATCGTACAGGACATTATCATTGGGGTTATGAAGGCGACTTTTTTGGACTTTACCCTGAGGCAAATTATGGTGCAAATATAGATATTTACAATGGTGAAGCCCCTTTTGGATTTGAAATAGAAGGAAAAAGAGCAACCAAAGGATTAAAAGTTGCTTTCGGACCTGAACTTTGGTGGGGAGCTAACCCTGCTTTTTTGATAAAATATCATCGTACATTTGCAAAATTTGATATTACAGGTATTTTTCATGAAGACATCACCCAAAGAAATGGTTTGCAAAGTTCATTCGCAGTGCCAATGCCCAAAACAAGGAGGGCGTCTATTAGTATTGCAAGGAAATTTGATAACTTTGGTTTTAATATTGGTGCTTTATGGGGTGGAAATCCACTCAATGGCAGGACTTTTCAAGTGGAAAGAGAGGACAATGTATATCAAAGTGAAATCAAAACAAGTGATAACTTTGGGGGTAAAGTAAAATTAACCTACGCAAGCGGAAAAATACAATGGTATGGTATGGCTTCTTACATGGGGCTTGTTGCAAATGGAGGTGTTGACCAAACAAAAACGTTCACAGGTTGGAGATTAAAAGATATTGGTAGTGGCAATATGTATAATGTATTGAGTGGTTTTACTTTTAATGTAGGAAAATTCCAAATCGCACCTAATTTCTTATACCAAAAACCTATTGAAGGACCTATTTCTGCCTCAGCTTTTTCACCTGCAGCACGTTCAAGAAATATTTTAGATGACCCTTTCTCTGTGAGAAGCAACAGAGAAACAGTTGCAGGTGAATTGTTACTTACCTATGACCCTACCCCAGCTACTTGGATGTATGAATGGGATAATGACCGCACAGAAGATGCAAAATTTGCAATGAGTGCCAGTTTCGTATATAGACATCTTCCTACAATACAAGATGCTGCAATTGGTATTTTGGGCAATGGTAGAACTACTTTCGTATTCCCTGGTTCAGCACCTGCGAGAGATTTGTGGGAATTCAATGGAAAAGCAGTTTCTAAATTAAATCCAAATCTTGGTTTTATTGCTAATATTTATGCAGGAAATGGACAAGCAAATGGTAACAATACAAGAACGATAGACCGCTATGGTTTTGATATACGTACCATTTACAAAAAAGCTAAATTTATGGGAATTGCGAAGTTTAATGATTGGGGTCCTTTTGATTATCACAGAGATTTTAACCTTACCTTCCCTGTTCAATTAATAGGCGACATTTCTATGGAAATTAGCAAACCTGATTGGTTTATGATGCCTGGCACTAAAATAGGGCTTAGAACCACTTATCGCACTTTGGATAAATACTCAAATAGGTATGCCCCAGTGCAAACCATTGACGCAGCAGGTAATTTTGTACCTGACCCTAATGCAATAGGTTTTTCTAATGGTAATGAATGGGAAATTCGTACTTACATACAAATAAATATTGGATACTAAAATACAAAAGAATACTATGAAAAGAATTCCGTATACACTCCACATAAAATTCATTTTTATTGGACTTTTTATGATATTGGGCTGCGAAAAAAGAAATGTATCAGATTTGAATCCACTTTCTTTTCCAAATACTTCTGAAGTATTTATTGATGATTTTGCAGGCGATTTAGCATACGCTGCATTTGGAGGCTCTGATGTAAAAGCATTTCAAGTAGATAACCAAATCAGTTATAATGGAAGTAGGCAATCTATGCGTTTTGATGTACCAGACGCTAATAGTCCTAATGGTTCCTATGCAGGTGGTGTTTTTTTTAGCAAAGTAGGAAGAAATCTCTCAGGGTACAACGCACTTACCTTTTACATAAAAGCTACACAAGCTGCTACCATAAGTGAACTTGGTTTTGGCAATAATTTGGGTGAAAATAAGTATTTGGTAACATTGAGTGGATTACTTGTAAACAGTAGTTGGAAAAAAGTGATTATACCTATCCCTGATGCTTCAAAACTTACAGCAGAAAAAGGTTTATTGTATTATGCTACAGGTCCAGAAAATAACAGAGGTTATACTTTTTGGATTGATGAAGTACGATTTGAAAAATTAGGGGATATTACTGATTTTACAGGTGTTATTCTTAATGGTCAAAACAAAACGCTTAACAGTGCAGAAACAGGCGATAAAGTAAATATTGATGGGTTTCAAGCAACAGTAAATTTGCCCAGCGGTGTAAATCAATCTGTAAATATCTCTCCTTATTACTTGACATTTGGTTCTTCTAATGCTACAATAGCAGGCGTAGATGGCAAAGGTGTAATATCTGTGATAGATGCAGGAAGTGCTACAATTACTGCAAAATTAGGCGAAAAAACCGCCAAAGGGTCTTTGGTATTAACTTCTACAGGTTCTCCTGTTGCCCCAACTACCATTGCCCCTTTGCCTCCTGTTAGAGAAGCAAGTGATGTGGTTTCACTTTACAGCAACGCTTATACAAATGTGCCTGTAAATACTTGGAATACACGTTGGCAATATTCTAATACAGACGAATATTTTATTAAAGTACAAAATAATGATGTAATACGCTATCGCAACTTAAATTTTGTGGGCATTGAATTTGCAAATCCTACTGTAAATGCAGGAGGAATGAGTACCTTCCACATGGATATATGGACACCAAATCCTACAGATTTGCCCAATAATTTTAAAGTATTGTTGATTGATTTTGGGGCAAATGGTGTATTTGGTGGCGGTGATGATTCACAACACGAAATCACAGTTACAAGTCCAACTTTAGTATCAAATAATTGGGTAAGTTTGGATATTCCACTTTCTTCTTTTACAGGACTTACTTCTCGCACAAAACTCGCACAAATGGTACTTTCAGGTTCATTGCCTAATTTATATATGGACAATGTATATTTTTACAGACTTCCTGTGGTACCAGCTATCGCAGCACCTGTTCCTACCAAACCAGCAACTGATGTGCTTTCTATTTTTAGTGATACATATACCAATGTAGCAGGCACTGATTTTAATCCTAATTGGGGACAAAATACAATCGTAACACAACCTGCTATCGTGGGCAATACTGCACTTCGTTACGCTAATTTTAACTATCAAGGCATACAAATAGGAGCTGCACAAAATGTATCTTCTTATGGTTTTGTACATATTGATTATTATAGCACTAACGCTAATAGTTTGAAAGCCTACCTTATAAGTCCAGGCAATGAGACACCTTTTACATTGAATGTTCCTACTACAGGTTGGAATAGTGTTGATATCCCATTATCTGCATTTACAAATGTAAATTTGAGCAATGTTATCCAATTCAAATTTGATGGTGGTACAGGAGGCGATATTTTCTTAGATAATATTTATTTTTGGAGAAATCCTATTACACCTGTAACTGCTGCACCTGTCCCTACAACTTTAGCGAGCAATGTAATTTCTATTTTTAGTGATACATATACCAATGTAGCAGGCACAGATTTTAATCCTAATTGGGGACAAATGACAAGTGTAACCCAAACGCCTATTTCAGGAAATAATACCTTGCGTTATGCTACCTTTAACTATCAAGGCATACAAATAGGAACTGCTCAAGATGTTTCTTCTTATGGCTTTTTACATCTTGATTATTATTCTACCAATGCAACTACTTTGCGTGTATTCCTTATAAGTCCAGGCAATGAAACACCTTACACGCTTAATGTGCCTACATCAGGCTGGAACAGCGTCAATATTCCACTTTCTGCATTTGCAGGGGTTAATTTGAGCAATGTTATCCAATTCAAATTTGATGGTGGAACAGGTACAAGTGATATTTTCTTAGATAATATTTATTTTTATAAAACAACTGCAAGCGGTACATATACTTTAAATGATGTTATCAATTTTGAAGCAGGAGGTTTTGGGGCAAGTTGGACTTGGAACGTATTTGAAAATGGTGGAAATCCAGCTTTAGAGTTTGTTGCTAATCCTAATCCATCAGGCATCAATACATCTTCTACTGTAGCCAAATTTAATGCACAACAAGCAGGTCAGCCTTATGCAGGTTGTGAAACCCAAAATGGTGCAATGGGTACATTTAGTATAGATGCAGCGCATAAAATTGTAAAAATCATGGTTTACAAAACAACCATAAGCGACGTAGGGATAAAATTTGCAAAACCTAATGGGGCAGCATTGCCAGAAATTAAAATTCCTAATACGGTGGTGAATGCTTGGCAAGAACTTACTTTTGATTTCACTGCCCAAATAGATGCAGGTTATAGCCAAATCATTATATTCCCTGATTTTACCGCAAGAGGTGCTAATAATGTGGTTTATTTTGATAATATCAGGTTTGGAAATTAAAAAATTGTAACAAAAACTAAAAAAACATCTTGCTTATTTTTAAATAAATTTTTAATAAATAAGCAAGATTAGTTACAATATTAAAAAAAAAATTTAAAAATTAAAAATCCTTATCAAAAATATGCGTAAAATAATATATAAATCTGTTAATGCATTTTTCCTTGTTCCTACTTTTTTTGCTACTATGTTTTTGAGTGGTTGTCATATTGACGCAGTCCAAAAACTACCTGAAAGAAGTTGGGAACTCACTTGGAGTGATGATTTTGATGGTGCAACAGGCACAGCCCCTAACGCCACCAAATGGGCTTTTGACATGGGTGCGGGAGGCTGGGGCAATAATGAATTACAAAATTATACCAACAGACCAAGCAATATTGCATTGGACGGAAATGGAAATTTAGTCATTACTGCAAGACAAGAATCATATTTGGGTGCAGGATTTACCTCTGCCAGAATAAAAACCAAAGGGTTATTTGCACAAAAATATGGTCGCTTTGAAGCACGTATCAAAACCCCTACAGGACCTGGAATATGGCCTGCTTTTTGGATGCTTGGCGAAAATATAGACCAAGTAAATTGGCCTCAATGTGGTGAAATTGATATTATGGAGCAAAAAGGACAACAATCTTCTGTAACTATTGGTACAGTACATGGTCCTGGATATTCAGGTGGTAATGCTATTTCAAAACCTTATGGACTTATCAATGGGCGTTTTGATTCCGATTATTACATCTATGCTATAGAATGGGGCGAAAACTACATTGATTTTTTTGTAAATAATTTCTTATACAAAAGAGTTACACCTGAAGATGTAACAGGAAAATGGGTGTATGACCAACCATTTTATTTGTTGCTTAATGTTGCTGTAGGTGGCAATTTTGTAGGATTTCCTACCACAGGAACGCCATTCCCACAAACGATGACCATTGATTACGTAAAAGTTTATAAACAAAAATAAACGCTACTCCAAATAAACGTTATTCTAAATAAACCTTTTTGAGTCCTTTCAAAAGAGAGAAGAAAGGACTTTTTAAGGCATTTATTAAATTAAAAAATCCGTTTTAATCCGTAAAATCCGCGTTATCTGCGTGCTAAAATCACTATATTAAATATTAAAAATAACTATGAATAACCTCACAAGCCTTACAATAAATGAGGAAGTTTTTTATAAAATTTCTAATGTGCATACCATGCGACCATTTTTCATGAGTATTGTAAGTGATTCCAATCATTGGCTTTTTGTTTCAAGTAATGGCGGTGTAAGTGCAGGAAGAAGAAACGCAGAATTTGCATTATTTCCTTATTATACAGATGATAAACTAACAGATACTGCTGAAATTACAGGAAGTAAAACAATCATTAAAGTTTTAAAAAATCAAAAAGTAATTATATGGGAGCCTTTTTCTATTCGTAGTGAAGCTAATTTTGAAATTAGTAGAAACCTTTACCAAAATAAATTTGGTAATAAAATTATTTTTGAAGAAATCAATCACCAACTTGGTTTGTGTTTTCAATATGAATGGAATACAAGCAATTTATTTGGTTTTGTAAAAAAATCAAAATTGCAAAATATTTCTGCTGAAAATTTGGAAATAGAATTTTTAGATGGCTTGCAAAATGTAATGCCTTATGGTGTGCCAAGTGATTTGCAAACCAAAGTGAGCAACCTCGCAGATGCCTACAAACGTACTGAATTGGTTGCTGAAACAGGTTTGGCTTTCTTTGCCCTAAGTGCGATTATTGTGGACAAAGCAGAGCCAAGTGAAGCCCTCAAAACAAATATTGTTTGGAGTTTGGGGATTCAAAATCCTACTTATTTGTTATCTACCGCACAGATACAAAATTTTAGAAAAGACAAAGAAATTACACAAGAAAATGATATAAAAGGTGAAAAAGGAGCTTATTTCGTAGTAAGCAAATGTACCCTTGAAGCAGGAAAAGAAAAAGAATGGATATTCATGGCAAATGTAAATCAAAATCATTCATCTGTGATTGCTTTGAATGAAGAAATTAAAAGTAATCAATTTGAAAATAATCAATCACTGCAAAATAAAATTTTCCAAAACATAAACGAAGGTACAGAAAACCTTATAAAACTTAATGCAAGTGCTGACGCTTTGCAATATACCGCTGACGAATTAAAAGATACAAGACATTTTTCTAATGTGTTGTTTAATATAATGAGAGGTGGTATTTTTGATGATAATTATCAAATAGAAAAACAAGATTTTTGTGCGTATTTCCAAAAAGCCAATAAAAATGCTTTTGGAAATAGCCAAAATATATTAAATCAACTTGCTGATATCTTTTCGGTTTTTGAGTTAAAAAATATTGCCCAAAAATCTAATAACCAAGATTTTGTACGATTAGCCACAGAATATTTGCCTTTAAAATTTAGTCGCAGGCACGGAGACCCCAGCAGACCTTGGAATCAGTTTTCTATCAATACCCACAGCGAAATTGATGGCTCAAAAATCTTAGATTATCAAGGAAATTGGCGTGATATATTCCAAAATTGGGAAGCATTAGCGTATTCTTATCCTGATTTTATGGAGGGAATGATTTACAAATTCCTTAATGCATCTACTTTTGATGGATATAATCCTTATAGAGTTACCAAAGATGGTTTTGATTGGGAAACTGTGGAACCTGATAACCCTTGGGCTTATATTGGATATTGGGGCGACCACCAAATTATTTATTTATTGAAATTTTTGGAATTTGCAGAGCAAAAACAAAAAGGAACGATTGAAAAATTACTTACTAAAAATGATTTTGTGTATGCAAATGTCCCTTATCAAATAAAATCGTATTCCCAAATTGTAAAAAATCCAAAAGATACCATTGTTTTTGATTATGAAAATGAAAAACAAATTCACCAACTTACTAAAACAATAGGGGCTGATGGGGCACTGCTTACTAATAAAAATAACGAAATTCATTATGTGAATTTTGCAGAAAAAATCTTGGCTACTTTGCTCTCTAAATTGTCTAATTTTATTCCTGAAGGTGGAATTTGGATGAATACACAACGCCCAGAATGGAATGATGCCAACAACGCTTTGGTGGGAAATGGTGTTTCGATGGTTACATTGTATTATTTGAGAAGATTTTTGAAATTTTTTCAAGAAATTTTTAAAAATATAAATTTTAAAAATACGAAAAACCAAAACGCAGGAAATCTATTAGAGGTTTCTGCAGAAATGTACAGCTTTTTTATTGAAATAAAAGATGTTTTTGTAAAATATTCGCCACTACTTGCACAAGCTATTGACCAAAAAATAAGGAAAGAAATTACTGACCAATTGGGCAATATCGCAAGTGCATACAGAAATAAAATTTACCAAAATCGTTTTGTAGGCGAAAAGAAAACCATTTCTACAAATAATTTGGTGGAATTGGTTGATAATGCACTTTCATTTTTGGAACACTCCATAAAAGCCAACAAACGCAAAGATAATTTGTACCACGCTTATAATTTGATGAATTATACGGAAAATGGTATTGAAATTACCTATTTAAGCGAAATGTTGGAGGGACAGGTGGCTGTTTTGAGTTCTGGATTTCTTTCCGCAAAAGAAAGTTTGGAAGTGCTTGATGCCCTGCAAAAAAGTGCATTGTATAGAGCAGACCAAAATAGTTATATTTTATATCCTAATAAAAATCTGAAAGGTTTTTTGCAAAAAAATAATATCCCAAAAGAATTATTTGAAAGTTCCACATTGTTACAAAAATTATTGGAAGATGCCCATAAAAACATTGCAGAAAAAGACGCAAAAGGTGGTTTTCATTTCAATGGGAATTTTAAAAATGCAGATGATTTGGAAAAAGCATTGGAACAATTACCTGAAAATTATCAAATTTTAGCAAAAAATGAAAAATCTTTAATCCTACATATTTTTGAAGAAGTATTTAACCACAAAGAATTTACAGGTAGGTCAGGTACATTTTATGGTTATGAAGGATTAGGGTCTATCTATTGGCACATGGTTTCTAAGCATCTTTTGGCAGTACAAGAAACTTCTTTACAAGCGATAAATCAAAAAGATATTGACACAAATATCCTTGATAGATTAAAATACCATTATCACCAAATATTTGATGGAATTGGTGTGCATAAATCACCTGAATTGTATGGTGCTTTCCCAATAACACCTTATTCCCATACCCCAGCTAACAAAGGTGCGCAACAACCAGGCATGACAGGGCAAGTAAAAGAGGATATTTTGAGTAGATTTGGGGAGTTGGGGGTTTTTATAAAAGAAGGTAAATTACATTTTGAGCCAAAATTGCTTTTGAAAGAAGAATTTTTATTGGAAGAAAAAAATATTTTTTTCTTTGATGTTTTTCAACAAAAACAAGGATTAACCTTGCAAAAAAATTCTCTGTTCTTTACCATTTGTAATGTGCCTGTTGTGTATGAAATTTCTACCAACGAAAGCATAGAAGTTTTTGATGAAAAGATGACTTCAAAACACTATCACCAATCATTTTTGAATGTAGAAGATGCTGAAAATGTATTTAAACGAAATGGAAAAGTTGCCTTGATAAAGGTAAAAATACCAAATGTATAAGGTTTTCTAAATAAAACGCAAACCTATAAAGTTTTTTAAAACTTTATAGGTTTTACCAAAATGAAAATAAAAAAAATCCTCATTTCCTTTCTCATTATATTTATTATTTTTGCTTGCAACAATGCAAAAAATATTACCAAAAACACCATCACCAAAAACACCATAAAAAATATTAGAAAAAATATGACAGCTTCTCAAATATTAGAAAACCCAAATTATCTTGCTATTTCGTATGGGGGTTATCGTGGTGTGAGTAGGCGTGTGCAACCCACTATTACACAGCTAAAAGAAGATATGAAAATCCTTTTTGCGATGGGGGTCAGAACCATTAGAACGTATAATGTGCATTTGCCCGAAGCAAATAATATTTTGAAAGCAATAGACGAACTAAACAAAGAAAATGCTGAATTTGAAATGTATGTAATGCTTGGGGCTTGGATTGATTGCAAAAATGCTTGGACAGGTTTTGAGCCAAATCACAACGAAGAAAGTGAAAGAAACCCCACAGAAATAGAACACGCTGTAGAATTGGCTAAAAAATATCCTGAAATTATTAAAATTATTGCAGTAGGAAATGAAGCAATGGTAAAATGGGCAACCGCTTATTATGTGCAACCTGTAGTTATTTTGAAATGGGTTAATCATTTGCAAGCATTAAAGAAAAAAGGAGAATTGTCCAAAAATTTGTGGATTACAAGTTCTGATAATTTTGCCTCTTGGGGAGGTGGTGCATCTGAATACCACAACAAAGACCTCAACGAACTTATCAAAGCGGTGGATTATATTTCGTTGCACACATATCCTATGCACGACACACATTATAACCCTGTTTTTTGGGGGATATCTGAAACAGAAACAAAAAAAACAAAAGAACAACAAGTAGATATTTTAATTGAAAATTCGTTGCAATATGCCATTTCGCAATATCAAGCAGTGAAAAAATATATGCAAAGTTTGGAGGTAGAAAAGCCTCTTCACATTGGAGAAACAGGTTGGGCAACTGCTTGTAATGGATTATATGGCAATACAGGAGCAAAAGCAACAGATGAATACAAGGCAGGTGTTTTTTATAAAAAAATGAGAAAATGGACAACTGAAAATAAAATCGCTTGTTTTTATTTTGAAGCCTTTGATGAGATATGGAAAGATGCCTCCAATCCTAATGGCTCTGAAAATCATTTTGGACTTTTTGGCATAGATGGAAAAGCAAAATGGGGTGTTTGGGATTTGGTGGATAAAGGTGTTTTTAAAAATCTTACAAGAGATGGAAATGCCATCAAAAAAAGTTATGAAGGAAACCTCCAAAATCTTGTGAATGAGGTCGAAATTCCTTTGAAAAAATAAAATTTGTATAAACATTCCTTTGGGAGTTAGGGACTTTTTAGGGATTTTTTTTAACTTTTAAACAAAAAAAATATTGAAACCAAAAAATTTACTATACCTAATCATATTAAATTGTATGATGAACTGCCAACCCAAACAAACATTTGTTTCCAAAATATATGAAACATCTGAAAGTGGGCATAAATTGACTGAAATAAAAGAAACACCTACAAACGAAAAAGCGGTTAATGAAAAAGTAATTAAAATAAAAATAAATCCGTCAGAAAAATTTCAAAAAATCGTAGGTTTTGGAGGCTCTTTCACAGAAAGTTCAGCGTATTTGTTGAATAAACTAAGCAAAAAAAAGCGTGAAGAAATTTTAAATGCGTATTTTAGTGAAGAAGGTGCTAATTATTCCCTCACACGCACACACATCAATTCTTGTGATTTTTCTTTGGGGCATTATTCTTATGCACCTGTTGCGGATGATTTAGAGTTAAAAAACTTTAGCATCAAAGAAGATTTAGATGATATAATTCCAATGATTAAAGATGCCCAAAAAATTTCTAAAAATGGGTTTAAAATAATTTCTTCCCCTTGGACTTCGCCCCCTTGGATGAAAGACAATAATGCTTGGGTTGGTGGAAAATTATTACCTAAATATAACGAAACTTGGGCTTTGTTTTTTTCAAAATATTTTACTGAATACAAAAAACAAGGCATTGATATTTGGGGAATTACCGTAGAAAATGAGCCACACGGAAACGGAAATAATTGGGAAAGTTTGTTGTTTTCGCCAAAAGAAATGACAGATTTTGTGCAAAACTTTTTAGGCCCCAAATTAGAAAAAGATGGGTATGGTCATATAAAAATATTAGGTTATGACCAAAATAGAGCAGGACTCAAAGAATGGGTTGATGAAATGTACCGCGATGAAAAATCCTCTAAATATTTTGCAGGAACAGCCATCCATTGGTATGAAAGCACGTATGATTATTTTCCTGAGGCACTTCAATACGCACACAATAAAAAACCTGAAAAATACCTTATCCAAACAGAAGCCTGCATAGATGCAGAAGTGCCTAAATGGCAAGATGATGCTTGGTATTGGCGTAAAGAAGCTACAGATTGGGGGTGGGATTGGGCAAGCGAAAAAGAAAAACATCTTCACCCAAAATATGTACCTACTTTTAGGTATGCAAGAGATATTATTGGTTGTCTTAATAATCATGTAGATGGTTGGGTAGATTGGAATATGGTATTAGATAAACAAGGAGGTCCTAATTGGTTTAAAAACTGGTGTACTGCTCCTGTGATTGTTTCGCCTGAAACTGATGAAGTATATTTTACTCCTTTGTATTATGTAATGGCACATTTTAGCAAATTTATTCGTCCTGATGCGGTGCGTATTGGTTTTGAAAATCCAGATAAAGAAATAATGGTTACTGCGGTGCAAAATCCTGATAATTCCATTGCAATCATTATATTTAACCCAACAGAACAAAAAAAATCACTATCAATTTCCTATAAAGCGCATACTGTGAACACAACTATCTCTCCAAAAGCAATACAAACTATCTTATTAAAACAATAGAACAACAAAAAAAATAAAAATATGATAAGTCAAACCTCCGAAAATATAAGCATACCAATGGGTCAAAAGTTAGCTTTTGGGGCAGGTCATTTGGTAAATAACCTTTTGCCTGGTGCTTTGGGTGTATTTAGTTTTTTTTTACTTACTGCTTTTGGCATGGATCCTTTTTTAGCAGGATTGTTGGGCGGTTTGCCTCGTATTTATGATGCCTTGACCGACCCAATTATGGGATATATTTCAGATAACACGCAATCTCGTTGGGGAAGAAGAAGACCCTATATTTTTGTTGGTGCTATTTTTTCTGGGATTTTCTTTACGCTCTTGTGGCAGTTAAACGAAAAAAATTCAGAAATGTTTAATTTTTGGTATTTTCTTTTGATGTCATTGATATTTCTTACCGCAAATACTATTTTTTCAACCCCTTTGATTGGATTAGGCTATGAGATGTCGTCTGATTACAACGAGCGTACACGTTTAATGGCATTTTCACAAACTATTGGGCAAATGGCTTGGGTAATTGTGCCTTGGTTTTGGGTAATTATTGCTGACCCTGAAATTTTTGCAACACAAGCAGATGGCGTAAGGCTACTTTCTATTGCGGTAGGAACTTTATGTATAATTCTTGGAATTTTGCCTGCTATTTTTTGTAAAGAAGTAGACCAATCCAATTTACAAAATCGTTCAGAGCTTTCTTTGAAGAAAATATTTTCAAGTTTGAAAGAATTACTTTCAGGCATCATTAAAATATCCAGAAATAGACCTTTTATACGCCTTTGTATTGCTACATTTTTGGTATTCAATGGTTTCCAAATGGTTGCTGCATTTAGCACCTTCATCATTGTTTTTTATATGTTTGAGGGTAGTTACAAATTGGCCAGCACTTGGCCTGCATGGTTTTCTACCATTAGTGCTTTGAGTACAGCATTTTTAGTAATCCCCATTGTGTCAATAATGGCAGATAAATGGGGAAAACGCAACGCTTTTATTATTTCCACGATACTTTCTATTTTAGGTTATATATTAAAATGGTGGGGTTTTAACCCAAGTAATCCTTGGCTGATGTTTATGCCTATTCCATTCATTGCTTTTGGTTTAGGTGGTCTTTTTACATTGATGATGAGTATGACCGCTGATGTGTGTGACTTGGACGAACTACAAAATGGTATGCCACGAAAAGAAGGAACATTTGGCGCAATTTATTGGTGGATGGTAAAATTAGGGCAAGGTTTAGCATTGGTATTGAGTGGTTTGGTCTTAAAGATGGCTGGTTTTAACCCTGATGTTTCATTACAAACAGCAACAGCCCTTAACTATCTTCGTTTGGCTGATATTATTATTCCCGCAAGTACAGCACTATTGGCAGTATGTGTAATGTGGAATTATGACCTCAACGAAGAAAAAATAAAATCAATTAAAATTGAACTTGAAAACAGAAGAGGGAAATTATAAACATATTTCTTATTTTACAACTTATAATTATGTCATTCAAAAAAGAAAAACTTCATTTCCTAAAAACTGATGCACATTTTAGCTTTACAGAAGGGAAATCAGAAAATGAACTTGCAGATTTGTTTGAGGAAATTCTCCAAAATGGCGTACATGGTTTTTGTTTTAGCCTATACGCAGATGGACAAAAACCTGGAGATGTTATTCCCGAAGCACAGATAAGAAGAAGAATGGAAATCCTAAAACCACATATCCAATGGATACGTTCTTTTTCTTGTACAGAAGGAAACGAATTTATACCCAAAATTGCCAAAGAAATGGGCATAAAAACTTTGGTAGGGGCTTGGCTTGGAAAAGATGAACAAACAAACCAAAAAGAAATTGCGGGATTGTTGCAATTAGCCAAAGAGGGCTATGTGGATATTGCTGCTGTGGGCAATGAAGTTATGTACAGAAAGGATTTAACCGAAAATCAACTCATTGATTTTATCAAAAACGTAAAAAAAGAAATTCCAAATATCCCTGTTGGATATGTAGATGCCTATTACGAATTTTCGCAAAGACCAAATATTACCGAAATTTGTGATGTAATCCTATGTAATTGTTACCCTTTTTGGGAGGGTTGTTCTTTTGAAAATTCGTTGGATTATATGAAAGAAATGTATCAACAAGCCAAAAACGCAAGTAATGGCAAAAAAGTTATTATTACAGAAACAGGCTGGCCAAGTCAAGGTGAAACCTTAGAGGGGGCTATTCCATCTTACAACAACGCAAGAGATTATTTTATTAACACAGAAATTTGGGGTGCTAATGACACAATACCCATATTTTATTTTTCGTCGTTTGATGAATCGTGGAAAGTGGGCGCAGAAGGCGAAGTTGGGGCGTATTGGGGCATTTGGGATAAAAATGAAGAAATAAAATTTTAATGTTTTGTATTCATGAGCCCTGTTATATTGTTTTGTCCCTTGTTGATGTTTAAAAAATGCTTGTACAATCGAAAAAATAGCACAAAAATTTGCGTGTGGTGTTTGATAACGAAAAATGTATTTTTCTTTTGGAAGTTATTTTTTACTTTTGGGCTTACATTTTTCTAAATACCAACAAGTGGCGAAAATATTTTCAAAACGAAGCGTCTGCAAAAAATTGGGTCTTAGCTTAAATTATAATTTGTTTTTGTATTTTTGTAAAAAAATTATTAAACACTAAAAAAATAAAATTACAAAAATATGAACCACGAAGATACACACAACCACAACAAAGATATAAAGGAACATACACACGAATTACAACCTGAAAAAACGTTTTCAGGCATTAATCCTGTGATTATTTTTGGGGCAAAAGGTTTGGGTAAATCTGCATTAGAAATTTTTAACCAAAATAATATCGTTGTATATGGTTTTTTGGACGAAGATAAAACATTACATAACACAGATATTGATTTTGTGCCAATATTGGGCAACCCTGAAGACGAAGGTTTTTTGAAATTAATTGGTAAAAAATGTGATGCGTTTGTAGCATACGACGACAATAAAGTAAAGCGTTTTTTTACAAAATTGCTCTTGGAAAACCGCAAAGTACAACCTACAAATGCCATACACCCAAAAGCCATTGTTGCCTCTACGACCCAATTTGGGCATGGCAATATGATAAATGCAGGTGTAATCATAGGTGCAAATGCCATCATAGACCATCACACCATCATCAACAGTGGGACTATTATAGAACACGACAGCAAAATAGGTAATTTTGTGCAAATTGGTGCTGGGGCGATTATTGGCGCAGAAACTATTATAGAAGAAAATGCGTTTGTAGGTGCTGGGGCGATTATTGCAGGCAGTATCCGTATTGGCAAAAATGCACGTATTGGTGCAGGTTCATTGGTCATAGCTGATGTAAAAGACAACACAACGGTTTTTGGTAATCCTGCACAGGTTATTAAGTAACCAGTTTTTTCAGTTATTATAAACTTCTGAAATATTTTTTTTAAGAAAAAAGGATTTTAAAGAACAAAAACCAATATGAAAATCGTTTGTATTTCTGACACGCATGGCTATCATACGCAACTTAAAATGCCCAAAGGTGATATTTTGTTGCACGCAGGCGATATTTCACGCATGGGGACAACCGAAGAAATTACTAATTTTAATGATTGGTTAGGTACTTTGGATTATGATTATAAAATAATGATTGCAGGAAATCATGATTTTTTGTTTGAAAAAGAACCTCAAAAAGCAAAATCTTTGATAACCAATGCCATCTACCTTGAAAATTCAAGCATCAAAATAGAAAATATCCACATTTGGGGTTCACCTATTACGCCTTGGTTTTTTGATTGGGCTTTTAATGAAGAAAGAGGCGAAAAAATCAAAAAATATTGGGATAATATCCCTACTGATGTGGATATTTTGATAACACATGGCCCTCCTTTGGGTGTATTGGATTGCACCAAACATGGCAAATATGTGGGCTGTGAGGAACTTTTACCTGCTGTGGAACGCCTAAAACCTAAAATTCATCTTTTTGGACATATTCACGAAGGTTTTGGTGAATATAAAAATATTCATACACATTTTATCAATGCGTCTATGCTTGATGTAAAATATAAGGTTGTGCATGAACCTGTGGTTATCATGTCTGAAGATTATGGATTTTAATGGATTATTCTAACCCAAGTTGTCAGTAATCAGTTTTTAAGTTATCAGTTTTTATAAATTTATGTTTGTAAATTGTGCAGGCTTAGAAGCCTGCACGATTATCAACTTATCCCCCTTTGGTGGTTGGGAGACCTATTCTACTGATTTTAGCATTTGTAATACTTCTGTATCTTCGGGCAGATAAGAGAGGACTTTTTGGAAATCCTTTTTAGCATCAGCATTTCGTTTTTGGGCTTTGTAAATAAGTCCTCTGTGGTAATATGCAAGTATGTTTTGGTTATCATTTTTGATTACACGCTCACAATCAACAAGTGCATCATCATATTTTTGGAGATGATATGCGTACAAAGCCCTGTCATTGTAATAATCCATTTCTTCGGGTTGTTGGTCAATCGCTTTGTTGATGTATAAAAGTGCTTGTGCATAGTTTTTTTGTTCATAAAAAATATGTCCCAATTCGCTTTTATAGTCTGCATTTTTTGGATATTCTTTTGCCAATTTTTCAAAAATTGTTTGTGCTTCTGTCCAATTTTTGGTTTCCCTTGCAACCACCCCTTTTAAAAAAGTAATACGTTCGAATCTTCTATCAGTTTTGGCAAGTTCTGCGATTTTAATGCTTTCTTTTGCCAAATCCCATTTTCCACTTATAATATATGTATTTGCTACAAGCGTATGCGTGTAAGCATTGTCATTATTGATTTTTAGGGCATTTTTGAGTTGTGCGAGGGCTTCATTATCATCATTTTCAATAATGGCAACTTCTGCACGTTCTTGGTAACCTTTTACCATACACGAATCCACCAAATTTTGTTTGGATTTCATGTTTAAGAGTTCATACATTTCGCCCATTTTATCGTCAATTTCAGGGTTTTTAATGCCAAATTCGGGCATAAGATATACTGATTTGAGGTAATCATATTGTGCTTTTGCATTATTTTTTTCTTTAAAATATACAAAACTTCTATCATAAAAATAAAATGCACTCACAGGATTGTCTTGGTCTTGTATAATAATAGCAGAATCTAACGCAAGGCGTGCTTTTTCCAATTGGTTGAGCATGACGTAGTTTTTAGCTTTATAATAATACAAATCTGGATTACGTGGTTTTTGTGGTGTATTAAAATAAAATTCTGCTTCTTTATATTTTTTTTGGATATAAAAACTCCTTCCCCAAAGCACAAAATCATCTTCTTGTAAGTTGTTTTCGGTGTTGTTTTCAGTTTGTTGCTTTTTATTTTTTTTGTCCTCAACCAATAAATCCAATGTTTTTTGGACTTCTGTATATTTTTTTTGTTCAAATAAAATTTTGGCTTTCAAA
This sequence comes from Cytophagales bacterium, assembly GCA_031425615.1. Lineage (GTDB taxonomy): Bacteria > Bacteroidota > Bacteroidia > Cytophagales > Microscillaceae > JAAFIN01. The sequence continues at coordinate 86,956 of JANPJR010000159.1, forward strand.
CGCAAGGCATCAACATCTTTTGCATCTTTTTTGAGCAATGTTTCCACATCTTTCATGGCTTTTTCATATTCTTTTTTTTCCAAAAAAAGACTTCCCCTATAAAAATACGCAAATTCATTGTCTTTGGCATTGAGTTTAATAGATTTATCCAAAAAATATAAAGCATCAGCATACATATTTGTCAAAAAATATACACTTCCCAAACCATTTATTGCTTCTGCGTGTGTGCTATCACGCTCATAAATCGTCAAAAAATCTTCTTCTGCTTGCGCATAATCGTCCAATGCTATTGCAGTATTGGCACGTCCAAGCACTGCTTCGGTTTCGTTTTGGTATTTCGGTAAAAGTGCGTTATAATCGTTGTATGCTTTTTGATATTCGCCTTTTGCGAAATAATAAAATGCCCTTGAATACAATGCTTCATATTGGGCAGGCTCTAAGGCAATGGCTAAATTGAGTTGATTGAGGGCATCTTCGTCTTTACTTTGGTTGAATAATTCAGTTGCTTTTTTGTATTTTTCCATGTATTCTTTGCTTTGTGCAAAGGCGTTTTTAGCAGAAAAAAATACTTGAAGAAAAAAAACAATTATTAAAAAAATATAAGTATTTAATATAGATACATTAAACATATAGATATTATATTTGGGAGAAAATTATAAACAGAAAAATACAACAGAAAAATATAAATGGTCTTAGCGAGACGCTAAGACCAATAAATCTTGCTAAGACCAATGAAGTCGTACCATCTTTTCTAAAAAAAAATTTTTGTAAAAAAAATTTCCGCTAATTTACAAGAAAAAACTTACTAAAAAAAACAAAAAAATCATATAAAAATTTTATAATGCCTTATGTTAACGCCCAAATTTTCTATTGAAGATATTTGCAAAAAAATTCAAAATGAAGAAACTTTTGAACTTCTGACAGACCTTGATGGGAGTTTTGCCCTCAAATTGGAGGAATATGTCCCATATATTTGCTTTTCTACACATAGCGGTAGCAAAATAAGTAAAAAATCGTTAAAAAATATAGCTATTTCACAACGCAAACGCAAATACCACGAAGACCCACACACAGCAGATTTTATTGTGTCAATGCCTATTATGGCACAAGGGTTGGATTCTCGCTATGAATATGACCTTAACCGAAGCCCTGAAAATGCCATTTATGACGAATTTTTGGGTGATAAAGTTTGGAAAAAACCACTTACAAAAGCACAGAAAGAAATTTATTTACAAAAACACCAAAATTTTTATACTGTAATTAGTGTACTTGTCAAAACCCTTGAACGAAAATTCAAAGCCTGTATTGTATATGATATTCATGCTTTCAATTATAAAAAAATTGAAAGAGAAACCCCTATTTTTAATATTGGCACAGAAAAAATAAACAATACAAAATTTGGCGCTTTTGTGCAATCGTGGCAAACAGAATTGGGAAAAATAAAATTGCCCGAAATGGACACAACAGTCAAACTAAATGATGTGTTTCAAGGTACTGGTTATTTATTGGAATATATCACAACACATTTTCCCAATACATTGGTGCTTCCCACCGAAATCAAAAAAGTGTATTGCAACGAAGAAAAAGGCGATTTTTTCCCTTTGGTGATTGATGCGCTTACACAAGGTTTGAAAAAAGCCATCACAAATCACGCCTTAGAATTTATCCAAAAAAAAACCTCGCTCAAAGTTACCAATATCAACGGTTTGTTGTCCTCTACACTTGAACCACAACTTTTGCAAATAGATGAACGTGTGTATGAATTGGCATCTGCTTTTGAAATTCTTTCGTATGTAAATCCTATGAATATTGAGCAAGAAAAAAAACGTTTTTTTGCTAATAATTGCCTTGAAAATCCACGATTTCAATATTCGTATATTTCAGTAAATCCTTTTGAATTGAAAAGAAAATTTTACCGTGTGCCTGTGGAGCAAATTGATGACATTCATTTGCAAAATATGTACAAAGATGTTATTGATTCTTATGCAGATAAAGTGGATATGCTTTCAGGTTTGGGAACAGAGAAGTTTTTTTACAATTCACTAAGGTATTTTGGGAGTCCAAACGAACAAGACGTAAGAAATGCAAATTTCCTTATCAATTCCCCAGCACTTTTTGATGATTTTGATACAGAAAATATTACTGCGGAAGAAGCTATTGAAATTTTTGCAAAATATTCAGAAGTTTATGGTTTCCCTTTAAAAATAGAACTTTCCAATAAAATGACTTCTAAGGCATTGGTCAATAATGGTAAAAAAACCCTTTTTTTGAAAAAAGGTGCTATGTTTTCCCAACGCAATACGCAAGCACTTGTGCATCATGAAATAGGCGTACACATGCTTACAACACTCAACGCAAGAGAGCAACCTATCAAATTATTTCGCTTGGGTCTGCCTTTGAATACATTGACACAAGAAGGTTTGGCGATTTTGAGCGAATATTTATCAGGCAATATTACCATTACACGCCTACAAGAATTGGGTTTGCGTGTGTTGATGGTCAATATGCGAACAAAAGGGTATGAATTTAAAGAAGCGTACAGGGTTTTGATAGAAGAATACAACCAAAAACCAGAACAAGCATACTATATCACAACACGCATTTATCGTGGTGGCGGTTTTACCAAAGATTATTTGTATTTGAGGGGTTTCAGAGATTTATTGAATTATTGGAAATCAGGCAAAAGCCTTGAAAACCTGCTCATTGGCAAAACTTCATTGGGTTATATAGATACTATCAATGAAATGGTATCAAGGGGCATGATTAACCCACCAAAATACAAAACAATTCCTTTTCTCAACCCTACAACACATAACCAAATTTTAAATTATTTGGTTGATGGACTGAAATAGATTGACCCAAAAAGAATATCGCTGTTCAAAATCATAGTTTATGAACACAATGTTTTATTTTTCATATTTTTGAAAAAAACATTTTTACGCCAAGTGTTTAACCAAGATTGAAACAGTTATATTTTTTCAAAATGACAAAAAAATAATCCATAATCCATAATCAAAAAATTCCATGTTTGCACATTTTCAAAATATACAACATTTTTTATTGCAAGAACTTCAAACTGCCCAAAACCACATTCACGTAGCGGTAGCGTGGTTTACAGATAAGGATTTGTACCGAATATTGCTCCAAAAAGCGAATAACGGTGTGGAAATTATTGTTTTTTTGACAGACGACCACATCAATACAAGCCTTGATTTTGGGGCGTTGGTCAAAGCTGGTGCAAAAGTGTATTTTACAGACGAAAATAAACTTATGCACCATAAATTTTGCATCATTGATGACAAAATACTTTGTTTTGGGTCATATAATTGGACTTTTAAAGCCAATCATTACAATACTGAAAATTTGGTTATCACACAAGAAGAAGAATTATTAGTAAGTTTTAAACAAGAATTTAAAAGATTGTATAAAATTTATAATATTAACCCAAATATTGACGTAAAAGAAATCACACTATATTATGCACAAAATACGCTTTGGCTCAAAGCACAAATCAAAATGCTGGAAATGCAAAACGCCTTTCTCACTACCGAAATAGACCGCGCTACGCAACTTATTACACGATTTAACTTGCTGTTGAAACAATATATTGGTTTTGCGTGGCTCAAATTGCAAGAAATGAAAATGCTTTTCGCAGAAAAAAAAGCACGCCTCACACAAAAAGAAGAAGACGTAAAACATTTTTTTGAACAAAAAAAACAGTTTGAACAATCTACACAAGAATTTAAAAAAGAAAATCAAAACCAAAAAGAAACCGAAAATCAACAAGAAAACCCACAAAATACAGAAAATAACCCAAAAACTGAAACCGCAAAAAAATTGTACTACAAAATCGTAAAACTTTGCCACCCAGACGCAGTAGAACAACAATATGAACAAGAAGCAAAGGTTATTTTTAACCTCGCCAAACAAGCATTTGATGCAAATGATACGCAAAAACTACAAGAAATTTTACAGGATTTGGAACAAGGTACTGCCTTTACATTGGACGTGGAAAACACACAAGAATTGCCAAAATTACAAGCGTTATTTGAAAAATTAAATAAAAATAATAAAATTATTACCCAAGAATTGCAAAAACTACAAGATTCTACCGAATACAAAACACTCACAATGTATGAAAACCGTTGGAATGATTATTTTGAGGAAACTTTGCAAAAAATATACAAAGAAATGTCTTTTTTTAATTTGTAGCACAGACTTTTAGTCTGTGTGTAATTTGTAGCACAGACTTTTAGTCTGTGTGTAATTTGTAGCACAGAATTTTAGTCTGTGTGAAATAATACACAGACTAAAAGTCTGTGCTACACTTTGGCAATATTGTTAAGCGAGAGATTTTTTTACCTAAAAAAAATTTTTTTTTGAAAAATGTGAAAAAATACTTTTTTTTATATACTTTTATTGATTATAACGTATTTAGCCCTAATCCAAAACAATATTTCTAATTCTTAATTTCTAATTCTCATGCTTTATCCCATGATAGAAGACTACAAAGATAGTTTTCGCAATCCTGATAGTTATTTTGATGCACTCAAACCGCTTTTTACAGTGCCTGCTCCTTGGGATAGTAGCGAACCTCATTTTACAACTGGCGGGTTTGCGGTGGTGTTCAAACTCAAAGATGCACAAGGGAAATCATGGGCGTTCAAATGCTTTACGCAAGAAGTAGATGACCGCAAAGACCGCTTACAAGCCATTGCTACGCATTTACAAACCTTGAAAAGCCCTTATTTTTTGGATTTCAAATACATGGAAAAAGAACTATGGGTGTGTAGCAAAAGTGCAGGCGACAAAGAATATCCTGTCGTGGTGATGCAATGGATTGAAGGAAAAACCTTAGGAAAGTACATAAAAGAGGTTTGCGAACAAGAAAACCACGAAAAATTATACGACCTCTTGCAAAACTGCGTAAAAATGTTTGCCTATTTGCTGGATAGTGGCATGGCACATGGCGACCTCAAACACGACAATATCATGGTGAAACCCAACGGAGATGTGGTATTGATTGACTATGATGGAATGTATGTCCCTACGCTTTGGCACAAGGAAATGGTAGAACTTGGCTCACCCTCTTACCAACACCCAAACCGCCAAAATAATGGTTTTAACCCGCACCTTGACCATTTTTCTATGCTCATAATCCTCACGAGCCTATACGCCCTCTACCTCAAACCCTCCCTAAAAACAAACAACGACAAGAGCGACAACCTCCTATTTCAACAAAGCGACTTCCTCAACCCTGCCCAAAGCCCCAACTTCCAAGCCCTCGCTTCCCTCCAAAACCCCTTACTTGATGCCCTCACTAACGAAATAAAAAAGGTTTTGACGCAACCGCTTTTTTTGCATATACCTAAGTTGAGGGATTTTTTGGGGGAGATGGAGAAGGTAATTTTTGAACGTAAAAACCAAAAATCAGCCCTTACAAAGGAATGGGAGATGAAAAGGATGGAAAGGCAAATTTTAAATATTTACCCTAAAGTGAATACTAATGGCAAAATAGAACTTTTTTGTTCCGAAATTCCTGATGCGGTTATCAAACAGGAAAAGCATTTAATTATTAGAGAACAAGACCAATTAGTGTTTGATAGACATGGTAATCCAATAATGAAAGATGGTGTGCAAGTCAAATACAAAGCTACTACACCAGAAGATATCCAAAAAATAAAACCTACTTTGGATATGATAGAAAATGCTAAAAAAATGGGAATTACTATACCTGTAAAAATTGTTTATATTGACCCAACTTATATTAACCCAAGAGACAAGAGCAAGCCTTATAATTCTTATAATTATCTGGGTTTTATTGTCAAGGAGAGTAATTTTACGCTTATTGTCGTTGAAATTGGGAAATTTATACCTATATCTTCTTTTTCATCAATTCCAACGCGGATTGAGCATATAACAGAGACGAAACCGTTAGGAAGTTTTATGTTTAGAAAAAAATATTTCAAAAGATATTTCATAGAAGGATCATTAGCAAAAGCAAAAGAAGTTTTTGATAAATTCACAAAAAATAATTTTGATTTTGAGGAATATTTTTATCGTATTCGGGATTTTATAGGTACCGAATTCGAGGAGGAATTTATCATTGCTCATTTTACTTATGAGCAGTTGGAAGCTTGGTTTGCGTTCGAAATTTCCTATCAAGAGTTTCTAAAAGCCAAGGAAGAAGAATTAAAAAACATTGAGAAAATGTAGGCTTCTTATTTTCTAAAATATCAAGTAGACGAAAAAATAGCCAAATCTTTGTGGGATTTGGCTATTTCCTTGTTTTTTTTCTCTTTTAATTATCTTCTTTTATTTCTTTTATATTATTCCAATCTATTATATTCTTATCAAAAAGATGCATATTTGAAAATTGAAAAACAATTCCCATAAAACATGAGAAGAAATCAATAAATTTAACCTGTCTTTTTACGCAAAAGAAATTTTCATCTTTTTCTGATAAAATAAACTTTATATCAATCAATCTATTCTCATATTTCTTTATACAAGTTAAGTCTCCCAAATCAACTTTTGCACCTACAAAACGATATTTTTTTAATAAATCTGAATCTACATTTTCCCCTCTGGTCTTAGCGTCTCGCTAAGACCTACATAACAGCAAGCGTCCCGCTTGCATTCCGTACAATCCCCTCTGGTCTTAGCGTCTCGCTAAGACCTACATAACAGCAAGCGTCCCGCTTGCATTCCGTACAATTCCACAAAAATATATGAAAAGCAAGCGGGACGCTTGCAAATGTATAGGTCTTAGCGAGACGCTAAGACCAAAAAATACCGCTTGCATTCCGTACAATTCCACAAAAATATATGAAAAGCAAGCGGGACGCTAAGACCAAAAAACCCCGCTTGCATTCCGTACAATTCCACAAAAATATATGAAAAGCAAGCGTCCCGCTTGCAAATGTATAGGTCTTAGCGAGACGCTAAGACCAAAAATTCCGCTTGCATTCCGTACAATTCCACAAAAATATATGAAAAACAAGCGGGACGCTTGCAAATGTATAGGTCTTAGCGAGACGCCCCACTTTGGTCTTAGCGTCTCGCTAAGACCTACATAACAGCAAGCGTCCCGCTTGCATTCCGTACAATTCCACGTTGATTTGTTTTTTTTTGTACGAAAAGCAAGCGAGACGCTTGCCATTTTATGGGTCTTAGCGAGACGCTAAGACCAAATATTTTTTTGAATAAAGAGGAATTAAAGATTTGTTTTAAATATTTTTTAGCTATAATTTTGTATTTCCACAAAAAAACAAAATTTTATGGGCAGAAAATTCGCAATTTATGACACAACCAAATATCATTTTGTAACATTTACAGTAGTCAATTGGATAGACATTTTTATTAGGGATATATACAAAGAAATTTTTTTTGAGAGTTTAAAATATTGCCAAGAAAATAAAGGATTAGAAGTATGTGCTTATTGCATGATGACCAGCCACATACATTTAATTTTAGGCGTAAAAGATGGATTTGACTTGACAGATGTAATAAGAGATTGCAAAAGCTATACTTCTCGCCACATCAGAAAAGCCATAGAACAAAATCCACAAGAAAGCAGGAAAGAATGGCTATTGCATGCTTTTACATGGGAAGGGCATTTGAACCCACGAAACAAAGATTTTCAATTTTGGCAACAAAATAACCACCCTATTGTGCTTGATAATCCAGATAAAACGCAAAGATGTTTGAATTACATTCATGCAAACCCTGTAACTGCAAATTTTGTATCAAAAGCAGAAGATTGGGTTTGGAGTAGTGCTAAAAGTTATTTTGAGAATACAACAGATAGAATTGAGTTGTTGTATTTAACGTAAAAATAATTTATCTTTTCAAACCACAAGCAGGAGCGGAATTTTTAAACATATAAAAATATTTTTTTGGATAAAATGTGGATAAGATATGGATAAATATTAAATTTGCATAAATAAAAGTTCATCTTAACGTGCTATTAAAGCCAAAAAAATAAGGTTCTCTGACAATTTTAGTGACGTTCCAAAGTTTCAAAAAAAGCGAAAAAATATGCAATATTTTTAGCAAAATAAATCCCACTTTATGAAATTTCATATTGTAAAAAAAAATTTTTAAAATAATATTGCGTGAAACATTCAAGGTTTTAAAACCTTGAATGTTTTTCCGTATTTCCACTAAAATTGTCAGAGTACCAAAAATAATTTGCAAAAAACCATTTTCTCATTCCATTATGCTAACAACTTCCCCCAATACGCAAAATATCCTTACACAAGTTCAACAACAAATGCAACATTTTCAACAAACACAAGGCACATATTCCGCAGAAATCAAAAGAGACCAACCAACAGCGATATTATTGCTCATAGACCAATCAGGTTCTATGAATAGCAACCAAAAAGCCCAAAATTGTGCTGATGCAGTCAATAACTTGCTCAATGAAGTGATAAATATTTCTATCAAAGAAGATGGTTTGCGTGATTATATTGATGTGGCAGTGATAGGCTATGGGGCAGAAAAAGATGCTCAATTTTTGTTGGAAGACGGTTTTATGTCGCTCACACAACTCACACAAAACTATATCAGCACCACACAAAAGGATTTTTCAAAAGAAATAAGAGGGAAGATTTCCACCGAAACCAAAACCGTAAAAGTATGGCTCAATGCTGTTGCAAAAAATGCTACACCTATGGGCAATGCTTTTGAAAAAGCTTTTGAGGTGCTGGAAATGTGGATTAAAAAAAACCCAAACAGTTTCCCGCCTGTCGTTATCAATGTATCTGATGGTGAGGCAACAGATTCCACAAACGACCAAATGCTTGAAAAAGCATTCAATATCAAGAATCTTACTACAACTGACGGACAAGTTTTGCTTTTTAATTGCCATTTGGCAAATGAAGCTCAAAAAGCAATTATTTTTCCAAAAAACCGCCAAGAATTGCCCCAAAATGATAAATTTGCATTGCTTATGTACGATATGTCAAGCAATATCCCTGCAAAAATGCACAAAAAAATCGCTAACCTTATACAAGAAGATATACCCGAAAATACGCAAATAGTGGCTATGGGATACAATGCTGATGGCAATAGCTTTGTAAAACTCCTTGAAGTAGGCACGCGCACACAATTTACTGCAATCGCAGGAAAGAATTAGAAATTAAGAATGGGAATTTAGGAATTAAAACGAAGCCAGATTCCTACGGAATGACAAAAAAAGAAAAACAAGGAAAATAATTCATAATAAAAGAAAAATGGTTTTCTCTGCACAATCTTGCCCAAAACCCCAAAATGACGTATATGCCAATGGTAATATCCGCACAAATGAGGATACTTTCGTGGTAGAAATGCACCAAAACACCGTTTTTGCGGTGTCAGATGGGGCTGGTGGTAGTGGTATTTTTGCACGTGATTGGGCAAATACATTGCTCAAAAATTTACCTGATAAACCCTTTGCAGATATAAAAGCATTAAACGAATGGATTGAAAGTTTTTGGGAAAAATTTTATTTGGAAAAAAAACAAGAAATTGAACACAATACTGCACAAAATTTGGTGGATTTTGTCAAAATCAAATTCAATGAAGAAGGCTCTTTTGCTACACTTTTGGCGGTTTGGATTACAGAAAACCACATCAAAACCGTTGCTTTTGGTGATAGTACGCTTGTTGTATATTACCCTAACACCAAAAAATGCGTTTTTTTCCCTTATACTGATGTATTAGATTACGAAAACAACCCTTTTTTGCTGAATTGGCATGAAACCGCAAACGAAAAAGGTTTTTTTGCACACACTTTTGACATTGACACCAATTTTCATACGCCTTTACACTTGTATCTCGTAACAGATGCACTCGCACAATACCTACATTGTGCGTATTTGGCTACGCATTTCCCAGACAAATTATTAGAAATTGCCCACAAACCTTGTCGTTTAGCTGATATTGCCCAAAAATTTTTGAATTTATTAGAGATTCAACATACTGATATAGATTTTTTTGCTTCTACTTTGCAACATTTAAAAGAATCGCTTGCCTCTCCCCTACTTTTTAAGAATTTTATATATGATTTGCACCAAAAAGGACTTTTGCTACGTGATGATTGTACGTGTATTGCTATTGGCTAATATTTTTTATTTTTTGAAATAATTTTTTTTATAACTTTAAATTTTACTTATTTTTTTTGCCTTTATAAAATAAATTATTTGTAATTTTGTGAAATTTTTGCAAAAAAAGTGCAAAAATCCAAATAATATACTGTATTTAAAGCCAGTTTCCCCAAATTTTTATTTTTTCAATGCTTATGCACGCATATTTAGACAATGCAGCAACTACTCCAATAGACAAAAAAGTTTTAGAGGCAATGCTTCCATTTTTGGAAAATCATTTTGGCAATCCTTCCTCCATACACAGTTTGGGGCGTATTACAAAATCAGCGATAGAACAAGCACGCAAAACAGTAGCAAACCTCCTTCACACTTCGCCCTCTGAGATTTTTTTTACATCAGGAGGCACAGAAGCAGACAATTTTTTGATATCAAAAAGCATTGAAGGGCTTGGTTTGACCTTAGCAATTACCACACAATTGGAGCATCATGCGGTTTTGCATACATTGGAATATTTGGAAAAAGCAGGTAAAATTGAATTAAAATTTGTAGAAATAGACCAAAAAGGGAATATAAATTACGAACATCTACAAAAATTATTAGCAGAACATAGCCCAAAACGTGCCTTAGTAAGCCTCATGCACGGAAATAATGAAATTGGAAATTTGGCAGATTTGCAAAGAATTGGCGAATTGGCACAACAATACAACGCTTTTTTTCATAGTGATACTGTGCAAACTATGGGACACTACACCCACAACCTCCAACAACTCAAAATAGACAGTTTGGTAGGTGCTGGACACAAATTCCACGCCCCAAAAGGTGTAGGTTTTATGTATCTCAATGCCAATAATAAAATCCAACCTTACATACATGGCGGAGCGCAAGAACGTAATATGCGTGGCGGTACAGAAAATGTATATGGTATTGTAGGTTTGGCAAAAGCCTTAGAACTTGCATACCAAGACATGGAAAGCCACCAAAAATACATTTTGTCCCTCAAAAATGATATGATACAAGGCTTACAAAATATTATCCCTGATGTACAATTTAATGGCGAAAGCGGAAATTTGGAAAAAAGTCTTTATACTGTTTTGAATGTAAGCCTGCCACCGCACCCTGACAGTGACATGTTGTTGTTTAATTTGGATATTCAAGGCGTGTGTGCATCTGGTGGAAGTGCCTGTTCAAGTGGCTCAGAAATAGGCTCTCATGTATTACGTGCCTTAAAAGTAGATAAGGAACGTGGTGCAGTGCGTTTTTCATTTAGTAGATTTACGACACAAGACGAAATAAAACACGCTTTGAATTGTATGTCGCAAATTTTTCAACCTGTAACGCAATAATTTAGTTTTCCAGTATTCAGTTTTTTATTAACTACAAAAAAAATCTTCCCAAAATTTTTAGGAAGATTTTTTTATTTAAAAGAAAATCTCACTACCATACAAATCTTAAAAAACACATTCAGAACACAGAAAAAAGGCTTTTTTTAGTGTTTTTTACTGAAAAACAATTCGTTTCTTTGGAAAATTAAAACAAATATGATGTTTAACGTTGTTTTCAGTTTGTATTTTTCAAAAAAATCAGGGTCAGACCTCCGTAAACTACGGTACAGACCCAATTTTTTGAAAAATTGTAGTAAGAAAGAAAATAATTCAGCAATAAACAAACCAATAACTGAATTAACTGACAAATGAAAAAAACTGACAACTTTTATTTTCCCTTAAAAACTTTTTATAATTTCAATAAAGTCCCTTGATTTGAGAGACGCACCGCCAATAAGCCCACCATCTACATCATTTTGTGAAAAAAGTTCTTTTGCATTTTGGGGATTACAGCTTCCACCATATAATATAGACGTATTTTGTGCAATGGTTTCGCCATATTTTTTGGCAATATGCCCACGCAAATAAGCGTGCATTTCTTGTGCTTGTGCAGAGGAAGCAGTTTTACCTGTTCCTATTGCCCAAATAGGCTCATAAGCAATTACGATTTTTTGGAAATCTGTTTCTGGCAAATGAAAAACACCTTCTGTAAGTTGTTGAGCAACATACACAAGGTGTGAGCCTTCTTCTCTGATTTGTAGGGCTTCACCACAGCAAAAAATCGGTGTGATATTATTTGCAAGCAAAATATCTACTTTTTGGGCAAGCATTTGGCTATTTTCTTGGAAGTACTCACGCCTTTCGCTATGTCCTACAATCGCATATTGCACACCTATTGAGGCGAGCATTTCCGCAGAAATTTCTCCTGTAAATGCTCCACTTGCTTTTTGGTGGCAATTTTGAGCACCTACAAAAATATTTCTATTCTCAGGCAATAGTTTTTTAATGGATGATAAATACAAAAAAGGCGTATTCAAAACCACTTTTACTTGTGAAGATTCAGGGATTTCATCTTGAAAAATATTGACTACTTCCGAAGCGAGTGCGATGGCATCTTGCCAATTTTTATTCATTTTCCAATTACCTGCTACTATTTTTTTACGCATAAAAAAGGTTCAAGGGGTTTAAAAGTTTAAAGTTCAAGGGGGTTTAAAAGTTTAAAGTTCAAGAGGTTTAAAAGTTTAAAGTTCAAGAGAGTTTAAAAGTTTAAAGTTCAAGAGGGTTTAAAAGAAATATTATTTTTTTGTTTCAAATTTTTAGTTTTAAATTTATTTTTGTTTTGAACTTTAAACCTTGAACTTTAAACCTTAAACTTATATTATTTTTGGGTTGGTTGTTGTAAAATAGAAGTTAAAAGACCTTGCAAAAGTGGATTACCAGCAGTTACTTTATTCCCGATTACTTCTGCAATATTGCCAATACCTTTACCTTCTGCGGTAGCTTGTGCCACGCTTGTAAGCACATTATTGATGGTTGCAGCACCTGCTTCGCTGGTAAAAAACCCTGCCATTACGCCCATTAAGCCATCAGCTTTACCATCTTCGCCTTTGATGCTATTACCCAAAAAACCGCCCAACATACCACCGAGTGTATTAGCTTGGCTACCTTGTGCATTTGGTTTGGTATAATTTTGCAAAAGCATATATGCTACACCACCCAATGCTGCAGTAATTGTAGTACCAGCCAAAAAATGTTCAACAGGAATCCCCAATTTTTGAAAAACGCTTTTCAAACCAATTTGCTCCAAGAAACTTTTATTATCTGGTTTTGGCGTACCTGATATTTTAGTGGCTTCTGCATTAGCAGTTTGCACATATTGTACAATAGCATCATATTGTTCAGCAGAAATATTGATTGATTGTGATATTTGTTTGATAGTGTTAGTTTCCTCTACATTAAGTAAGCCATCAACAGAAGCAAGATTGAGAAGGTCAGATACCAATGCAAATTTTAGATTATTGTCTCTAAATTTAGCAAGATGAGACCCCAAATCAGGCGCAGTTTTCATAGATTCTTTTACTTCATTTGCACTTTCTTCGCTAAGTCCTGCAATTTTGGACATTTGCTCTACAAATGCAAGTTCTGCCTCTGTATTGCTTCTATCAGCAGAAGCCACTGCAGACATGAGGATAAGGTAAGATTTTTTAATGTCGTCTGGTTGGCTTGAAAATTGTTGTGCGTCCATATTGTGTTTTTTGTTTTATTTTAAAAGGTGATTTGTTAAAAAAGTTTATTAAAATTTTAGTATTTTTTTTTATAAAAAAATATATTTGCAAAAATACATGATTTAAAAGATTTTTAGTATTTTTTTTACAAAAATTTAAAAAAGTAGAAAAAAAGCTACTCAAACCCTTTTTGGCTTAATTGAGAATCTTTACCACCAATTTTTTACGTTTATCTTTCATTTCACTTTGGCTTCCCCACGCAGATTTAGTTTGATAAGAAGCACGCGTAAAAATACGATTTTCTTTTATTTTTCCAAATTTTATCAAATAATCCTTCACTATTTTGGATTGTTTTGATGTTTCTTCTACTGCATCTGGCTGGTCAGTGATATGTTGCAATTCTATTTTTAAGGTAGGATTTTCGTTCATTACACTTACAAGCCTATTCAATTCTTCAAAACTTTCGGTTGATAAACTATCCATTTGAAAATTAACATTGGGGAGGTCTATATTTTTTTGAGGTTTGAGTGCAGAGAGATAAAAATCTTTTTGAAAGCGTGAATTTTCTGCAGTTGGCACCAAATACACCAATATTGGGTAATAATTGCGTGCATGCACACGCACCCCAAAACGCTCAGGACGCACTATTTTAGTAAAAGCATACATACCTGTCAAATAATCTGTATCTTGACTTTCGCCTTGATTTTGGTCAGGCACAAAATATGTAATAGTGGCTACAATAGGTTGTTTGGTATCTTCATCAAATACTCTACCCGAAAAAGCAAAAGTTGCAGACGTATTTTTGGGCATATTTTCTACAATATTTTCACTTTTTGGATTTTGAATGGTAGAAATCACATCATCATCTTTGGGTACAAAATCAGGCAGATGCAACACTTCTACATCATCAACAAAATAATAAGATGCCTCAAACATTCCGCCTTTCATATCTTGGCGTATGGTTTTTTCTTTTGGAAAAAAATTGCCAATTGTTAAATGTGTATAATTGCTATCTGCTTTTACAATGCCTTTGATTTCGTGCCATTTTTCGCTTTCTGTGATTACTTTTTCCGAAAAAAGATGCGTTTTTTGTGAATTATACGCCTTTTGTGGATTATTTGTAAACAAAATACCCAAATTATTGCTCGCATATTGGGCGTGTTGTGGCGCAAAACTTGTATAAAATTTTACTCCATAATATTGCCCTTGTACCAAAGGTTTGGTTAATTGCACACCAATAATTTCGTTGGGATAATCTCTGTGATACGTCAAAATACCTGCATAGCCTTTGCCCGAATGTGGTTTTTGGTGGTCAAAAACATTGTCAGGCGTAGAAAAAAACTTATTTGTGGCACACGCATTAAAAATATCAGGTGTAAAATAATAACCTTTCCATTCTTTTGTTTTTTTAAACTCTTCCAAATAAATCTCACAATCGTTCAACTGTTCAAAACTTGCATTTGGCACAAGATTTTGCACATTAGGTTGGTGATTTAAAATATTATTTTGTGCGTATAAATTATAATATTGAAAAACTAAAAAAAAAATTACAACCAATATTAAAGATTTATGTAAAATTAGTTTGACCATTTTATTAAGAAAGTATGTGATAAATGATTAATAAATGTAGGATTTTGAAATATTTTTGCAAAATTACACAACAAAATAGTCTTTCTATTTGAAAATGTATAAAAAAACTTGTTTTTTTGATAAAAATTATAAAGATTTGTTGCTTTGGACTCAAAAAAGAAAATTCGGGTTATTAAAACAACTTGGGTTTATCAAAACCAAGAAAAAAAAAGAAAAAATTTCTATTTTTTTAAAACAATTTTTTAACAAATACGTAAATATCTCTATGCAACTGAGCGAATATGAAGTAGCAGAGTTCAAAGTGCTAAAAATTATTGGTGATTTGGACGCATCATCATCTATCTATTTGGACGAAGCCTTCAAAACATTATTACAAAATAAGCCAAAAGCAATTTTGATAGATTGCACACATTTACAATATATTGCGTCTGCTGGTTTGGGTGTTTTTATTTCTTACATTGATATTTTGGAGGAAGAGAACATATATTTTGCCTTATTTAGCATGAATGAAAAAGTAAAAAATGTGTTTCAGTTGTTAGGGTTAGAAAAATTGTTGATTATTACAAATACCATTGAAGAAGCAAAATTAAAAATTAAAAATTAAAAATTAAAAATTAAAAAAATACAATATAATATTTTAATACAAAAATATTTTTGAAATTTTAAAAAAATTAAGAAAGAAAG
Source organism: Cytophagales bacterium (assembly GCA_031425615.1). Lineage (GTDB taxonomy): Bacteria > Bacteroidota > Bacteroidia > Cytophagales > Microscillaceae > JAAFIN01. The sequence continues at coordinate 102,868 of JANPJR010000159.1, forward strand.
ATAAAAATTAAATTATTGAGTAATTATGATACATTATTTTAAAGTAGATTCTGCAAAAGATAATCTCAAATCCATCAGAAATTTTGTAAAAATCGTACTTAAAGGCAGTACGCTCAACGAAGTAGAAATCAATCAAATGATGCTTGCGGTAGATGAAATATGTACAAATCTTATTATACACGCCTCCAAAAATGTACTTAGTGCAAGCATAGAAATCAAAATTTATGAATCGCCAAAAAGTATTCTTTTTGAAATAGTAGACAAAAATAAATACACAGACCAAAAAAACATACAAGACAACAAACAATTTGACCTCGCACAATACCAAAATCCAAACCTCCAAACCATCATCAAAGAACGCAAAAAAGGTGGAATTGGCTTGATGTTGGTACAAAAAATCATGGACAGCGTGGAGATTTTAATAGAAAATGCCCAACAAACATGGCGAATGGTAAAATTGTTGCAAACACAACCTTGTTAAAAGATTATGGATTATAAATTCCAAATAACTAATCTATAATTTGGAAAAAAAACCTTAGAAAACGCTATTTTCTAAGGTTTTTTTTATACATTTTAGAAAAAACTACTTATATATGTTAAAACAAAAATATTCTTTGGATATTAAAGCAATTTTGTTTTTTTTTGTAGAAAAATTAGGATTTATTTTTCATTATTGCTAAAAAGCCTCCCTAACATTATGATTAAGTTATGAATATAGAATAAATTTCAAGTTTTTTGTTGTTACAAAAAGCCATAAAATTTTATTAAAGGAAAAGCAATTTATATCTTTTCTATTTTTCCAAAAATGTTTTAAAAGTTCTAAATTTTTTTAATAAAAAAACAATAATTAAATATAAATAATTAAAATATGAAGCATTACTTTACATTTATCCAAATGTGGTGTTTGTTGTGTATGATAGCCCTTACAAGCACACAACTACAAGCACAAGATGCCTTTTGGAACGAAACCAAAGAAGGCAGTTTTACTCCGCAAGGCAAACGTGAGATTGTGCCACAAAGATTTAAACTCTTTGCACTTGACTTCCAAAAAATTAGAGAAAGTTGGGAAAATGCCCCAAAAGGCGAAAGTTTTAACGCCTCAACTTCTAATTTTATTGTGCGTATTCCTACACCAAATGGTACTATGGAAAACTTCCGTTTGGTGCGTACCCAATTACTTTCGCCATCTACACAAGCAAGTAGTGGTATGCAAGATGTACGTACATTTACTGCACAAGGTATTGAAGACCCAACCGCTACACTTACTGCATCATTTACGATATTTGGCTTTCATGGCATGGTACAATCTGTAAAAGGGCTATATTACATAGACCCTTACAGCACACCTGACACACGTTATTACATGGTTTATTTTCGTAGTGATTACATAAGCAAAGAACGTGCAATGCAAACCAAAGCAGGTTGCCAAGTAAAAGACGAAACACCTGATAAACATGATGACCATGAAAAACCAGAAATAGACATCAAAAACCTTCCAGAACCCAAAAATAAAAATGGAGAAGTTTCTGCACGTCCATCAGGTACACAACAACGCAAATATATAATCGCCTATGCTTCTACCTTAAATTATACCAACTTTCATGGAAACAGAGTAGGTGCTACAACTGACCCTAACCGAATCATTGCAGCAAAAAATGCCATTACTGTTACAACCAACCGTATAAAAGGCATTTATGAGAAAGAGGTTGCAGTGAGTTTTGAATTATTGTTAAATGACCTTGCCATTTCTACAAACAGCAACACAAACAATTTCAGCAATTCAACACCTGGTACACTCATAAACCAAAGCCAGACGATTATAGACCAAGTATATGGAAACTCCGCATACCAAATAGGGCATACTGTGAGTACAGGTGGAGGCGGATTAGCAGGTTTAGGTGTTGTTTGTAATGATGGTAGCAAAGCCAGAGGTATCACAGGTAGTCCGCAACCTATCAATGACGCATATGATGTAGATTTTGTGGCACACGAAGTAGGACACCAATTCAACTGCCCACATACTTTTAATGGACAGACAGATAACTGCCAAGGTACCACACGCGTTGCTTCAAGTGCTTATGAGCCTGGTAGTGGTACTACCATTATGGCTTATGCAGGTATCTGTGGAGCTGATGATGTGCAACTACAGTCACAAGTATTTGGTGGCGTAAACAATGGTGCAAGTGACCCTTTTTTCCATACAAGGAGTTTTGATAATATTCTTACACTAACTGTTGATGGCGTGGCTAATGCTTGTGCTGCCAATACGAACACAGGTAATGGTGTTCCTGTGATTACTATGCCCGCTGGCGGTTGGGTAATTCCTATAAGCACACCTTTTGCTTTGACTGCCTCTGCTACTGACCCAAATGGTCACCCTATGACATACTCTTGGGAACAATTTGATTTAGGACCTGCGAGTACACTCGCAGCAGCTAACCCTGCTTCCCCTTTGTTTAGGTCATTGCCCCCTACTGTAAGCCCTACACGTACGTTTCCACGTTTGACGGATTTGATTAATAATACCACTATGCTTGCTGAAACATTACCTACCACATCAAGAGCATTAAATTTCAGATGTACAGTAAGAGATAACCAACCAATAGGCGGTGTAGAGTATGGATTGGTTACATTTAGTGCTACTTCCTCTGCAGGCCCATTTGTGGTAACTGTACCTAATACCAACCTTACTTGGGCAGGTGGAAGTACACAAACAGTTACTTGGAATGTGGCAGGTACTACAGGCAATGGCGTAAATTGTGCCAATGTAAAAATATCACTTTCAACTGATGGTGGTCTTACTTATCCTACTGTAATATTGGCGAGTACTCCAAATGATGGTACGCAATCTATCACAGTCCCAAATAGTGCAACAACCACAGCCCGTATCAAAGTGGAAGCGGTTGATAATATTTTCTTTGATATTTCAGATAATAATTTTACTATTACTGCTTCTGCTCCTGATTATACCCTAACCTCAACAGGCACTACACAAAATGCTTGCGCTCCTGCCAATGCAGTATTTCCTTTGACACTTACTTACGCATCAGGGTTTAATTCACAGATTACCCTTTCTGCAAGTGGATTGCCAACTGGTGCGGTAGGTACTTTTTCGCCTGCAAGCCCTATCACGCCATCAGGTGCAAGTACAACCGTAAATTTCACAATTAGTAATACAAATGCTGTTGCTTCTGGCACTTATAATATTACAATCAATGCAACAGGTGGCACAGTAAGCGCCAAAACATTAGGATTGACTTTGAGTGTAACCAATGGCACACTTAACTCCCCAACTTTATTATTACCTACCAATAATAACCTCAATGTATCTATTGTTCCAGCAATTGATTGGGCTGATGTATCAGGTGCGACTACTTATGATTTACAAATTGCTACTGATGCAGGATTTACTGCTAATTTACAAAGTTTCAATAACTTAGCAGTTTCTAATTATACTCCAACAACTGCACTAAACTCAAACACTACATATTTTTGGCGTTTGAGGGCTAAGTCTGCGTGTTTGACAAGTAATTATAGCAATGCTTTTAGCTTTAAAACTGCCAATGCACTTTGTAGAACATTTACAGGGGGCACAACAGGCAATATTACTGATAATAACACAACAAATTTTGTGTTAAATATTGGTGAAAATAATGTTATTAGTTCTTTAGAATTGCGTAATTTGAGGGGAACTCATGCCAATTTTAATGATTTATTAGTAAGACTTATTAGCCCTTCTAATAGAACCGTAGTACTTTGGGACGGATTATGCACAGGCAACCAACCTTTTAACCTTAGTATTGCTGATGCTGCTGCAACTGCTATAAATTGTGCAAGTTTGAATACAAATACCTCTTTCAAACCTGCAAACGTATTATCTGCTTTTTCTGGTGATATGATTGAAGGGAATTGGACACTCCAAATCCAAGATAAGACTGCTAATAACACAGGTAATATCTCAAATTGGGAGCTTTATATGTGTCTTGATGGTAGCAACACACCGCCAACCGCAGATAATAATACCATCAATACGAATGAAGATGTAAATTATACTTTTACAACAGGGAATTTTACGCAATATTTTAATGATGTTGATGGGCAATCTCTATCAAAAGTACGTATTACCAATATCTCTACACCAACAGGTGCAACTTTGGAATTTAATGGTACAATAATTACCACTTCAACTGTTATCAATTTTGCAGATTTAACAAAACTCGTGTTTAAACCTGCTCCAAATATGTTTGGTAGCAATTATGCACGTTTCAATTATGATGTAAGTGATGGCTTTGCATATAGCACTTCAAGCTATTTGATGGTTATCAATGTAAGCCCTATAAATGATATACCTGTTATAATAAACAACAATGGCATAAGTACTTTCCCACAAAGTGTTACCTATTATGTGATTGACAATTCATTGCTAAGTGCAACTGACACAGAAGATACACCGCTTGGCATACCTGTTACTTATGTATTGGGGGCTTCACCTACACAAGGCAAATTGTTGAAAAATAATACCACACTTGCAGTTGGCAATACATTTACCCAAAATGATATAAATTCACTTGCGATAAAATTTGTACCTAATGATTTTAGTGCAGAAATCACAGATAGTTTTCAATTTGTTGCAAGAGATAAAGATGGCGGACAAACTACTACCCAAACATTCAACATTAAAATCTCGAATAGTTTTGGCGGTGATATAACTGTATTGCCTTATCCTAACCCAAGTAGCGAAGTATTTTATGTAAAAATTGACCTTCCAAGTACTTCTAAAATTGAATTTGAAGTATTTGATGCAGCAGGCAAACAAATCAAAAATGTAAATGTTCAAAGGGATTTTTATATCCCATCTGGTGGTGTGAATAACAATGATTACCAAATATCACTCAAAAATGAAGCAAGAGGTATTTATTTCCTTAGAATAAAAATTGGAAACAAAAACTTTACACGTAGATTAGTTAAAAGCTAAATTTAGTCAAAAATTAATTTAACCTAAAAATAAAAAAACGCTCAATGTGCATAACATTGGGCGTTTTTTTTATGTATTTTTTTGAAAATGTACTTCTAAGAGAAACGTGCGTTTGAGATACTAAAAAGAAAAGGATAAAAATGTATAAATTTGAAAAAAATAACACTTTATCTTTATTTGGTTATAAACCACAAAAATACAAGGACTTCGTCAAAATAAAACATTTTAAAATTAGTAGAAATATTTATTTCAGTAGATTATTTTTGTCAAGAAATAACTCCTTATATACAACATCATTGATGAAATAATTATATAACCACTTCAAAAACACAAGCAAAATACGAACTGAAAACCTACACCATTATACGAAAAAACTAACAACAGCATTAACTGACTACTGTTTATCATAAGCCTCACGTGTATCAATTTTGCGGTATTTGCCTTTGATTTTTTGTTCGGTTTCGGTGTCAGACACACGATATTGTTTGCGAAAAACGTATCTATACCAAGGCATACCACGATATACCTGCATTACATCAGTTTTTGCACCTTCTTGTTCATAACTGCCTACTGCGTGGTGGTGGTCAATGATTACATGGCAATTTGGTACTTTGCAACGCGGTGGCACAAGACAGCTTTGCATGAATATTTGCATTAAAAATACAAAAAACAGGAAGAAAAAATATTTATTTTTTTGCATGAATAAGGTTAAAAAGTAGTGTTAAATATCACGTAAAAATATGACAAAAGAATAACGTTTGAAAAATGATTTTTCATGCAAAATTTCATGAATTTATCATAACTTTTTACAACAATTTTTCAACTTTCAGTTTAATCACCTCCTCTTTTTTGCGGTTGCGTTCTTCTGCTTGGTCAAGGAGTGTTTTTTGGCGATTAATGCTGTCTTGTATATTTTTTTGGGTAGCACTTGGTTTTTTCTCTGGTTCTTCTGTATGTTCTTCTCTGAAAGAATGAATGAGAAAATCAATTTGTTCTTGTCTTTTCCGCATTTCGTCTTGTGTTGCCATAAGTTCCTCAAAATTTTGACGCATTTCTTCTTCTTGTTGGCGAAGTTGTTGGGCAGATTTTTGGGATTCTACAAGCAAACGTTTGGTTTCTTCGTTGTTTTTAATGTTAAAAATCGTGGTTGCAGTATCTTGTGCAATTTGTACCACAAAATTTTGTTCAAATTCTTGAAATGTATATAAAGAAGCTATTTCAATCACACCAACAGCATGTTCACCAAAAACCATTGGAATTAAAAACACACATTTTGGGCGTGTTTGTCCTAAACCTGATGAAATATTGGCGTAATCATTCGGAATATCTGTGAGGTACATAGGCACTTTTTCAAAAAAAGTTTGCCCTACAAGCCCTTCCCCAATTTGCAATTCTTGGCTCAAATAACGGTGTTTTCCGTAGGCATACGCCCCCATACCTTTGAGTGTTTTGGTGGATTCATTATACAAAAAAACAGCTCCTTGATTGGCTTTCATATATTTTACAAGTTCTGCAATAAGTGATTTTATTAGTTCATCAAGATTTTGATTTTGTTCACGCAAAAGGTCACCAAAATAAGCAAAACCCGTATTTTGCCAGTTGCGTTCAGCTTCGTTTTTAGAAATACTTTCCAAACTATCTCTCATGGCGAGGAGTGATTTACCCAAAATATCTTTTTCGCTTCTTACTTCAAAACGCGAAGTATAGTTTTTTTGTCCAATATTTTCTGCAAAAAGTGCTACATTTTGCATATTCATAGTAAGGTCATTGAGTGCTGAGTCAATTTTACCTAATTCATCTTCATAAAATTTATCCGCCAATTTTGGGAAACTTCCTTCTGAAAGCAATGTGATTTTTGTTTGAATTTTACGCATAGGTGCAGAAAGTTGGTTGGCAAGGAACGCACCTACAATGGTAATAATGATAAAAATACCCACTGCAATCAATAGAAGTTGATACCTAAAATCAGTTGCAGACGCAAAAATCTCTACACCGTCCATTTCTGTCATAATTCCCCATCTTACCCCCAAAATATCAATAGGCAAATACACGTCCAATACCTCACTACCCAAAAAGTCAATATTTGTTTCTTTGCCTTCTTTCCCATTGATGGCTTCTATGGTGGCTTTGGCTTTGTATTCGCGAAACATAACCGTAGTTCTGAGCCTGTATATTTTAAGTCGTGTGAGGCTATCTACTTTGGTACGCAATGCTTCAGAATACCCAGCAGGGTCTTCCAAACTCCTACGTGTAGAGTTTCTAAGTTTAAAATCTGAGCCTACCAAAAAAGTTTCGCCTGATGTGCCTAAGCCATCTTCTGCCCATTTTTGGTTATTTGTAAGAATTTCGGTAATTTTTTCATTGCGAATTTGTAGGAGAATTGTACCTATTTTCTTGGTATTTTCTTTGTCGTATATGGCAGTACCTACCCAAGCGGTTGGGGCAAAATGTGCAGGCAAATAAAATTCATAATCTTGAAAAAACACCAATTGGTCATCACGTCCTTGCATAATGCGTTTGTGTAGGCGTGCCACATGTGTATCTTTGAATACACCATACACAAAATTATCCGCAAAATCTACTCTTTTGGCAACCGTATAAAGCACATCACCTTTTTCACCCACCAAAATTACGTCTCCAACATTGAATTTTTGGGCAAATTTTAAAAAAATACTATGATAATTTGCATGATAACGGTCATAGTTGTCACCAATTTCAGAAACCATCATCGCAGACTTAAAACCTTCTGGTTGTGGATTTTTGGCTAAATATTTGGCTTGCAATGCCATGCGAAAATACGCATTGGGCATAAAATTGGTTTTTTGTTCTTGTGCAGTATTATATTCAAGCGTTTTTATAAAATCTTGTTTATAAAAATTTGTAAGGCTGTTTATTACTTCCAAAGAATCCATTTTAGTTTTTTCCCTAAATGTTGCTTGAAAATCTTTGATTGCTTGGCGTGTTTGGGCAAGTTCTGCCAAAAAAGTATTTTGATTTTTTACTTCTTGGAAATAGGCTTCAATGGCTTTCTTCTTGTTTCTGGTAATATTAAAAAGCAATTCAAAAGAACGATCAGTTAATAATTCACGTCCTTGTGTATAGCCAAAATACCCCATTACAGAAAGCGTAACAGTGGAAACCAAAAACAAAGCAATTTGAAATTTATAAAATAATTTCAAATTTTTAAGATTTTCATTGATATATGTCCAAAGATTCATTTTTTGAAAGTCCTCAACCCTAAAAGAGTTTTTTTAAATGTAATTATTTAGCCCCTAACAAGCCCCCGCCCCAAAGGGAGCAAGTCCAGGGGGAACAAATAGAAAAAAGTATTTATACTAAAATTTTTTTGACATTTAATAACAAAAATTAATAAAAAACCATTTTAGCATTTAGCTAAATTGGTACTTTTTAAATTAGTTTTATTTTTTTCAGTAATTATTTTTTTCAGTTAAAGGCTGTTCGTTCCTTTGGGGTTAGGAGCTTTTTTAGTTAAAAGTTGTTTATTCCCTTGGGGGTTAGGGGGCTTTTATTTTACGCCAAAAGCACTTTTAAGCCTTATTTCAGTAAGTTTTCTTTTGGTATCCAAAGGAAAATCGCCTTGCATAATCCAATCATAGTAGTTTTTATCTTTTTTGAATACGTCATTAATTAACATACCTCTATATTTCCCAAAATTAAACACTTCTTCACCTTTTTCATTATACGTCATTCTTTGAGCAAAATCAATAATTTTTTGGGCAGTAAGTTGATGCAAAACCGCCATATCATTCTCAATAGGGGTTATTTCTTCTCCTTTATGATTTTTAATTTTTACATTTTTGTATTTTTGCACTTGTGCATTTAGCACTTCATACGTAGCAAGTGTGTCAGCTTCTGCGGTGTGTGCATTGCTAAGGTCTTTTTCACAATAAAACTTATATGCTGCGGTCAAATTACGAGGTTCCATCATGTGATAAATGCGTTGTGCATCAATAAGTTTTTTCTTATCTATATCAAAATCAATACCAGCCCTCAAAAATTCCTCCACTAATACAGGCACATCAAATTTGAGAATACTAAAACCCGCCAAATCACAACCTTCCAAAAATTTATCCAATTCTTTGGCAACTTCTTTAAAAGTTTTGCAATCTTTTACATCATCATCATATATACCATGTATAACACTGCTTTCAAGTGGAATTTTGCGTTCAGGGTTTATTTTTTTGGTTAAAATTTGGGTTTCACCATTAGGAAAAGCTTTTACAAAAGAAAGCTCTACAATTCTGTCTTTGGCAATATCCAAACCTGTGGTTTCCAAATCAAAAAATACTAAGGGATTACGAAGTTTAAGTGCGTGCATTTTATATTTTAATTTTGAGTTGCTACCAATGCCATTGCTAAATATGTTTAATCCGAGTTGTCAGTTACCAGTTTTTAAGTTGTCAGTATTTAAAAATTAATTTTATAAATTTATGTCTATTTATATTTTTAATACAGAAAACAATAAAGTAAGCGGTTTTTCTTGAAAAACCTCAAAATTAAAAGTTTTTTTTGAAAAAGAATGTAACACAAAACTTGAATTATGGTTATTAAAGCATTTGTCATTAATATATATGCAAATATTGTGATTTTTTTTTATTTTCTATATAAAAAAATACAAAATATGGTTTTCTTATTTGGTTTTGTTGTTTAATTTTGTGTTGGTTTTATGTGTTTGCATTGAAATTATGTTGTATATTTTATGCTGGGTTATGTTGGGGGAGATTTTTAATTAGTTTTTAAAACAATTTGGTCAAACCAATTATTTTTTAGTCAATAATTTTTATATTATCTTTGCAAAAGCTTTGTAAAATTATTTATAAAACTATTAGCAAAACCATACCGCATTTTAACATGCACTTTTTTTTGATACCCAAAAAATGCTTACTACCTCTAATATTCCATTGCCAAAAGAAGAAATTTCTGTTAATATTCCTCAAAAAATCTCATTTTTCCAAAAAATACCTTTATTTATTGCGTTGCTCAAATTGCGTTTATCACTGTTGGTGGCTTTTTCCGCAGGTTTTGGGTATATGTTGGGTATCAAAGGTGATATTAATTGGCTAAATTTTGTGGCGTTGGTTTTTGGTGGTTTTTTGGTTTCTGGTGCATCTATTGTCATTAACCAAATTTTGGAAAAAGAAAGTGATAAACTTATGCAACGCACCCAAAAACGCCCTCTGCCTTTGTCGCAGATTTCGGTAGAAGAAGCTATGATTTTTGGATTTTTGGTTGCAATAGTTGGTTTTAGTTTATTATTTATTTTTACCAATGTTTTAACTGTTTTTTTGTCTTTGATTTCTATGTTGTTGTATGGTTTTGCCTATACACCACTCAAAAAAATAGGCACTATTGCAGTATGGGTAGGGGCTTTGCCTGGCGCATTACCGCCAATGCTTGGCTGGGTAGCAGTTACAAGTGAGATAGACGAGAAAGCATTTGTTATATTTTTGATACAATTTGTATGGCAATTTCCACATTTTTGGGCAATTGCTTGGGTAGCTGATGAAGACTACCAAAAAGCAGGCATCAAACTACTACCTTCAAAAGGGGGTAAAGATATTTATACTACGTTATTTATATCATTTTTTACTTTTTTGCTCATTCCTTTGGCGTGGTTGCCTATGTATATGGGTATTACAGGCATTACATCTGCGATAGTGGTAAGCATAGCAGGACTGATTTTTCTATTGCCTACACTACAACTTATTACACGACAAGACCGAAAAACAGCCCTCCTGATAATGTTTGGCTCTTTTTTGTATTTGCCTGTGGTGCAGATTGCTTTTTTATTGGATAAAATATAATAAAAAATTAGAAATAAAAAAAACGTATTTTTTTAGAAAAAATACGTTTTTTATTATTTTTTTGTTATTCCCTTTCGGGTGATACTTTGTAATTAAAATATTACACTAATTTCTATTTTTTATGCTTAATAAAGCTAATAATGCAGTTTTAGAAAAGTAAAAAAATAGCAATCTATAAACCGAATGGGAATAATATTTTTTGCTGGTAATTGACTGTTAGTTCCCCCTTTGGGGTTAGTGGGCTTTTTAGGGACTACCTTAACCAAGTTTCAGTTTGATAGGCAACACAATTCTATTGCGTACAGCCCTCCCGCGTTGTTTTGCAGGTTTCCAAGCAGGTACTTTTTTGATAACACGGATAGCTTCCGCATCACATTCAGGACTTACACCACGCAATACTTTTATTTCGGTGATGCTACCATCTCTTTCCACGATAAATTGAACACTGATAGTGCCTTCAAGTGATATTCTGCGGGCTGAACGTGGGTATTCATAATTACTTTCAATAAATTTTTTGAATGCTTTATAACCGCCTATAAATTCTGCTTTTTCACCCTCCACAAAGTTAAATATGGTAGTGCCATCACCTTCATCATCTTTTGGTTCTTTGGTGGTTTTTTCAACGGTTGGTGGCACATATTTAGCAGTTTCCACATATTTGCGTGTGTCTTTTTTGAGCGTGGTATCTTCGGGAATTTCAAGCGTGATTTTTTCCACTTTTTTATCATTTTCTACTACAAGGATATCAGGTTGTACAAACACAGGTTTTATAGGCGTGATTTGGTCTGTTAGTGGTGGTTCTTCAATCATTTGATTGATTTCCAAATTTGGTTCAGCCAAATCAATCGCAATCAAATCCTCTTTGACCACAATAGAAAATGCCCCAAGCGTAAACAAAAGGCTCAAACAAAGCCCAATATTGAAAAATAAACCAGTTTTGCGGTTTATATCAACGTTTTCATTTTTTTTCGTTTCCATAATATAAAAAGATTAAATTATTTTAAAATACGTGTATAAAAACAACTAATTTTTTAGTTTTAAGATTTAAAAAAACACATAGTTTTGCATAATATTTTAATATTAAATGTGTATTCTAATTAAAAATAAACTAATTTTTTAGTTTTTAAGGTTTTTAAAAAACGTATTTTTTTATAGAAAATACGTTTTTTATTATTTTTTTGCTAATATTTTTTGCACTAATTCCCCCTTGGTGATTAGGGAGCTATTCAGGGACTTTTTTACCCAAGTTTCAATTTTATAGGCAATACAATTCTATTACGAACAGCTCTACCACGTTGTTTTGCAGGTTTCCAAGCTGGTACTTTTTTGATAACACGGATAGCTTCTGCATCACATTCAGGGCTTACACCACGCAATACTTTCACTTCGGTAATGCTACCGTCTTTTTCCACAATAAATTGAACGCTGATAGTGCCTTCCAATCCTTGTCTGCGGGCTTGTCGAGGATAATCATAATTATCTTTGATAAATTTTTGAAATTCTTTATAACCACCAGGAAAGTCTGCTTTTTCACCATCAATCATGGTAAAAATTTCATTGTCATTTGGTTCTTCTTTTGGTGCTGCTTTTGTTTCTTTTGGTGGCTCATATTTGGCAGTTTCTTCGTATTTACGGGTATCTTTTTTGATAGTTGTATCGTCAGGAATTGTAAGGTCTACTTTATCTACTTTTTTCTCATCAGGTACTTCAATAATTTCAGGTTGTACCAAAATAGGTTTGATTGGTGTAGTTTGTTCCGTTTGTGGTGGTTCTTCTACAAATTGATTAACGTCCAAAGAAGGGTCAGCCAAATCAATTGCGGTAAGATTTTCTTTTATACTGATAGAAAATGCACCAAGTGTGAGCAAAAGACTTATACAAAGCCCAATATTATAAAATAAACCAGTTTGTCGGTTTAAATCAACTTTTTCATTTTTTTTAACTTCCATAAGAAAAAAGTTTTTTAAAAAGTTTTGAAATTTTATTTAAAAGTTTTTGGATAATTTTTAGATAATTTTTATGTATTTTTTTAAATAACTAAACTAAAAAATCCAAAATTATAAAAGCATTTTTGGTTTAATTTTTTTGTTTTTTACGCTTTTTGTAGCGTAGAGTAACTTCTGATACAAAACTAACTAAGTATTTAGTTAATTCCAAATTTTTCGTAAAATTTTTTCAATATTTTTTATAAATATTTATTTTTAACACGTTTATTTTGTCTTTTCAAATTTAATAGGTTTTTTTTCAGGTATGTGCATTATCCACCAATACCAAATGACGCCTACCATAATACCAAGCACACTTGCAAGCCAATCACCTATTTGCAAATACATAGGCAAACGTATATATTGTATACATGACATGACTGATGCCCAAAAAACACAAATAATACACGTGCTTTGAATATGGTAGTAGTATAATATTTGGATTGTATTTTGTTTTGCAAAACCTACTACCATAAAAAAACTCAATAAAAAGAATGACAAAAAATGTGCTACCTTATCAAAACCTATTCCGAAAGGCAATATCAAAGTAGGCAAACTTTGCTCTCTGCCAAAACAAAATGCCAATAACGACAATGCCCAAACAATGGTATATAAATGGTATTTCATAATGCAATGAAGTTTTTTCAGTTTGTAAGTTGTCAGTTTTTCACTAAAAAACCAATAACTAAATTAATTGATTACTGAAAAAACTGATTACTGAAAAAATAACTATTTAATCAATGCTTCGTATTGTTCCGCAGATAAAAGTTCGTTAAGTTGTGTAGGATTTTGGAGGGCAATTTTTACCATCCACCCTTTGCCATACGGGTCGCTGTTTACAGTAGCAGGGTCATTGGCAAGTTCTGAATTTACTTCAAGGATTTTGGCAGACACTGGCAAATAAAGGTCTGAAACAGTTTTTACTGCTTCTACTGTTCCAAAAACAGCTTGTTGTGAAAGTTCTTCGCCTACAGTTTCTATTTCTACAAATACAATATCACCAAGTTCTTTTTGTGCATAATCTGTGATGCCTACATAAGCAATGTTATCGCCTTCGAGTTTAACCCACTCGTGTTCTTTGGTATATTTTAGTTCTTTTAACACTTCCATATATTTTTTTTGATGTGATTATTTTTTGTGGTTACTTTTTAATGTCCAAAATTGAAAAATTATTATAGAAAAAACAAGTTTTAAAACAAGTTTTTATAAATTTTATTTTTTATAAAAAAAACCTCTAATTTTAAATATTAAAATTAGAGGTTTTTTTTTAACGTATTAGTTGTTTAAAAAAAGGTGTTATTCGCTTTTTCCACCAAAAACATAGCCTACTGAAATACCAAATACATTGTTTTTTATACTTGTATCTTCTTGTGGCGAAACATTTGACAAGCCAAGTCCGTATTGCAAACCAAATAAGAAGTTACTGTATTCAATATTTGCACCAATATTTAAGCCAAAATCCATAGATTTGAGGTCGCTTCCACCATTGTTTGTAAGAGTTGCTTTTTCACTTCCCCATTTGATATTTTCTGTTTTACCATTAGGGTCTTTTGTTTTGCCACCAATACCAAATGCAACATAAGGACCTGCCAAGAAGTGTAATTTTGCTTTTTCACCAAGACCAATCGCATACCCAAAGTTCAAAGGAATTTCCAAATAAGTAGGAGTAATAGTTCCCTCTGCACTTGAGCCTAAAAAACTTACTTTTACTTTGCTCCCTTTAGTTGACAAATACAAACCAGGTTGAAAATAAAATCCGCTTGCGATACCAATTTCAGCGAAACCGCCAATATGAAATCCTGTAACTGATGAAGTAGATGTTGAAGTACCGCCACTATTGGTAGCACTACCTGAATAACTTTGATTAGCCAAGTTGAGCCCAGCCTTAACACCAAAACGAGTTTGTGCATTTGCACCAAAAGCGATTGCGAACAAGCACAACGCAGAGATAAATAATTTTTTCATTGGGTTTAAAAAAAGAAAATAATTTAAAAATTTGTTAAAATAAATGACATTTTAATTATAATGTATTTTTTATGCGTATTTTATAACGCCATTTGATACACCACAGATACATATACACATATTAGTATCAATTTGTTTCAAAAGATTACAATTTGTTTCATTAATATTACATTAGAAATAAAAATAAAAATCGGTTTTAAAGGAAAATAATTTGTTTATTGTAATAATTTATTGGTGAATATTTATTTATTTTTCTTAAAAAAACATTAAAATCAAAATTAAATTTTGTTTTATTTTTTTTCTTTTAATGTGTTTTAGCCAAAAAATCTTTTTAAAAATTCCAAAAATCTCAAACAACAAAAAACACCACCCATTTTAATATTAAAATGAGTGGTGTTTTTTTTATTTTATGGATTTATTTTTTCAAAAGGAAAATTAAATTATTCGCTTTTTCCACCAAAAACATAGCCAACTGAGATGCCAAATACGTTATTTTTAATAGTGGTATTATCTTGTGGGGAGATATTTGATAAACCAAGACCATATTGCAAACCAAACAAAAGATTATTATGCTCAATGCCCGCACCAATGTTAAAGCCCAAATCTAATGATTTAAGGTCGCTTCCACCATTATTTGTAAGGGTTGCTTTTTCACTTCCCCATTTGATATTTTCAGTTTTCCCATTAGCATCTTTTACTTTGCCACCAACGCCAAATGCAACATAAGGACCTGCCAAGACATGAAATTTTGTATTTTCACCAAAACCTATTGCACACCCCAAGTTAAAAGGAATTTCTACATAAGTAGGCGTAATTGTTGATTCTGAACTAATAGTTTGTCCAAGTATGGTAACAGATTGTTTTGCTTTTGCACCTTTAGTTGAAACAAACACACCAGATTGGAAATAAAACCCACCTGCGATGGTAATTTCTGTAAAACCACCCACATTAAACCCTATTATTGGTGAAGTTGTTGTTCCTGATGTAGCAGAGCCACCAATGCTTAAATTAGCCACATTAAATCCGCCTTTTATGCCAAAACGAGTTTGTGCAGTTGCACTAAAATTGATAACAAGCATTACCAATACCGAAATAAATAATTTTTTCATTGTGTTTTTAAAAAAGGGAAAATGATAAAATGAAAATGATAAAAGTGATGCAATTTTTTAAATAAATCTAATTTTTAAATTTGGCTTATTTATTAAATATTTTTTGACACATACACTAATTACCTCTAATACCATGATTTACCTTATTTTGTTGTATAAACTTATCGTTTTTGATGCCATTAACATTAGGTTATGGAGGCGATATAATTTATCTTATTTGGTTTTTTTAATTTTTTATGCTAAAAATTCAAAATTTTATATGGTAAAAATTTATTTTTCCTTTAAAAACCATTAAAATCAAAATTTTATTTGTTTTAAATTATTTTTTAAAATTTGTTGAATTATTTACTTTTATGATTAAACAAACATAAAATTAAAATTTATTTTTATCTAAGAAAAAAAAATAATAATTTGGGCAAATTTATTCTTATTACATTTTAATCATCCATTTTATCATTTTTATGAAACCCAAAAACGAAGAAACAAACACACCACTTGTATTTTCAAGTATTCCAAATGAACAGCAAGCACAAGATTTTTATGATGCACTTATCAACCAAAAAGCAGAGGGGGATATTCGCATAAATGATGGCTTTGTCTTTCGTCCTGGTGATACTACAGCATATCCTACAGCATTTGCATTTAACAAAAAGGAAAGTAGCCTTGCCATCACATTTAATATTTATGGTCAGGATATGATATATAAATTTTACAAAGTCAAACAAGCAGTTGTATCAGCAGGAAACTTGCGTATGCAGGCAGATGAATTGGAAATAATTGTCAATAATGTGAGTGAGGGAAATTACAAAAAATTAAAATTTGAATTAGGGCAATAAAAATAATCCAAGTTGTCAGTTGTAAGTTTTTGATAAATTTATGTGAATTTATGTTTTTAATACCAAAGACGATAAAATAAAAAAAAATCTTTCTGTTATGAAAGATTTTTTTTATTTTATTTCCTTTTTGACTTTAACCTAAGTTGTGTGTTATGTTTTTTTTCAAAAAAAATTGAAGTTTGAAGTTTTTTACTAAAAACTAAAAGCTGATAACTTGGTTTATTTAATTTTTCTCTATTTTGGATTCAATATAAGCCTCATAATTTGTTAGTTTTGCAAAAGGTCTTTCGCCTAATATTTCTTTGAGGTCATCTTGAAAAATAATTTCTTTTTTCAATAATACTTGTGCCAATGCGTCAAGTTTATCACGTTTTTCGGACAAAATTTGTCTGGTACGTTCGTATGCAAAAGTAGCAATTTTGCGTACTTCCTCATCTATTACTCTGGCGGTTTCGTCAGAATACGGTTTATTAAACGCATAATCAGATTGTTTTGAGTCATAAAAAGACACATTACCAATTTTATCATTCATGCCATACATGGTTACCATAGCATACGCCATTTTGGTAATTTGCTCCAAATCACTCAAAGCCCCTGTTGATATTTTGCCAAAAATTATGTCTTCTGCAGCACGCCCACCAAAGGCACTACACATATCATCAATAAGTTGCTCTGTGCGGTAGATATATTGTTCTCTTGGTAAATATTGGGCATATCCCAACGCAGCCACACCACGAGGCACAATACTTACTTTGACAAGCGGATTTGCAAACTCCAAGAACCAACTTGTAACTGCGTGTCCTGCTTCATGGTAAGCGATAATTTCTTTTTCTTCAGGTGAAATAAGTTTGTTTTTCTTTTCCAATCCGCCAATTACCCTATCAATGGCATCTTGAAAATCTTTCATTTCTACCCATTGTTTATTTTTGCGTGCTGCAATAAGTGCTGCTTCATTGCACACGTTAGCGATTTCAGCACCCGCAAAACCAGGTGTTTGCAAGGCAAGTTTTTTGGAATCAATATCAGGTGATACTTTAATAGGGGCAAGATGTACTTTGAAAATAGCTTCTCTCCCCACAACATCAGGAGCGTCAATGCTAATTTGCCTATCAAAACGACCTGGACGCATAAGGGCAGAATCCAAGATATCAGGTCTATTGGTTGCTGCAAGAATTATCACGCCTGAATCAGTTGCAAAACCGTCCATTTCTACCAAAAGTGAATTTAAGGTATTTTCTTTTTCGTCATTGCCACTTGGCATAGCACCTCTACCACGTGAGCGACCTATTGCATCAATTTCATCAATAAAAATAATACAAGGAGCTTTTTCTTTTGCTTGTTTAAACAAATCTCTTACACGTGCTGCGCCTACGCCTACAAACATTTCCACAAAATCAGAACCAGAAAGAGAGAAAAAAGGCACACCAGCCTCGCCAGCTACTGCTTTGGCAAGCAAAGTTTTACCTGTGCCAGGAGGACCTACAAGCAACGCACCTTTTGGGATTTTAGCCCCAAGTGTTGTGAATTTTGAGGGATTTCTCAAAAATTCTACAATTTCTTGTATTTCTTCTTTTGCTTCGTCCAATCCAGCCACATCATTAAATGTGATTTTGATTTTGCTATCTGCATCAAATAATTGTGCCCTACTTCTGCCAATATTAAAGATTTGCCCGCCAGCACCACCGCCAGCCATACGTGTCATAAAGAACCACACTGCAAAAAGCATAATGAAAAATATTCCCCATTGCAACATAAAACCTGTAATATCAGAACGTTCTTCTGAGCGAACTTCTACTTTATTGGTTAGATTTTTTTGGGCTTCATCTACTTTTTTCTCAAAATTATCAATAGAATTGATTTTGAGTTTGAAATGTGGTGCTTGGTCAATCGTAATAGGAGAGCGTTGTGTACCCAATTTTTCACGATATTTTTTATCTTTGTCGCGCAAAGAAGCGGGTTTTATGGTGATTTCTACCAGATTTTTATTGACAATAACAATGTCTTTTACATCTTCTGCTATGAGCCACGCTTGTAGGTTGGTTACAGAAGTATCCACTAATTGCACGCCTCTTGTAAGATAAACCGCCCCTACTATCAACAATATCACAGTGATAATAAGCCACATACGATAGCCACCATTGCTGTTGTTATTGTTGTTGCGATTAGGGTTTATTGGCGGAATTTTTTTGTCTTGTTCTTTTGATGAATTTTCGTTCATTCTTTTGATAAAATTTTTATATTTTTTTTATAGAAACTTTTTTTACAGAAACTTTCAATGTTTTTATTTTTTTAATAAAAAACAAAAACCACGCTTAAAAATTGCGTTAGATGGTATCAAAAGAACAAAATAATATCAAGATATGTTTTTGTCCTTTTTGAATATCTTGTAACCCAAGTTGTCAGTTTTTATAAATTTATGCTAATTTATATTTTTGACACAGAAAACGGTAAAATAAATGGTTATTTTTTTTAAATAAATATCACACACAACTTGGGTTACCTTGTAAGAAAATAGTTGAGAAAATAATTAATTATTACTCGGAAGCAATGCGTGTGATTTTGGCATCACCCCAAAGTTCTTCTAAGGCATAAAACTCTCTTTTGTCAGTTCTAAAAATATGCACGACTACATTACTAAAATCCATCAAAATCCATTCTTTGTTTTCCCTTCCTTCTTCCAGTTGTGCTACTTCGCCAGTGATTTTATATACTGCGTCTTCTATTGAATCCCTGATAGCATCAACTTGTGTGCCTGAATTGGCTGAAGCTATGACAAAATAATCTGCCATTGCTTGGTTTACTTTGCATAAATCCATGATGACAATATTCTGGGCTTTTTTGTCTATCATGCCTTGTGCTACTGCTTCAGCGAGTTGTTTGGCGGTAGCGTTTTTTTTAGGTTTTATCAAAACTTCTTCCATTCACTAATGTTTTACGATTTTTTTAAAATATTTTACTTTTTTGTTTTTACTTTTTTAGAAAAATAATTTTTCATGCAATTTGTTTTACTTTGGTTTTTTATTTTCCATTGTACCAATGATTTTTTTAACAAATTTTTTTGAAAAAAAATTACAAAAAATATTATTTTTTTGAAATGCTTATTTTAAGCTATTCTAAAAACTGTAAAGTTACAGAAAATATTTTAAATATGTTATTTTTATTCTCTTTTTTAACAAAAAATCCCTTGTTTTGGTGCCTCTAAAAAGCCTTAATCCCAAAAGAACAGCCCAAAGGAAAACAAATGAAAAGAGGAATACTAATATTTTTATTTTTTGGTTTTACCTTTTTTAATTTTTATTGTTTCATTATTATTTTCTGACGTTTTTTCGGGTATTATTTTACTGGTTTGTTCTTGTTGTTCTTTGGCAAATTGATTGGCGATATCCAAGATTTTTTTCTTGATATCAGGGTTGAGGTTTGGAATTTGTTTTTTCATTTGGAATTTGTTTTTTTGATATTAAAAAAAATGCGAAAACTAAAACTTCTTCGTTTTCTTGTTCTTCACTTTCTTGTACAAGACTTACCAAATTTTTTAAATTTGGCAAGCCTTTTTCCGTTTTCTTACTCTTCGTTTTCTTGTTCTTCACTTTCTCGTACAAAACTTACCAAATTTTTTAAATTTGGCAAGCCTTTTTAATCCAGTTCAAATTTAATCCAGTTCAAACCTGCGTTTTATACCTTTTTCTCTTGCGGGAACGCCCTCTTTCATCCATTTTGGCATTTTGTCAAATTTAAGGTAATAATCAAAAAACTGTTGCATACGAATAGACAAGTCTTTGCGGTTTTTGCGTTGCACGAGGTTATGGTCTTCTTCATTGTAGGTAAGCATCCATACGGGTTTCTGGAGGCGTTTCAATGCCATAAAATACTCTATACCTTGATACCAAGGCACTGCACCATCTTTGTCGTTGTGCATGATAAGGAGTGGCGTTTTTACTTTATTGGCGTGAAAAATAGGTGAATTTTCAATATATAAACTTGGATTTTCCCACAACGTAGCCCCAAGTCTGCTTTGTCCTTTTTCATATTGCGACATTCTGCTATTGCCCGAACCCCAACGTATGCCACCGTAGGCACTTGTCATATTGCTCACAGGTGCGCCAGCCATTGCAGCAGCAAACAAATCGGTACGTGTGATTAAGTAGGCAGTTTGATAACCGCCCCAACTTTGCCCTTGAATACCAATTTTGTCCTTATCCACAAATCCTTGTCCTATCAAATGTGTAACACCAGATACTACCGAATTGTAAGCACTTTCGCCAGGTTGTCCATTTTTATACGGAATATCAGGCATAAATACCACATAACCATTTGATGTATACATACTTGCACGTATTGTAGAGGGACTTGGGGTTGGCGCTACATATTCATGGAGGTCGTCAGAATGGCGTTCATAAAAATAGGTAATCATAGGATATTTTTTACCCGCATCAAAATTTTCAGGTTTATACAAAAGCCCAGTCAATTCTTCCCCTGTCATGCTTATCCATTTCACCAGTTCCACTGTTCCCCAAAGATATTTACTTTGTTGCGGATTGGCGTTGCTTAGTTTGGTTATTTTGGTAAAAGTATTGTCAGTAACATACACATCAGGAAAATCCTTGAATGTTTGTTTTGTAAAAATAAATTTTTCGGTATCTTTTGATTTTTGCAAACCGTTAAAACTACAATTATCCCACACGATTTTTGCAAAAGTTTCGGGTTTGGTGTATGTCAATGTAAAAAACCCTTCTGCTTTGGTTTCTTCGTCTGTTGCATGAAAATAAAGTAATTGGTTTGGTTTAATAAATTTTTCTTCACGGTCTAATCTGCGATAGCGAAACCTTATTTTTTGTTGTCTGCCTGATACAATGCCTTTTTTCTTAGTTTCTGCACTGCCATTGCTTGTGATGCGTGTAGCAGGTTTTTTGAGATTTGGGTCAATTTGCCACACATCATAACGGTCATTTACAAGTAAAAATTCATCATTTTCTGTCCAGCCTATTTGTCCATAATTGGAAGGATTGGAAGGCATATCCCAAAGTTCATCATAAAAAGGATTTTTGAGGTTTTTGGTTATATTTTTCATTTCTGCGGTTTTTACATTATAGGCAAACCAAGCGGAATCTTTGGGCGAATACCACGCAAAATAATTCCCTTGTGGTGATATGTTTGCCCCTCCTTGTATGCCTTTTACCGCGAGTTTTGCTTTGCCATCTTTTAGGCTAATCGCATAAATATCAGCTTGTGAATTTTGACCTTCCCAAGCGAAGTTTTTTTCGTAATTGGCATAAGAAATACCCAACGCAATATCACTTTCTTGAGAAGTAAGCAACACCGTTGTCATCTCTAAATTAGCCAAATACACAATTTTTTTTGTTTTTGGGTACAACAAAGCCCTATAATTGGGTGATTTATCATCTTTCAAATCCACATTTTGTTGTGGTTGTATTTTGCCATCTTGCCAATGCCACACATCTACATTCACGATTTCATCTGGGAGCAACGTAGTGTCTTTTTCAAGCGGTTTTGGGGTAATGGTAAAAAAAAGTTTTTCACCACTTTCCGAAAAAACCAAACGACTGTCCGCAGGAATTACCCATTCAGGGGTAAGGCTACTATTATCTGCGAGTTGGGTTGCTTCTTTTTGTTTGTCTGTCCAATGAAATATTTTTTGGTTTTTGATTTGCACTTTTTCACCTTTTTTGGTGGTATCAGTGTGCATTATCCAAGCCAGTTGGTCACCTTTATCTGTAAAAGTAAGGTTTTGGATTTTGCCTGCTTGTGCGAGAATTTGTTGCAATTTTTGGGTTTGCAAATCTAAAATATACGCACCAGCTTTGAAACTACTATCGTTTCCTGTGGAAAAGAAAGCTAATTTTGTACCTTTTTCATCAAAAGCATACTGCGTTACAAATAGAAAAGTATCTTGTTTGGCAGTCAAAAGATTGCGAAATATAAGTTTCGAGCCATTTTCTTTGCTTTCTTTTTTAGGTGGTTTTGATTTTTTTTGCGATTTATTTTTGGTTTCAATTTCTGCAATTTTTTCCTCCAATTTTTTAATTTTTTCTTCTGCTTTTTGCAAAGGTGTTTTTTTGATGGTATCATTTTTTTCTTTTTCATTCTTTGCAATTTCTTCTATTTCTGCCATTTCCTTTTTGTTGGCATTTTTTATTTCAATATTTTCGTCATCTGGTTTTTCGTTTTTATTTTCAATCGTTTTTTTATTTTCTTTTTTACCCTTTTTTTCTTCTTTTTTACCTTTTTCTTCTTTTATTTTTTCATTTTTACCTTCTTTTTTTTCTGTATTTAGTGGCTTTTTCTCCCCTTTTGGAAGCTGGGTGGCTTTTGGTGAGTTATCTTCCAACAAATACGCCAAAAAACTGCCTTGTTTTTCAGGCATTTGAAAAGATTTTACACCCGAAACTTTTACCAAAGTATCACTTTCTAAGGCATAAATACCCAAAGAATCTTTGGGCATTTTGTCTTCTTTTATTTTTTTGCGTTTAAGGTGTTTGGTGCTGTCTTCATGTGGTTTTATTTTGAATATCAAAAACTTACTATCCGCACTGATGCGTGCTTGCTCGCCACGTTGTATATTTTTGGTGGTGGGTTTTGTAGCAATGATGTTTTGAATTTGGAGCGTAGCATCACCTTCTTGTGGTTTGAGTGTGTAAAACACATATTTTCCATTTGGGCTTACTTGTGAATTTTGCACACTTTGCCAGCCATCATATACGTCATGTGTGAGTGGTTTTTTGGTTTGGGCAAATGTTTTTGTTGCAAAAATATGCGTAATTAGGAGTAGAATAGATAAAAATAATCGCATTTTTGTATTGGTTATTTTTGGTTTGGTTACATTTTAATTGGTTATTTTTATTTTTTTAATAAAAATTTTCCCAAAAATATACAAAAAAAATGGATTTTAAATTGATTTTTTCTATAAACTAAAACAAGTTACCAGTTGTCAGTTTTTAAATGGTTAGTTTTTATAAATTTACCCAAGTTTATATTTTAAATATGAAAAATACTAAAAAAATCGTGTATTTTAACCAAAAATATTTAACTTTTCATTAACAATCTTTACATTTCATTGGGAAAATATATGAAAAATGACTTATACCTTTGCATTATAGAAAAACATAAAATATCTATGCAAACGTTAGCATTAACCCAATATTGATATTTTTCTATAACAATAGCAAATACTTGACAAATACATAGATTGTGTATTTTTTACAAAAATATACCCAGTGTTTTAAAGAAATTATGTTTTTTAAGTGGTTTTTAGATTATTCAGAAAAGGAAATCGTTTTGCGGTTTCCTTTTTTGTTGTAAAAATCAATGGATTTTTTTAATTTAATATAAAGGATTAAAACCTATTGCAATCCATAAATAAAAAATTTGTTACTACTATTTTTTTAAATTTTGATTTATTTTACAAAAATAGTATCTTTTTTAACATTTTCCTTTTTTAAAAAAACTAAAAAAATGCGATAAGCACCTATTTAAAGGTATTTATCGCATTTTTTATTTACTCAAATTTTTTGCCAAAGCTCAATTTTATTATTTTCAATATCTAATATATGGACAAATTTTCCATAATCATACGTTTCTATTTCGTCCAATATCGTTACACCTTCTTTTTTAAGTTCTTGGACAAGCAATTCCAAATCTTCAACAAGGTAATTTATCATAAATTCTTTGGTTGAAGGTGCAAAATATTTTGTATTTTCGTCAAAAGGACTCCATTGTGTAGCGCTTTTTTCAGTTTCAAAAGTCACACCATAATCATTTATATCAAAACCCAAATGTTTTTTGTACCATTTTTTCATTTTGTTGACATCTTTACATTTAAAAAAGATACCGCCAATACCTATTACTTTTTTCATTTTATAAATAGAATTTTAGGATTAGACTTTTGGGATTTATTCCCCCTTTCCCCCTACAACTACCACAATTTCCCCTTTAATGCTTGTTTTTTGGGTAAAATAATCTTGCAATTCTTTGAGTGTACCACGTGGATTCTCCTCATGAATTTTGGTCAATTCACGTGAAACAGACGCAAGGCGACTTTCTCCAAAATATTGTACAAATTCGCCCAACGTTTTGAGAATACGGTGCGGAGATTCATAAAAAACCATTGTACGGGTTTCTTCTGCCAAAAATTTTAGGCGTGTTTGCCTACCTTTTTTTACAGGTAAAAAACCTTCAAACACAAATTTATCATTGGGCAAACCCGAATTTACCAACGCAGGAATTAATGCAGTTGCACCAGGCAAACATTCTACTGCTATGTCATTGGCGAGTGCTTCACGCACCAATAAAAAACCAGGGTCAGAAATTGCTGGTGTCCCTGCATCAGAAATTAATGCTATATTCAAGCCATCTTTGAGTTGTGTAATACATTTTTGGAGGGTATGATGCTCATTAAAAATGTGATAACTTTGCAAAGGTTTTTTAATGCCCAAATGCTTCAATAAATTGCCCGAAGTGCGTGTATCTTCTGCCAAAATCATATCCACCATTTGCAGAACTTTGATGCCACGCAAGGTCATATCGTCCAAATTGCCAATAGGTGTAGGCACTAAATAAAGTTTTGACATAAATAAAAAAGCCCACAGCCCCAAAGGGGGGAGCAAATGAAAAATATAGTGGAGGATTTTTTGAAATAAAATTTAAAAAAGGGATTAAAAAAAGGAAATATCATAAGAATCATTTCTAATTCCCAATTCTCCAATTCCTAATATCCCCATTTTGCATAAATCGCCCCCCACGTAAAACCACCTCCAAATGCTGCAAAGATAACATTATCACCTTTTTTTAGTTTTTTTTCAAAATCCCAAAGGCACAAAGGTAAAGTAGCATTGGTTGTATTTCCGTAACGGTGAATATTGAGCATCACTTTTTCTTCTTCTATGCCCATTCTATTGGCGGTAGCATCTATAATACGTTTATTTGCTTGGTGAGGCACAAGAAAAGCAATATCTTCACCTTTCAGATGATTACGTTCCATAACTTCTGCTGCTGCATCAGCCATACCAACAACTGCATGTTTGAATACCGCTTGTCCATCTTGATATACATAATGCAATCTTTCATCTATTGTTTGGTGTGAAGGCGGTCTGCGACTTCCACCAGCCCTTTGTTGTAAGTGTAAATGTCCTGCACCATTGGTTTTAAGCACTGAATCATATATCCCAAATCCTTCTTCATTGGGTTCAAGCATGATTGCACCTGCACCATCACCAAATAATACACAAGTAGTGCGGTCTGTATAATCTGTGATAGACGACATTTTGTCTGCACCCACAATAATTACTTTTTTATAACGCCCTGTTTCTATATATTGCGCCCCTGTATTGAGTGCAAATAAAAATCCTGAACACGCAGCTTGCATATCAAAGCTAAACGCATTTTTTGCCCCAACTTCATACGATATAATGTTTGCAGTAGCTGGAAATACAAAATCAGGTGTAGTGGTTGCACAAATTATTACATCAACGTCTTCGGGATTGGTATTCGTTTTTGCCAAAAGTTCCTTTACCGCAAATACGCCCATGTGTGAGCTTCCTTGTCCTTCACCTTTGAGGATACGCCTTTCCTTTACGCCTGTGCGTGTTACAATCCATTCATCATTGGTGTCTATCATTTTTTCCAATTCTTGGTTTGTCAATACGTATTCTGGTACATAACCGCCTACGCCTGTAATCATGGCACGAACTTTTGTCATGGTTTTATATATGATAATGTTTATATTTTATTTTAAAAACCTTTTTTAAAACTTAGGGTTAAATTTTGGACAAAGGTAACACTTTAATCTGTAAGTTACAAACTGACCGTTAGTCATTTTTTAAAATAATTAAAAAAACAACATTTTTTTTCTTAAAAATAATTTACAAGCACAATATAACAAAATACACTACAAAAAGATTTATATTTGTGGATTGTTTATGTATTTTTTTATATATTTTTCCTTAGACTTTTAAGGTGAGAATTTCTTTACAAGAAATATGCTTGTTATTATCACAGGGGTTATTTATGGGTTAGGTTTGGCGGTATTGGTGGGTCCCGTTTTTTTTTCTTTACTCAAAACCAGCATGAAATCAGGTTTTAGGGCAGGTATGTATATGGCTTTGGGTGTTTCTTTGAGCGAAACTTTTGCGGTTGCGTTGGTATATTTAGGCATTAGCCAACTCATGAGTAATGCTTGGTTTGAATTAGTGTTGGGCGGTGCAGGTGGGCTTTTGATGATGATTTTTGGTATAAATACGTTGATACAAAATAGAAAAGCCCATAAAAAACTCAAAGAACTTGCCAAAAAAGAAGATGATGAAAACATGGAAATTGAAATTTCAGCGCATACAATTTCAAAAAATAATAAAAATTTAAGAAAAAATATACCCCAAAAGAAAAATTGGCAATATTTATTTGATGGTTTTTTGCTCAATGCAATTAACCCTTTTATCTATATTTTTTGGGTTGGGGTCATGTCGTCTGTATTAGCAAAATACAATTATAATGTAGTAGAAATGATT
Organism: Cytophagales bacterium; assembly: GCA_031425615.1. Classification (GTDB taxonomy): domain Bacteria; phylum Bacteroidota; class Bacteroidia; order Cytophagales; family Microscillaceae; genus JAAFIN01. Next base: position 130,080 of record JANPJR010000159.1, read on the forward strand.
ATTTTTCTGCTTACGGTTATTTCAGTTGTGCTTTTTACAGATTTGTTGAAAGCCTTTTTTGCCAAAAAACTATCTCACTTGCTCAATCCAAATACATTGAGTGCTATGGACAAATTTATAGGTATTGGTTTAATTATTTTTGGCGTACATCTTTGGTTTAGAATTTGGATAGGCGGAGGGCTTACACATTAAATTGGAAATTAAAAATAATTAGGAATGAAGAATTAAGAATAAATAAATAAATCGACGTAAATTTATAAAAACTGACAACTTAAAAACTAACAACTTAACTTCATCAATATACTTCAAAAAACATATTTTCTGAAAGATGTTCTAAAAAGTCTATATTTGTTACCTCAATTTCCATAGTACATTTTGGAAAATTCGGATTTTCAAAAAATGCTTTTCCACTTTCAAAATCTCTGTTTTCTATGTTTTCAAAAATTCCTTCTGGCAACTTCTCCAAATACAAATACGACAAATATTTTAATTCATCTATACAAATTGCTGTTTTGTAAAATTCCTTTGCATGTTCTAAAACCCATTCATTACGCCATAAATCTTCATGCGGAATTTCTTTTGCAAGCTTTAAAGACTTAAATCTTTCAAAATTACCTTTTTCATCAAAAAAATGAACACTAAAAGCCAAAAAACGCAAAATCTTTCTTTGTGTATTTATAGTTGTGTTATTTTTTTTACCGTCGTCAAAATCAAAATCTTCTTTTACATTAAAATAATTAACCTGCAATATAATTTTTTTGCCTTCTATTTTTTTCACCAACACTTTGTAACAAGGCGACATCATAATCTATTTCGTTAACTTAAAATATTTATTCTAATTCCGTAAATTTAACAAACTTTTCGCATTTATTAAATCAATTTTACCGTTCGCTGATATTTCCAAGAAGTATCTACTTTGCCAAAGTTGAGTTTTCTGTGCTTGTTTATTTATTGTCAAATCCCAAGTTGGATAAACTCTAATTCCACGTTTTCCGCTTGTTATCTTATCTGACAAAATTTTATTTTTATGCAAAATGCCTTTTGGAAATATAAAAATTCCCAATTTTTCATTTTGCCTTGTTGCAATTATGTAAAAATCAATATCATCTGAAATATCAAAAGGTTCTGTAATTCCTTTTTGGTTACGTTTCCAAATAGTTACAAATTGTCCTATTTTTGTTGGTGTAATTTTCGCTATTCTAAACTTTACTTTTTGCTTACCAAGTTTAAAATTATGTGCAAAATAGTCTTGACTTTCTGTTTCAATTTCTAAATGTTCCAAACCAAGTTCACAAACTTTAAATACTACTTTATCAATAAATTCAAGTTCTGAATGCATTACTTTTATTTGTTAAAATGTTGTTTTTTAAATTTTATTGTATGCTTATCCTTCTATTTTTAAAAAATTTATGCTAACATTTTAATTTACACTGCTTTTACCTCTGTCCATTTGCCATCTTCTTTGATAAGGTTGATAAGTTCTTGCACTGCGTTGGCAGAAGGTACAGAACGTTTTACAACTTCTTGTCCTCTATAAAGTGTTATTTTGCCTTTTCCTGAACCTACATAACCATAATCTGCATCAGCCATTTCTCCAGGACCATTTACGATACAACCCATTATCCCAATTTTGATGCCTTTGAGATGGTCAGTTTGTTGGCGAATCATGGCGGTAGTTTCTTGAAGGTCAAACAAAGTACGCCCACAACTTGGGCAAGAAATGTATTCTGCTTTTGTGATACGTGTTCTACTTGCTTGCAAAATATTAAATGAAAGGTGATTTAATGCCTTGATATTATGTAGTTTATTGGTTTTTGATTGCGTTTTATTTCCCCCAAAAACATTTTTTAAAAAAATTCCTTCTCCAAAACCATCAATTAATAAGCCTCCTACATCTACCGAAGCATTGAGTTGTAGCGTTTCAAAATCCATTTCACTTTCAAAATCCCTTTGAACAATAATCGGATTTGTAATATTTTTATTTTTTAAACCTAAAAAAAATATACGCATTTCTGCCAAATTAAATAAATTTATAGAAGAAAGCACAAGTACAACATTTTTATTTTCTTTCAAATAATCACAAATAATATTAAAATGAGTAGCATTAAAGCAGTGCATATTTTCTGGTTTAATTTTTTGTGCATCAATTGCCAAAAAATTCAATGTTTGGTGTAAAATTGCATTTTGCGGAAATTCATGGTTAAATTCGCTATTTTTGTTTACAATATCCAAAAATTCAGTTATATTCAGTAATGGAAAGGCACGCTCTTTTTCTGGATTTTGTAACCAAGTTTTATGATTTTGAATGGCTTTTAATCCATTTGGCATCATAAAAGGCACATTTTGCTCACCCAAATACACATAATCCGCACCCAAATCACTACTTCCCCACTTATCAGTAAGTGGCAAATAGGTATAACCAAATGCTTTAAAATCCGCCATTTCTATATTTTTTATTTCGCTCATATCTACCAAAACACGAGGCACATTGTCTTTACCAAAATTTTCTACTTCGTGTGTGGTTCTTTTGGTATAAGCAAAGGGATTGTAAAGGGTATTTTCGGTATTATTTATATTGATATTTGGTACAATAATCGTGGTTTTATTTTTGATAATAGGCGTTTCATATTTTTGCACCAATTTTCTACCAACAGGCATTTCTGCCTCTGGTTCTTCAGTAAGCGAAACCCTTACTGTATCGCCAAGACCTTCTTCCAACAACGTACCAATGCCTATCGCAGACTTTACTCTGCCATCTTCGCCATCACCAGCCTCTGTAACGCCTAAGTGCAAAGGATAAGGTTTTAGGTTTTCTTCTGCCAATTTTTGCACCAAAAGCCTGTACGCCTGCACCATTACTTGCGGATTAGACGATTTCATGGAAAGCACAAGATTATAATAGTTTAAATCTTCGCAAATCCTCAAAAATTCCAATGCAGATTCCACCATGCCAAGCGGAGTATCGCCATATCTACTCATAATCCTATCGGAAAGCGAGCCATGATTTGTGCCAATACGCATAGCAGTACCATATTCTTTGCATATTTTGACCAAAGGCGTAAATTTTTCACGGATTTTATCCAATTCCATTTGATACGCACTTTCTGTGTAATCAATTACTTCAAAACGCTTTTTGTCCGCATAATTGCCTGGATTAATACGCACTTTTTGCACCAAACGCCCTGCGATTTCCGCAGCATTGGGCGTAAAATGGATATCTGCAACTATTGGCGTAAAATAACCACGTTTGGCAAGTTCAGCCCTGATATTAGCGAGATTTTCTGCTTCTTTTACGCTTGGTGCAGTAATACGCACATATTCGCAACCTGCTTCTATCATGCGAATAGACTGCAAAACCGTTGCTTCTGTGTCCAATGTATCAGTTGTAGTCATGGATTGCACACGAATTGGGTGCATACTTCCAAGTGGTGTATCTCCTATTTTTACCTCTACGGTTTGGCGACGCTGATATTGGGCGATGAACATATTTGATTATGGATTTTAGATTATGGATTAAAAATGACGGTTAAACTTTCCAAAAGTTTCAAACTTTTGGAAAGTTCCCCAATCGGAGTGACAAAAAGGTTTGGTTTAGTTTTCTTTTTTTTAGATAAATTTGAAAAAAAACAAAAATTCCCAATTCCTAATTCTTAATCAATTAGTTTTCCCATGATTTCGTCAGAAATGCCATTGGTAGAAAACCCGCCATCATGATATAAGTTTTGCATTGTAACCATACGTGTAAGGTCAGAAAAAAGGCTCACCACATAACTTGCACAATCTTCTGCGGTAGCATTACCAAGCGGAGAAAGTGCCTCAGCATACGCATAAAAACCATCAAAACCTGCTATACCTGTGCCTGCGGTAGTTTTGGTAGGTGATTGCGATACAGTATTTACACGTACTTTTTTGAGCCTGCCATATCTTTCACCATAACTACGTGCAATAGATTCCAACATCGCTTTTGCTTGTGCCATGTCGCCATACGTGCCAAAAGTACGTTGTGCAGCGATATATGAAAGTGCAACGACAGAACCATATTCATTGATTGCGTCCAATTTCTCCGCTACTTGGAGCATTTTATGAAAAGAAACTGATGAAATATCAAGGCTTTGCATCAACCAATCATAATTGAGGTTGCCATAATCATTTTTTTTGCGGATATTAACGCTCATACCAATAGAATGTAGTACAAAGTCAATTTTTCCGCCCAATACTTCCATTGATTTGGTGTAAAGGTTTTCAATATCTTCCAATTTAGTTGCATCAGCAGGGATAATTTCCGCATTGCATAGTTGGGCTAATTCTTTGATTTTGCCCATACGCATAGCTACTGGGGCATTTGTAAGCGTAAAAGTTGCACCTTCTTCTTTTGCTTTGAGGGCGATTTGCCAAGCAATAGAATTTTCGTCCAATGCACCTGTGATGATGCCACGTTTGCCTGCTAAAAGGTTGTATGCCATAGTTTTTTATTTTGATAATAAATAAAATTTTTAGTAATTTTTTTCAAAAATATTTATTTTTTTTCAATTTTTTTCCAATTTTTTAAAAAGGCGTTAATTTTATGGGAAATTAGTGTAAAGATGCCTTCAATTTATTTATTTTCCAGCTATTTCTAACGTTGCCCAAGTTCTTTCCCAATCAAAAAATTCTGTTCCATGAAAATTTTTCTTATAATCGTAATGCGAAGGCACATCATAACAATAACCTGTATATACATATTTTTTTTCGTTTTCAATGGCGTATAATATTTCGCACAAAAGCGTATGCGTACCTGGTGAAAGGCGTTCATATTCTGGTCTAAACATGGCATAAACACTTGAAACAGAATTTTTGCTCTCATCAAAAAAACTTACTGCATACAATTTATCTTCTTTGTCATACAAAGCACATTCCATAGTTTTGCAGGGGATTTTCGCAGGTTTTTCGTGCAAAAAAGTATAAATATTATCAGGAATATTACTTTTAAATCGTTGACTGTGTTGATAAAAAATCTCCTCTTTTTCGTCATCAATAAATGCCTCTCTGTATATCACTTTTACGCCTGCATCTTGTGCTACACGCATAATTTTCCGTTGTGATTTTCGCAAAAAAAATGCTTCTGTATTAATGCGTAAAGGCAAAACAGTACAAAAATTTCCTTCATGCCAACTCCAAGGATATCGAAAAAACATATCGCCAAAGTGTCGCCAACCGTCAGCCAATAGCAAATCCATTTGTTGTGGTGTAACTTTCAAAGCATAAAATTCTTCCCATTCTTTATCAAATTTTGCCATAAAAAATAGTTGTCCGTTTTTTCAGTTGATTTTATTTACAAAAAAACACAAACATTTTATTTTTTCCAAAAAAATAAAATGTTTGTGTAAAAATTGTATTCCGCATAAAGACGAAAAAATTTCTTATAATGTTAATTTATTTTCAAATCTCTGATAAGGTCAGAAGCGAGTTGTTTTTGTGTTTCTCTTTGAGAAAGTTCTTTTTTCAAGATAGTTTCTGCAATATCTACTGAAAGGGTTGCCATTTGTGCTTTGATTTGGTCAATCGCATTTTTCTTTTCGCTATCAATTAATTTGCGTGCATCATCAAGCATTTTTGCGATTTCTGCGGTAGTTTTTGCTTTTGCATCTTCACGCAGTTCGTCAGCAGTTTTTTGGGCAGATTTTAGAATTTTATCTCTTTCTGCACGTGCTTCGTCCAATAATTTTTGGTTATCATTTTGTAGGCGTTGCATTTCTTGGCGTGCTTGTTCAGCTTTTCCAAGTGCATCAGCGATATTTTTTTCACGTTCGCCCAATCCGTCCATAATTGGTTTCCAAACAAATCTGGAAAGTACCAAAAACAGGATTATAAATGTAATTGTTTGCCAAAATAATAAACCTAACTCAGGTGTAACTATATTCATGGTATTAAAAGTTCAAAGGGTTTAAAAGAGTCAAAAGTTCAAGAGTTCAAAAAGTTCAAGAGTTCAAAAAGTTCAAAGGGTCAAAAGTTCAAAAAGTCAAAAGTTCAAGAGTTCAAGGCGTTTAAAAGGGTCAAAAGTTTAAAATATTTATTACACTTTGTTTTTTTAACTTTTAACCATATATTTATTTGATTTTAATTACAATCAGCGTTTTTAATTTTTAAAAAAATCTTTTATTAAAATTTTTATGTATTAAACACAATTTTTAATAAAAGATTTTTGAATAACTTTTTTTATTTGTGAGATTATCTGATAAAAGATACCAACAAACAAATTACTACGCCAAACAAGGCAACACCTTCAATCAAGGCAGCTGCAACAATCATAGCGCCTTGGATTTTGCCTGATGCTTCTGGCTGACGACCGATGGCTTCCATCGCACTTCCACCAATTTGACCAATACCTACGCCTGTGCCCAACGCAACAAGACCAGCACCAATCGCAGCACCCATTACTGCCAAACCGCTACCCAAGTCCATGAGTAGTACAAATAATAAATCAAGTAACATAGAATAATTAATGTTTTTTAAAAAATTTAACTTTACTTTTTATATATTTTTTATGAAAAAGTCTAAATAATTTGGAATTAGGAATTTTATTGAAAATAGTTTCTTATACTTTATTTACTAAAATTTGCTAAAAACGTATTTTAAGCCCTAATTACCAATCCTTAGTGATGTGCCTCCTCGTGACTACCTTCGTGATGATGTGCCTCTACCGCACTACCAAAGTACATAGCAGTCAAAAGCGTAAATACATACGCTTGCAAAATCGCTACAAACAACTCCAAACAGTTCATCGCAACCGCAAAAGGAACACTCACAATCGCAACCGCAGGATTACCAAAATAAAATATTAAGCTCAACAAACTCAAAATCATGATGTGTCCTGCTGTAATATTAGCAAACAAACGAATCATCAAAGAAAAAGGTTTGATAAACATACCCATAAACTCAATTGGAATTAATATAATCCAAAGTGCAATAGGTACAGGAGGTGCAAAAATATGCCCCCAATAGTATTTATTGGCACTAAATGTAGTAATAATAAACGTACAACCAGCTAATACAAGCGTTACCGCTATATTTCCTGTAAGATTGGCACCACCAGGCAACAAACCCAACAAATTATTGAACCAGATAAAAAAGAAAATGGTCAATAAATAAGGCATATATTTAGCGTAATGTTTTTCGCCAATGCTTTTGCGGGCAATATCATCACGTATAAATTCAATAATAGGCTCAAAAAATGACTGCATACCTTTTGGTGCTTTTCCTGCGTTGGTTTTGTAGGCTTTTGCTACATTGAGAAACACATAAAGCAACAAAATCACACTGATAAATAAAGAAGCAACATTTTTGGTAATAGAAAAATCCAATAGAAATCCACCACCTTTTACGTTAAATTTCTCGTCTTGCAACACATATTCAATGCCACTTGGGCGTTTTACGTTGAAAGTATGCACAGATGTTCCATCTCCTTTGGTGTAATGCCCTTCGTTTTCGTGTTTGTAAATTTCTGTTGAAAGAAAAATATCCAAACCTTTTTCTGTATAAAGAATCACAGGCAAGGGAATAGACAAGTGAAACGCACTTTTGCCCTCCCCGATTGTAGCAAAATGCCATTCATGGGCATCAGCTATATGGTGCATAATCATTTTACCTGGGTCAAATGCTTCTTTGTGATGCTCACCTTCTTTGTGTGCATCTTTGTGTCCTTCTTGTTTGTGGTCTTCATGTTGTGCTATTACAAGGTTTGTATTTAGCACAAAAAGCATCACAAAAAGGCTTTTCAATAAAAATATAGTAGAAAAATATTTCATTTGTCTGAAGTCGTTTTAATTTTGGTCTGCAAGTTATTAAACAAAAAATAAATTTCAAAAGCTAAACACAAAAAATATCCAAAAAATAAATTCCCGATAAACAATAGTATATTTGGTGTTTGGTTGTATAAGCATATAAATATATAGACAATCATGGACAATGCCCGCACAAACATACTAAAAAAGAAATAATAAGCAAATTTTTCAGGGCTATTTTTTAATCCAAATCCTGTAATAAAAACTGTAATTATTTGTATCAAAGCCAAAAAAACAAGCATTATATAATGTTGTTGGTGCAAAATTTTTGGGAAAAAGGCGGTGCATATTGATACAATTATCAACAATATGCCTAAAGGAATAAAAATAGGTTTCATAATCAAGTTGTCAGTTTGTTCAGTTGTTAGGTTGGATTTTTCAGGTATTTTTTAAAATACGTATGAGTCCATCAACCCATTTTTTAAATTTTGGGCTTTTATACAACATATCGTCAATACCTGTTAATTGTGCAATCATCATCCCATTGGTTATTTTTTGATAATTTTCGCCATATTTTTCATAAATTACCATAAGCCTTTTAGAAGGTGCATTTTGTGGTGTATCATTTATATCTTCAATATTAGGATATGCTTCACATATTTGTACAATATCATTTTTTATATTTTGGTTATCTTCTATTCCAAAACTGTCAGGATTGGCAAAAAAAAGCGTTTCCATTTCATGTTTTACCAAATTTGGAATAAAATATGAATATGATTTTATTTTTTGAACTTGGCTTTGTATTTCTTTTTCCATTGCTTCTATCCTTTTGTCCTTGTCTGCTATTTGCATATATTGTTTGTAATTGGGCATTTTTTTCTCGCTATTGATGCCATAAAAATCTATCATGGTTGTAATAATAGGTTCGTTTTGGTAAAATAAAAACGGTTTAATTTCCCTTATCAAATGTTCTATATTATTAAATCCATGTCCGCCTCCTTTTATGGTAATCATCACGCCTTGTATATGTGTGTGTAATTCATTTTGTGCAAAATAAGGTATCAAAAGTTGATTCACAAAGGCAAGTTCTGTTTCACCCTCTACAATAATATAAAGATGTTTCATATTTTTTTGCTTGTTATAATCTACCACCGATTATGTTTTTTTTCCAAAGTTCGCCCATTGTATAATCTTCTAACCACATTTTTAGGTTTTCTTCATTTTGGCGTATAAAAACAGATTGTTTTTCTTTTCTATCCACTGTAATAATATCATTTGGCGAAAATTCATTTATGAGTTCAGTAGATTGTGTTGAAACAATAATTTGGCTTTTGGCTGAGGCATTTTTTATTAATCCTGCCAATTTTGCAATAGCTAATGGGTGCAAGCCAAGTTCAGGCTCATCAATAATAATCGTTTTAGGTGGATTTGGTTGAATAAGCAATGTAGCCAACGCTACAAAACGCAAAGAGCCATCAGAAAGATAATGTACACTAAAAGGGAAGTCATTATCCCGTTCTATCCACCGCAATTCTATTTGGTTGTCATTGAGTTTATTAGGTTTTAAGTCAAATTTCTGGAAAAAAGGTGTAACATTTTGGACTGCCATTTCTATTTTTTTGAAATAATTGGCATGTTTTTCTTGCAAATAATATAAATAAGAAGCTAAATTTCTGCCATCTTCCGCCAAATATTGATTATCATGAATATCTGACATTTTTTTGAGGGATGATGTTTCACTTGTATCATGAAAATGATAAATTTTCAAACCTTCCAAATATGATTTCAGATAATTAGCACGCCATTTTTTGTTATTTATAAGTGTACTTTCTTCTGTATATTTGTCCCATATTATTTTATCCCAATTATTATGTAAAAATTCTGGTGTATTATTTTTATTAAAAAAATCGCCCAATTCTGATATAAATGCTGTATTTGTATTGGTTTTTGGTTTTAAAGTAAAATAAATTGCATTTTTTTCAAATACTAAACAACCCGCCAGTTGTTCGCTATATTTTTGCCCAAAGTATAAAAAGGCATCAATATTACCTCCCAAAAAATTTTGTAATTGTTGGGTATAAATGCGATTTACAAGTTTAAAAAAACTAATAAAATTGCTTTTTCCAGCCCCATTCGCCCCAATTAAGATATTAATAGGTTGAAGAGTTAAATTAAGATATTGTATGGATTTATAATTTCCAATAATAATTTTCTGTATCATAATACAAATTGTCAGTTTGTTCAGTTTTTTTAAAATTTAAAAAATCCCTAATTCCTAATCCTCAAATTCTCAATTACCCATGTGTGGGCAACGAAAAATATACTTTTGTTCCTCTGCCTACTTCGCTTTCAATAAAAATCTCGCCTTTATTTGTTTCCACAAATTCTTTACAGAGCATCAAGCCAAGTCCTGTGCCTTTTTCCCTTTCTGTGCCTTTGGTAGAAAAATGGGTTTCCGTTTTGAATAACTTTTTGAGGTTAGTTTGCGAAATACCAACGCCAGTATCTGTAACTGAAATATAAAGTTTGTTATCTTTATAAATGGCATCAATGATAATTTTTCCATTTTTTGGGGTAAATTTGATAGCGTTGCTGACAAGATTTCGCAATACAGTGTCTATTTGATTAGTATCTGCCCACGCATAAGTACGTGGTACAATAAAATTTTCAATCGTAATGTATTTTTGGGAAACGATAGGCGTAAATAAATCAATTTGTTTTTGGGCTGTAATATATGCGTCCATATTTTCAGGTTTGGCAACAATACCATTCATTTGACTTTTTGCCCAAGCAAGCAAAATATCAAGGGTTTCAAGCGTAGAAGTAGATGTTTTTTGGAGATTTTGGGTAATAGAATGTGTTTCTTCGTCAGAAAGGTCGCCATAATTAAGTAAAGAAATAAAACCATTCAACGCATTAAATGGTGCCCTTAAATCATGTGCAATAATTGAAAAAAGTTTGTCTTTGACTTGGTTACTGGTTTTGAGTTCTAATTTTTGTTTCAACAAAATTTTATTTCGCACTTTACGGTCATAGTTTATTTTGACTAAAATAACCGCAATAACCAACATAAAGATAATAACAGTAATATAATAATTATTAAATGTGCGTTGTTGTTCAAGTTTTCGTTCTGCTTTTGCTTTTTCTTCAAGGTCTTTGAGATGTCTTATTTCATTGGTTTTGCTTTTGATTTCTGCATCTTTTTTTAAAAATTCTACTGCGAGGTGTAGTTTATCCGAAGTATCAGCAAGGGCTTGTGCTTCGTAGCTTAGGTTTTGGATTTCGTTGGTTTGTGATACAAGTTTTTGTTCTGCTTTTTGTAGGAGTTGTTCTTTTATTTTTTTTTCTCTTTCAAGCAATGAATTTTTGTATTCACTTTCTTTTACTGCATCTTGCGAAGATTTTAGCGTACCTTTTAGGAGTTCTTCATGGATAATTTTGTATAATTCAAAATTTTCTTTGGTTTTTTTCGTATTACCCATTTTGTCATACAATTCATACAAACTTCCGTAAGCAAGTCGCATATTTTTGAGGTTATAATTTCGCTTTGCGATGTCTTTTGCTTCCTCCACATATTTTATGCCTTGTTCATAATCTTGTAATCCTTTACATATTACAGCAATATTGATAAGTGAAGCAAATATACTTTCAGGGTCTTTTTGCGACCTGCGAAATGCAAGCACTTTTTCAAAATTTGTCAAAGATTTGGCATATTGCCCCATGTCCGCATATATGAGGGCATAATTATTAATGATTCCCATCATACCCGAAGCATTGCCTATACTTTGGTTGAGGTTGTATGATTTATCAAAAAAAGAAATCGCTTGTGTATAAAGTTTTTGCTCCCAATAAGCAGACGCTATATTATTGTAGTAACGTGAGGCTTCTTTTTTGTCACCATCATTTTCTTTTTTAATGGCTTTATCAAGGTCACTTTGCAATTTATTCACAAATACCACATTCAAACCTTCTGTAAAAAGTTGAGGCGTTTGTGCATTTATTTTGATAAAAATTTGTGTGCAAAAAAATACACAAAGAAATGCAAAAATAAATACCGTAAATTTTTTATAAAAAGACAAATAAATTGATAAGATAGTAAAATATTTCATGGAATATTTTTTTAATGCTCAAAAGAACTTTTTGAAGATTTTTTTGAAATAAAAAATTGCAAAACAATAAATGTGTAGATAGGTTTTTTCGGATTGAATGGGCAAAGATATTGTTTTTTTTATAAAATATTCATTTTTGAAAATCTTAAAATCTGAACTCAAAACCTAAAATTACCAATATTCAAAACTAAGTCCATTTTTGATTTCTTGTATTTTTTTTATTGTTAAAAAAATAATATTTCTTCAAAACTAAACTAAAAACCTAAAAAATAGTTCTATATGTATTATCACACTTCAAAATATGAAACCACAAGAATCCATTCCTACCTCTAAGGTACAACGTGCCACCAAATTTATCACCACAGGCATCAAAATTGGCGGAAATTATATCAAACATTATGTAAAAAAAGCCTTCGGACAAGATAAAGAAGAAGGAAGACAAGAACTCCACGAAGACAACGCAAGGGACATATACAATTCCCTAAGCGAACTCAAAGGCAGTGCCTTGAAAGTAGCACAAATGCTTAGTATGGACAAAAACATTATGCCAAAAGCATACGTGGATAAATTCACAATGGCACAATATTCTGCTCCTCCCCTTTCAGGCCCGTTGGTTGTCAAAACTTTTAAAAAATATTTTGGCAAAACACCACAAGAAATTTATGATAGTTTTGAAATGGAAGCCACAAACGCAGCCTCTATTGGTCAAGTGCATACCGCATACAAAAATAACCAAAAACTCGCTGTCAAAATCCAATATCCTGGCGTAGCAGATAGTATTCACAGCGATTTGAAAATGGTAAAACCTTTTGCGTCCCTGATTTTGGGTTTGCCTGACAAAGATATTGACAAATATCTCCAAGAAGTAGAAACCAAACTTACCGAAGAAACGGATTATACACTCGAGCTTAGACGCTCACAAGAGATTTCAAAGGCTTGTAGCCATATTCCAAACCTTATTTTTACCAAATATTATCCTGAATATTCCGCAGAAAAAGTCCTTACAATGGATTGGTTAGAGGGTTTTCATTTAAAAGAATTTTTGCAAAAAAACCCAAGCCAAGAAGTCCGTAATCTTATTGGACAAGCACTTTGGGAGTTTTATAATTTTCAAATGCACACGCTCAAAGCGGTACATGCTGACCCACATCCAGGCAATTTTTTGATGCGTGAAAATGGCGATTTGGGCATTATTGATTTTGGTTGTGTAAAAGAGATTCCACCAAAATTTTATGATGAATATTTTAAAGTTATCAACCCAAAAATGTTGGACGATAAAAATGAAAAAGTCTTGATACAAACTTTCTACACCTTAGAATTTTTGTCGGAAAAAGATTCGCCAGAACTCGTTACGTTTTATATAGGTGTATTCAAAACCATGATAGAATTGCTGTGCAGACCTTTTCGTACCAAAACTTTTGATTTTAGTGATGACAGTTATTTCAGAGAAATTTATGAATATGGCGAAAACCTTGCTACTTTGCCCGAAATTCGCAACTCAAAAGAAGCACGCGGTGCAAAGGATTCTTTGTATATCAACCGCACTTATTTTGGTTTGTATGCCATTTTGAATGAACTCAAATGCAATCATGTTGTTACAACACGCCCAAGTTGGTTAGAAGAAGAAATAGCCCACTAATCCCAAAGGGGGAATTTTTGCATTATTTTTTTTAAACAAAGAAAAAATCCGTAAAAGTTTGCGTACTTGATTTAAAAAATAAGAAATCTGACTATTTTCAATATAAAATATTCAGATTTTTTTAGTTTAAAAATGTTATTATAATTTATATTTAAAAACATTTAAAAATAAATTAAAAATTATAAAACAGCCAATACTTTGCAAAATTATTTTTTTTATGTTTTTTTGTACCTTTATTAATGGTAATTTTGAGGGAAAAGTTATCAGTTTGTTCTGTTATTAAGTTTATTTAGCACAACGACCTCAAACTAAAAACTGATGACTGAATTAACTGAAAAAACGTAATTGAACTTATGCAAGCACTTATAATGACCGAAATTTATCAATATAGCAGGGCATTAGCACGCAATTTGAATGAATTTTTTTTTATAGACCACACCTACATCACAGGCAAACAGATTGTAGAATTTTCGGAAATCAAGCAAATAAATTGGTTGATTATGAAAAATATTTTTGAAAAATGGCAATTTGAAAAATCACAATGGCAAAAAAGTGCTTTTTTTGCGTACCAACACCCAGAAGTACAAAAATCGTTGCTTCACTTGCAAAATACCTTGTCAAATCACATAGAAATCAACAAAGAAAATTTTTATCCGCTTATCCTTGAAGCTATACAAGATACATTAATATTGATTTTAGACCCAGAAAGATTTTTTCAGAATGAAATTGCAAAGTTTGAACAACCACGACTTCAAGTATCTGATTTTGAAGGCATAAGGCGATTTATTGAATTTAACAAAAATATTTTCCAAAAATTTATGTTAGAAATCAATAATTTCCCAAGCCTTTCGCCCATTGAAACTGCCAAAATTCTTAAAAATGTTTGCGAATCTATGGTAAGTGATGATATACACATTCACCTCAAAAAATTTGAGGCATTGATGCCTTTGGATATTCAAAAGATGTTGCCAAATGTAACACAACATATAACGCAAATTGCTGAACAAGTTTCTACACAAAATGTCCAAGATATTATACAAAAAACTGTACAAAATACAACAGATAGCCATCATTTTGTAACAGAAAACCCATTAGAAACCAAAAAAATAGAAAAAATATTTATCAAAAATCAAAATTTTGGACAAAATATAGAAATGGACGATTTAGATTTTTTACCAAATACTTTACACGAAAAAATTGCCAAAAACAACCCTGCACAAACCACTGTTTCAGAGAAATTTGAGCAAAACAAAAACCAAAAATTCAACAGCTTAAAAGCAGAAAATATTAAAAAAATATTGCCTATCCATGAAAGATTTTTGTTTGCAAATACGCTTTTTGGAGGAAATACGCTTGATTTTAATGATGCTTTGGATAAGTTAGATGTTTGCAATTCCGCAGATGATGCCCAAAAAATATTGTATGAATATTATGCAAAAAAATATACATGGGACTTGGAAAAAGAAGAAACCAAAAATTTTATAAAACTTGTGTTAGGGAAAAATTTTTTAAGTTAGAAAAACAAATTTAAAAACCATTTGTAACAAAAAGATTTTATCTAATGTTGTATAAAAAACAATAAAAAAAAACATTGATTTTGAGTTAAATATTCTAAAATTTCAAACTTTAAAAATTATATATTCCTTTAAATTCCCCTTTGGGGCGTTAGGAGGCTAAATCTTCATACAAAAATGAATTTTGACATCCAAAAAATAAGAGCAGATTTCCCTATTTTGCAAACAAAAGTACACGAAAATAAAACACTTGTGTATCTTGATAATGCTGCAACTTCCCAAAAACCTAAAACGGTATTAGATGCACTACAAAATTATTACGCTACTCAAAACGCTAATATTCATCGTGGGGCGCATTTTATGGCTTCCAAATCTACACAAGATTACGAAAATACACGCAAAACCGTACAAAATTTTTTAAACGCTGAGTTTGTAGAAGAAATTATTTTTACACGTGGTGTTACAGAAGCTATCAATCTTGTGGCACAAACTTGGGGCAGAAAAAATCTCCAAAAAGGGGACGAAATCCTCCTTTCTACAATGGAACACCATTCTAATATTGTGCCTTGGCAATTGATTGCAGAAGAAAAAGGTGCAATTATTAAGGTTATTCCTATCAATGATGAAGGTGAGATTTTATTAGAGGAATACGAAAAAATGCTTTCGCCAAAAACCAAATTACTTACCATTTGTCATGTGTCCAACGCACTTGGCACAATAAATCCTTTGGAAAAAATGATTCCTTTGGCAAAAAAATTTGGTGCAACGGTTTTTGTTGATGGGGCACAAGCAAGTGTGCATTTGGAAATTGATGTGCAAAAATTAGATGCAGATTTTTATGCTTTTTCAGGGCATAAAGTTTATGCACCAACAGGAATAGGCATTTTGTATGGCAAAAAAAATATTTTGGAAAATATGCCCCCCTATCATGGAGGCGGAGAAATGATAAAAGATGTGAGTTTTGAAAAAAGCACGTACAACGTTATCCCACACAAATTTGAGGCGGGTACGCCAAATATTGCTGATGCGATTGCCTTGAAAAATGCCTTAGATTATCTCCAAAATTTAGATAAAAACGCCCTCCATGCCCACGAACAACACCTTTTGCAATATGCCACCGAAAAAATGCAAAAAATAGAAGGTCTGAAAATTGTTGGGCAAGCAAAAAATAAAATTAGTGTGATTTCTTTTGTAGTTGAAGGCGTGCACCATAGCGATATTGGTACGTTATTGGATATGCAAGGCGTTGCAATTCGTACAGGGCACCATTGCACACAACCATTGCATAATCGTTTGGGGCTTGATGGCAGTGCAAGAATTTCTTTTGCCTTGTATAATACAGTAGAAGAAATTGATTTTTTTATTGTTGCGTTGGAAAAGGTGTTAAAGATGTTGAGGTAATTACATTTTTCAGTTGTCGGTGTGTGAAAAACGAAACACTTGACAATCTGAAAAAATAAAAATTTAAAAATAAACCAAAAATGAATACTGAAAACACTATTTCAAAAGACAAAAATATGCTTTTGGTTTTGTCCAATGAAGAAAATAATAATAATGAACTCCAATATTTGATAGGAAATTTTTGTGGAAAAGTCATAAAAAATCTATCAGAAATAAACGAAGAATTGAAAGAAAATTTAAGAAAAAAAAAAGTTTATGTATGTGGTAATATCGCAAAACTTGAATACTTGAATTTCCCTTTAAATATTCCTTTGTTTATTATTAAAGAGTTTTCTTCCAATGTTGAAAATCTAAAACAAGAAACATATCAAAAAAATATCCATCAATACATAACACTTGGCAAAGTACCCATTGTTATAAGCAACGCAGGCGTTTATTTTAGAGAATTTTTTGAAGATGATGATTATTTCCATAAAATTAAGTCTGAACACGAATTTCAAGATTTAACGGAATCCTCCAAATTAGGCATAGCTTTCAGAAAAGGGATATATTTGACCAAAGTTTCAAAAGAAATCACAGAAACACAACAAGAAATATTGCGTTACCATCTTTTGAGGTGTTCAAGTAATTTTTCAGGTGCTACTGACAATTTCCGTAAAACTGATATGAGCATTATTAACGCTATGAATGACGCTACAAAATATATTTTTGAACAAGAAACTACCCTAAATCATGTATTGGCACAGATTTACGAAAATAAACAAGGCACAGAAACATCACCAAAAGAAAAAAAAGCCAAAATTAAAGCACATTCCGACAAAACAAAAGACATGCCCAAAAATGCGTTAATTGCATTTTGTACTTTTTATGATAAATCCAATTTCCAACAACTCAAACCCTCCAAAACAGATAAGTACGATTGGTGTTACAAAGATATAAGTGCTTTGACAAAACTTCATTTTAAGTTAAAAAATTCAGTTAATGATGACACCTTAGCCAAAGAATTTACAGTTATTTTGTATCCAAATTCTGTTTTTTTTATTTCACTTGCCACCAACAGACTTTATACACACGAAATAAAACCTTCTACGTTGAATGTAATGCACATTCCAACAAGATTGGGTTATGTAGTACGTTGTTCAAATAAAGAAGCAATTTTTATGGATAACCAAACATACATCATAGAAAATAACACACTCATACCGTTGGAATCCATAAATATAGAAAACGAAAATGATTTGAGAGAAAGCTATCGCCAAGAAAATGAAACAGAAAACCAAATAGAATACGGTAAAATAGATTTTAGTATGAATTTGGGAGATTATCAAAAACCTATTTACTAAAATAAAAAAATATCAAAAATAAATGAAAGAGAAAAATGGCTTTTATAAATTCATACTTCCTTTGGAAAATAATTTATTCAAAGAATTATCTAATGACATTGATTTTGGAGATATAGCAAAAGGCAGAAAAGGCAATAATTTGGTTAAAATAAGCGAAAAAGGCATACCAATTATAAGAACAACTACACAATATACCAAACCAGCACACATTTTTTTGCCTATTCACACGCTCATTGCTGAATGTATAGCATACGAATTTGCAAAATTTGATAAAAAACATATTTTGGACTTTAATAATGCTCTGATTGAAATATATGACCATACATATACCAAAATGAAATACCATTCTGACCAATGTTTGGATATGGCAGATAATTCGTTTATTGCTCTTTTTTCTTGTTATGAACAACCAGACAACACAGAAAACCAATTAAGAAAACTAAAAATCAAACATAAAAATCAAGAATTTGAAGAATTTGAATTTTTATTGGAGCATAATTCAGTGATATTATTTTCATTGAAAACGAATATAAATTATTTGCATCAAATTATCTTAGAAACGCCCACAATCCTAAAAAATCCAACTAACAAATGGTTGGGCATTACTTTCCGACAATCAAATACTTTTATCCAATTTAAAAATAATGTACCCTATTTTCCAAATGGAAATCCATTACAACTCGCAGATGAAATCCAGAGCAAACAATTTTATGTATTGAGGACACAAGAAAACAACAACATAGATTTCATATACCCCAATATTGATTACACGTTGAGTATGAGCGATATGCTTATGCCAAAATAAAAATTATAAGAAGTAAAAAAAATAGCAAAAATTCAGCTTCACAAAATATATAAACACAAAATAACTTTCAATTATTTTTGAAAGTTTTGAAATATTTATAAAATCTTGAAGTATAGATTAAAAACAACTTTTATTTTTATTCATTTTTTATTTTTTTAAAATTATGGAAACTAACCAAACGCCTAACAGAGGCTTACTTTCATTGGATTTTATTATTCAATGTGGTTTACTATTACTCAACACCCTATTATTATTAGGCGTAATACTTGGTCTTATAATTGGCAGTGAACGATTTGCAACCTTTGGAATATTTTTGTTGTATTTGCAATTATTTACTGGTTTTTACCAATTTTTGGGCAGTGCTTTGCCTCGCGTTGTGATGTCATATAATACGATTAGCACGCACCGAAAAATTCACTTTTTCACAAGTTTATTTGTGGTTTTTATGTTGTTTCTGTCATTCCAAGTAAATAACATTGATTTAGGTGGTTTGGATAGGTCGCGTATTACTTGGGTATTCATGTGGGCAAATATATTGGTTTTCCCTCAAATATTGATGTATTATTATGGTTGGATTACTTGGAAAGAATACAAAAGTTAAATGTTTTTCAGTAATCAGTTTTTTAGTTGAATATTCTTAATTTTTAATAAAAAAACACTCAAAATGCTTATAACGATTAAAATTGTTGTAAACATTTGTTTTGTAAAAATAATACACATTACACTTACTACTATGCCCCTTTTTAGAATTTAAAAAAAAGTACTTTGAAACGATTTAAACAAAATATTTTTAATACCATTTTTCAAAAAATTGGGTCTGTACCGTAGTTTACGGAGGTCTGACCCTGATTTTTTGAAAAAATCACAAACTGAAAGAAAATAGCGTTAAACACCATATTTGTGTTAGTTTTTCAAAAAAACGTATTATTTTTTAGTAAAAACTATTTAAAAATCCTTTTTCCTACGTTTTGAATGTGTTTTTTTAAAATTTGTATCGTAGTGCGCATATTACATTAAACTTTTGACCCTTTTAAACTTTTTTATAAGTGTTCAATCTCCACAATCAAAGGCATAATTTTGTGGTGTGGTAAAATTTGCTGTTTTATGGTAATAGCATCAAGGTTTTTATTAGATAAATTATTGTTTAATGGATAAAATTTATCGCCCAATGTGGTTTTTATTTTTTCATAAAAACTACCTTTTGTGTTTTCTACTTCACGCAAAAAAGCATCAAAACTTATAGGTTCATTGCTCAACAATACACATACATAATCTTTGCCTTTGACATGGTCAAGCACCCAATGTTTATCTTTTTTTGGGAAAATAATTTCTTGGGAAATATCATTAAAATAAGGTGATATGTGTGCATTTTGTGGAAATATTTTTGCATTTTTTTCGGTCAAATCAGCCCCAAACGCATATACATAAAGCGGTTGATTAATTTTGAGGGATATTTGAAAAGAATTGCCTTCATACATCGCTTGCGAAGTTTTATAAATGTAGTCTTTGGGCAAAAAAGTGATTTTTTCGTTTTCATGCCCCAAAAAACTCAAATCCGCAGAAAATTTCACTTCATTTTCTTTTTGTGGAATAATCGTGTAAGCTTCATGGCACATTTCTGCAAAATCATTGTATGCAATCCAAACCATACCATCTTTACCCCAAGTTTTTCCCCAACTATTGAATAATAAAAAACTACCGTTTTTTTTATCGTCATCATACCCTATTACCACAAGTGCGTGTCCAGTTTTTTCGGTATTTTTTTGGTGTATTTCTTCTTCGGTTGGTTGCCAAAAATCTTTGCCAGAGATTTCTTTAAACGAATTTGTAATGCCAAACATGCCCACTACTACAGGTTGTTTGGTGTAAATGGCTTGTTTTACAGCGTCTATTTTTTGTGATTTTTTATCATATTCTTCAAACAATTTTGTGTAACTTCTTATCCTATTTTTATTGGCTTTTTGTTGTTCTTTTGAAGAAATATTTTTTTGGCAATCATGTGTAAAATCTTCATTTTTCAAATTGCCAAACTTTGACAACACCTCCAATCCATTTACAAGTTCAATACCACGTTTACAATCTTCATCTTCATAAGATTTGGCTTTGAGATACGGAAAAAAAGGCGAATAACTATGTTTCATAATTATTGCTTCATAATTTTTCCAATCGCCATCTATGGCTTTTGCCATCGTTTGCAAACACGCCAACGACCAGCCTACACACGTACCAAAATTGCCTTGTTCGCCTGCTTCTGGTGCATATTCTTTCAAAGAATACTTACTTGGGAGATTAGGATTATAATTGTTGTAGTAAGGCGACAAGTCCAATTTATCCGTTTTTGCGTGATTTTGGGTTAATAATCCTTGTGCTGAGGCTGAAAAACTACATAAAAAAACAACGCTAAAAAATACGGATTTGAAGGATATAATTTTTTTCATAAATTTTTTCATACGTTTATTATTTTTGGTGTTGCAGTTGATAACTTTGTTTTTTGATGTTTTTTAGATGAGCAAATTTTGTGCTGATTTAAGGAAATAGTTTTTTTTTAATGTGATTTACAGTTGAACACACAAATTTACAAAAACTGATAACTTAAAAACTAACGACTGACAACTTCTATTACATTATCATTTTATTATTTTTTTGTGAAAATTTAAAAAAAAGGTAAATTTTTGGGTAAAAAAAGGTAATTTTGCACGATTTTTCAAAAACCTTTGTATTTAAAAAATGTGTTTAACATGTATTTTAAAATACAAAAATATACTAAGGTTTCGCAATTTCTGTTATTATTATTTAGAAAAATTTTACCCAAAAAACCCTTTTTTATAAGCGGAATATAAATGAAAAGTTATGTAGATTTGATAGAGCAAACCTTTGATTTTCCAAACAAAGAATTTCGTGTGGAAAATGACGGTCTGCTTTTCAATGGTGTGCCTTTGATGAGCATTATTCAAAAATATGGCACACCACTCAAAATCACGTATTTACCAAAAATTCGTGAGCATATCCTATATGCAAAAGAGATTTTTAACAAAGCCATCAAAAAGCATAACTACGCAGGCACTTACACCTATTGTTATTGCACCAAATCTTCGCACTTTCGTTTTGTGTTGGAAGAAGTCCTCAAACATGATACACACTTAGAAACGTCATCTGCGTATGATATGCCTATTATCAAACGTCTATATGAGTTAGGCAAAGTCAGCAAGGAGCATTTTATCATTTGTAATGGTTTCAAACGTCCTGCTTACATTAAATCTATTCGTGAAATGTTGGAAGAAGGTTTTAATTGTGTGCCTATTTTGGATAATCTCAACGAAATAGACGAATATCGTGATACCAATGCAAAAGCCATCAATGTTGGTATTCGTGTGGCTTCTGATGAAGAACCAAATTTTGCGTTTTATACCTCACGTTTGGGTATTCGTTACAACGATATTAACCAACTCTACAAAGAAAAAATTGCTTCGCACCCACAATTTCGCTTGAAAATGTTGCATTTTTTCATTAATACAGGCATCAAAGACAGTGCGTATTATTGGAGCGAATTGAATAGGTTTATGTACAAATATTGCGAACTTCGCAAGGTATGTTCTACACTTGATACGATTGATATTGGGGGCGGTTTTCCTATCAAAACCTCTTTGCAATTTGAGTACGATTATCAATATATGGCTGACCAAGTGATAGAGGTAATTCAATGGATTTGCAACAAAAATAATGTGCCTGTACCTAATATTTTTACCGAATTTGGCAGTTATACCGTAGGCGAATCTGGTGCAATTGTATATTCAGTAGTTGACCAAAAATTGCAAAACGACAAGGAACTTTGGTATATGATTGATGGCTCATTTATCACGCATTTGCCTGATGTGTGGGGCATGAACCAAAAATATATCATGATGGCGGTAAATAATTGGGATAATCCTTTTCACAAAGTTAATTTGGGTGGATTGACCTGCGATTCTATGGATTATTATAATGCAGAAGCACATATTTCGGAGGTGTTTTTGCCTGTATTTGACGCAGAAGAACAAGAAAAACAATACATTGGTTTCTTCCACACAGGCGCATACCAAGATTCTTTGGGCGGTTATGGTGGCATACAACATTGTCTTATTCCTGCTCCAAAACACGTGATTATTAACCAAGAAGAAGATGGCACGCTGACTGATGAACTTTTTTCTGATGAACAAGATAGCGAAAGTATGCTAAAAATTTTGGGTTATCATTGAGAAAAGTTTAAAGTTTAAGAAATAGAAAAAAACCACTTTCTTGCGAGAGAAAGTGGTTTTTTTTTGTTATTTTTTTTATATTTGCATATAATCAATAAAAATATAAACAATTCACAAATTTAAATACCTAAAAAAACAATAATAAATATATGATACCTGAATTTTTAAAGAATTTTAGAGAAAAACTTGAAAAATATAAACTTGAAACAATTAAAATATTAGCCCAACCTATTAAAAACGGTCAAACCCTAACAATAACACAAAGCAAATTTTTGGGAAAACCATATATTCCAACACATAAAAATTACCCAATGTGCACAGATGGAACACCAATGATTATGTTTGCCCAATTCAACTTTGCAAAAATTCCCGAAATTGAAAATTACCCAACAAGTGGTATTTTACAATTTTTTATACACCCAAAAAACTGGAATGATACAGAAGAATATAAAATATTATTTCATGAAAACGACAAAGAAGATTATCACACAAATTTTGATTTTTTAATCCCATCACTTTACGAAGAATGTCCTATCTATTGTGAACACGAACTAACTTTTAAAAAAGAAATAGAATTTGGAGGAAGGCAAGATTTTAATTTTAATTCACGTTTTGATGTTGATTTCCCAGATTTAACAGAAATAGAAAAAGAGGAAATAACAGATTCGTTTAGTGCAGGAGGACACAAAATTGGGGGATATGCCACTTTTACACAGGAAGACCCAAGAATGTATGAAGAACATATAAAAGATACTGTGCTATTGTTTCAAATTGACACAGACGAACAAATTATGTTTGGTGATGCTGGCATAGCAAACGTTTTTATTAATATCAATGATTTGAGAAATAAAAATTTTAATAACGCATACTTTAATTGGGATTGCTGTTAAAAATCCCATTTTTCACACCTCCGAAAATAAAAGAAAGCCACTTCTTTGCGCAAAGAAGTGGCTTTCTTTTGTTTTATCCCCTATCTTTCTTATCAAAAGCATTTTGCAAATCCGCACACAATTCTGCGCAACTTCCGTCAGCAGTTTGGTCATCAAATGACCATTGACACATAGCAGCGTTGGTATCTGTGGCAGTACCTACAAAAAACACATTGGCAGTATCCGCCAAATATACCCAACATTCATACAACACAGTATTTGGGCCATTTTCAGCTACCACGTCCCACAGTTCCACAATTGCATCTTCAAATTCGCCATCACCTGATTGTGCCAAAAAATCTTCTGGCGTAGTATATTCCTTTCCATAGCCAAGTGTGGCAGATATTGACATTTGTTGCAAATGAATATCAGAGAGTCCTTTATAATTTTGGGCGTTGATTTGCCTCAGATTTTTAAATTGTAAGGTTGGCATAATTAAATAAAGTTAAAAAAAATGAAAAAAATTTGATAATGATATAATTTTAAATGGATTTTATTTAATAAATGATGAATTTGGTAATCCTTTAAAAAAAAATTAGGGTCAGACCTCGTAAACTTCGGTACAGACCCAATTTTATGAAAAATATTATATTTTTACTTTAAAAAAATTAAAATTCAGCTTTCCAAAGGAATATTTTTTTATCAAAACCCGCAGTTGCGATGGTTTTTCCGTCTTTGCTTACTACTACGCTACGCACAGGATTGGTGTGTCCTGGCAAATCTTTTACAAGGTTTCCTGTGGTACTATCCCATACTTTGAGGGCGTTGTCTTCGCCACCGCTTATCAAATATTTGCTATCAGTGGTAAAAATCACGGTATTTACAGCGTCTTTATGCCCTTCTAAAGTTTTGATAAGTTTTCCTGTAAGCACTTTCCAAAGTTTTAGGCTATTAGTGCCATCACCACCACGTTGTCCGCTACCACTTGCAAGGGTTTTACCATCTTTTGTAAAAGCCAAACCCCAATATGGTTCTGTGCCTGCATCTTTGAATGTATGTACAAGTTTGAGCGTAGTTACTTCCCAAAGTTTGATTTCTTTGACCGAAGCACTTGCAATCGTTTTGCCATCTGGACTGAATACAATAGCATTTATTACGTCATCATGGGCTTTGTGGCTACGAAGTAATTTGCCTGTTTTGATGTCCCAAAACCTAAAAGTACGGTCAGCACCAGCAGTTACTACATTTTTGCCATCAGTGCTAAAAGTAATAGCAAGTACCGCAGAAGCGTGCCCTTTGAGCGTAAATAGTGCTTTTCCTTTGGTATTCCAAAGAATCGCAGTTTTGTCATCGCTACCTGTTGCAATCATATCACCTGCATAACTAAATGCTACACAATTTACCGCTCCTGAATGTCCTTTGAATGGTTTTTCGCCTTTTTTGGTGGCAATCGTCCAATAAATAGCGGTTTCGTCAGTGCTTGCACTCACAAGTTGCAAACCGTTATTGGTCATGGCTATACCATTGATTACGTTTGGGTGTTCGCCCAATGTGCGTGGGTCTTTTTCTTCTTCTTGGGCAAAAACAGGGCTACAAACGAGTGTAGCCAACAATGCGGTTACCCACAAAAATAAAGGAATAAAGATTTTTTTCATTCTTTTAAGGTATGTTTTTTTAAATGTGGCTTTTTAATTATATTTAATAATTTTATTGAAAATCTCTTTTAAAACGTATTTTTTTATGAAATCTTTTCAAAAATACAATATTTTTTTTAAAAACTAAAAAAAAGTCAAAAGCCAAATATGAAAAGCAATTAAAAACTTATTTACTTCTTAACCAAAAACAAAAAAATGCTTTGATTTTGCAACCAAAGCATTTTTTTGTATATTTTATTTAAAATTTTGCAAGAATACAATCCTATTCTTCACGTTTTTTTAACGTCCATTTGCCATTACCCGCTTCGTTTGTAACAATAATATTATCATTATCACGGTAATAATCAATAAAATATTTTTGTTTTTTGCCATCTAATACTTCATATACAAAACCGCCTTCGTTGGTACTTTCAAAATCAGTAACGCCTACAACTGTGAATTTTACCCATTTTCCATTGAAAGAAAATGATACTTGCTCAACCTTTGTGTTTGAATTGTCGCATGTAAGCATTACGCTAAATTTGTCACCATCATACACAAAATATTTTTGTGCATTTACATTGTTTGAAAATAATATAGCAAAAGCTACAAAAATGAAAGAAATGAATACTTTTTTCATAGTAAAAATAGATAAAGTTGTAAAGTGTGAATTTTATAAAAAAATTAAAAAAACAAAAAACTATTCTGTTTTTTTTAATAATTACTGCAAGAAACATAAATAATTACACAAAAAAAAATTTTTTTTATAAAAATGCTAAAAATATTAATTTAAGGAGGAAGTAGGTTTATTCGGTTACCTATATTTGCTTATACAATCGTTTTGAAGCTATTTTTTGGAAAAATTTTGATTAAATTTAAACAAAAAACAAGTATTTATTTTATAGTTTTTCCTCTTCTAATGTTATTGCTAAAAATTTTAGAAAAAAAACGTTATTTCTCTAAAACCTCCAAAAAAAGCGTAAAACGATATTTAGGCAACCAATGATACGATTTTTTTGCAAAAACGTGTCATTTTTAGTATTTTAAAACCCTTTCTATTTGATTTAAAAAGGGTTTTTGGAAAATATTTTTGTTGATAAAAACATTTTACTCAAAAATTGGTTGCCTATATTGGCATATTTTTTATGTCGCTAATTAATTCCCAACAATTTAACGATAAACAAAATGAGTTTATTTTTAATGATGTTGTCCCTTTGGTTTGGTTTAGGTCAGACAAATTAAGGAAAAAAGACAACAAAGCCCCTTTACTACTTCGCCTTACTATCAATGGCAAACAAGCAGGGCAAGGCAAAAGCCTAAAAATCTATGTAAAAGATGAGGATTTTGACCGCATTACCAAAAAAGTAAAGGAAAGTGAGCCAAACCACGTACTTTACAATGACCATATCCAAACCAAAATAAAAGAGTGTTTGGAACTGCAACTTTTTTTGGAAAAAGCCCAAAAAGTGGTAAAACCAAAAGAGTTCCTAAAAATGTTGGAAGATAAAATTTGGGTAGCAAAAACGCCAGAAGCTTCCGCCCCCACATTACCCACGATAGCGGACTTGTGCGATAAATTCCTAAAAGAGGCAACGCTTACCAAACCAATCGTAAAAACACTTACCAACCACTTAAAATACGTGATATTGCCACACGTGGATAGCGAAAAACCTGCACAGGAATACAAAAGGCGAGATTTTGACAAAATAGGCGAA
>JANPJR010000160.1:0-1521 GCA_031425615.1 Cytophagales bacterium
TTATCCCGGACAGCAATTAACATTGAAATATTATTGTATTATGGCTAACATCATCAACCATGACGAATTCCTTGATTGTCCTCGGAAATTCTTCAATGTAAAATCAGGAAGCGGTCCAAAAAATAAAGATGAAGCGGTTAAGTGGTGGCCATCCCGAGCAAAACGACCAAAACAAGGTACTATGATTGATGATATAGAGCCAAACGGTGATGCTATGCTAATAGAAATAGCTGAACTACGATCAAAACTACGTATTTTTATAAACACTGAGTTTTACCAAGTGATTCGGGAAAGAGCGAAACTATTTGGACTAATCAACGAGTCTACAGGTGAGAATGCAATATTAACAAAAGACTTGAAGAAAGCATTATCTACGCTTCAAAGCACGGCAGAAAATCATTTATTAGTATTCAATGTCTTCTACGAATTTCATAAAGATCGAAAATGGTTGGCAAGAACCATCGACAAATGGTTCATTAGTAGGAAAATGAAACTACAACCGAAAGAAGATGATGGTTATAGAAACTATATTCAAAGTCGCGGTGGTTTTACGGCAGTAGGACGCCATGCGAAGTCTAACATTATGGCGGTTATAAAGGATAATTTGTTTAAAGCTCAAGATTGGTGTATTGCATCATCTTTGCCGTCAACCAAGGCAAATGTAAAACCAGAAAATACATATACTATTTTAAACTTTCCCGATCTTGAAGGAAAAAAGACATATTATCTGGTAACGCCTATTGTCGTCAATGGTATTGATGCAATCGCATTTAAGCTCAAAGCCAATATAGATCAATCACTTGATGTAGATTATGATGCAATGGCTAAAGTTCTTCGCACAAAAGCAAGCGCATTGCGAAAGGCTATGGCAGAGCACTGCTACTTCAAAACAGATGAATCCGAAAATGATGGAAATGATGGCAATGGAGGCAGTGACCCTAATGGTGAAGTTGTAGAAACGGATGAAGCGGCTGGATTATTACTGGGATTCAATGATGAATTAAGAATCAGGAATATGAATGTAGATTTAGTATTGGAGGCTATGACGCTTGTGGAAAATACAATTGCATCAACTAATACTGTGATTACGACACAACCACCATCGACAGAAGTAAATGTGGCAGTGGCAACTACCACAACTATCATGACTACAGCACAACTACCATCTATGGAAGAAGAAGCACAATCAGCAACTTGTGAAGCTGTAGAAACATCGGTATCATTGACAACTACACCAGCAGTAGTGACAACGTTCCCTTCATCGGAACCATCAGCAGTGAATACGACAACACTTGGTAATAGTCCATCGAAACAATCAGTTATAGCAGCACCAGCAGCTATAACAACAATCGCTTCATCAAAACCATCAACAGTGAATACTACATCACCTCATAGTCCATTGAAACGACTGAATTATATGAATGTTGAAAACAGAATTAGAACACCAACACCAGACAGAAATAAACTATACTTCGAAAAGTCAATGTCACCTAAGCATCTTCTTATTGTCATGAAGTCCCC
>JANPJR010000161.1:0-2230 GCA_031425615.1 Cytophagales bacterium
ATTTTGTATCATTTATGTATATGACTTAGTTTAGATCTTTCAGGTGAGATAAATTGTTTTTCATATAATTGTTATTGAAAATGTTATGCTATTTTTCTAAAAATTATATCAGTTAATTCTAGTAAAAATAATCAGCTCCAAAGTGTAAGTCATATTTCTACAAGAAATATCTGTTTTAAAGTGAATAGTTTACGCGAAAAGCTAGGATTTTTAGGTTACAAACTTTTTAAACATTTGCTTTTGTCTTGAAAATCCGATAGGTTATATAAGTTTCTGATACAGCGTCTGAGGGTATTATATCCTACGAAGAGTTTTTTCGTAGGATGCATTACCTTCTCATCAATACAGTAATCGGACGCCGTACTTTTTCATAGTTGAAGTCCTTCACGTTCTCACTTGTACTATTTCTACGTGTCTCATTACCTGACACATCAAAATCCAATACAGGAACAAAACCCGCCTAATGCGACAATTTGCGTATTTTTGTAAGGGGAAACGCTTGGTCCTAGTAGAGCTTCAATAGATACTGTGGTTGGCAGTCTACAGGATACTTCTACAGCCGGTATCAAATACCGTTCTTGTCTCATCTGCCAAATGTCTCACCACGTGACACATTGAGGCCTATAATCCTACGTCTCTGCCTCGTACGTTGGACTACCGTAATGAGACAATTCAGTAGTGAGCACTACTGATTCCACAATCACACAAGAAAACTTGTACTAATGGTACTAAATTCAGATGTACGATATTAGTAAAATAGGTCATCAAGCTTTATATCAAAATGTAGATATTTTCCATGTAAACTAAACTAGAGTAGAATCATCTTAATTTCTAGATTACTATTAATATATGGGAATCTGTAAAAACTGTTAATTTCATGTGGACAATTCAGAGTGACAAAACAAAGCGCGAGACATAATAAAACTATAATAATAAGCCTCATAGAAGAGAAATACTATGTCAAGATATCTTGAAATAAAGAGACATCTATCTATAAAATTTATTTTATATATTTGGCAGTTATTGTATCTGGGAAGCTACTCTCCTGTGTGAAAACAGCATGACATTTTATTGGAAATAGATTTTTGAAATTTGCTGCAAAATTATGCGAAAAATGATCAGACATATTCTTTAATAAGTATTATTCATTTAAAAATATATTGTATTAGTTAAAATATATTACTTTTGGTAACTAATTTAGAGAGTTTTGGTTTAATCATAATTAAATAATGAACAATAATAATTAGGACAAATGGGTCCCATTAAGAATCACGGCTTCCAGAATCATGGATACAGTATTATTTGGTGGTAGTGACCGCTATATTTGCACAATTCCCATAGATGACTGGTGGTCAACAAATATAAAGCAAAAGTAGTATGAAACAATTTGCCTTAAAAACAAATTTATCAGGGAGGTGGTACAACGCTCGAGATTTACTTGATCCATAAAAAAGGGAGGATATCTCCTCTTTAAATACATTACTGATCTTCATTGTGTTATCTTAATGAATTGGTTCTTGTGTATCAGACAGTTAAAAAAATTAATATCCAAGTAGTCCTTGGTTTCAATGCAAAAAACTTTGAAATTTGTGTTGTCGTACTCATGTGTATGACTTAGTTTAGATCTTTCAGGTGAGATTCATTGATTTTTTATTTAATTGTTGTTGAAATGTTATACTATTTTTCTAAAAATGATCTCATTTAATTCTATTAAAGATAAGGTACTCCAAAGTATATTTTATATTTTTACAAGAAATTTTAGTTTTAAAGTGAATGGTTTACGCGAAAAGCTATGATTTTTAGGTTAAAAATTTTTTCACCATTTGCTTTCGTCTTGAAAATCCGATAGGTTATAATATAAGTTTCTGATGCAAGCGTCTGAGGATATTTTATACTACGACATGTTTTTTCGTAGGATTCATTACCTTCCATCCAATACAGTAATCGGGCGCCGTACTTTTTCATAGACGAACGCCACTACGTGATCACTTGTACTATTTCTACGTGTCTCATTACCTGACACATCAAAATCCAATACAGGAACAGTATATAGTACTGTACTCCATTACAGTTGAAAGTCCATACTCTGTATGTATAGCATTTCATCTTCCAAAATATGTTTTTGAATCAAAAAACGCAACACAAAAATCAAACAATGAAATATTAGGCGATGTAAAATTTTATAACAATGCGGGTAACTCGGCTTTCTTCCAACTTTAAAAGAAGTATC
>JANPJR010000162.1:0-28482 GCA_031425615.1 Cytophagales bacterium
TCGTGTTGAGATTAGAGTGGATAGAAATATGGAATATGTGCATTTGAAAGATATGAGGGCATCAGGTTTTGAGCCTGTGAATGTGCTTTCACAAACCAAATACCAAGATGGTTTGTATTATTATGAAAGTACAAGAGATGTAGCAACCAATTTTTTCATTGGATATTTGCCCAAAGGTACTTTTGTTTTTCAATATGATTTGAGGGTGGCACAGGCAGGTGATTTCTCAAATGGTATTACACAAATGCAATGCCTTTACGCACCAGAATTTTCAAGCCATTCAGAGGGAATTAGGGTGAAGATTGTGAGGTAGTCGGAAAACAAAAGATTTTCACTCAATCTTCTCCAATGTAAATTCAATCAAGGTACCTTTTCCTGGTTGGCTTTCGATTCGGATAGTGCCTTGATTTTTTTCTACAAAATTTTTACAGAGTAATAATCCAAATCCTGTCCCTTTCTCTGCATTCGTGCCCAATGTACTTATATGTTCTTCGGGTTTAAATACTTTTTCTAAATGCTCTTGTGTCATACCTACCCCAAAATCTTTGATAGAAATGACCATTTTATTTTTTTGGTGGTGTGCCAATATATCAATTTTCCCATTTACATTTGAAAATTTGAGTGCATTTGTAATAAGATTTCTGAATATAAAGTCCAACATATTTTTATCTGCTTTGACTGATACATGTTCAGGAATTTGGGTATAAATTTCTATATTTTTTTGCTGGGCAATTTTGGCATACAGGGCAATATTTTCTTTGACTACTTCGCCAAGTTGCAATATTACAGGTTTGTATTCTATATCGCCCGTTTGCGACAAAGACCATTGAAGCAAATTATCCAATAAATCCAACATTCTGTGGATAGATTTTTGGGTATTTTGGGTAAATTCTTTGGTTTCTTCAGGTGTAAATGCGTGTGCTTCTATTTCCAAAATAGATAAATAACCCAAAAAAGAATTGAGTGGTGCGCGTAAGTCATGCGAAATAATAGAAAAAAAAGTATCTTTTACTGCATTTAGGCGTTTGAGTTGTTGATTGGCTTGGTTGAGGGCTTTATTTTGGTCTTGTGATTGTTGCGATTGTAGTTTTATTTCTTGCAGTTGTGTTTGAATTTCTTTGAGCATTGTATTAAAATCTCGTGTCAAAATACCTACCTCATCATTACTTGTAGCCCGAAGTTCAGGTATATCGCCCAAAAATTTTTTTTGAATAGTGTCATGTATTTTTGCAGAAAGTTTGGTAATGGGTTTTGTCATTTGGTTGGCAATCCAATAACTCAAAGAAATGCTTGTCAAAATCATAGCAACAACCAACACAATAAACAAACTCGTCAATGAACGCTCTCCCTCCAATACATCTTGGTTAATATCTTTTACCAATCTTTCCATACAATTGGCAGTATTATCGCCATAAATACGTATTTGTCTTTTTACACCTGTTGTATTATCAAGCCCAATAAGCGTTTCCATTTGTACAAATTCATTAAAATAATGCACATAATTTTCCAAAAATGTTATTTCACCTTGCGACATAGCGTTTTTATTTATTTTTTGCAAAATTTCTTTAAAAAAACGCACATTTATCGTATCTTTTTCAAGGATAAAATCTTTTTCATATTTATTAAGCAACACAATCAAATATTTATTTTCTGCATTTGAAACGGTAGGCGTAGCAAGCAAACTTTTTTCTAATTTGTCCATATTCATACGCATTTTACCTTCTATTCCTTTATCCTTAAACCCTTTTTGCTTGGTATATTGCACGATTTTAGTAAATGCTTTTTCATAATTATCTAATTCTTGAATAATATTTTTGATGTCTTGTCCTACTGCATTTTTTTTTGTACTAATCCTTTTGATGCCATCTAATTCTAATAAAGTATAAAGTTGTTTCTTGATATCACCAGAAAGTTTGTGGTGTTTTGGGAGATATTTTGTTTCATTTGGGTTATAAAATTCAGGATTTAGGACATCTTGGTTAAAAAAATCTTCTTCTGTTTTTATCAAGCGTAATATTTGTGTCAAACAAGTTTCTAATTGGCTTGTGATTTCGGTCATTGTATTGATACGCCCATAAAACCACATGCTTATCCCTGCTACAATAATTGTAACATTGGTAAAACCCAAAAACGTAAATAAAAGACGGTTGCGTAAAGAATTAATAGAAAAGAGTTTTTTCATGTTTTTAAAATAAAATGCAATCGTTGATTTTTGTAATTAAAAAGTAATTTATAAAATCCAAAAATCAAGCCTTAAAAATACAGCTTATTTTTAATAAAAAAAATATTGATTTGTGAAAACCCAAGTTGTTAGCTATTAGTTTTTGAGTTATAAGTTTTTATAAATTTATTCTAATTTGTATTTTGAACAAATTTTTTAACTTGAATATTTTTTATCACAAATTTCTAAAACAATATACATTTTGATTTTAACCGCTTTTGTGTGTGAAATTTTAAAAAGTATGTCAGACCTTCACTTCGCTTGGCACAGACACGTTTTTTAAAATTTGTAAACTATTTTAATGCAAATACTTTTATATTTATTCCCTTTTGGTTAGTGGCTAATTTAATCTTACGCTTACTTTTTAGCTATTTTTTAGATAAAAAAATATTACCTTTGGCACTTGTAAAACCAACCAATTTTTATGAAACATTTTTTTCTTATCGTTTTTGGAATATTTTTTTTATTTAATATCCAAAATACGCTAAAAGCCCAAAATTCTGTACTTTCACAAGGAAATTGGTACAAAATTCCTATTACAGAAAGTGGTATTTATAAAATTGATGCCAATACACTACGTCAAAATGGTATTAATTTACAAAATATTAACCCAAAAAACATTCATATTTTTGGCAATTCTGGGGCAATGCTTCCACAATCCAATGCTACGCCACGCACACAAGACCTACAAGAAAATCCTATTTGGATAAAAGGCGAAAGTGATGAACGTTTTGATGAACAAGATTATATTATTTTTTATGCAGAAGGCACAGATATTTGGAAATACAACAACACAAACCAATTATTTAGCCACCAAAAAAATTATTATGATGCCAAAAACTATGTATTTTTAACCATCAACAACACCGCAGGTTTGCGTATTTCTTCGCAAAATAATCTTGGGGTAGGTAGTCAAACGTTCAATACCTTTGACGAAAGGATTTTTTACGAGCGGAATCTTACAAATCCTTTACGTTCTGGTCGCACTTGGTATGGCGAACAGTTTGTTTTTCAATCAGAATATACTTTCCCTGTCAATGTTCCTCAAATATTGCCCAATTCCTCTGTAAAAATCACATCTGCAACCATGTGCAAAGACGCAAGTCCTACATTTTTTCAAGTTTTTGCCCAAAATAATCTTATAGGCACACAAAATATAAGCCCTGTACCAAATGATACTTACGCACAAAAAGGCTCAGATGCAGAAAATACCTATAATACCAACGCAAATATTTGGGGAAATGCAGAAAATTTTAACCTAAAGTACAAACTCAATCAGACAGGCAACAGCGCAACGGGTTATCTCAATTTTTTTAGGGTACAATACAAGCGAAATCTTACACTTCCAGGCAATTTTTTAGCATTTAGAAGCGCAGAAGCAACGCAATTTGTACAAAGTAGTTTTGAGATAAGCCAAGCAAATGGTGAAGTATTGGTTTGGGACATCACAAACCCCCAAAATCCACGCAATCAAGCATTTAACCAAGCGAATGACCGCATTACTTTTGGCACAAATACCCAAAATTTACCCGAATTTATAGCTTTTCGCCCTGCCAATATTACCAATATTAATGGAAATTGGACACAAATTGCAAACCAAAACTTACAAGGCGAAAGCCCACCCGATTTTTTGATTGTAGTACACCCAAATTTCCTTTCAGAAGCCCAAAGATTGGCAAATTTTCGCACACAAAATGACAATATGCAGGTCAAAGTCGCCCTCACAACACAGATTTACAATGAATTTTCTTCAGGCAAGTCAGATATTTCTGCAATAAGGGATTATATTAGGTTTTTATACAAAAAAAATCCCCAAAAACTCAAATATGTGTTACTTTTTGGTGGTGCGTCTTATGATTATTTGGACATAACCGCCAATAATACCAATTTTGTACCTGTTTACGAATCTATACAATCATTGCACCCTATTTTTAGCCATTCTTCTGATGATTATTTTGGGATTTTGGGTGATAATGAGGGCGAATGGACAGAAGACAATGCAGGGAACGCAGATATGGAAGTAGGCGTAGGACGTTTTCCTGTCAAAAACATAGCAGAAGCAAAAATCGCAGTAGATAAATCTATTCGTTATGCGGATTTTGTGCGTACTGCAGGCGCATGGCGACAAAAAATAACCTTGGTGGCTGATGATGGTGATGGGAATACCCATCAAAAAGACGCAGATGAACTTGCGGAATCCATAGAACTCAATAACAAAATGTATGAACCACAAAAACTTTTTTTGGATAGTTTTACACAAATTTCAAGCCCACAAGGTGAAACTTCGCCAACTGCACAAGCAAAACTTGATAATAGTGTGAATAATGGTTCTTTGATTGTCAATTATACAGGACATGGTGGTGAATCGGGTTGGACAGAAGAAGGAATTTTGCGTATCCCACAAATAAAAAATTGGAAAAATCAAAATTTTTTACCGCTTTTTGTTACCGCAACGTGCGAATTTGGACGTTATGACAATCCTGCTGTTGTATCTGCTGCGGAAGATGTTTTTCTAAGTACAAAAGGCGGTGGGATTGCCTTGATTACAACTACAAGACCAGTTTTTTCAAGTACAAACCTTGTTGTGAATAAAGCATTTTATAGTAGTGCATTTACGCCTTTGCCCAATGGGCAAATGCCACGCTTGGGCGATATTATGAAATATACCAAAAACCAAAGTATGATAGACATTTTAAATCGTAATTTTGCATTATTGGGCGACCCCTCAGTGCAGTTGGCTTACCCTAAAAACAATGTTGCACTTACACAAATCAATGGACAAAATCCCAATACAAACCCTACTTTCAAAGCAACACAATCCATCACATTGACAGGTGAAATAAGAGATAATAACCAAAATGTAGTATCAAATTTTAATGGGACTGTCTTTGTAGAAGTAAGCGACAAACGCAATACGATACAAACTATAGGTACATCTGCCTCACCAATGTCATACAAAGTACGCAATGCACAACTTTTCAGGGGACAAGCAACAGTAAGCAATGGCGTTTTTTCGTGTAGTTTTGTTGTGCCAAAAGACATACAATATAATGTAGGTTTAGGTAAAATATCGTTTTATGCACAAGATTTGGATAGCAAACAAGATGCAGGTGGCTATTATTTGCCCAATGTTGGTGGTACAAATTCACCTTTGCTTGCAGACAATACGCCTCCACAAATGCAATTATTTATAGATGATGAAAATTTTAAAAATAGCGGAGAAGTTCAAAAAAATTGTTTATTTTTGGCAAAAATTTCAGATGAAAATGGCATTAATATTTCACAAAATGGCATAGGACACACCATAAAAGCTATATTGGACGACAGTGTAAGCATTGTGTTGAATGATTATTATATGGCAGATTTGAATACATATAAAAATGGTAAAATCCGTTATCCTTTGCAAAATCTTGCACAAGGCAGGCATACGATTACCTTAGAAGTGTGGGATACTTATAATAATGTAAATAAATCCAGCATTGATTTTGTGGTAGGAGAAGCCCCACAAGTGCAATTTGGCGAAGTAATTGTATATCCAAATCCAATGACGGATTATACGATTTTTAGATTTGTGCATAATAAAATAGATATGGATTTGGATATTAGGATTGAGATTTTTGATGTGCAAGGCAAAAAAATAGATGTACTTTCTGCGTTTATTCCACAAGCCCCACAAACTGTAGAATTGCGTTGGGATATTAACCAAAATACAAATCAAAATTTTCCTAAAAGTAATGTTTTGATAAGTAAAATTTTTGTAACTTCGCCCCAAGATAATACAAAAGGGTACTTTACTAAGAAATTATTAAAAATTCCTTAAAAAATCCAAAAAAAATGACGAAAAAACATAAAAATTCTAAAATTTACACGTTATTTGCACGTTGAAAAGTCCAAAACCTTAATTCAACAAAAAAAACACGATGTAACCCATAGAAAAGGCTGTAAAAAACAAATTTTACCAAAATTTAATTTGTATAAATTTGAATTTTCTTTTTAAAGCCTAATTAATTATTTTGGTAAAATATTTGGGTAAAAAGTATTTAGATAAAAATTCATTACAGTATATTTTTTATTAGAAATATTTTTAATAAAAAATTAAAACAAAGAAATTAAAAACGAAAAAAATCAAACAAGAAAAATAATTAAATTTCCAATTTTTTAAACCCTCAACTCAACAATTTTTTAAGTATTTTTAGCATTTTTTAATTAAAAAATAAATAAAAATTATTTGGGTTTTTACTACTATTCATTGGCTTTTTTATGTTGAAAACCAAAAAAATCTGGGCGTTTATTGCTTTAGCGTTGTGTGGAAGCTGGCAAACTATCAAAGCCCAAACCACAATTCTTGGGCAAGATACCACATTAAGACCTATCACTACAGCAGTACCTTTTTTAGCTATTACGCCTGATGCACGTGCAGGTGCAATGGGGGACGCAGGTGTAGCAACAAGCCCAGACGCAAACGCAGTGTATTGGAATCCTGCTAAATTGGCTTTTACAGACAAAAAATACGGTTTTTCGCTTGCTTATAACCCTTGGCTTCGCAATCTGGTAAATGATATGTCTTTGTCATACCTTACAGGTTTTTATAAACTTGACGACAAACAAGCAATAGGCATAGAATTGCGTTATTTTAATATGGGCGAAATTGAATACAGAGACCAATCAGGCGCACTGGTTAGTATCAACCGTGCTACTGAATTTGCTGCAGGTGGTACTTATTCACGCAAATTATCACCTAAAATGGGTGTTGCGGTTTCAGGTAGATTTATTTATTCTAATATCGCAGCAAATGTGCAAATCGCTAACCAACAAGAAAGCAAAGCTGGTGTAACTGGTGCTGCAGATATTTCTTGGTATTATACTGATGACAATATGTTTAAAGTAGCAGGTCGTCCTACCAAAGTATCTTTTGGGGCTAATATTTCTAATATTGGGGCTAAAATTTCATATATAAATGCTGGCACACAGGATTTTATCCCTACCAATCTTCGCTTAGGTACTGCAATGACTACAAGCCTTGACCCAATGGACAAAAATAAATTGACATTGGCAATAGACTTGAATAAATTAATGGTGCCTTCGCCTGCACAAGTTAATTCACAAGGACAAGTCGTAAAAGGCTCTAATCCAAGAGATAAAACGGTGTTGAGTGGTATGTTTG
Organism: Cytophagales bacterium; assembly: GCA_031425615.1. GTDB lineage: Bacteria > Bacteroidota > Bacteroidia > Cytophagales > Microscillaceae > JAAFIN01. The sequence continues at coordinate 7,386 of JANPJR010000162.1, forward strand.
GGTCATTTGGTGATGCACCTGATGGTTTTTCAGAAGAAATACAAGAATTTACCATGTCTATTGGTGCGGAATACTCGTATGATAATTTGTTTTTTGTACGTGCTGGACATTTTGGCGAAAACAAAAACAAAGGCAACCGCAAATATTTTACTGTAGGTGCAGGTTTTCGTTACGATAAATATGCTATTGATGTAGCATACCTTATCCCACAAGGCCAAAATAATCCACTCGCTGAAACATTGCGTTTCACATTAGGAATAGCTTTTGCGGATAAACAAAAAGATAAAACTTTCTCAGAAACAGAAAAACAATAAAAATTTTAAAACATTAAAGTTCAAAGGTTTAAAAGCCTTAAATAAAATTGCCAAATATTATATTGTGTTCACAATGTTTTATTTGGCTATTTTTATGTTGTAAAATATTCAAAAAAAATACCTAAAAACTAAATATGAAACAAATTAACTTTGAGGGATTAAGTTTTCAAGAAATAAACTTTACACAAAAACAAGAAAAAGACGAATATCAAGCCATGTGTCAAGGTTTGTATGCTGATGATGCTACTGAACACGCGCTCAATCCCGCACACGCATTACGCACATTGCAAGCGTTGGAGGAAAATCCATATTTGGGTAAAATTATGATGTTTTGGTCACAAAAAAATATTGTAGGATATGCGTATCTTGCTAATTTTTGGAGCAACGAATGGGGAGGAAATGTATTGCACATTGACGAAATTTTTGTAAAAGAAAGTTATAGGGGAAAAGGCATTACAAAGTCTTTTTTTGAATGGCTTGACAACACATACAAAAATCCACAAAAAAACGATATTTTCTTTGCCAAAGCTTATGCCTTAGAAGTTTCGCCAAAAAACCCAAAAGCCCAAAAATTATATGAAAAGTTGGGCTTTGTGAAAAAATATTATAACTATATGATAAAAGTTTAATAGCTTTTTAGTGGTCAGCAATCAGTCAATTCAGTTTTTTATGATTGTTTTACTGAAAAAACTGAATACTGACAACTTAATTTGATAATAACACCTTCCACGCATCATAAGTTTGGTTGCGGTGCAATAAATCTTGTGCCAATGTGTGGAGATATTTTTGAAAATCGTCTTGTGGCATACTATTTTTAAGGCTTTGAAAATCATGCAATTTTGCAAATTCTTCAATTTCCAATCCAGAAGGTAACGTTTCTACATTGCCTAATTTACCCAAATTATTACCCGTCAAAACCTCACTTAGGCGTATATTTTCAGGAATACCATCTACGCCAATACCTACTTTTCTGGTTGGTTTTTCTACTTCAAAAAGTGCTTCGCCAAAAGCTCTTACATAATAATCGCCTCCCATGCGTCCTACAAGGTCTATTTTTTGGGGTATGATACGATTATTTTGGTCTAAATAATTTTTATTAAAATGCCCCAATACAATCTCACAAATAACCAATATTGCTGCACCGCCTTCCTTACCTGTTTCTATTACTTCCTTTACCACACACTCAAAACACGCTGGGGATTCTGCTACACGTGGCGGTTTTACGAGTTGGGAAGGAATAGGTGTAAAACCTGATTTTGTAAATTCATTTATACCTTTGGCATATTCGGTGCTTGCAAGCGACATTTGTTCCACCATAGGATAATTCACAATATTGATAACTGCTTCTGGCACTTCCCACACATTTTCTAAGGTGTGTTTTGTGGTATTGTCTCGCACCCTACGTGCTGGTGAAAAAATAACCAAAGGTGGATTTGCCCCAAAAGCATTAAAAAAACTAAAAGGGCTTAGATTTACATTGCCTGCTTTGTCTATTGTACTCACAAATGCAATAGGACGTGGTGCTATGCTACTCAACATATAATTGTGAAATTCGCCTACACTTACCAACTTAGGGTCTATACTTAGAATATCTGACATGAAAATTAGGAATTAGGAATGGGAAATTAGGAATAAAATAGACAATTATAAATTACCTCCGCTTTATCTGAGGTATCTAAGGTAGATTTTGCTTACTTCTAAAAAACAAAACACTTCAATTTTTTGTTTTTGCTTTTATTTCTTTTTGGTAAAAATATTAAAAAAATATTAGAAAAAATGAAAAAACATCAAATGAGAAAATATCATCAAAATTTCAAATTGATTTTTAGTTTAATTTTTGTGCTAATTTTGATTTTTATTTTTTCAAAAAATAAAATATACGCCCAACATGACAGTTTAAAAAACGAAAAACCTATTACTGAAATTCCAAAACTTCGCAACCATATTTTCAGTATTGGCACACAATTACACTATGGAAGCATATTTGCACATTCAGAATCAGTAGAAAATACTGCGGGCTCAAACCCTTTTGCCCTACAAATAGATGCTACTTGGCAGAAAATTAGCCAAAAGACTTGGGAAAATTGTAATTGTTATCCAAAAATAGGATTTTTATTCAATTATACCAATTACGATAATGCTGTGTTGGGGCAAAGTATAAAATTAGCATATTTTTTAGAGCCAAGTTTTAATATTACAAAGCATTTTCAACTTGCTTTGCGTGGCACAATGGGCGTTGCATTCTTGTCCAACCCATACAACGATATTTCCAACCCCAATAATCAATCTTACAGCCTTCCTGTAAGTGCATATTTGGCAGTAGGCGGTGGCACAAACATCAAAATATCGTCCAAATGGGCTTTGGGTGTGTTTGCACATTATCAACACATTTCAAATGGAGGCATGAAAGAACCCAACAAAGGCATTAATTGGCTAACTACTTCTTTGAATATCATTTATACCCCAAATCCTACTGAAATTCCACAAAGAGCACGCAAGCTATTTGACAAAAAACAGCCTATCCGCACCGAAATACAGTTTTTTGGCACAAATCGCCCTGCAATTATTGGAGATAAAGACCGAAAATTTATGTTTGGGATTTTAGGGCAATTTTCTAAGCAAGTAAGCAAGCTTAGTGCCTTGACTTGGGGTTTGGAAGCATATTATGATGGTGCAATGGCTCAAAAAATGAAAATTGAAAATGTAAATGGTGATGGTTGGCGTGTGGGAACTATGGCAGGACATCAATTTTTATTGGGGAAATTTACTTTTTCGCAACAAATTGGCGTGTATCTTTACCAAAATAACCCTTATTTTTCTACGTGGTATCACCGTTGGGGCGTGATGTATTACCCAAAACAGCGTTTTGGCGTAGGATTTATGCTCAAAGCACACCAACAAGTTGCCAATTTTTTGGATATAAGAGTAGGATATAAGTTTTAAGTCTACTAATCAATAAAAACAAAAAATAATAATAAACATGTATTTTTACAATTTTTTAATTATTTTTTTCAAAAATTACTTTTTTAATAAAAAATCTTGTAAAATTGAAAGTAATTTAATTTTATTAAAATTAAGATTTCTATTTTTATCTATATTAACCCTCTTGGTGGGTGTAGCATATTATCTAAAAAAATTTTGCAATGCAAGAAAACAAAGACGATTTTTTCAATTTTTTTGGACATTTACGCATAAAAAAAAATCTTTATCAAAAACTTGATGAAGAAACACAAAAAAACATAACAATAAACTTAGTAGAGCCAGCTTTGCAAGAAGTATATCAACGAGGTGATACCATGATGTTATTTTTTATGGGTTTACATTTTTTGTTGGCGTTGGTTTTCGCTTATATGCACCAAACATGGTTTTGGACATGGGTTGTGGGTTTGGGTGCATTGGGAAGTTTTTATTTGGCAACAATTTTTGCAGGCAAAACCTTTTTTACAAGGGTTTTGGCAGGTGTGCTTATCCAAGTATTTGTTTTTTTATATTTGTACCAATGGCATGGTTTATCTGAAGTACGTTTTTTCTTTTTTACTTCTTTTATTACGTTGATTGTATATCAAGATTGGCGTGCTATGGTGGTAAGTGTGTTGATTGTGTTGGTACAAGTGTCTTTTTTGGTATTTTTGGGCAAAACAATAAGCGAATCTGCTTTGTATATCAAACAATATGAGGATTTTATCCTTATGATAGTATCACATGATGTGAAAGGAAATGTAAACGTACAAGCATTTTTATTGTATATTTTAGCCTCTATTTTTCAAGTAATTTTGAGTGGATTGTGGGCTAATTTTCTTAAAATGCAAACCATTTCCGAAATTTTATCTACCCAAGCAATATTAAAACATGAGGTAGAAATTGAAAAAATAAATGCCCAACTTGAAGTTAAAATCCAAGAAAAAACCCAAGATTTACAAATAAAAATCGGAGAATTGCAAGCCAATGAAGAAGAAATAAAGCAAAATATGGAAGAACTCCATACAACACAAGAGGAAATGCAATTCCAAAAATTAGTATTAGAAGAAAACAAAAAACAACTTGAAACCACTGCCCAAGAACTCCAAATAAAGCAAAGCCAAATGGAGATTCAACAATGGATAGAAACCAACCTCACACAATTTGATACCATTATGCGGTTGCATTATGGCAAAAATCTATACGAATTTGTTGATGTTGTTCTCCAACAACTTGCTATGTTGCTCAATATTACGCAAGGAGCAATATATGTGTATGAAGAACAACCGCAAAGCCTTATCATGTATGCAGGTTATGCGTGTAGCCCGCAAACGGTCAAAAAAAATACATTCAAATCTGGCGAAGGGATTATAGGACAAATGATTCGCAACAAAAGACCTATCTTACTCAAACAACTCCCACACGAACAAGGGGCAATCGTAAACTCTGCATTAGCCAAAATATACCACAAAAGCCTTTTGGTAATGCCTCTTTTGTATAATGATGAATTGCAAGGAGCTTTGGAAATTGCTATTTTAGATGAATTTCCAAAAAAATATAATGATTTTTTGGAAAGGCTTGCCAAAAATATCGCTTCTATGATTCAAAGTATGCAAGGTGTATTGCGTACCCAAAAATTATTGGAAAAATCACAAGAAATTACCCTACAATTACAAACAAATGCACGTGAGTTGGAAAAAACCAAGCAGGAAGCAGAAGCAAAAGCATTCGCTTATCAACGACAATTTAATGCCTTAGACCAATCACTCTTGGTATTAGAATTAAGTGCAAAAGGTAATATTATAAGGGCAAATGATAAGTTTTTGCAACGCTCAAAATTTGCAAAAGAAGACTTGGAAGGCAAGCATTTTAGCGTTTTTTTAACCGAAACTTTTATTAATTCTATCAAATATAAACAACTTGCCCTCCAAATCCGAAAACAGGAATTTGTAGAAGTTGAATACGATTGCATAGCCAAAGACAAAAGCCTTTTTTGGATAAAAGCCTATTTTTATAGCTTAGATGATGGCAATACAAACATAAAAAATGACGCAAAAAGTGAAGTAAAAAATGATGATGCACACAAAATAATGGTACTTGCGTATGACATTACAACCGAAAAAGAACAAGATTTTCGCATCATGGAACAACTCCAAGTATTGCGTGAAAATGAAGTACAAATGCACAACACAATGGAAACCATGCAAATCCTCCAAGCAGAAAATGATTATCATGCAAGAGAACTGCAAGAACAACTCAACGCCATAAATGTATCTTCTGCAATGCTTGTCCTAAATCCAAAAGAAAAAATAAAACTTATCAATGACAAATTTGCACAAATTATTGGCTATGATGATAATGAACTTATCAATAAATACCACACAGATATTTTAACGCCTAAATATGCCTCCTCAAAAGCATATCAAAAACTTTGGGAACGATTACGCAATAATGAAGCTGTGCAAAGTGAATTTGATTTTTTGGCAAAAAATGGCGAAAAAGTGTGGCTAAGAGGTAGTTATTACCCTATCACAAACCATAATAACAAAGAAATATCCAAAGTAATGTTTATTGCTTCTAATATTACACAGGAAATTCAACAACAACATGACATCAAGAATTACATCATGAATCTTGAAGTAAAACAAACCAAATTACAAGAAAAAATTACAAAACAAGATGAGTTCCAAAATTTTTCTACCAAATATCTTTGTGCTTTTACGCTTGATACAAAAGGTATCATTACAGAAATTACGGAAACATTTTCCCAAAGAATATTGCCAAATATTCCAAATAATAAAAATTTTGTAGGCGAAAACTATACACAACACATGCACTTGCCAGAAGTAATGGAAAAACTAAAAACCAAAGGCAAACCACTTGAACAATATGTTTTTTTGGGTAATGATATGCAAAAAATTGCTTTCTGTCCGTTTTTTGATGAAGATGAACAACTTGAAAAAGTTGTGTGCGTAGTGTGTTGAAAGTTTTTTCAGTTGTCAGTAATAAAAAAAATCTTCTGATAACCACCATAGTTTTACAAAAAACTAACAACTTGACAACTAACAAACTTGTATCACTTTAAAACCTATTTATCATAAATTTCGTATTAAAAATTATCACAAATTGACTTTCTAAATCCATTTTTACCTACTTGAAAAAATCTCTTTTTTTTGTTGCTGTTTTTACGATTTTTCTTGGATTTTTTTTAAAAAATTCTTTGAAAGCCCAACCAAAAAAACAACCCGAAAAACAACCAGTTTTAAGCCCTGCAATTATCAAACAAAACCTTGAAAAAGGTAAAAAATTGAATAATGAAGCAAAAACTTTTATATATAGAAAAATGCCCCAAAAAGCATTCCCTTTGTTATTGGAAGGTGCTACATTGGGCTATTCTGATGCACAATATGGGCTTGCTTGCCTGTACGCAACAGGTGTAACAGGCACAGCACCACGCAACGATAGTTTGGCGCATGAATGGTGCAAAAAATCTGCAATGCAGGGACACGTTTCTGCACAATTTAGGTTAAGTTATGATTATATGTTGGGGCGTGGCACTAAAAAAGATGAAAAAAAAGCCTTTGAATGGACAAGAAAATGTGCAGAAAAAAATGATTTTGACGCAATTTTTAACCTAATAGGATTTTTGAAGGAAGGGTATGGCACAAAAATAAACGATACCGAAGCAACACAATGGGCAATAAAACTTGCCTCTATGACACGCACAGGAAGCCTTCAAAAAAATGGACAAATTACCGCAATTCGTTATCATTTGGGGTTGATGTATCGCACAGGCGAAAGTGTAGCCATTAATCTTGTAGAAAGTTATAAATGGTTTTTGTTGGCAAATGAAAACAAAAATGGTTTTGTAACTGCCACACAACAAAAAATTATTACCCAAATCAAAGATTTGGAAACTTCACTTCCACCAAATGATGTACTCAAAGCACAAGAATTGGCAGAAAAACAAATTAACCAAAAACTAATGAATTTTGAGAACAGACAAAAAGTAGAATATTAAAAAAATAAAAAAGTTGGCAGTAATTTAATTGCCAGTTTTAAATTTTAAAAAACTAAAACTTTTCGCACAATAAAAACGTATTGTTAAAAAAGAAAATATATTTTTCCAAAAAATAAAAAATTACATTATTTTTGCTATTATCTTTAATTATAATGTTTATTATTGAATAAAAAATTTTACAAAAAATATAAAAATCAAAAAATTGCTATGAAAAAATCAATGATTGTGATTGCGTTGGGTTTATTGATGTTGGGTAGTTCATGTGGCAGACGTTATACTTGCCCTACTTACCTCAAAAATGACACAGAACAAAAATCTGAATTTCGCGCTCAAGCAACACCTAAACAAACCGAAGATAATACAAAAAATTAATTTTTTGTTATTGGGTTTCATCAAAAAACGGTCATTAAAAACCGTTTTTTTTTGTGCGTTTTAGGTATGTTTTTAGAGATATGCTTTTTATCTTTTATGGGATAAAAAGCATTTTTTGTTTTTGGTTAATTTTTTTTACAGACATATTTTTGATATTTTTGCAAAAAATTTTTATTTTAATAAACAAAAAAAACAATAAAACATGTCGTTAGTAGTAGTAGGTTCGGTGGCTTTTGATGGAATAGAAACGCCTTTTGGCAAAGTGGATAAAATTATAGGTGGTTCTGGTACGTATATTTCGTATTGTGCATCTTATTTTACCAAAAATGTAAAACTTGTAAGCGTAGTTGGAGAGGATTTTCCACAAGAAACCATCAAACACCTCAACCAAAAAGGTGTAAGTACAGAAGGTTTACAAATAAAAAAAGGTGAAAAATCATTTTTTTGGCAAGGAAAATACCATCTTGACCTCAATTCACGTGATACATTGGTTACAGAATTGAATGTATTGGCAGATTTTGACCCAATTATTCCTGAAAGTTACCAAGATTGTGAATATTTGATTTTGGGTAACCTTACGCCACAAGTACAAAAAACGGTAATTGAACGTTTAAAAAAACGTCCAAAATTGATTGTGATGGACACGATGAATTTTTGGATGGAAATTGCTCTGGACGATTTGAAAGCGGTTTTGAAAATGATTGATGTGCTTTCTATCAATGACGAAGAAGCAAGGTTGCTTTCTGGCGAACATTCTTTGGTAAAAGCCTCTAAAAAAATACAAGAAATGGGACCTAAATTCCTCATCATCAAAAAAGGAGAACATGGTGCGTTATTATTCCACAAAGACGAAATTTTTTATGCGCCTGCATTGCCTTTGGCTGATGTGTTTGACCCAACAGGTGCTGGTGATACATTTGCAGGTGGTTTTATTGGTCATTTGGCAAAAACAGGCGATATTTCTTTTGAAAATATGAAAACTGCCCTTATTCATGGCTCTGCAATGGCATCTTTTTGCGTAAGCAAATTTGGTCCTGAAGCACTTTATGACCTATCCGAAGAAGAAGTACAAAATCGTTTGCAAGAATTTGTGGATTTGGTACAATTTGAAATTAGTTTGTAAGTTTTTTTCATCTATTTAGCATTTAGAAAAAACAATAAATTTGTCATTCCGCAGAAATCTGGCTGTTAAAAAAACAGCCAGATTTTTTAGTTTTTTATTTCCTAAATAGATTTTAATACAAATGTTTTTTTTGTATTTATTCGTTTTTTATTGCTAAACAGTTCTTGCATAATCACCTTTATAACCATGTATTAATGCGTAATAATAGGTATCATTTCCTACTATACCATCAACACTTATGCCACAGGCTTGCTGGTAAGCCATTGTTGCACTATGCGTGCTTTCCTCATACACACCATCAACCACTACATAACTGTAACCATATTGCACCAAAAATTCTTGCCATTGCAATACTTCATTATTATTGCTTCCAAAACTTATCATAATTGTATAAAAAAAATGTGATATGGGTTTTTAGTTAAAAACCACTGATTTTGTAAAAAAATACCTTATGACAAAATTAGTAAACTATTTTTGGTATTTTTTATGATTGCAAAAATTTTTTATTTAAGGACTTCCAATAGTGAATAAGTTAGGTTAGTCTGTTCCTTTTACATTTCACGCATAATTACCGTAATAATATTTTCATTATTGACCATGAGTTGGCTTATAGAAGCCTCTACTTGTGTATTAGAGCCATCTTTTCGTACCACTTCAAGGACTTTTTCTACGCCTTTTCCTTGTGTTTCGTGGTTATTTTGGGCAGTAATGAGCATATAATCATTTGGGAAAATCAGCCTAATATTTCGCCCTAAAATCTCCTCTAATTCATACTGCAACATACGCGAAGCAGAAGGATTAAATACTTCTATTGCTCCATTTTCTTGTGTTATGATTACGCCTTCGGGTATGTGTGTGAGCACAGCATTGAGTTTTTCAAATTCCCTTTTGGATTCGGAGAGTTTTCTATTGAGTTCTTCTCTTGCGTAGGTAAGTTCTATGGTAGCTCTACGGGTTTCTTCTTCGGTTTGTTTGAGCGAAGCGGTGATACTTTGTGATTCTTGGAGTAGGCGTTGATTTCTATCGCTTGCGAGTACCATTGTAATTGTAGAAGCGGTACTACGTGCCAAATTTTCCAAAAAGTCCAATTCGTGTGGCAACATTTCGTGCATTGTAGCAAGTTCTATAATGCCTTGTACTTCGTTGTCGTCATTGATAAGAGGCAATACCACAAGTGCTTTTGGGCGTGTGCTACCAAGTCCAGATGAAAGTTCTATATAATTGTAAGGGATTTCTTTGAGGTAAATATATTTTTTTTCTTGGTAAGCACGCCCTAATAAACCTTCTTTAAGCGAAATTTCTTTTGTAAAAAATTTTTGTTTGCCATACGCATACGAAGACATCAGCGTAAAACATTCTTTGTGGGTATCTACCAAAAAAAATCCGCCTTGTGTTGCATTTAATTTTTTTACAATATTGCTAATCGTTTCTTGACAAAGGCGGTGAATATTGTGCGTATTTTGTCGTTGAATATCCGCAAATTGGGCAAGACCTTCAGTAGTCCAAGTGCGTTTGCTTTCTTGTTCATATACTTTTTGGAGACTTTGTCCCATTTCATTCAAAGATTTTCCTAAAATACTTTTTCCCCCAAAAATTTTTGACCTCATGCTAAAATTCCCTTTTCCGATTTCTTCCGCATAACTTTTGAGTGCGGTAAGGTTGTCAATAAGTTGATTGATGTATATAGAAATGCCTCTAAATTCATTATTGGGAATGGTTATTTTATCTGGTGTATTTCCGTAAGCAATTTTATCCAAAAGGTTACGAATATCTTTTACCCAACCAAAAATAATGGTAAGCATATACACCCCAAAAATATAATTGATAAGAATGGTTATAAAAAAACCTATGGTAAGCCATACATAAAATTGCTGTTGGATTTGTTTAATTTCTTTTTGGGCTTGTGTCGTTTTTTCTTGGGCGTATAGGCGTAGTCTGCGTGTGGTTTTTTCGTATTCTTGCAAAGCATTATACAAATTTGTTCTAAATTCGTATTGAATACTTGCATCTTCTGAGGATAATTTGAAACGTTTTCTTAGTTTTTCTTGTGCTTGTTGGAGTTGTGTGAGATGTGCATTGATGGCATTAAAAATATCTTCTGCTTGCACATCAGGGCGAAGGGCATACACAGAGCCTTTCAAAAAATCACGGTGTTGTGGAATATCTACCAACCAAAGGTGTTGGTGGTTTTGTTCAAGTGTCTCGTCTTTGTAATAAAAATACTCTTGCAACGCACTTTGACTTTGTTTTACAAGCTGATTGAGTTCTAAGGTATGCTCTCTAAGTGGTTGTATAATATTGATAAGCCTATCTTTTTGGACATCTATTTTCCGCCAAATACTATCTGCCAAATATGAAAGTATTGCCCACGTGAAAACCATTACAAAAAACGAAACTGTAACACGTCCTTGAATACTTTGCAAACCAAAACGCAAAATCCAAAAATTTTTACTTTTGGCTCTTTCTTTCAATGTGTCATTTGTCACAGTACTTTCCTTAGACACAGGATTTTGACCAACATTTTCTGTGTTGTTGCCCAAAATATTATCATTTGGCGTAGGATTATTTTGTAGTATGTTATTCAAAGTTCAAAAGGGTCAAAGTTTAAAGTCAAGCCCCCAGTCCCAAAGGGGGAGCAAACAACTAAATAATATATTTATTTTCCTCTTGCTAATGTTCCCTTTTGGGGTTAGGGAGCTAATTCCGTCAATGGTTTATCAGGCTTTGCGTAGGAGAGTCTTGCGATTTTTTCGGTGCGATAATAGCCATCAAGTCCTACACAAGTGATAGAACCTGCTTTTTGCAAATCTATAAAACCATCTGCACTTATTGCTACATCTGGCAAAAATATCTCTTGAATAGAACCTATCACTAAAATTGTACCATTGATAGCAAGATTATGTTTTTCTTCTAATTTTAAACCAATTTTTATCATAGATTCTTTGACATAAGGGGCAAAAAAATCTTTGTGATACGTTGGTGTAAGCCCTATGGCATCAAATTCGGATATGTCGTAGCGGGCAGATGTTTGGTGTGCTTGCTTGTAAAAATCTTCGGTTACATGGTTTATCGTAAAACTTTCGGTATCTGTGATATTTTGCAATGTGTGCCTTTCTACGGTGTCAGGACGTACAAGCACGCCCACAAGTGCAGGCGAAGCCCCAATATGAAACACTTGACTAAATGGTGCAAGATTGGTAATGCCTGCCCTGTTTTTTGTGCCTACAAGCGTCAAACTCTTAAAACCTGTAAGCGAATTGATAAGGTTTCGTCTAAAAAATGTGTCTAAATGGGCTAAGTTTTCTATGGAAAAATACATGATTTTTTTGTGTGATGGGTTAAAAATAAGGGTAGTAAAAATAAGGGTAGTGTTGCATTTGTCATATTATTTTAAAAACTAAAATGTAGCAACTGTATCAAAGGCTTTTAGCGTGTGTGAAAATTTTTGTTTTGGCTAAAAAAAATATTTGTATCTGTTTAGGTTTTAGTTAAAAATGCTATGAAAAATAGTTTTAAGAGAATTTCAACCCTTAGGGTGGGGTAAAAAATTTCTAATTTTTTACCCCACCCTAAGGGTTAAAACAACACAAATGGCGATTTCTACTCATTTTTTAATTTTTTTTTACCTAAATAGATACAAATATTTTATGAAAACTTGCTTAATAACCCTGCATAATAAATTTGTTTATGATTCAAATAGTTTTTATTAAATTGATTACTTCTGCAATTAAGATATAAAGTCCAATCGTCAAAATCACATACCCAAATGTTTTTTTGAGCGTTTTTCCACTTAAATAATGCCCAATATAATTGCCCAAAAACAATCCGCATATTGCCAAACTCGTAAAAGTGAGCAAAAAATTCCAATCTATATGTGGATGTTGTGTAATAAAACTACTTGCAAATCCAATGCTGGTATTCAACGCAATAATCACCAATGAAGTACCTACCGCTTTTCGCATTTCCATACGTGCATACACTACAAGTGCAGGAATAATCAAAAAACCACCGCCAGCACCCATAATACCTGTAAGTATGCCTACGATTGTTCCTGCAAATACCATAAGCATATTGGCATTTGATGAAGGTGTTTCGTGACTTTCTGATGTACCAGTACCAAGCATTGACCATGACGCTATCAACATCATAGCAGAAAATAACAGCATAATGCCTGTAGCTTTGGACAATGACAACCCAAACACATACCAAGTATTAGGCAAATATGGCAACATATACCTACGTGTGAGATATACTGTACCAAACGAAGGCAACATAAACCAAAAAGCACTCGGAATACTCACACGCTTTTGTTTGAGGCTTTGTATGCCCCCCAATGTAGCAGTACAACCCACCACAAAAAGCGAGTAAGTAGTAGCTAATAAAGGCTCTATACCTAATATATACACCAACACAGGGGTAGTAAGTATAGACCCTCCACCGCCTACCAATCCAAGTGTAATGCCTATAAGCCCTGCCAATAAAAATCCTATGTAATACAAAATATTGTGTGTGGTTGTTTTTTCAAATTTTTAGTTTCCAAAAATATAAAAGAAAACGATAATTTTCAAATGCTTTTTTTGTTTGTTCTTTTTTTAAAGCCTCTCTGCCTTTGAAGAAAGGTTGGGGAGAGGTTTTCATTTTACCAATTTTCGTCTAATTGCATAAGCCAAGCATTATTGCGTTGTGGTATGGTTTCGGTGGTTTTTTGAAGCCCTACAATAACAATTTTATTTTGGTTGGTATAGATTGCCTGAAAGACTTGCTCATCTACTTGTGTACCAAATGTTTTGGATTGCAATAATTTTCCTGTATTGTTGTCATATTTTACCAAAAAAACATCATTAACTGAAATTGGGTTACTATGATTGCCTACTGCGATAATGTTTTTGTCTGCATCTTCCAAAAGCGTTTTAAACTCATCTGAATACATACGAAAACGGTTTCGCCAAGCAGCACTACTGCCATTTATATTGTCAAATTTGGCAACAAAAGCATCTTTTCGGTCTGTATCAGTGGTATTATTTAGATAACCTGCCAATATAAATCTTCCATCAGAAAGTGGTAAAACAGTAGTGCCTTGTCCTTTGAAGTTTTCGCTATCACTATTTGACAATAATGAATAATTCCCTGAAGTACCATTTCCAAAGGCATACATGATGGCAGGCACATTATTGCGTGTAGTCCCTGCCACCAAAAAATTATCATTATCAGTTGGGCTGCCTGTATTCAAAGCAAAAATACTCTGTGCTTCGCATTTGCAACTTGCATTGACAGAAAGTACAGTATTGATTTTTTCGCCCAGATTATTATAAATATCTGTGGTAATGTTGATATCATTGCTACTACCACTATAAGAAGTGCCTACAACAGTATAATTACCTGTCTTATTTTGAAAAACACCTACATAGTATTCATCTTTTAACGAAGAAGTTACTTCAAACCATTCTTCATCTGCTTCTGCGTCTATTTTTACCACAAAAGCATCTCTATCTTGTGGAGAATCACGTATTTCACCTACGATGATAAGCCCACCATCAGTTGTTGTAGCAATGTCTTTTGGTGTGGTAAGTGCAGTGCTAAAAGATTCAATAATCTTTGGAAAACCTGTTTTTGCTTTGAAATCGTTGTCAAGTTTGTGAATCCAAATATCGGTTATACCACGCCTGCCCACAGCCCAATAACCACTTCCATCAACAATGGGCAATACTTCATAAATAGTTTCATCACGAGTGCCACCATACGTAAATGTAGCGGTTGGTGTATTGAGTTTTGGAAGAATGGTAATTTTTTTGGTGGTGCTGTCTATTATTGTACCTTCTTGTTTTAGTATTTGGGCTTTAAATTTTATGTTATAAGTACCAAATTTTTTGTAGATGTGTGTAGGATTTTTTTCATTGGAAGTTTCATTATCTCCAAAACTCCAAGAAAATGATTGTGCATTGGCTACGCCTGTTTTTTTGTTTTGTGTTTCTGTGCTTTCTGAAGGTTGGAAAAACACATTTTCGTCTTCTCTTGCAATATTTGGCATTACAAAACCTGCTTTGAATTGTATATAATCTATTTTATCTAATTCCTTACACGCATTTATAAAAAATATTGTAGTAAAAAGGGATAATATTCTGAATGTAAATAAAGGGCTGAATTTTAAGTTTATCATCTTTATAAAGGATAATTTTTTCATATTTTTTTAAAGTTTTTTAGCAAAAAAAGAATAAAGGCATTATTTGTTTTTTTTACAAAAATATACATAAAATTTAATTTTTTAGCCATAACAACAAATTTATCATTTGTGATTTTATTTGGCTTTTTATGTATTTATCGTTTGTTTTGTATGTGTTTATGTATTTACACGCAAAAAGGTAAAATTTACCTTAAATTTTCAAAAAAATTTGGAAATGTGGGCAAGTTTCCTTTATTTTCAAAAAAATTTAAAATCAAAAAATACAAAATCAAAAATATGAAAAAAATAATCCTGTTTCTGCTCCCTTTGTGGGCATTGTGTGCAAATAGTTATGCACAAAAGAATATTGATGAGAAAAAAATTGCTACGCAATTATGCGAATGTGTGGAAAAAACATTTAAACAATACCCCAAAGTTTTGCGTGAAATGATAATAGATTCTGCTGAAATGGGCGACGAAAAAGCACAAGAAAAAATGGAAAAAAAAGTAAAAAAAATGTCCACAACTGAACAAGAAAATTTGACAAAAGCAATGGAAAGACCTATTGAAGTAGAACTTGAAAAAAACTGTGGTAATGTATCCAAGTTTATAAAAAAACAAGAACAAGGGGAAAGCTTAGATATGAAAAAAGTATTGAAGTTGATGAAAGCCAACAAAAATTGTAAAGTTGCTTACGCTTTAATGCAAAAAGTGAAATAAAAAGCCCCTAACCCCAAAGGGGAAATTAACCCAAAGGAAAATCTCAAAACCAAAGGGAAATTAACACATACAATTGACTATTTGCTCCCCTTTGGGGCGGGGGGCTTTTACTGAACTATGCAAAAAATTTTAATCTTAGGCGCAGGACTTTCCTCTGGGTATTTGATTGATTATTTGGCTATGCAAGCCCCACAAATGGATTGGGAAATTACGCTTGCAGACCAAAATATCGACCTTGCCCAACAAAAAGCACAAAAATATCCTTACATTATTACCCAAACCTTAGACATCAACCACGCAGAAAAGGCTGAAAACCTATTCCGCAATACTGATGTTGTGGTGTCGCTTGTGCCTGCTTTTTTGCAAAGCGTGGTTGCAAAATATTGTATTCAATTCCGCAAGCATTTTTTGAGTGCGTCATATCTCCCGCCTGAAATCAAAGCATTGGATATCAAAGCAAGTGCCTATAATTTGCTTTTTTTGAATGAATTAGGCTTAGACCCAGGTCTTGACCACCTAAGTATTGCCAAAATGCTCGCAGACATTATCCAAAAAAATGGCACAATTACAAGCCTCAAATCTTATGCTGGAGCATTGGTAGCCCCTGAAAGTGAGGGCGATAACCCTTGGCGTTACAAATTTACGTGGAATCCACGCAATGTAGTGCTTGCAGGGCAGGGCGGAACTGCGTCTTATTTGCAAAATGGGAGTTATAAATATATTTCATACCCCCATTTATTTGATAATACTGAAAAAATTGTTACATCAAAAGGTGATACATTTGAAGCATATCCAAACCGTGAATCTGTCCCTTACAAAGATGTATATGGCTTGGCTGATGTAACTACAATATTGCGTGGAACGCTTAGACAAGTGGGTTTTTGTGAGGCTTGGCACGCTTTGGTTACAATTGGACTTACCGAAAATACCACTGTGATACAAAATAGTGATACACTTACATATAAACAATGGGCTGAAAATTGGCAAATAAACCCCCAAATAATACAAGGTTTTTCAAAAGATATAAAAGATAAATTGGCTTGGCTTGGTATTTGGGACAATTCTACTAAAATCACCCTGAAAAATGCAACTTCTGCCCAAATTTTACAACAATTATTAGAAAAAAAATGGGCTTTGTTGCCTGATGACAAAGATATGATTGTGATGTACCATGAAGTTGATTGGCACACAGAAAATAAACATTACAAAACTTATTCTGACCTGATAGTAACAGGCGAAAATGGACAAAAAACTGCTATTGCCAAAACAGTAGGCTTGCCTCTTGCAATGGCTACAAAATTGTTGCTCACAGGAAAATTATCGCTCAAAGGTGTGCATATTCCACTTTCACCTGAATTGTATGTGCCTATTTTGCACGAATTAGAAGATTGGGGCGTAACTTTTGAGGAAAAAACGGTGTTGGTATAACATAAAGTTGGTAATATAAATTTTTGGTTTCTATTAATAACAATAAAAAATGGTCTTAACATTTTTGATAAGACCATTTTTTTCCTTTCTACAAAAAAACACATTTTCAAAAAAAATCAAAAGAAATAATTTTTTTTTGTAATTTTTCAGATGTTTTTTTACATATTTAGCAAATAAATTCTTAGAAAAATCCAAAAATTTATTTTGTAATTTAATCTATAATTCATAATCCAAAATCTTTTTTTAATTCTTTTGAACTTTAAACGTTAAAATATATGCTTAGTTTTTTGAAATATAGTTTTGCCACTGTGGTTGGTATATGCTTATTTTTCTTATTTTTCTTTGGAATAGCTTTCCTATTTGTCCCAAGTGGCAAACCAAGCACCAAAGACAATTCGGTGCTTGAACTCAAACTTAGTGAAGCAATTTTGGAACAAAGTGCAGAAAATCCATTAGAAGATTTGGATTTGCCTATCAGCACAGGCGAAAAAAGTGGCGTTGGACTTATTGAAATTAAAAAAGCCATCCGCCATGCCATCAAAGATAATAAAATAAAAGGTATTGTATTGCGTATGAGCGGTGTAAATGCAGGTTTTGCCACTATGCAAGAGGTAAGAGAAGTTTTGTTGGAGTTTAAAGAAAAATCCAAAAAATTTATTTATGCCTATTCTGATTCATACAGCGAAGGTGCATATTATTTGGCTTCGGTAGCAGACAAAATCTATCTCAATCCACAAGGTGATTTAGAAATGAATGGACTTGTTACACAACCAACTTTTTTTAAAGGAACATTGGAAAAATTGGAAATCAAACCCGAAATTTTTAAAGTTGGTACATTCAAAAGTGCAGTAGAGCCTTTTTTATTAGACAAAATGAGTGACGCAAGCAGAGAACAAACAACTTCTTTCCTCAATAGTATTTACAATTTTTACCTCACAAATGTAGGTAAATCACGTAATATTGCAGTTGAAAAGCTCAAAATGATTTCGGATAGTATGCTTGTACGTGAGCCAAAAGATGCCCTTACACATGGTTTGGTAACACATGTAGCATATTTTGACGAATTTGATGATATGATTCGCAAAGAACTTAAAGTAGAAGAAAAAGAAAAAATCAACAAAGTAACCCTACGTAAATACATTGAAATAGCAGAAAGTGGCGAATATAAAAGTTCTTCCAACAAAATCGCTATTATTGTAGGACAAGGCGAAATATCAACAGGTATGAACGAGGGCGGTATTGGCTCTGACATGATAGTAGCTGAACTTCGCAAAGCACGCAAAGACAAAGAAGTAAAAGCAATTGTATTGCGTATCAATTCGCCAGGAGGTAGTGCGTTGGCATCTGATATTATGTGGAGAGAAATCCAAATCACCAAAAAAGTAAAACCAGTGATTGCCTCAATGGGCGATTATGCAGCGTCAGGTGGATATTATATGGCAATGGGTTGTGATGCGATTGTAGCCCAACCAAATACTTTGACAGGTTCAATAGGTGTGTTTGGCATGATGTTTTACACAGGCGAAATGTTTAAAAATAAATTGGGAATGACTTTTGACGAAGTAGCAACAGGCAAATTTTCAGGCTTGGGCAATCCAAATAAATTAATGACCAAAGAAGAAAGAGATATTATCCAAAAATCAGTAGAAAAAATCTACGAAGAATTTACAACAAAAGCTGCGGAAGGTAGAAAAATGAACGTGGAAGATTTGAAAAAAATCGCTTCTGGACGTGTTTGGACAGGCGAACAAGGCAAAGCAAATGGCTTAGTTGATAAACTTGGTAATTTTGAAGATGCTATCGCACTCGCTGCAGAAAAAGCAAAACTCAAAAAAGATGATTATAAACTCAAATATTATCCAACCAAAAAAGATTTTTTCTCTAAAATTAGTGAAAAACTTGGCGGTGCAAAAATCTCTCAACAAGTATTAGATAAATATTTAGAAGAAAAAATGGGTGATGTGTATAAATATTATCAATTCGTAGAAAAAATTGGTAAAATGGACAAAGTCCAAGCGCGTATTCCTTTTACATTGGAATTTAAGTAAAAAAGCCCCCTAACCCAAAGCTTTTTAACAAATCAACAATCAATGAAAAATTGGTTGTTGATTTTTTTTTGTAGATTTGTATTTAGGAATGTAGCACAGACTTTCAGTCTGTCATTTCTCAGCACAGACTAAAAGCCTGTGTTACATCAATTAAAAGTGTGTTTTTATGCAAAAAATTTTTAAATGTTTTTTATTGATTGTTGTTTTTGTATTTCCCTTTTCTATTTTTGCCCAAAAAGACAAAAATATAGACAAAAATACCGTTGATACAACTTGGGTACATTGGCAAAAAATCAAAGAAATAGACATTGATTTCATACCAAAACAAGTTGCAAAAACACGTACAGGCAATTTTTATATTACAGACAAAAAAGGAAATGTGTATTTTTGTGATGTGTCATCTTTGGATAAATTTTTAGAAAAAAAAGTCGTTTATACGCCTGAAAAAATTGCCCAAATTTCACAAATTGACGCTTGGCAAACGCAAGAAGTTACACTTTTTTATATGGATTATCAAGAATTTTATATCTTGGATAGATTTCTCAAACCAATTTCTAAACGAGAATTACCCAATCACCTTTTGCAGTTTGTAACTGCTTGCACGCCTGCAAGTGATGGTAATATGTGGGCGTGGGACAGTGGCACAAATAGCCTCAAAAAATTTAATCCTGCGCAAGAACAAATATTGTCCCAAACCAATATAAGCACGATTTTGCCACAATTAGAGGAAATTAACATCAATTTTATACGTGAATATCAATACCAAGTTTTTTTGGGTTTTTTTGAGGAAAAAGAAATTGAAAATCAAAAGAAAAATACAGAAAAGAAAAGTATAAAGAATGATAAAAAACGAAAAGAAAAAGACGAAAGAGAAAACAAAGAAAAAGAAAACAAAGAAATACAGAAAATTTTTGTTTTTGATTTATTTGGAAACCTAAAAAAAGTTGTTGCAATGGATTTTTTGGCAAATGACAAACGTTATGATAAAAGTGATACAGACAAAAATAATATAACAAGTTACATTGATTTTTGGGGCGATGAATTTTATACTTTTTTGGGAAATGATTTTTCTCAAAAAAACATTCAAAAAACTACCCAAAATCTATTATATTTTATAGATATTTACACCCAAAAAAAACGTGTTCAAAACCTCCCAGATGAAAAAAATGTTTTATTTTGGATAAAAACAGAAGAATTTTTATTGAAAGATGATGAGGCAAAAAAAGAAAATACCAAAGAAAACATTAAAAAAATTGAAATAAAAGAAAAATGGATTTGTTTTAAGCAAAATAAAATCCTGTTTTTTGAAAATATAAATAAATAATACACCCCAATTACCAAAAGCAACGCTGTTAAACTAATTTTAGTTTAATAATCAAACCTTTAGCTTAACAGCATTAACCTTGCTACCTTTCACCTTTTTGAGCTTTATTATAAATAACAGCTAATTTTTTATACAAATTTATGTTAATTTATACATTTTTGTTGTATTTTTGTAAAAAATAACCCTAAAAAATGCTCACTTTCAAACTCAATATCAAACAAAATTCTCTGCAAAAAGAAGATAAAGCAATAATCAAAAATTATTGCGAAAATTATTCTTTTTTATTCAGAAAATTATTTGTGAATTTTGAGAAATTGAAAGAAAATAAACAAGAATATTTGGATTTTAAAGATAAATACCAAAGAAAATATAATTTGGATAGTTGGTTTTTTGAAAGTTGTAAAAATGAGGTAGAAACCAAAATCGCACAAGAAAGCACACAAACCGAAAAAAGAGAAAGCAAAATAAAAGTATTGAAAATGAACTAAAAAATACCATTTTTAACACAAAAAAAGAAAAAAGACGAAAATTTAATCTGCAAAATTCACTAAAATATTTACAAAAAAGAAAAACCAAAAAAATTACTTTTGGTGGAAAATACCTTTTACAAAAAATTAGTTTTTTGGCAA
>JANPJR010000163.1:0-93036 GCA_031425615.1 Cytophagales bacterium
AAAGCTACGAACAAAACATAACACTATGAGCAAATGGAGTCAATGATTTTGATATATTTTACCCCTTGCATCAAATATGATTATAGGATATTCTTCTTTCCCAGTATAAATAGAGAAAACAACGAATTTTGTTGGTTTACCATTTTTTGTTCTTGGGGGAGCATTACCAAAATAGCCAAAGTTAAGGTCATAATCTAAGATAAGTGGTATAAATATCCCATTAACCTTTAATACACGATTTGTTTTTGCAATAATTTCCTTTTTTATAAGATTATTCGTATCAATTGTAGTTCTATTTGATACAACAAAAAAAAGCCTATATATTGTCTTATTTTTTACAGTTTCAGAAGTCAAACACAAAGCATCTATAACTCTTCCTTCTTTTCTATAAATCTCAGTCCAGCGAGAATATCTATTGTTGAGAGTGTCTTGAATATTTGCTTGAAAATCATATAAAATATAATTTTGAGAAAATAATGAAGTCCAAAACAAATATAACGGACTGAACATGATTATTTTTATAAATTTGAACATAATTTATTTGTATCCGTTTAGGTAGTTGAAAACATATAAAGTTTTGTTTTAATGGATTTTAAAATATTTTATTTTACAATTTTTTAAAAGATAATTAAAATTTGGCTTAAAAAATTTGTCCGTTGTTGGTTTTTAGAAAAATGTAATTACAAAAGTAAAAAATAACTTCCAAAAGAAAAATACATTTTTCGTCACCAACAACCACACGCAAGACTTTCGCTGACTTGTTGGTGACAAAAATGCACACAAACTTACGCAATGATAAAAAAATTGGTTTTTTATGTTGGTTTTTGTGCTATTTTTGCAGTTGTGCAAGCATTTTTTAAACCCCAACAAGGGTAAAAAATAAAATATTAAATTGAAATTTTTAATGGTGTAGCGTTCCTGTATTTACGACAGGAGAAGCATCTTTATCTGAACACAAAACCACCATCAAATTACTTACCATTGACGCTTTTTTATCTTCATCAAGGTTTATAATTTCTTTTTTTGAAAGTTCTGAAAGAGCCATTTCTACCATACTTACTGCGCCCTCTACAATTTTATGGCGTGCTGCTACTATTGCTGTTGCTTGTTGTCGTCTTAACATAGCATTAGCAATCTCAGGAGCATAAGCCAAATGGCTGATGCGTGCTTCAATAACTTCAAGCCCTGCGATTTCCAAACGTTCACGTAATTCATTTTCCAAAGTTTGGCTTACTTCAATCAAACCTGAACGAAGTGTAATTTCTTTGTCATTTTCTTCAAAATTATCATAAGGATAAACGCCCGCTAAATTACGAACTGCTGCTTCGCTTTGGATAATAATAAAATTTTCATAATCATCAACATCAAAAAGTGCTTTATAAGTGTCTTTTACACGCCAAACCAAAATTACACCTATCATAATTGGATTGCCAAGTTTATCATTAACCTTGAGTATTTCACTATCAAAATTTCTTGCTCGTAAGGATATACGCTTTACACTCATAAAAGGATTTATCCAAAATAACCCATTATCTTTAGCAGTGCCTCTATAGCTTCCAAAAAAAGTCAATACTGCTGCATCATTTGGATTAATTATTAAAAAACCGCTTGGTATAAATAATATAAATAAAAAAGCAATGATAGCGAGTAAAACCATTACAGGATTTTCAGAAAGGTTTTTTAGTGTAGCAAAACTATTTTGCGCATCAAAAGCAATGAATATACCTGAAGCAGTAATCACCACAATCAATAAGAAAATGAACATAAAACCGCCTATGGGTTGATTAATTTTTTCTTTCATCGTTTAGTTTAAATAATTTCAAAAATTTAGGATAATACTAAAATCAGTGGTACATCATATAAGTAATTTCTTACAAGAAAGGTTTTTTGAATGATATTTTTATTCAATACTCCATAGGTTTTTTGATTTTGAAAAAAAAGCATTGATATTGTTTTTCATAATAAACCCAACGTTTTTTATGGAGAGTACGCCCCTTGTAGGTACAATATTAGCAAAAATGCCAGATGTAAGCAAATGGCAACGCAATTTTTTTTTGCCCGTTGATTCCTATGACAATTCCTTTTTTTTTTTGATAAATTTTTAAGAATTTTAAAAATAATTATAAATTTTAATTTTTTTGCTTTTTAGACATAGTTTTTGCTTCCTATTTTTTCTACATAATTTTATAATTATCAAAAAAATAGATACTATTGTTTTTATATTTTTTTTACATTAGTCTAATTTTTTATTTTTGTTTTCCTGTTCTTTTTGGCTATTTTTTATTTTCTTTTTAACAGATTCAAATTTTTCAAATTGGACAATTTTTTTCTCAAAAGGCTTGTTTTGTGCTACTACAGCCCAAATACGTTGTAAGATTTTGTTGCAAACTGCATTGATTACCACTTTGTGTTTTTTGCCTTCTTTTCGTTTTTTGTGATAATAAGCAGATAAATCTTCATTTGTTTTGAGATTGACCAAAGCACACATATACAAAATGGATTTGAGAGGCTTGTGGCATATTTGAGAAATATTATTGCCAGTTATTTTTTTGCCTGAACTACTTTCAAAAGGTACCACACCTGCAAAACAAGCCAGTTGTTTAACATTTTCAAATCTTGTAAAACCTTTTGTGAGAATGATAAAAAGGGTGGCAGTTTCTTTACCCACTCCTGTTACACTGCTGATAAGTGTGTGCAAATTTTGTAGATGCTCATCTGAGGCTATGATTTGCGAAATCTGGCTTTCCGTGGATTTGAGTGCTTTTTTTAGGGCTTCAATGGTTTCAGTATGGATATTTTTCAGTATTTGATGTGCTTTTATATCAAATATTTCTGTTTCGTTGAGCGGAACTTCCAACTGTGCTATCATTTCTTTTATTTTTTTTCGCTCATTATACAACACATTTAAGTCATATAATTTTTCAGGCATTGGCACAAATAAACGACATTCATCTTGGCAACGATAAGCATATTTTGCAATTCGTTGGGCATCTATTTTATCATTTTTGCCTTTTACAATGCCCAAAGAGCGTTTTATGTGTAAAGCATTTTGCACCCAAGTACTTATTTTTTTTTTTAATAATCCTTCCACCAAAAAATTGATATACATACCTGTTTTTTCCATACAAACCAAAGCATTGGATAAATCTGTGATTTTTACCCAATTTTCTATGGCTGATGGTGTATTTTGAATACGAATTAAATATTTTGTTTGGTTATTATCAGGGAAATATTCCCCAATATCAAGATGCTCTTTACTAACATCCACGCCCAAATATCTTTGATATTTTCGCATAAATTTGTTAATTTTGTGATACGTTAAAAATTTTTGAAAAAAACGTCATTCAAGATAATCTTGCTCAAAACCTTTAGAAGGGCATTATCCCTATTATCCTATAAGAGATGCTTATCTGAAAAAAACACAAGCAACCTTCCATCAAGGGAAAAGACATATCAAAAAAAATATTCTTAGTTGGTGTTATAAGGCTTGCTTGTGGGAATGACGTGAAAAGTTAGTTATTTTTTTGAACATTTTTTCACCTCTGTTTTTTGATGCAAATCTAAAGGTCGGTGTTTAGAAGAATGTAAGCAAAAAAGTAAAAAAATAACGTCCAAAAGAAAAATACATTTTTCGTTTCGTTACCAACAACTACACATAAGGCTTCCAACGAATAATTTAGTTATTATAATTCGCTGAAGGGGCGAAATTTTATACGTCTTTCTTTCTGTTTTTTTATTTAAAATTTCTATTTATTTCAAAAAAACCTAAAAAAATATGCCAGCAACACCCAAACAACTCGCCACAATAGAAAAATTGAAAAGTGTGTGCCAAAAAAAAGGATATGCTTTTTTTGAAAATGGTGACTACAACCTCAATATTATCGCCATTAGGGAAAATGATTTGTTTGAAAATACGTTTTCAGATACATTTCACCTCGCCTACAAAGTAAATGGCGTGTGGGAATTACGCACAACCAAATGGACAACACTCGCAGGTACATTGGGCAAAGGTGGTGAAAAATCACCACTCACAGGTGCAGAAACAGGTACGGGCGTGAGTGGTACTGCGGTGATAGCGGAAGGACAGTATAGAGGTGCATATCAATTTGTGGATACTTATACAGGTTGGTTGTGGTATCCTTATTTTGACCAAATCAAAAACCTAAAATATTATCGCGATAATGACAAAGATGGTAAAATCACACGCACAACCATTTATGAAGGCAATTATAAAACAAATATGCACCGTATGAGTAATAATGGTGTGAGAAGTGAGCAAGTTAATTTTTGGAATGTAGGTTGGTCGCAAGGTTGTATGGGAAGCCCTGAGCCACAATTCAAACTTATGTTGTCTGCTGTGAGGGAATCTGTAAAGATTTTTGGTCATAAATTCACCATGACACTTTTACATAGAAATGATTTTTAGCGTTTTTATGTATCAAATTTTTAAACCTTTAAAAAAAATGGATAGACATTAGTAAGCACTTTTTTAAAGGAAATAACTGGTTTTTCAGTAAAAAGTATTAAAAAAAAACTGTTTTATGTATTTTGAATGTGTTTTTTAGGGAAAAATGTATCATAAGTTAATTTATAGCCTATAATTCAAAATCCATAATCTATAAGTTATTTTTCTTTTTTTTTGTATTTTTAAAAAAAAATTATCTCTTTTGATATATGCAATAAAAGAAAAAATTTCACATTTTTTTTTAACAACTTTTTTATCTCGTGGTATCAAAAACCACATTAAACAAATATTCATAAAATTATGAGTTCCAAAAAACCAGAAGAAGAAATCAAAAAAGCATTTGATACACGCGATTGGCAAGACATTAAAAGTAGCAACTCTTGGGGCGTATTCAAAATCATGGCAGAATTTGTGCAAGGTTTTGAAAAATTGGCACAAATAGGACCTTGCGTGTCTATATTTGGCTCTGCACGCACAAAACCCTCCAATCCATACTACCAACACGCAGAAGAAATAGCAGCACTTTTGGTCAAAAAAGGCTATGGCGTTATCACAGGTGGCGGGCCTGGTATCATGGAAGCAGGCAACAAAGGTGCAAAAAAAGAAAAAGGTGCTTCAGTGGGATTGGGTATTGTATTGCCTTTTGAACAAAGTACAAATGTGTATATTGACCATGATAAACTCATTAATTTTGATTACTTTTTTGTGCGTAAAGTAATGTTTGTCAAATATGCACAAGGATTTATCGTAATGCCTGGTGGTTTGGGTACTATGGACGAACTTTTTGAGGCTTTTACGCTTATTCAAACCGAAAAAATTGGACGTTTCCCAATCGTTTTGTATGGTTCAAGCTATTGGAAAGGGTTGATTGATTGGTTAAAAAATACGGTTTTGGAAGTAGAGCATAATATCAATGCCAAAGATTTGGATTTGATTAACATTGTAGATACACCTGAAGAAGCGGTGAAAGTAATTGATGATTTCTATCAACAATACAAACACACACCAAATTTTTAGCCCCTAACCACAAAGGGGAACATTTAAAATGTTTTACAAAAAACCCGCTTTCTTATTCACAGAAAGCGGGTTTTTAGAAAAACTTTACATCTTACAAACTACTTACTTCTGCGTCTTTGTGGATTTTTTTAACTAAACCTTGTAATACTTTTCCTGCTCCAACTTCTATAAAAGTAGTTGCACCATCTTGCACCATATTTTGTACGCATTGTGTCCAACGTACTGCGCCTGTGAGTTGTGCGATAAGATTTTGTTTGATGGTTTCAATATCAGTAGCAGGTTTTGCATTTACATTTTGGTAAATAGGGCAAATAGGCGTATTAAAATGTGTATTTTCAATCGCAGTTGCCAATTTTTGGCGTGCAGATTCCATCAAAGGTGAATGAAAAGCCCCTCCAACTTGCAAAGGCAATACACGTTTTGCCCCCAATTCTTTTAGTTTCTCGGTTGCTAACGCAATACCTTGATGCGTTCCCGAAATCACAAGTTGTCCTTGACAATTATAATTGGCGGGTACTACAATCTCACCTTGTACCAAAGCACACGCTTTTTCTACCGCTTCATCTTCCAAACCAAGCACAGCAGCCATCGTAGAAGGATTTGCTTCGCAAGCCTCTTGCATGGCTAATGCACGTTGATAGACAAGTTTTAAGGCACTTTCAAAATCCAAAGCACGATTGGCAACCAATGCAGAAAATTCGCCCAAAGAATGTCCTGCTACCATATCAGGTTGCACATCTGACACCAACGCAAGCACCGCAGAATGGGTAAAAATCGCTGGTTGTGTAACTTTTGTTTGTTTTAGTTCTTCGTCAGTTCCCGAAAACATAATATCTGTAAGGCGAAACGCTAAAATTTCATTTGCTTTTTCAAATAATGCTTTTGCTTGTGGATTGTTGTCATACAATTCTTTGCCCATACCGCTAAATTGTGCCCCTTGTCCTGGAAAAATATACGCTTTTTTCATTTTTATTGGATTTTAAAATTAAAAAGTTAAAAATATGATTTTCTTTATAAAAAATAGCTTTGCTACAAATTTGATTTCTTTTTTTCTTTTTACAAAAAAAATAAAAACTTTAAGTTAAATTTGTTAGTTTTTTTACATAAATTTAATTCTATATGAAAGGTAATAGACAATTTTAAACCTTGAACTTTTTGAACTTTAAACTTTTTGAACCTTAAACCTTTTGAACTTTAAACTTTTTGAACTTTGAACTTTTTGAACCTTAAACCTTTTGAACTTTAAACTTTTTGAACCTTAAACGTGCCTCTATGAAACCACAAAATTCCCCATTACAGATTTGGTTACCTTTTTTATTGGCGTTGGTGTGGGGACTTAGCTGGGCGTGTTCTTATTTTTTTTACCAACAAAAAAACAATGTGTCGTCCCATAAAAGTTATGAACAAATACAAGAAATATTGCAATATATAGAACAATATCACGCAGATAATCCAAATACTGAAAAAATTTCGGAAGAAATTATCAAATCATTTCTCAATAAATTAGACCCACATTCACGTTATATACCGCCTTCACAACTTGCAAAGGCACATACAGGCATAGAAAGCGAGTTTGAAGGCATAGGCATTTCTTACCAAATATTGCAAGACACGCTCACCGTATTGGGTATTGTGAATAATGGACCTGCCCAAAAAGCAAAAATCCAGATTGGGGATAAATTATTAAAAATTAACCAAAAAAATGTGGCAGGCAAAGCATTTTGCCCACCTATTGATACATTTTTTGTTATGTTTAGGGGTGATAATAATTCAAAAGTTCAAACAGAATTTTTAAGGAAAAATGCTCAAAATATTTCCCAAAAACTAAATATTACCATTACACGCAATACCATTGCAAGCAAATCTATTGAAGTTGCATACATGATAGATGATAGCACAGGTTTTGTCAAAATACAAAGATTTTCATCAGAAGTGTATAAAGAATTTAAAGAAAATATTACCGAATTGAAAAATAAAGGGGCAAAACGCCTTATTTTAGATGTACGTGATAATGGTGGCGGTTATTTGGACAGAGCAGTCAATATGGTTGATGAATTATTGGCAGGAAAAGGCGAAATTTTATATACCAAAGGAAAAACCAAAAATAGCACAAAATACAATGCCCATATCAAAGGTATATTTGAAGAAGGAAAGATAATCGTACTCATAAACGAAAATAGTGCGTCAGCTACCGAAATATTTGCAGGTGCATTGCAAGACCATGACAGAGCGTTGCTTATTGGTAGAAAAACTTTTGGAAAAGGGCTTGTTCAATCACCTTTTATGCTCAAAAATGGTGGGGAATTACGCCTCACAATTTCAAGATATTACACGCCAAGTGGTAGAAATATCCAAAAACCGTATTTAGATTATTTGCAAGACCTTAAAGATGAGTATCCACCTTCACTTTTTCATTGGGACAGCATCAAAATAGACAAATCAAAGGCTTTTAAAACCACAAAAGGACGTACCGTATATGGAGGTGGTGGTATTATACCTGATATTTTTGTACCTTTGGATACTGCGATGCTTGCCCAACAAATAGAGGTTTTGGCAGACAAACAAGCATTTGCACGTATTGCATTGGATTTTTTTCTAAAAAATAAAAGTAATTTTATAGATATTTCAGATAGGATTTTTTTGCAACGCCTGAATGAATTGCTCGCCCAAAAACAGGATTTTATCCTCAAAACCATGTCTAATATGTTGCAAGAAGATAAAAATAACTTTAAAGAAAACAAAAAACCAGTATTTTTTACATTTTCAACCAAAGACAAACAACAAATCAACAGACGCATCATGGCTGAAATTGCACGTTTTTTGGATAATGAAAATCTTTATTTCAAAATTATGAGCGAAGAAGACAATATTTTGAAAGAAGCAAAAAAAGAAATGGAAAAGTAATCATTTATTTCAGTAATCTCAAAATATCGTAAATAATTGTAATTCTGTATGTTTTTTTGTCATTCTATAGGAACCTGCAATTATAGTTGAAACTACAGATACTTTCAGCATAACAAAAAAACACGAGAATTACTTATTATTTTTTTTTACGCACTCACTTCATTTTCTGCATATTCTTCCACAGGAATACATGAGCAAACGAGGTTTCTATCACCATACGCATTATCAATTTTTGCCACAGAAGGGAAAAATTTATTTGTTTTGAGGTAAGGCAATGGATAACCAGCTTTTTGGCGTGAATAAGGTTTTGTCCAATTTTCTACCAATAGCATTTGGGCAGTGTGTGGTGCATTTACAATCACATTATTTGTTTTTTCTGCTTTACCTTCTTCTATTTCTCTGATTTCTGCACGAATAGCCAACATAGCTTCTGCGAAACGGTCAAGTTCTGCCATATTTTCGCTTTCAGTAGGTTCCACCATAAGCGTTCCAGCCACAGGAAACGACACAGTAGGCGCATGAAAACCATAATCCATTAAACGTTTGGCAATATCAGCTACTTCTACGCCATATTGTTTGAAATCTCTACAATCCAAAATAAACTCATGGGCGCATGTGCCATTTTTACCTGTATAGAGGATTTTGTATTCCTTTTCTAAACGTGCTTTCAAATAATTTGCGTTCAAAATAGCTTGTTTCGTAGCTTGTGTAAGCCCTTTTTCACCCATCATGGCAATATACGCATACGAAATCGTAAGAATACTCGCACTGCCATACGGAGCAGATGAAACCGCAGTAGCTGGACTATCCGACAATTTGACTACGCTGTGATTAGGCAAATAAGGTGCAAGATGTTTGGCTACACCAATAGGTCCCATACCAGGGCCACCACCACCATGCGGTATGCAAAATGTTTTATGCAAATTCAAATGACACACATCAGCCCCAATAATCGCAGGAGCAGTAAGTCCAACTTGTGCGTTCATATTTGCACCGTCCATATACACCTGTCCGCCATTGTCATGAATAAGTTGGCATATTTCTATGATGCTTTCCTCAAAAACACCATGTGTAGATGGATATGTTACCATCAAACAAGCCAAATTTTCTTTGTGTTTTTCTGCGTGTAGGCGTAAATCAGCAAGGTCAATATTACCCATTTCATCACATTTGGTTACCACCACTTGCATACCTGCCATTACTGCACTTGCAGGATTAGTGCCATGTGCAGAAGAAGGAATTAATGCAATATTGCGATGGCTTTCACCTTTGGCAATAAAGTAATTGCGAATCGTCATCAAACCAGCATATTCGCCTTGCGCTCCCGAATTTGGTTGCAATGAAATCGCATCAAAACTTGTAACTTCACAAAGCCATTTTTCCAAATTCTTAAATAATATTTGATAACCTTGTGTTTGCGTTTTTGGGGCAAAAGGGTGTATTCCGCCCCACTCACGCCACGTAACAGGAATCATTTCTGCAGTTGCATTAAGTTTCATGGTACAAGAACCTAATGCTATCATAGAATGTACCAATGAAAGGTCTTTGTTTTCCAAAGATTTCATATAGCGAAGCATTGCGTGTTCAGTATGGTGTGTATTAAATACTGGGTGGGTAAGATATTCAGTGGTACGCGCCAGCAAGGCAGGGATTTCAAAATTATTGTTTTTTGTTAGTATTTCAATAAAATTTTTAGCTGAATAATTGGCTGAAGACTTTGTAAATGTTTCAATAAAATTTTCATCAAAATCATTTTCTAAAATTTCGGAAAAAATTTCACAAATATTTTGAATATCAGCCAATGTGGTGGTTTGGTCTAAACTAATTCCAACCGAATTATTGGCATTATAACGGAAATTCGTTTGGAAATTTTCTTCTGCTATTTTTCTCAAATCATCAGCAGAAGTTTCTAATTTAATGGTAATTGTATCAAAATGATTTTTATTTTCAATTACAAAACCTAATTTTTCCAAACCTGCTTTTAATATAGAAGTAAGTGCGTAAATTTTTGATGCAATTTTTTTCAAACCTTCAGCACCATGATACACCGCATACATACTTGCCATTACAGAAAGCAATACTTGTGCAGTACAAATATTAGAAGTAGCTTTTTCGCGTCTGATGTGTTGTTCTCTTGTTTGTAGAGCCATTCTGTATGCTTTATTGCCTTCTGCATCAACCGAAACGCCAATAATACGACCAGGAATTGAACGTTTGTATTCATCTTTTGTAGCAAAAAATCCCGCATGAGGTCCCCCAAAACCCATTGGCACACCCAATCTTTGGGCAGAACCCACCACTACATCAGCCCCTATTTCGCCTGGTGGTGTATAAAGTGTAAGGCTTAATAAATCCGCTACTGCGGTAATGCTGACATTTAATTCTTTTGCGGTAGCAAAAAAATCTTTGTACTCAAATATTTCACCATTGGTGGCTGGATATGCCACTATAACCCCAAAAACATCTTGGTTGGTGAAATCCACCGTTGTATGGTTGCCTACAAGCAATTTAATACCCAAAGGCAATGCACGTGTACGAAGTATATCAATGGTTTGTGGGTGCAATAATTCAGATACAAACAACGTATTAGCATTTTTGCGTGTACCTTTACGTGAAGCGTGCAACATGGTCATCGCTTCTGCGGTAGCAGTTCCTTCATCAAGAAGTGAAGCATTGGCGATTTCCATGCCTGTCAAATCCATGACTAAGGTTTGGAAATTGATAAGTGCCTCCATTCTCCCTTGTGCGATTTCTGCTTGATAAGGCGTATAAGCAGTGTACCAAGCTGGGTTTTCAAGCACATTTCTTAGGACAACATTAGGCACAATAGTATCATAATAGCCCATACCAATAAAATTTTTGAAAACTTTATTTTGTTGGGATAATTTGCGAAAACTTTGCAAAAATTCTGCTTCGCTTTGTGGAGCGGGCAAATTCATGGCTTTTTTTCTGCGAATGATTTGCGGAATTGTGCGGTTGATAAGTTCGTCCAACGATTGCACGCCTATCGTGTGCAACATGGTGTCTAATTCTTTGGGAGAAAGTCCATGATGACGACTTTCAAAAGTTTCGGTTTCAAATACAGATATTGCCATTTTAGAAAGGAAATTCAGAATTTTATTTTGAATTGCAAATTTAAGTGTTTTTTCTAAAAAAGATATTGTTTTGGGATAATGTTTTTTTTGGAAAGGAAAATTTTTTGTTGGGCAATTCAGTTTTAAATATTTGATTCTTGTTTTTGGATAAAATTTTGATAAAATCCTTAAAAAAAACCACCTTATAATCCAAGTGGTCTCAACATCCCGCTAGCATGACACTTTTTAAAAGAAAGACAAGCGGAACGCTTGAAATTGGAAAAGGTCTTAGCGAGACGTTAAGACCGCTTGGGAGCTAAGACCACTTGGGTGGAAAAATGTAAGTACAAAAGTAAGAGGGGGGATTTTTCTATTTTTCCAATATTTTTTGCATTTTCAGGGTTTCTATTATTCGAGAATATAAAGTAAACTCACTATTAGCAAAATTTATATTTTTTTTACCAAATAAAATTTTATTTTGTGTTCCATAATATAAAAAACAAGTTTTATAATCTTGATACTGTGTTATCAATCCATTAATTATATTTTCAGCAAATTTGTTGTTGTCATTTATATCATTGACGATGACTAAATCTGTATTTTTATTTTGTAAAGTTTGAATATCACTTTCATTTTGCAATACTAAAAATTTTACTTTTTGCAAATCATTGAACTTCTCAACGACCATTTTTTTAATTACTTCATTTGTTTGCTCATTTGGGCTTAATACCAATATATTGCTATCTTTTTTAATAATATTTTCATTATCAACATCTTTGATTATCTGAATAATTTTATCTCTTTCTTTTTCAATAATATTAGATACTCTTTCCTCTATTGTTTTTTTTATTAATCGTGGAATCCATACAAAATATCCGATAACAAATACTAAAACCCCCAAACCAGCAAGAGCCATCAAGACATTATAAACTACATATACAGAGTTTAAACTTTTATCATTAGCATTTTTTAACTCATTAAATTTTTCGGTTAAAGATTTTTCTGTAACTTCTTTCATTCCTTCCAATCGCTCAATACGATTGTATAAAAGAACAGAATCTTGTTTTTTTAATAAAACAACATCTTTATTTTGAGCAAATATGTTGGATAAACTCAATAAAAAATATATTGAGAATAGAAACAAAAATTTAGTAATTTTCATATTTTAAAAGGTTATTATTTTTATAAACGTAAAAACAAAGATTATGTTTAGTTAAATCAAAACTATTTATCAACAAAATAGGATTTTTAGTCATTATTTGGTTATCATTAGCGATACTTTTCATTGCTAAAAAATCTGTTTGGCTATAATCAGGAGAAGAATTAGGGTGTGTATGCCATTCACCAACATAAACAACATTACCATCTGTTTTTTGATGAATATCTTTTATTTTTTGATTTAATTTTTCTGATTCTCTTGTGAACATTGTTTGAGAATTTTTATATTCTGAGGTTTCTAAAATTTGGGTTATCAACAACGTATGATTATCTGATAAATAAGACCCCAACAAAACTCCTCCAAACTCTTTTGGGTAATGTTTTGATGATAATTCTTTAATTTGGGTTATCGTTTCAGTGGAAATAACAAGGAATAGATTATATTCTTTTTGAACAAATGAAATATGATCAAATAATTGAATAGAATAATTATTTTCTTTTTCAATAGGTCTTATAATAAAATTGTTAAAATTTATATTATTTTCAAATCGTGTATTTATGTTTTTAATTGCAAAAGCAACAAGCGAATTTATATCTACATAGGACGCTTCAAAAGTGGGATATTGACAGCCTTCTCCTTCATAAATTAGTTTTGGTTTTTCATAATTGTTGATAGCATTTATTGTATAATGTTTGTATTCTGGAATATTTTTTCCTGTTAAACAAAGTAATTCATTTGCTTTATTAGTTATAGACAAATTAAATATTTTGCCTTTTAAGCCCATTTTATCCAATACAAACGCAAGTTCGTTGTCAGTTGAACAATCAAATATTATATCAAAGTCATTCAAATATTTTAAATTTTCATTGTAGTTATAGTGATTTTTTAACGTTTTTTTTATGTATGGTTGTATTTTAACATCTATATAGTGATTTTTTAACGTTTTTTTTATGTATGGTTGTATTTTAACATCTATATATGGAGAGATATTTATTAATAAATTTTGTAATGTTATTATTTTAAAATCATCAATATGAGGCAAGAAATATTCACTCCTGCATAAGTTGCCTGGTGATATAGAATCAAAATCTATTATTTCAATATTTTTTATTCCGCCTCTTGCTAAAATTGTTGCTACTTGACTACCTATTGCTCCAATACCAATTATAAGTACTTTTGATTCTGTTATTTTATTTGATAACTTTCCTCTTCCAAAAAAACGCTCATAAGATACATTGTAAGTCTTTTGCCATAAAATGGGAACATCTAACAAGGTATAATTATTTATTTTCTCCCTCTTATTATAATTATTTCTTATTGGAAATTTTTTTATTTGCAACTTGATAAATTCCCAATGTGGTTTAGATTTTATTTCATAACCTAATAACAGATAAAAATGACCTAAGGGATTTTTTTTAAACATTTCTAACCTATAATATGCGCTATATATAAAATTTATTTGAGAATAAGACAAGATTTTATGGAATTGTTCCCAAGATGTTGGTACTTGTTTCTTATTAAAAATAGGTTCTTTATTTAAAAAAAGCCAAATAGTTTTTATTTTTGGTACTTTTTTTATACGCTCAGACCAAAACAAATTTTGGCCATCAACGGATTGTAAAATCATAAATTTATTATTTTGAATATATGAAAACTCTGTATACCCATAACTTTGTATATGTGTTTTAAAATAATGCAATGGCAAATCACTAAAAAGCAATGAAATACAATCTTTTTCATGAGGTATTTGTAAATAATAATAATGCTCTTCTTTTTCTTCTTTGATATAAAATTTTTCTATCCATTCTTCTAAACATAAAATTTCGTTTTTCAATCGTTGTTCTGTATCTGATGATGATTCCGAATGTATACAAACAGAACCATCATAATTTATGTGAGGATAACCCAAAAGTTTCTTACACATAAATGTAATACAAGTGTTATCAACCTTGCCAAATGGAAAAGTAGAAGGTATTTCTACATCAAAAATCAAATTTTCTTTTGATGTAGAAATTTCTATAATACCAAAAAAGACATTTTCTTTTTGTTTTTCTTTGAATTTTTGAATTAATTTAACATTAGCCCTATTTTCAAAAAAATTATTAAATTCTTGAATCATGTTTATCCAAAACTTTTGGTGGAAAGAATACTTGAATTTGATTTAGTGTTTTGTTCATATCCTTGTTTTTTTTCTTCACAAGGGTATTTTGAATTTATGGGAAAATAATATTTAATTTTATTTTCATCTTTTCCTATTTTTTCAAGCATTTCTTCGAGTAAATCTTTAATGCTTGTTTTTTCATCAGACTGAAGGCTGTCTGTAACAATGTTATTTGAATTACCTGGGTCTTTTAGTTGTATAGTTTCAATATTATCCCTTATAAACTCTATAGTTTTTTTTAGTCGATTCCAATGCCCTCGTTCATTATCAATATTATTTATATCAAAGGTTTCCATTACCAATAATTCTACTAAAAACGATTTGATTTTTACATCATGATAAAATTTCCAAACTTTCAGAAATTTTATACAATGCCTTTCTTTGTCTCTACCTGAAATTGTATCAATTTGTTTTTGTATATTTGTTTTTTTAGAATTTGTATCTCCTATATTCATATAGAGATTTATATCATTGTCTGTGTTATCATCATTGAATTCACGTCCAGGTGTTACATCAAATAAAATCTTCTCATCATCAACATCAAAAAGTAAACCAACAGAAACACGTTGTTCCCTGATTTCCATCAAATCAACATCATCTTTTTTATAATTATCTTTTAGAAAATTATAAACAGACTCATACATTTCTTTAAGTGTTTTAAAACTATCAGATTTAAAATGCACGCACAAATCCATATCAAATTTCACATTGATAGCAGTATGTTTTTTATAAGAACCAGAATTGATAATTTTTATAATTTTATCTCCATACTCTTTTTCAAGAGCCTCTTTCACTTTGTCTCTTTTAGACTTGTAGTTATCTAAAAGCGTACCTTCATCAAGATTCATGTTATGTGATTTTAGAACACACTCTAAATGTTTGTTAATTATTTCGGACATAAATTTTAATTTTTTAATGTTATGAATGACATATAAACATCAAATCTGATACCAATAAATAAAAATTGTTTAAATTTTTGGTTTTATTGCTATTTTTTATATAAAAAAGTGTTTTTTATGACATTATTTATGACAAAAAGTCAGAATTTGATATGACACTACTCATCTTAGCCTTTCCCCTCTCCTCCAAGTTCCAAGCGGTCTTAGCGTCCCACTAAGATCCAAGTGGTCTTCGCGTCCCGCTATGACTTACTTAATCGCAAGCGTCCCGCTTGCGTGACACTGCAAGCGGGACGCTTGAAATTTGAAAGGTCTTAGCGAGACGCTAAAACTGCTTGGTTAATTCGTTCCCTTACTTCTTTTTCCCAAAAGCATTTTTTCGCCAAAAATAAAATCCAATCCCAAACAATATCAACATCACAAGAGGCAAACCAACATTCAGGATTTGCCAATAAAGGCGTTCATCTTGTACTTTGAGTTTATCCAGAGGGCGAAGTGTAATTTCTTTGTTTTTGGTGGTCATTACCCCTTTGTCGTCCAATAAATAATCTATGGCATTGAGCAAAAAATCCTTGTTGCCATATTGTGCCTTAAACATTGGGTCAAAACCCAAAGGATAAATCTGCCCTTTTACGATTTCGTTGCGAGCTATATCACCATCAGCACATACCAGAATTTTGTTTTGCGTTTTGTTTTGTTGTACAAATTCTTTGTCATTTGTGCTTTCGCTTCTGCCTGTGTATGCAGACGAAAAAAGACCTTCCAAAAGATACGACACAGGATAACTATTTTGGGGCAACGTCCTAAAATTTGCGTTTTCTTTTGCTTCATTAAACGTTACAAAAACTGGCGTACCTACTTGTCTTGAATATTTGGAGGTAAAAAGTAACGGAATTTTTTGTATATTTTTAGCTTTTACGGTGTCCAATGTATTCACAAAACGTGCTTGCACAGGACTTAGATTTTTGACGATTGGGTGTTTGCCAAAGATATTTAATAATGGGTAATATTTCCAAGGAATTGCCTTGATTTGTGGTTGATTGCCCATATTGCCCACAACCAATGGAATAGGCGTACAAACCGCTTCATCACGTATTAACACAGGGTTGATACGCACTCCGTATTTGAACAATAAATCTGTAAGATTGTGGTTGTATGGAAATGAAAAAGAGCCTTTATCACGCACTACACTATCCATATATACGCCTGTGCCATCAAGCAAAAACATTGCTTTGCCCCCACGCATAATAAATTGGTCTATTTTGTATTTATTTTTTTCGGAAAAAGTGCTATCTGGTTTCGCAATTACAATCGCGTCAAGTCCTTCTAATACCTGACTTTGTGGCAGATTTACATTATACACATCATAATATAATTGAAGTGTGCTAACCAAATCACCCCTTTCTTTGGCATCAAGTTCGCCATGACCATCTAAAAAACCTATTTTAAAACGTTTTTTTTGGGTAATTTGGCGAATAGCAGAGATGAGGTTATACTCTACGTTTTCTACAGATTGGTTTAAAATCTGTTCGGGTGTAGGTGCGCCCTTTAAGCGTTGGTCTATGGTTTTGAAAAGCATGATAGGCAATTCCACATTTTTATACACTATGATTGCACCAGGGTACACATATTTGTCAATGATTTTGTCGCCTACTTTTTGGGGCAAATTGGTAGGGAGAATGCCTTTTTGGGTAATTTCACGTAGGAAAGTGCTTTGTTTTTCTTTGTTGGTGGAAACAGTCAAAGGATTGATAAAACGATATTGCAAATTGATGCCTGCATAGGTTTGAAATTCGTCTAACGTTTCGCGAATATTTTTATGCAAACGCTGAAACATAGGCGGTAAATCACCATCAAGATACACTTTTATCAAAATTTCGCTGTCCAATTCCTTTAATATTTTTTTTGTAACAGGTTGTATTGTATAGCGTTTTTCCTCTGTCAAATCAATTCTAAAAAAATAAAATTGTGAAAAAATGTTAATGAGCAAAGCGCCAAATATCAGCAAAAGAAGATTTAAAAGTGTTTTATTTTTCATTTTTGAATGTGTTTCCAATAATTTTTTTCAAAAGTTTTTTTCAAAACGCAAATGTATGAATTTTTAAGGTGCTAATTTTGCGTTTTTTTCTTTTTTATTCTTAAAAAAAATAAAAAACCACCCAAAATACAAACAAATGCAATAACAGGGATAAAATACCAATACTGATTTTGGGAGCTGAACGACTGAGTAACGCTAAATAATTTTGCCTTGTGTTATTCAGGGCTATTTTTAGTATTTTTTGCCCGAATAATTTACGCTAAAATTTAAACGAATTTTATCAATAATTATAAAAATCGAACAAAAGTATGGTAAAAAAAGACGTTAAAAAAGTTACATAATCCCCAAAATACAGCAGACACAATAAAATTAGCGTTATTCTGTCGTTCAGCTTCAAATTTTTTAAACTATTGCTAAACCAATTTGTACAGGCTTTTACCTTTTAAAAAATGTCAGGTAGAGTCATGAAATTTAGTTTGAAGTCATGAAAAAAACCCCCTTTACACAAAAAAAATGCTATTCCAGCACGAGAACAGCATTTTTTAATATTTAATTTCCTTAAAAAAACGCAAAACCATTTTTTAAAATATTACAAACTTTATCTAAGAAAGCGTCATAATTTCCTTCTTTAAATTTATTGAGGGCAACGACTTTACCGCTTGCAGTTGTAAAAAT
Source organism: Cytophagales bacterium (assembly GCA_031425615.1). GTDB lineage: Bacteria > Bacteroidota > Bacteroidia > Cytophagales > Microscillaceae > JAAFIN01. Next base: position 18,393 of record JANPJR010000163.1, read on the forward strand.
CACTTCATATAATTGCCCTGAATAAGGCACAATTTCTACAAAATCATTTGTGGTAATATCTTGTGCTTGTTTTGGGCGTGTAATTTTATCATGTAGTTTTTTGCCATTTGCTACAAAATTCCCTTGTAAAAACAAGTTCAACGACCAATTTTTGTGTGTGATATTTTGAGCCAAATTTTCAAAACTTTCTTTTTCCCAAGAAAAATGTCCTCCTACACAATATTTATTTTCTGAAATCTGTTGTTCGTCTATTATATAATGATATTTTAGAAAAAAATCATATACACCAATTTTTACTTTTTCAGGTTTTTCATGCGTCAATGTTCTCATTTGTTGCCTTACTGCGTATGCTGGGACTTGTGTATTTTGTGTAAATCCTTCTGCTTTTTTGTCTTTTATGATTTGTTGTGCTTCTGCCATAGCAGTAGCATTGCGTTTGAGTGTTTTTATTTGCCAAGCAATTTGGCTATATTTTTTGCCTGTACCTATGTGTAATTCTTTGCCTTGCACATATATATCAAGTACTTCATTGTTTTTGGCGTAATACACGTCCAACGTATTGTTGGTGTCAGGGGGCAAACTATACACACGATAACCGTTTTTTTGAGTATGATGCCATTGTTCGGTTGTGGAAAGTGTATCCATATATCCAGAAACTTCTTGTTGCGTGGCAAAAAAATTGCGGTTGCGAAGCAGGTTTTTCACGTCCAATGTGGTGGTATTTCCATATTTGGTCATCAATTCTTCTGCAATGTTGCGCACTGCATCAACGGTAAGGGCTTGTGGAGTCATGTTATATACGATTTTTTTATGTACGATTTTTATTGAAACTTTTTTGAAGTGTGTTTTTTTAACATTTTTTTTCTAAAAAGAAACATCTAAGGTGTTATTTTGCAAATCAATACAGATTTTTCTATTTTCAAAAAAATCTAATCCTAAAAGTCCAAAATATTCTATTTTTTCTTTTTCGCTACTTAATTTTTTTTCTTGTTATTTTTCCCATATTTCATTTTCTTTTTTTTTCTCAGGAACTATCAATAATTTAAAATCTTCAAACTCAATATTAAATTCCTAAGAACAGATTTTTTTACATGATGTTTGTAAAATATTTCTTTTCTTCCACTTGCGGTAGTTATTTCTTCTGTTTTTTTTGAATTATATACAAAATCAATATCCTCAGTTGTCTGTTGATTTAAAACGGTGGAAGTATAGCACCAGTATCCAAAATAAGCGGTACAATTGATTCTATATTTCGTTTAACGGTTTCCCAAGAAATCCATTTTATTTTATGGTTGGCTACAAATTCTTGCATTTCTAATATTTCTTTTTTGTTTGTTTTGCCATATTTTAACGTTATTTTTTAGTACAAATTTATCATTTTTTTGCAAAAAAACAAATATTTTTTTTTAATTATTTGTATCTGTTTAGCCAGCTAAAATTCAAGGGAGTTTTTTTAATAAATAAAATGGTTTGAAACTTATTTCAATTTGTAAACAGAAAATTACTATATTTTTAAGTTTATTTTTTGACAAATGCAAAATCAGATTAGTATTTAGAAATATCTACACCAAGATAGTTTTTTTGTGGATTTTCTATAAATTTGCAAAAACAACAAGTTTTTTTAAAAAATATTTTTTCAATTATATTAGTTTTGGCATGGTTCGTTTCTTTCAAATAGATACCACATTTCGCATTTTGTTTGCGTTTTTATTGTTGCTTATCATTCGTTTACCTGCGTTTGGTACGTTGGAAGTGCTTAATCCGCAAATGGGTTGGTTTTTGGTGGGGGAGCGGATACATCAAGGATACCAATTATACACTGAAACATGGGAAAATATTTCGCCTTTGTCTGCTACGGTTTTTTGGATTTTGCATAGTATTTTTGGTAAATCGCCTTTGGCACACCAAATTTTAGCTACGTTGTTGGTGTTGTTGCAAGCGTATATGTTTAATCATATTTTGAAACGTTATCAAATATTTTCTGAGAGGACGCTTGTGCCAATGTTGGTGTATGGCGTATTGATGACGAGTTTTATGGATTTTTTGGTGCTGAGTCCTGCGTTGATTGCCAATACATTTTTATTGTTCATTATGCGGTATATTTTTATGCAGATTAGCGAAAAAAGGCGTTACAATGGTGTTTTTGAGATTGGGGCGTATTTGGGTATTAGTACATTGTTTTATTTGCCAAGTTTTTGGTTTTTGTTGGTGCCTGCATTGAGTTTTGCATTATATACTGATACCAAATTTAGGGATTATATTTTGATGTTTTTAGCGTTTTTTTTTACGCTTGGGGTTGCATTTTTGGGTTTTTATATGGTAGATGCAGAATATGATTTTTATTTAAGTTTTTTCTATCCTTTGTTTTTATTTCGTATATATTTTTATGTGCCTTTTTTTGAAATTTTATTGATTTTTGCGTTACCAATCACAATTTTTGTGTTGTCTATTCTTGCTATTACGATTAAAGGTGTTACCAATTATCAAAATCGTTGCCAAACAATTATGATAATTTGGGTTTTGGTGGGCGTTGTAGCGATATTTGGGGGCAATAAAATATCTGCATTTAGCTTTATGCCTTTGTTGATAGGATTGAGTTTTTTGGTTTCACAATATTTCATGTATGCACGTACATATTGGTTGCGTGAAATGCTTTTTATTGGGATTTTCGCAAATGCTTGCTTTTTTTCTTACATGCACTTATATCAAATTCGCATACATATTCCACTTGCTTGGGCAGATATGGCGGATTTTGAGTGGCAAATTGACACCAAAAAACTTATTACCAAAGAAAATATCCCTTATAAATATACCACAGGCAAAAAAATTATTATTCTGGGCGAAAGTTTGGGCAATTATCACAAAGCAAGTCTCGCAACGCCTTATTTGGATTGGCAAATGGCACAAAGGCATTTTGCAAATTTGGATAAATACAACATTATCATTGAAATCCATAAAAATTTTCAAAAAAATATGCCTGATGTGATTATAGATGAAAAAAAATTTGTCCCAAAGCTCTTTGCTGCAATTCCTGTATTAGCCCAAAAATACCAAAAATCCACGCAATACCCACAATTATATATAAGAAAAACCCCCTAAACACCAATGGAGGATAAACCGTTTTATCAAATTTTTATGAGCATTTTGAAGTAAAATATAGCTCAAAAATGCTTTTTGTGATGTAACTAAATAAATACAGTTTTTTAGTGATTTTTAGCGTTCATTTCTCCTTTTTTATTTTCTCCTTTGGGGTTGGGGGCTAAAAAACACATACAAACATACCCAAGTGTGTGGAAATCCGCCTACATTCATCAAAAAAAATGTACCTAAATGAAACATAAAACCTACAAATAAGAAAAAATATAGGTATTTTTTTTGAAAAATTGCCCAAATAAAAAATAATTCCCACAACAATACAAATACCCCCAAAAACCAACACAAGACGTAAGATTGTGCCACAAATACACCCAAAGGCACTTCTGCCACACGCAAATAATGTTGTAAAGGTGCATCCAAAAACCAAGTTGTGCCACCAATCAATATTTTTTCCAAACCTGCAAAACTATAACACAATGCAACAGCAATCTGGATAAATAATAAACTGTATAGCCCCCCAGCCTCCAAAGGGGGCGCAAATCCCAAAACGGGAGGGGTTATATTCATATTTTCGGTTTCCCAAAACAAAAAAACCATCAAAAAACACACATAATTTACAGGGGCAAAAGTATGGTCTATCTTATGAAAACTATATAAATAACCTTGCAAAAAAATAAAATTTATAAAAATAATAACCGAAAAAAACAACGGTTTTTGGTTAAAGAAAACGCAAAAAATACCCAATATCAATCCTGCATAACTACAAATAAGCAACGAAAACGAAAAATTTTCTTTGCCAAAAAAACGCAATAAAAATACAGGTTGATAAAAAAATGATAATTCAGACAAATTGTATAAAATCCAAGCCCAATCCCAAACACACCATAACAAAAACACACAAAAATAGCGTTGCAACCATAAAATTTGGGTTGTAGAAATATGTATGGGTTGAATTTTCTTTTTAATTTTTTCTGAAAAATAAACCAAAAAACTGCCAAAAATTCCTAAAAATATCAAACGAAAACCAATTTGTTGTATTTTTTGTACAAAAAAATCCACAGAAAAACGGTGTTTTTCGGTCAAAAAACGAGGGTAAAATATTTGTATCAAATTTGCCCAAAAACCATCATTTTGATAGGCTTGTAAAAGTATATTTTTTGCAAAAAAAACAACCAACAAACCACTAAAAATAACCAACAACCCACCAATAAATAATTTCTTTTTCATATTTTTCGCAAAAACATTTGCAAGACTTTTGAAAAAATGTGTAAAATCCAAAAAAAACATTCATTTTTGCACCAAAAAACATCTACCTCAACCAATCCAAGAGCATTATCTTTTGGTTTTTATTCCCCCTTTGGGGGTTAGGGGGCTAAACATACATAAAAAAACAAACATCATGCAGTCAGAAGACCTAATTTTTGGTATTCAAACCATTAGAGAAGCATTATTAGCCAATAAAACTTTTGAAAAAATAATCATTAACAAAGATATATCAAGAGGGTCGCAATTTAATGAAATTTGGGATATTGCCAGAGAAAAAGATATTTTTATTCAAAAAGTACCAATTGAAAAAATAAATCGCATTACCCGCAAAAATCATCAAGGCATTTTAGCGTTTATTTCTGCGGTCAATTATATGCCTATTGATAGGATTATTCAAATGACTTATGACGCAGGTAATATTCCACTTATTTTGATATTGGATAGAATAACTGATGTGCGAAATTTTGGGGCGATTGTGCGTACTGCGGAATGTGCAGGCGTAAATGCGATAGTTGTGCCTAATAGAAATAGTGTAATGATTGCTTCGGAAGCCCTCAAAACTTCGTCAGGAGCATTGAATTATATGCCTATTTGCAAAGTAGAAAATCTACTTGATACCGTTTCTTATTTGCAAGACAGTGGTTTGCAAGTGGTTTCTATTACCGAAAAAACAGATAAATTGATTTATAGTATTGATTTCAAACCGCCAACTGCCTTAGTATTGGGTTCGGAAGAAGATGGTATTATGCCACATATTTTGAAAAACTCAAATGAACTTGCAAGTATTCCGCTTATGGGTAAAATAGGCTCACTCAATGTGTCAGTAGCTACAGGTGTAGCATTGTTTGAGGTAATTAGACAACGTTTTTAAGCCTTTTAATTTTAACGATATTTCTGTGTGCTATCATAATTGTTTGTGTGGTTTATTCGCTTTTCTATAAAAATCAAAAAATCTGTCCAAAGTCTAAAAAACAATAAACCTCAAAATTTTACTTTTGAGGTTTATTGTTTTTTTTATTTTATTTCTTTTGTAAAAAAAATATTAATCTTCCACTTTAATAGCAGTTTCCAAATCAGGAACAAGGGCTTTGATGGCTGTAACACATTTTTCAGTATCATCATTTACAGTGCTCAGACTGTCCCAACTAAGCGAATGAATGATATTATTGCCTGTTTTGAGGTCAATACGTTGTGAAGAAGTACCAGTTGCACCCTCTGCTACTTTGGAGGCAGGTGCTTCTATATTTTTGGATAATGCCAAAATATTGTTGTATTGTTCTTCTGTGATTTTGTGTTTTTTCTTGTGAAGTGATTTGCTGTAAGAAGTTACTTCAAAAATTATTTCTTTTTCCTTCACAATTATTTTATAACTGCGGTGATATTTTGGGGCTTTACTTGCATCTTGAAATGCGTAATGCACAATATTAAATGTTGTTTCTGACATATTATTGTTGTTGTTTTTTGAGGATTGGGTATTAATTGCATTTTTTTTGCAACTTACCAATAAGCACATACAAAATGCAAGGCAAGTTAGAATATTTTTTTTGTAAATCATAAAAAAAGTCAAAAAGTGGCAAGTTCAAAAGGATTCAAAGTTCAAAAAAGGTTAAGGTTTAAAGAGTCCAATGTTCAAAGGGTACAAAAAGTAAGAAAAAAAACGCCTTATATATCAATTAAAATTAGTTTTAACCCATTTTATAAAAAAAAACATTAATTTTTTAATTGTCTAAGTAAATACAAATTAATGGTGTGTTTTACTATCTTTAACTTTTGCCCCCTTGTATTTTTGACCCACTTGAACCTTAAATCTTTGAACTTTTTTAATCCCCAAAAAAATCTCTCCTTACAAAAGTAGAAATTTCTTCGTTTGAGAGTTCATCAGGTTTTTCGTTTTGCATAATGCGAGAAGCCATTTCAATTTTTGCCTCGTCGATTATTCTTTGGGCAAATCGTGCATTGCCAAAACTTCCATCTTTCAAAAAAAGCCCTTCCTGTACCACTCTACGCAGTTGTTTGAGCGCTTCGCCACTAAAAGTAAGGTCTTGGTCATGGGCATATTTTTGAGCGATTTCCATAAGTTCATCTTCTGAATAATCATCAAAATGATAAAAATGAAAAATTCTTGATTTCAAACCTGGATTTATATGTAAAAATTTACGCATTTCATTGGGATATCCTGCAAACATGATAGCAATGTCACCTTTTCCATCAGACATTTCCATCATGAGTATTTCTACTGCTTCACGTCCAAAATCTTTGCCATCATCTTCATCACGCATAAGTGCGTAGGCTTCATCTACAAACAAAACGCCACCACGTGCTTTTTCAATAGCTTTTTTTACTTTTGGTGCGGTTTGTCCTATATATTCGCCTATGAGTTCAGCCCTATCTACTTTGTGTACATGTCCTTTTGAGAGCAAGCCCATAGATTGGTATATTTTGCCCATCATTTGCACGATAGTAGTTTTGCCTGTGCCTGCATTACCTGTAAAAATGCTGTGAATTTTGAAAGGTACATCTTTTTCGAGTCCTTTACTTTTGCGTAATTGCACAAATTTTGTGTAATCAATATGCTTTCTCACTTGCATTTTTACTTTTTGCAAACCAATAAGTGCATCTAATTTTGCCAAAAGCTCAGGCATTGGCACTGGCTCAAAATTGGTATTTTTTTTCACAACTTTGCCATCACCACTTACCACATTGGTATCATTGCCCCACCCAAGCCCTTCTGTCCAAACCATATCGCCTTCAATATCTTCCTCACCCATTTGCATAATACCTGTGGCAATACAATGTCCCATAAATAGGATATGCCAATAGTAAAAATCGTTTTTGTAACTTCCAGCCTCCATATTGCCCCAACCAGCATCAAAAGTGTACATACTGTTGAGTTTGCCAGCTTCTATTTTGCCATATTGCACAGTTGTACCTTTTCTTTCGCCTTTGTGGTCAGTCAGGCAAAAAATGAGTTCATATTCCCACGCTTTTTCGGTTTTGTTGATAAGTTCTGATTGCAACCAAGCGTATTGCGTGGTATTGTTTTCTAATTGTGCTAAAAAAACTTTATTATCTTCATCAAAATCATATACACCTTTGTATACTTTCATACTTTTTACTTCAAAGTATGGATTTTCATGGGCGGTTACTTCTCCTACATCATTGATAAGACAAGCCACACGCCCAAGTTCTTTTTCTTCGTGATAAGCTACCCACGTATAAGTTCCTTCTTCATAATAAGTTCCTTTTGTAGCGTTCCCCCAGCCATCTCTTGCTTTGCCAATTGGTTCCTTGCCAGAAAAATATACCGTTTGTGTGAGCGAAGCAAGTTCTTTCCAATCAGCATCAAAAAGTTTAAAATTAATAGGTACAGACCAATCTCGCCCACCTACACGTTTATTGACAAGTGCGATTTCCACCCTCAAATAATCTATTTCCGCTTTGTCAAATACCGTACGATATTGCAAAGTGGCATTGTCCATCCATTCTGAGGAGGTATAAGGGTTTAAGGATAAAAAGTGAAATGACATGATTGAACTACTTTGTTTTGTCTGCTAATATTTTTTACTAATTTTTCAAAACTACAATTATTTTTTTTAATTTTTACAAAAAAGTATTTTTTTTTTAATTTTTATAAAAAAAACGTTCATCTGACCTAAATCAAATGAACGTTTTTAATCTATTTAAAACTTTTAGACAGTCCTTTGGGTTTGGGGCTAACTTAGTTTTCAGGTATAGGCATTATTTTAGAGTCTTTTTCAGTAGAGAGGATAACCATTGATTGCATATTGCTGATTTCTTCAATTTCACTTATTTTTTCCAAAATAAGGTTTTGGTAAGAAGGAATATCAGGGGCAATTACTTTGAGGATAAAATCACAAGCACCTGTGATGTGATGACATTCTACTACATTTTCAATTTCACCAATTTTTTTCACAAATACGTCCAATACAGATTTTTTGTGGCTTTGTAGATTAACTTGAATAAATGTTGTAACGCCAAGACCTACTTTGCTATTATCAAGCATAGCATGATAACTGCGGATAAGTCCCAAAGTTTCCAATTTTTTTACACGCTCCAATGTAGGAGCAGGCGAAAGACCAATTTCTTTTGAAAGCTGTGCGTTAGTGATTTTTGCGTTTCCTTGCAAAATATAAAGGATTTTGCGGTCTGTTGCGTCTAATTTAATAGGCTTGTTCATATTTGACAAATTAAAAATATTTTTTGGGAGTGGTAATTAAATTTAAAGGGATTAATTTCAAAAGGGATTTCTTAAAATAATTTCTTAAAATAATTTTTTAAATATCATGCTATATAAATTTTCTAATACAGTTTTTATTTTTTGATTTTATTTTTTGACTTTCAAAAACTAACGTTTTAAATTCTTATGCAAAGAAACAAAATAAAATTTGGATTTTCATAAAAAAAAGCATTTTTTTTCAAAAAAAATTTTTGATTGTATTTTTTTTAAAAAAAATAGGATATTTTATGAACGTGATTTTAGAATTGTTTTTAAAATTATTTTTCTTTTTTAGTAAAATTTAATTTTTAATTTTTAATAAAACACATATTTTTCCTACTTATTTAATATTTTGTTTTTTTTGTTTGAGTTACTAATTTTTAGTAAAATTTTAGTAAAAATTATAGCGATATTTTGAGATATTATTGTTGATTTCAAACAAAATTTGTATTTTTTTATTTTTATATCTAAATTTCTTAAAAATAAATTTGTAGTTTTACAAAAAACTTTTTAATATAGATTTGTTTCCTTATATTTAATTTATCATACATTGTTTGATACTTTTAAAATTACTTTTAATGTTTTTTTTGTATTTACAACTATGTTTTTATATGTGCAGTTATGAATAAACATATATAATAAAACATACATAATAAAAGATTATATTGTTTTATAACATAAACCATACAAACACCTTTTAAACCTTTGAATTTGTACCTTAAATTATGCTCAATACCAACCTTCAATCTTTGATAAACATTGCACAAAAACCTACACGCAACATTATAGGGCTTATGTCTGGTACTTCGCTTGATGGACTTGATATTGCGTTGTGTAACATCAAAGGCAGTGGCATCAACACAGAGATAAAAGTATTAAAAAGTGCTACTTATCCTTATTCTGACGCATTAAAACATAAAATCAGGGCTATTTTTGCCCAAGATGTTGTAAAACTTTCGCAAGTTTGTTTGATGAATAGTCGCATAGCTACTCTACACAGCAAAATGGTGTTAAATATGCTTGCAGAGTGGGGCATATCGCCCAAAGAAGTAGATGCTATTGCAAGTCATGGTCAAACGATTTATCACGCACCAAAACGCTTGCACCTCAAACCACATTTTAATAATTCTACTTTGCAGATAGGTGATGGCGACCATGTAGCACACAAAACTGGTATTTTGACTGTGAGTGATTTTCGTCAAAAACACGTTGCAGGTGATGGTGAGGGTGCTCCTTTGGCTATTTATGGTGATTATATTCTATTCAATAAAAAAGGCGAAAATCGTATTTTGTTGAATATTGGTGGTGTAGCAAATTATACGTTTTTGCCTGCTTCCCAAAATCCACAAGATGTGTTTGCAAGTGATACAGGTGCAGGCAATGCAATGCTTGATGCGGTTGTGAGAAGGTTTTTTCCTGCGAAACAATATGATGAAGACGGAAAGATTGCCAAAAAAGGGCAAATTCACCAAGACCTTTTGTCTGTATTGAAAAAACACCCATTCTTTTTGCAATCTTTCCCAAAAACTACAGGCGTAGAGGTTTTTAACCTGAATTTTGTGCAAGAATCACAACTCAACGCAAATGCACTTGATATAAGTGGCGAGGATTTGGTAGCTACTTTGACGTATTTTACTGCGGAAACTATAGCAGAAGGTATTTTGCAAAATATACCTACAAAAAACAATGTAAAAGTATATATAAGTGGTGGCGGTGTGCATAATGAGGCACTTGTATCACATTTGAAAACGCTTTTGCACGAGTTTCAAATAGAAAAATTTGAAACTTTGGGCATATCACCTGATATTAAGGAAGCAGTTTTATTTGCAATTCTTGCCAATGAAACGCTTGTAGGCGAGCCTATTGCATTGGGCAAAGACGACTTCAAACAACCTGGTGTAAGTATGGGCAAAATTTCGTTTGTGGGGTAGAATATTCAGTTTTTTCAATTGTTAGTGTTTTCAGTAATTGATTTGGAAAATTTAAAAAATAAGTATTTATTTAGCTAAGCAAAGAAGATTTTAATAAAATATTTTTTGTATTAATGCTCCTTTTTGGGGTTAGGAGGCTAAATAATTCCTAATTCCCCATTCATAATTCCTAATTACCTTCATGCTTGCAGATTTTCATTTTTTTTTTCAGGGAAAAGGATTTAGATTTAATCCGTTAACGCCTTTGGATTTGAGTTTGCCCATAGAAGCAAATAACCAAAATCCTAATTGCTATTATGCAGAAGTGCCTACATTTCACACAATAAGGGCAGGGAGTTTTGTGGGAAGTGTGGCAGAAGGCGGAAAAGTCAATTATCAAAAAATCACTTTTACGCCACATGGCAATGGCACACACACCGAAACGTATGGACATATCTCTGCGGATAAAGATGCAACATTATATAATTGCTTGAAACAACATCTTTTTTTTGCACAAATTATCACAGTAACACCTGAAAAAATAAAAAATCCTGAAAATGACCATATCATATTTTGGGGAAATATCCAAAAATCATTGGGAAATATCATGCCAGAAGCTATTATTTTGCGTACTTTGCCCAATGACAACACCAAAAAAAATAGACAATATACAAACACAAATCCGCCTTATTTGGATAAAAAAGTAGGTGAAAACCTCGCAAAATTAGAAATAAAACACCTTTTGGTGGATTTGCCTTCGGTTGATAGAGAAATAGATGGCGGTGTATTGGCGTGTCATCATGCTTTTTGGCGATATCCACACAATCCACGCAAAGATTGCACCATTACGGAGTTGATTTATGTGCCTGATAATGTGCCTGATGGCTTTTATTTGTTACAACTTCAACCGCCAAATTTCCAACTTGATGCTTTTGCCTCTAAAATTGTGGTGTATGCGTTGGAGAAGTTTTAGCTCCCTAACCTCCCAAAGGGGGATAAATACGAAATAATATTTAAAAATTGCAACTAAAAAATTACAAGAAAATTTGTAAAATAATTCCTAATTCTTAATTCCTAATTCCTAATTATCTTTATGGATTTATCAGATATTTGTAAAAAAGTAGTAGAAACTACGCAAATTGCTACGTCATTTATTCGCCAAGAAGCCCAAAATTTTGATTGGGAAAAAGTAGAAATAAAAGGCATGAATGACCTCGTATCGTATGTAGATAGAGAGGCAGAGCAACGTGTGCTGGAAGGTTTAGCAGAAATATTGCCTGATGTAGGATTTATTACGGAAGAAAATCCGAGTTTTAAGGAAAAAACAGACAAAGAATTTCATTGGATTATTGACCCACTTGATGGTACAACCAATTTTTTGCATGGATTACCCATATTTGCAACAAGCATCGGACTGATGCAAGGCAACGAAATGATACTTGGTGTAGTGCATGAAGTAAATAAAGATGAGTGTTTTTATGCGTGGAAAGGCGGTGGGGCATATTGCAACAATAAAAGAATATATGTGTCGCCCCTGAAAAATCTTTCTGAAAGTTTGCTTGCTACAGGTTTTCCGTATCGTGATTTTGACAAAGTACCAAGTTATTTGGATATTGTGAAGGATTTTATGCAAAAATCACATGGATTAAGGCGTATGGGTTCTGCTGCGGTAGATTTGGCGTATGTAGCTTGTGGCAGGTTTCAAGGGTTTTTTGAGTATAACCTCAACCCTTGGGACGTAGCAGGTGGCAGTTTGATAATACAAGAAGCAGGCGGAAAAGTAAGCACTTTTGATGGGAGCAATGATTATGTTTTTGGTAATGAAATTTTGGCTGGTGGGCATATTCACGCACAAATGTTGGCGGTAATTGTGAAACATTGGGGGAAATAAAAAATACCCTAAAGAGCAAAAAATAGCTAACATTATAATTGTAAAGTTCTGGTTATCAATGTATTATTATCTTTTTTTGTGAGGGGATAAAATCTGAAAACTTTACATCTATACCTTTTGAGGTTGGAAGGCTACTTTGCAAGTTAAATAACTTTATTTTAACAAAACTTTAATAAAAAGCAACTTTTAAGCCAAAAAAAACGTTTTATATATAAGAGCCTTGCATATATTTTGATGCGAGTGCTTTTATCCAAATGAAACCCTCTTTTTTTACCTTCGTTGCTTTTTTATTGGTGGTTAGCTTCTTGCACAAAACACAAGCACAAGCACAACCATTACCCCAAGAATTTTTATCAAAATTTTCTGCGAATGTTTCATTTCCTTATCAGATTGACGCAGTAGAAAATTGGCATGATACAATTCCTGCCAATATGGTGATTTTGCATATTTTTCAAAAAGCACACAAAGCTGGCTTAGGTACTTTTTATGAGTTTTGGGGCGAAAATGCACACACAAATCTCATTACCCAAAAAGCATTGCATGATAAACAAATAAACCCTGAAAAAAATGTGTTTATGGTGATGAATGTGGGTTTTGGTAAAAAATTCACGTTTCCCAATACCACAGGACAAAGTTTTATCATTCACATCAATCCTACCCTTATGGAAGGCACTTATAGTTATAGTTATTTGGTGCATTATGCCCCAAATGGCGATATGATAGATGCTTTGCAACTGAGCGGACAAGCGGGATATGTGGATATGCAACAATCTTGGGCAAGCCAAATCCAAAAAAATGGTAAAATCCAAACGCAACACACGCTTTGGCAAAGGGCTGAAATGGGCATGGGCGAGGATTTTAAAGAGAATAACGAAACTTTTTTTCAAGTACAAAATAATGGTAAAGTGCAACTTATCAAAAAAGTATATGAAAGCATCGCAGGTGAATTTGCAGATGAAAATGGGAGTTTTAGAATCATCAAAACACGCAATAATATCAGGGTAATATATGCCAATGAACAAGAAAAAGAACTTGAAATCATCACATATAACCCAAAAAATAATAAAATATTGGTCAAAATGCCACAAACAAACCAAGTTACTGAACTGAATTTTAATTTTGACAAAACGGAACTTGTGTGTGGCGTAATCCAAAAAGACATTGCCCAAAAAGACACTTTTAGACAAATGAAACGTGTTTTTTAAGGAATTAAAAATGAAGAATCAGGAATTAGAAATAAAATTCAAAAAATACGTTTTGTGTTTTTTGAATTTTTTTTATTTTAAATTTCCCCTAAAAAAGACCCAAATTTTGGTATTTTTGCATGTTAAAAGATTTTAAAAATTTCTAATTCCCCATTTCTAATTCCTAATTCTCCATGCAGGCATTTCTACCATTACTTTTATTTTTGTTGGCGTTTGGGTTGGTATTATTTGGCTATCCTGTTGCATTTACGTTGGGCGGTGTGTCTATTTTATTGGGTTTGTGTGTATTTGAGCATGAATTTTTTTATTTGTTGTGCCTTCGCATATTTGGCATTATGAATAATTATGTGTTGATTTCTGTGCCTTTATTTGTGTATATGGGTTTGATGTTGGAAAAATCAGGCATCGCAGAACGACTTTTGGAAACTATGGCGTTGTTTTTTGGGCGTGTGCGTGGTGGTTTGGCTATTGCGGTGGTGATTGTGGGTGGTTTGCTCGCTGCCTCTACAGGCGTGGTGGGTGCTACTGTTATTACAATGGGACTTATAAGTCTGCCTACAATGCTCAAACGTGGTTATAGTCCAACGCTTGCGGTAGGCACGATATGTGCCTCTGGTACGTTGGGGCAGATTATTCCGCCAAGTGTAGTGCTGGTTTTGTTGGGCAGTGTGTTGAGTGTTTCGGTGGGTGATTTATTTGCAGGAGCGTTTATTCCTGGTGTTGGTTTGGTGGGTTTGTATATTGTGTATATTGTGGTTTTTTCGTTATTTTATCCAAAATATGCCCCTGCAATGCCTGCAGAAGAAGTAAAAGCATTTATGGACAAAGGTTTTTATGGGCGTGTGTTCAAAGCGTTTTTTCTGCCTTTGTTGTTGATATTGGCGGTTTTGGGTTCTATTTCTTTGGGTATTGCTTCCCCTACCGAATCTGCTGCGGTGGGAGCGTTTGGGGCAACATTATTGACACTTTTTGAGCGAAAATTATCTTTTTCTGCTTTCCAACAAGTGATGCGACAAACGACACACATCACGACAATGGTTTTCACGATATTGGTGGGGGCTACTGCGTTTTCGTTGGTATTTCGTGGGCTTGGTGGAGATGATTATATGGTCAAAATGATAGAAGGTGCAAATCTTAGCCCTAATATGTTTATTTTTTTGGTGATGCTTATCATGTTTTTCGCAGGATTTTTCATTGATTTTATAGAAATTATTTTTATCATCGTGCCTGTGGTATTGCCTACATTTGTTGCCATGAAAATTGATTTGCTTTGGCTGGGTGTAGTAATGGCGGTCAATCTGCAAACGTCATTTCTTACGCCCCCTTTTGGTTTTGCCTTGTTTTATCTCAAAGGTGTAGCACCGCCCGAAATCACCACCAAACATTTATACAGAGGTGCTATTCCGTTTATCATTGTGCAACTTATTTGGCTTACGTTGATGATATTTTTCCCAGAAGTGATTACGTGGTTGCCTAAATATTTGAAGAATTAATACCCAAAAACCCAAAGGGGAATAAATAACCAAATACACAAAAAGAAATCCTTTATGCAAAATCTTGATAAAAAATACACTTCCAACAAAAATTATTTTGTTACGCATGGTGGTGGAAGTTGGTATATGCATGTTACAACTTCTATTTATGCTTGGAAAAACAAAAAATTGGTGTTAGAAACTATATTTGGCAAGGAACTTTTTTATAAATCAATGGGAAAAGATTATGAGATTTTTTTTGTACAAAAAAACATCAATGGAAAACACATTACTACAACAGAAACCAATACAAGTGCTGGAGAAATTTATCAAAAAATGGCAAAAAATGCACGTGAAAAGGCATATAGAGAATATTTTAGGTAAGTATTTTGAATTTTAAAAACCATTACACAGTTACAAAAATATAGGCTTAAATTTTTTTTAACTTTTACCTTTTACTTAAACCTTTTTAAAAAAATGCTTTCCAAAAAAACAAAATATGCCTTGCACGCCTTACTTTATTTGGCAAAAAATGCTTCACGCACAAATCCAGTTTTAATCGCAGACATTGCAAAAGAAACAGTTGTACCTCGCAAATTTTTGGAAAATATTTTGTTAGAACTCAAAAATGCTGGTTTTTTGGCAAGTAAAAAAGGTAAAGGTGGCGGTTATTTTTTATTAAAATCGCCTGCGGATATTAACCTTGTGCATATTATTCGCCTTTTAGATGGTGCTATTGCTTTGTTGCCTTGTGTAAGCCTAAATTATTACCAAACTTGTGAAGAATGTAAAAATGAGCTTACTTGTGGTTTGCGACAGGTTTTTTTGGAAATAAGGGATAAAACATTGGAAATATTAGGCGGAAATACACTATTGCAAATATTGGAAAATGAAGAAAAAATGAAAAATCAAATAGAAGTAAAACATTAAACGTTATGCTTGTGTAGATTTTTTGTATAAATTTTTTGTGTATATTGCAGATTGAAAAAAATCTTAGAAAAAGTAATAATAATTATTATAATTTTGTGAAAAATTTATAATTTTGTTAAAACCTTTGCAACAAAGTTAATGTTGTTTCCAACAATACCAGCGTTCACTCATATTTTTTTAACTTCTTCCAATACGACAATGACAAACCTAATCATAGAAGAATCCAATAAAACGCCAGCGATATTTTTTGATTACCAAAATGGAAAATTGGACATCATAGGATATCGTTCTATGCCTGAATCGCCTACGCAATTTTATACGCCTATTTTGGAATGGGTTACAAAATATGTCTTAAAACCAAAAGCACTAAGCACAGAAGTTACCATAAAATTGGAGTATTTTAATACTGCAACAGGGAAATGTTTTGTAGAAATTTTGAAAAAATTGGATAAACTACCCTTGTTGGGACACCCCGTATTTCTCAAATGGTATTATGAAGAAGATGACGAAGATATGGCACAAAGTGCAGATGATATACAAGCATCTATTAAATTTGTGAGAATAGAAAAAATTTCATATCATTAGAAATTAACAAAAAAATATAAATATACAATCTTAGAAAAAAAATAAAAAATAGTGATTTTAAGCTAAATTTAAAATAACCTCAAAAGAAAATTTGGTTTGCATTTTTTTACTACCTATTAATATGTTAATTTTGCATATTGAACGTTTAGTAAAAATATATTTTCGTATGGCAAAAGCAAAAATCACCAAAGAAGAAATCATCAAAAAAGCCCTCAAAGCATTCAGCACGCAAGGTTATCATTATACAAGCATGGCGGATTTGGCTCAAATATGCGATATACGCAACGCAAATTTTTATTATTATTTCAAAAATAAAGAAGATTTGATGCGTGAAGTATTGTTATATGTAAAGCAAAGTATGGAGAAAAAATTGGACGCACTGCTTCAACACCCAGACTTATCGCCCAAAGATAAAATGTTGCAAATGTCTGCTTTTATAGAAAAATTGTATCTCCAAAATCCTGGTGGTTGTATTATGGGTAATACAGTGCTTGAAACCTCATTTTTTGAGCTTTCATTTACAGATATTCTCATGGATTTTTTTCAAAAATGGATTAACACACTCACGATACTTTATACCCAAAAACATACTATTGAACAAGCCCAAGAACTTGCAGAAGCTACTGTACAAGATATAGAAGGCGGTATTATGTTGATGCGACTTTATAAAGACGAAAAATACCTAAAAAATTCCTTAAAACGGGCTGTAAATGCGTTTTAGAAGCCCCTTAACCCCAAAGGGGAATTAAACTGCCTTAATGAATTCCTTTATAATTGACCATTTTTTACCCTAAAAAAACACCCTTTTTGTATTTATTCCCCCTTTTGGGTTAGGGGACAATGTTTATGCGTATTATCCATCACCCTGTTTTGTGCAATTATTATTTAACTTATCGTTGCAATGCTTCGTGTAGTTTTTGTGATATTTGGGAAAAACCTTCGCCATACGTAACCTTAGAAAATGCAGAAAAAAATTTTAGAGATTTGAAAAAATTGGGTGTAAAGGTAATTGATTTTACGGGCGGGGAGCCACTTTTGCACCAACAATTACCCGAATTGTTGAAATTGGCTAAGAAAATGAAATTTATAACAACGGTTACCACAAATTGTTTGCTTTATCCAAAATACGCAGAAAAATTGCAAGGATTGGTGGATATGTTGCATTTTTCGCTGGATTCCGCAGACAAAAATACACACGACAAAGGTAGGGGCGTAGCATGTTTTGATTTTGTGATGAAATCCATTGAAATAGCTAAGAAATTGGGTGAAAAACCTGATATTTTATTTACAGTTTTTGAGGATAATGTGCATGAAATCAAAGAAATTTATGAAAATATAACACGTCCAAATGGTTTTGTACTTATTTTAAATCCACTATTCAATTATAATGCGGTAGAAACAGGCGATAAACTTTCCACAGATACCCTAAAAACACTCCGCAAATGGGGCAGAAAAAAATATATTTACCTCAACCAAGCATTTATTACCTTGCGTGAAGATGGCGGGAATCATATAGAAAAACCTATCTGTAAAGCGGGTAGCACTACGATTGTTATATCACCTCACAATGAATTGGTATTGCCTTGTTATCATTTGGGGCTTGAAAATATCCCAATTCAAGATAATTTGTATAATTTATACAAATCTGAAAATGTACAACATCTTATCAAAATGGAGGGCAAATATTCCGCTTGTGAGGGTTGTGTCATAAATTGTTATATGCAACCTTCATTTTCAGTTCAAATCAATAAATATTTTTGGGAGGCATTGCCCAGTACTTTACAATATAATATTTGGAAAGGTACGTGGAAAAAGTTATTTTTTTAAAATAAAATATTATAAAATATTGTTTTTTCAAAATTCAAAGAAAAAAAAGGTGGCAAAATCAAAAGTTAAAATTTCTTAAAATTTTAAAAAATCTTAGGAAATATCTAAAATACGCCCCTATCTTTGTGTAAGTTTTTGGTAAATATGATACAAATATTTCAAAACAAAACCAAAAATTATTTTTTTCAATCTATAAATAATTACGCTTTAAAAAATTATCTTTTTATCTTCTTAAAAACAACTTTTATATGAAATCATTGCTTTTTTTTCCGTTTATTCTTTTGGCTATGTTATTGGCTTGGGCAAGCAAAACTTTTGCACAAACTAACACCGAAACACGCAATTTAGAGGCTTTTGAAGCTGTGAAACTTACAGGAAGTCCTGATGTATTTCTTACACAAGGCGACTCCGAAAAAGCAATCATCACCACCGAAAATGCAGACGTGAAAGTAATCACAGAAGTAAAAAATGGTGTATTACAAGTTTATATTGAAGATGTAGATAAGACAAAAAAGGCGAAATATAATCGCTATGGAAAAGTAAAATTGAATATTACGTTCAGAAAAATCAATGCTGTAGAAGTTACAGGCTCAGGTAATATCGTAGTAGAAAGCCCTTTGAAAATTGATAATTTTGAAACAGGCGTAAAAGGCTCAGGCGATATAAAAATAAATAATATAAATGTAAGCAATAAACTTGTAGTAAGTGTAACTGGTTCAGGCAACCTAAATATAAATGAAGGCACTGCAAACACAATAAAAGTAAATGTTACAGGCTCTGGCAATGTAAGTATGAAAAAGCTAATGGCAAAAGAAGCCAACGTAAATGTATCAGGTTCGGGCAATGCCTCAATATGTGCCAATGAAGTGCTAAACGCCAATGTAGGGGGTTCAGGCAATATTTCTTATAGCGGAAATCCAGCCAAAGTAAATAAAAACGTGAGTGGCTCAGGTAATATCAGAGGAAAATAAAAACCCTCAAAATTAAAATTGAAATTCAACATCAAAAAATAGACCTTGAATTTATAGTATAAAGTTTGAAATTTAAAACATACAAAAAGACACCACAACATTGTTTTGTGGTGTTTTTTTTGACTAAAAAGAACTGGTTACTGAAAAAACTTTTTACGTTTCTACTACAAACGTTTTTACGCCTGCATATCCATTAAGTTGTCCTTCAAGGATTGCTTTTCCCACAACAAATACATCAATACTGATTTTTCCAATGCGGTATATTTCCACATTTGTAAGGTTTTCTTGTAATCCTTTTGCAAGTGTTTCAAATTTGGCAACAATAGCAAGCTCATCTTCGCCATACCAATCTTCTTTGCGTGTATATTTTTCAAAAAAAACAGCAAAATCTACTTTTTCTACAAGCAATTTCCCATTTTCAGATTTTTCAGTAGCAGGTTTTTCAGATTTTTCAGCTACAAATTCAGGTGTAATTTCTGCAGTTGTTTCCCAAAAAAAAGGTGTTAATTCTGCATCAGTTTCGCTCATTACAAATAAATCTTTGGTAAGTGTGCCAAAAGTTTCTAATAATTTAGGTTTTAAAGTATCTTTCATAGGGATTTTTTTAGTGATTTTCTTTAATGGGTTTTTTAATTTGTCTTTCATACATAAATTCTAATCAAATTTTAATTTAATGAAAATAATGTTTTTATAAAAATACCAAACAAGAAAATTAGTCTTGTTTGGCATAACATTTAGCATAATGTATTGTAAGCTAAAAAACATTATTTTCTATCTTTCCACCTACCACGTTTGAAGTCGCCACGTTTGATAGACTTAGCGAGTTGTACCCAAGCAAAAGGATTTAACAAAGAAACTGTGGGTAAAAAAGTTTGGTTACCAAGTCTTACTGCATCATCTTGAAACGTATATTTTGCGTTCATTCTTGCGTCCATTGGCATACTCATAGCCAAACGTTCCATAGCTTGTGGGTTAATATTTTCTTGTAGTCGTTCCATTCTTTCACGGTCAGGCAATTCCATTGCCAAAATCGCTTCTTTGAAAAGTTCTTCCGTAGGATATGGAAAAATCTCCACAATAGGAAGCATTGTACTTTCATCTCTGAGTTCTATGACCACCGAATAATTTTCAATTTTATCCTTTGGCACACGATAAAAACGTTTTTTGTAGCCTATACAGCTCACAATAATACTATCACCTGCTATCACAGGCATTGCAAACATACCATCAGAATTGGTTGCTGAACCTCTCCCAGCTTTGGGGATATATAAATGAACGCCAGGAATAGGCTCTGCTTGCTCGCCAGACACTACCATACCAGACACATATATCACAGGCATATTTCCCTGTGCTTGTAATTGTGAAGACAACGCCAAAAATGTTAAAAATAGGCTGAAAATTACAAATTTTTTTGCAAAATTTTTGAGATTTTTTTTCATGTTTATATTTTTTTTGAAAAAAATGTACCAACAGCAAAGTTCTTGTTTTTTTAGCAAAATTCAAAAGAAAATAGAAAATATTTCCTTTAATTATCCAAAATCATAAAACAACAACCCAAAATAAAAGATTATAGATTTGGGATTAGAGATTATAGATTAAGAGATAAGAATTATTTTTTTAAATTTTAAAATAAAAATGCAACTGTTGCAATAATTTATATATTTATACCAAATATTATTCTAATTTTATATTTATTACGCAATATTTTGGCTGTTTAATTCATAATCTATAATCCACAATCAAAAAATAATTCATAATCAAAAAAATATGTATCACACCGTCATTATAGGTACAGGCATGGGTTCGCTTACTACCGCAGGACTTTTGGCAAAATCGGGTAAAAAGTGTTTAATATTAGAGCAAAATTATCTTGCAGGTGGTTGTACTTCTGCTTATTGGCGAAAAGGTTTTGTGTTTGAAAGTGGTGCAACTACACTCGTTGGATTGTCTGAAAATATGCCTTTGCAATACTTTTTGGCACAAATAGGCGTAGAAATTCCTGCCATAAAATTGGATATTCCTATGCAAATTCATTGGGAAAATCAACCAGAAAATACCCAAAATTCGCTTACCCGTTTTCAAGATTTGGAGGCATGGATTTCAGAAGCAGAGCGTTTTTTTGGAAAAAAAAATCAAAGAGCTTTTTGGGAATTTTGCTTCAAAATAAGCCAATTTGTATGGAAAACCTCACTCCAACAAAAAACTTTTCCGCCTAAGAAAATAAGCGATTTTTGGCATTGTTTGCGAAATGCAACCCTTTCGCAATTCAAAAATGCACCTTACAGTTTATACAGCATGGATTGGTTGCTCAAAAAATTTGATTTACACGAAAATGAAACTTTTTTGGATTTTGTCAATGCACAATTATTGATTACTGCCCAAAATCATACATCAGAAGTCAACGTTTTATTTGGTGCAACCGCCTTATGTTATACCAATTATGACAATTTTTATGTAGAAGGTGGATTGATAAATCTCATAACGCCTATCATGGATTATATCCAAAAACAAGGCTCAGATATTCAACTTAGGGAAGAAGTTGAAAACATAGTTTATCATAAAAAAGAGAAGAAATACGAAATAAAAACCAATAAAAATACATATTTTTCGCATAATATTGTGTCTGGTATTCCTTTGAACAATACTTTACAGATTTTTGAAAATGCCCCAAAACACCTACAAAAAAAAGTATTAGAGAGCAAAAAATTAAATAGTGCGTTTCAAATGGGTATCGCAGTCAAAGAAGAAATTGCAAAAAGATTACCCACAATTCACCATCAAATTCATTTAGGAAAACCATTACCTTACATTAACGCTCAAAGTATATTTATTAGCCTTAATCACCCAAACGACCACACACGTAGCGATTTTCCGCAACACAGCGTAATGTCAGTAAGTACGCATATTGCCAATCCTGCGGAAAATATTATTTTAGATAAATCTATTATTGAAGAAGAAATTTTTAAAATATTGACAAAAAAAAGTTTTTTTAAAAGGGAAAATGTAGTATATTATCATTCATCTACCCAAAAATCTTGGGAAAAATGGACAAATCGTCAATATGGTTTTGTGGGTGGCTATCCACAATTTTTCCACATCAAGCCTTGGGATATGGTGGAGGCACGTATTGACAATATAGGGGCGTATCTTTGTGGCGACACTGCTTATCCAGGTCAGGGCATTGTAGGCGTATGTTTAGGGGGGATTATTGCATTTGAAAAAATGAAAAATGATGGAAGGTTAAGCCACTAACCCCACAAAGGGGGAATTAATACAAAATTTTGAGTTTTTAAATTTAAAATTAGGAGTCGTTAGTTCCTTTTGGATTAGGGGCTTTTTAGTGAATAAAAAAAAACCTTTGTACAAAATACAAAGGTTTTCCGTTTACACACAAACTATTAACTATTTAACAGATTTTTTTTGTTTACTAAAATTTTTATAGTGATAAAATTGAGAAATATAAAAAAATATCAAAATTTTATTTTAATATTGTAAAATTCAATTTACAAAAACAGAATATTGTTTTGATGTGATTCTTAATTTTATAGTGCAAAGTTAGGAGAAAAATTTAATATAAAACTTACGATTTATACGATTTCCTTTTGTGTGTATTTTTTGATAGAAAAAAAATTTTTTTCGCCTTTTGGAAAAAAGCATTTTTATTGCCTACAATGTTTTTTGAGGGCATTTTTACATAAAAAATCGCTTGTTTTAGCCCACAATGCACAAGCATCATTTTGGCGGTTTTGTTGTAAGGTTATTTCGCCTTTATAGTATTGTAGAAATTCTGCGGTTTCGTCTTTGCTTTCTGCTATTTTCAATAATTCTTCTGCTTTTTGTGGATTTTTGGCTAATATCTGTAAAAGTATTTCATTTAATAAAGCACCAATATTTTTTGGTTCGTATTCGTTTGATTTTTTGAGTATAGTTTGTGCTTTTTGTGTTTCATTTTCCAAAATATAAAAATATGCAAGTTGATTAAGTGCGTATACTTCGGAAGGACGCAAATCAATAGCTTTCTGAATATTGGCAAAAGCCTCTTTTTTATTGCCTTCTGCATAGTTTATTTTGGCAAGATTAGCCCAAGAAAGGTCTGCTTTTAGGTTAATTGAAAGTGATTTTTCAATATTTTTGCGTGCCTCAGCGAAGTTTCCAATCCTAAAAAGTAAATATCCTTTGCTCTCATAAGCATCAGCCCAATCATTTTTTTTTGTAATTGCAATATCTAAATCTGCAATACTTTTGTCAAAATCTTGCATTTTGAGGTGTGTCAAGGCACGTCTAAAATACACTTTTGCACTGTCTTTATAGGTTTCTGCTACAATATTGAGGGCATTTATGGCTTTTGGATATTGTTTTGTAACATAATACAAATTAGAAAAATTAAAATGCACATCTGGATTTTTTGGTTGGATTTTCAATGCTTTTTCATAATCTTTTTGTGCTTCTGTGTATTTTTCTATGCTCATATAAGCGATACCCCTGTTGTTGTACAATTCCAGCAAATTGCTATCTGCTTCTATGCCTTTTGAGAGAAGCGTAATTGCCTCATTGTATTCTTTTTTGACAACTGCTTCGTATCCTTTTTGCAAAAATTTTAATGATTTTTCTTTTTTGGAAGATTGGCAAGATACAAAAAAGAGCATTGTAAAAAGAAAAAAATAAATGTTAGACATGAAAAAGGGTTATGGATTGTAAAGCCCCTTAATCCCAAAAAGGGAATAAAAGACAAAATTAATAACTGAAAAAACTGACAACTGAAAAAAACTAACTACTGAAAAAACTGAAAACTATTTTCAATCTCTAAACCGCATAATTCTATCTTGGAGCCATTTGCGGGCTTTGGCGAGATTACTTTTTGATGTACCAACTTGAATACCAAGCATATCAGCAATTTCCTCGTGTTTATAGCCTTCAATCGCAAAAAGGTTGAAAACCAATTTGTAAGAATCAGGTAATTGTTGTACCATTTGAAGGATTTCCTGCTCTGAAATGGTATCAATAGCATTTATATTTTCGGTTTGTTCTTCTGCATAGCTTAAATCTTCGGTATTGGCATATTTTTGCCTTCGTCTAAAAAAATCAATACACGTATTAATAACAATTCTTTTGAACCATTGTTTAAATGCTTTTTCACTTTCAAAAACTTCCAAATGCGAAAAAACTTTTAAAAAACTATCATTCAAAATTTCTTGTGCCTCCTCATGTGCGGTAGCATACCGCAAACATATTCCCATACCCAAGCCATAAAAAGCCTTATACAATGCTTTTTGAGCATCTTGTTTGCCTTTTATGCAGTTTTGTATAATGAGATTAAGTTCTTGGTCTGTCATTTTTAAGGTTTTACTTCAAAAATGATGTGTTACTAAAAATTTCCTATAAAAATTCCCTAAGTCTGTTGAAAAATCATGTTTTTGAAAATTCATACAAGGATTTTTTAAATAATTTTATTAAAAACAATTATTTAAAATATTACAAAAAAAAGGGAATTGAACTAAATGTTTTTATAAGTTTATTATATTTTTTCTATTTTTTTATTATAAAACACGTAAAAATTAGTACACAAATTATGGTATGAAGATTTTTTTATGGTGAGGATTGATTATGGATAAATGCTTTGATTATCTTGTTAGTATTAAATTAACGTGGCAATTATAGTGAAAAATCTTAATTTTTTTATGTAAAAGTTGGTGTTTTTTTATAAAACATATTTTTTATTTGAAATTAAAACCAAAAATATTTACTTCAATGTTTCATGAATTGCCAATACTTGTGGCATTATGAGTTGTTTTTCATCATTATAAATCACAAAATCAGCACGTTTTATTTTTTCTTCTTCTGAAAGTTGTTTTTGCATAATTTGTGCAATTTCTTCCTCAGAACGATTATCACGTTGTTTGATGCGTTTGATGCGAATATCCAATGGCGAAGAAATCGTAATGACTTTATCCAAATCTTTAAAACGCCCACTCTCAAATAAAAGGGCTGTTTCATTGATAAGATACGGAAAATCTTTGTGTATAGAAACCCAATCTTGGTAATCTTGACGTACTGCGGGGTGAACTAATTCGTTCATTTTTTGGGTATTTTCGGGAGAAGAAAATACTTTTTGTGCCAAGAAACTTCTGTTGATTTGATAGATGAATTGTTTATTTGTCGCTTGTTTATTTATATTTTCTATAACAATAAAACTTTCTTCGCCAAAAAGGGCTATAATGCCATTTCTCACATTTTCGTTTTCTTGCATAATGCGTTTTGCAGTAGCGTCTGCTTCATAAATAGGCACACCTAATACTGCAAATATTTTACAAATAGTGCTTTTGCCTGTGCCTATGCCACCTGTGATGCCTACTAATGTTGCCATAAAAAAAATAGCCCCTAACCCAAAGGGGATAAACAGCCTTGAATTGAGAAAATAACTAAAATTTTAATTTTTTGTATTAATTCCTTTTGGGGTTAGGGGGCTTTCAACAAAAATTTTTGTAACATAATTAATGCCCAAAGACGATTATAATAAAAACTTTGTCCTTTGAAAAATGCTTTTTTCATTTGTTCAATAGGTTCAGGTTTGAGGAGATTGGTTTTTTGGATATTTTCAGGGCTAAGATATTCATCAATCAAAAAACGCAAATCCGTTTTGAGCCATTCTGCCAATGGAATAGAAAAACCATGTTTTGGACGTTGAAATAATTTCTCTGGCACGTGGTCATATAATACTTTTTTGAGTAAATATTTAGAAACATTACCATTTTTTTTAAGATTAGTATTTAAATTAATGGCAAATTCTACGATTCTATGGTCTAATAATGGTACTCTGGTTTCCAAACCATATCGCATACTTGCCCTATCAATTTTGACAAGCAGGTCATCAGGCAAATAATATTTTGCATCAAAAAGGGCTTGTTGTTCCTCTGGCGAGATTTTGCGAGGTGTTGCAGGTGTTGTATGCAATGCCCAAAGTGGAGTTTCAATAAAAAGGTTTTGAATTTCTTTTTTAGAAAATAAAAATTGTTCTTGCGAAAAAATATGGCTAAAAATCTCCTCTTGTTTTGGATATCTGACCAACTGCGAGGCTTTTTGCATACTTGGACTTTTGGAAAAACTAAAAATTCCGCCCAAAGGATACCGCATAATACCACCCAAAAAACCTTCTTTTAAGCGTTTTGCCCATGTATAACTGCCATAACCCAAAAATAATTCATCGCCACCATCACCACCTAACACTACTTTTACATGTTTGCGGGCAAGTTGTGACACCAACATTGTAGGAATCGCAGAACTATCTGCATAAGGCTCGTCATATACGTCTATTAATTGCGGAATAAGGTCTTGTGCGTCTTTTACAGAGGCAGTAAGTTCGTGATGTTGCGTGTTGAGGTGTTTTGAAACTTGTCTTGCGTATTCGCCTTCGTTGTGTTTTGCTTCATTAAAAACAATAGAAAATGTATTTAATTTCCCTTTTGGTAGTTGTTTGGAGGCAAAAGCAGTAACAATACTGGAATCCACGCCACCACTCAAAAACACGCCCAAAGGCACATCACTAATGAGTTGATATTGTACTGCACTTTCCAATAATTTTTCAAGATGTTTTTTGGCATCTTCTTCTTTATTGAGTAGAAAAAGTTTTTTTTGTGTATCTTTATTGTATATTTTTTGGCTAATGTCCCAATATTGTTGTTTCATGATGCCATCTTTGTCTATTTTGAGCCAAGAACCTGCTTCAAGTTTATAAATATTTTTGTAGGCGGAACTTGGAGCAGGAATATACCCAAGATGTAAGTAGCTTGAAAGTGCAGTTTTATCATATTCTTGTACAATGGGCAAAGCTAATAAAGATTTGAGTTCAGAAGCAAAAGCCAAATTTTCTTCGTCCCAATAATAATACAAAGGTTTAATACCAACTCTGTCACGCACCAAAAGCAAAGATTTATCTATGCGGTCATACAACGCAAAGGCAAACATACCATTGAGTTGATAGATGGTGTTAAGATAGTTTTTGGCAAATAATTCCAAAATTACTTCTGTATCGCTTGTTGTTTTGAGTTTGTAAGGAATTTGTTTGGCAAGTTCTCTATAATTATAAATTTCGCCATTAAACACCATTACAAAACGTTCATCATGCGAAAGCATAGGTTGATTGGCTTTTTCGGACAAATCCAAAATGCTCAACCTGCGATGCCCAAGCCCAATAAGTCCATCTGCAAAAAAACCATCTGCATCAGGCCCTCTGTGTTTAATGGCATTGGACATCTTTTTGAGATGTGTTTCTTGAAAATATTGATTGGGGGAATAAAATCCTACGATACCACACATGATTTTTGAAAATTTTATTAAAAAAAATGCTTTTTTTTACCACTAAAAAGCTTTTATAAAAGTATTAAAAAAGGTTATTATTAAAAATAACCTGCAAATATATACAAATTTTTCTAAACAAATTTTTCTAAAAATTTGTGGGTTTGGTTTGTGGGTTTGTGTGGTTTTAAAATTTGTATTATGTATGTTATGATTTCTTCAAAAGTGATTTCAATTTTTGCCATACACGTGAATTTTCCCAAAAAACCTTATTTTTATCAATAGAAAAATCTTGTATTTTGGGCAAATTTTCTAATAATTCATTAATATTTTGGGCTTGACAAAATCCCAAATCTGACCAAACGTGTGCTTCTACTGGGTGAAAATTATGAATGTATTTATGGTTATGTTGGTCTAATGCTTGCCAAATACGGAAATAGCTTTCTTTATCAAAATCATCTCTGTGTCCCCAATTATTGATTTTGTGTCTAAGTTCATTTTCTGACCTTGCCCATGTTTCGTGCAAAGCAAAGGTAGGTGAAATATGGTTAAAATGTCCATTCCTGCGTGCTGCGTGGTATATGGGTAGATTTGTAGCAAAAGGGGCGGTTTCAAAATTTTTTGTTTTAAAATCCACAAAAATATACCCATTACCAAGTTTTTTGAGTAACGGAATTAAATTCACAGATACATTTACCGCTTTGTGCGAAGGTTGTGGATTAGGATTAAAACTTTTTAAATAATTTTTAAATTGCAAAAAATCCAAAAAATATTCGTCTGCATCAATTTGAATATGCCAACCACCTTCACCCATGTATTTTCCCATAAGATTGCGTTGCAGATTATCATTTTCTAAGGGATTGCGTTCAGGGCGGGCAAAATCATCTTCATAGATTTCTATTTTATTTTGTGGGTCTATTTCACGCAACAGTAAAGAAAAACCTGCTTCATCAAATGTATAAGGCACACCTGACCAAGATTTTCTATTTTTGTCAATAGAAAAAACCAACTTATCTGCGTGTTCATACACACGAGGCACAGATGTACGCAACATTTGCCAATCGTATGCAACACAAAATCCTACTTTGTAAATGGGTTTCAAAATAATATAAATAAAGATAAATAAAGCCCCAAAAATCTAAAAATCAACATAAAAAACAGCTAATTTTATATGTTTAACCTTTTATTTTTTGGAAATAAAAAAATAAAATTACAACAAAATTACGTGAGTTTATCCAAAACTACAAAAAATTAGCCCAAATTTGTTAATTTTACAGCCTTAAAAAAATTTAGAAAATTAAAAAAATCAAAAAATATAAATGAACAAAGCTATTTTCTTAGACCGTGATGGCGTTTTGAACGCTGATAAAGTGGATTATGTATACAAAATAGAAGATTGTATCATACTTGAAGGTGTGCCTACTGCCTTACAAGAACTCAAAAATCATGGGTATTTGCTGATTATTATTACCAACCAATCAGGCATTGCTAAAAATTTGTACACCAAAAAAGAAGTTTTGGCGATATATGAATATTTACAAAAAAATTGTAATCATGTATTTGATGACCATTATTTTGCGCCACACCACCCCAAATACACCACCGAATCCCTAAGTCGTAAGCCTGATTCGTTGATGTTGGAGCGTGCCATCGCAAAATATGACATTGATATTGCACAATCTTGGTTTATAGGTGACAGCAATCGTGATATGTTGGCAGGGCAAAAAATAGGTATTCGCACCATAAAAATTACACAGGGCAAAGCAGGCGAAGAAAAACACGAAGCAAAAGCAACTTTTTATGCGAATAATTTGGCAGAAGCAGTTGAAGAATTAGGGGTTTATTTATCATTTTAAAAAATAAAAAAAAACTTACAAACTTTTCACTTTGCTTAAATTTCTTTCTAAACACGCTCCCACAAACCCTACAAATAATGGGTGTGGTTGCATTACGGTACTTTTGAGTTCGGGGTGAAACTGCGTACCTACAAACCAAATATGGTCAGGGATTTCAATAATTTCCACCAATTTTGCATCAGGATTTAGTCCAGAACAAATCATACCTGCTTTTTCGAAATCTTCTAAATATTGGTTATTAAATTCGTAGCGGTGTCGGTGTCGTTCTTGTACTGCGATATTTTTGTATGCTTTGTGTGCTTTTGTGCTATTTTTTATTTGGCAAGGATATGCCCCAAGTCGCATAGTACCGCCTTTTTGGGTAAGATTTTTTTGGTTTTCCATGAGGTCAATCACAGGGTAAGGCGTTTCTTTGTTCATTTCGGTAGAAGCACTATTTTCCCAACCGAGTACATTTCTCGCAAATTCTACACAAGCACATTGCATACCGAGACAAATCCCAAAAAACGGAATATTATGCTCTCTTGCATATTTTATGGCAGTTATTTTCCCTTCTATACCTCTTTCTCCAAAGCCAGGGGCAACCAAAATACCATCAACATTTTCCAAGAGAGAAAGGTTATTTTCCAACGTCAATAATTCTGATTGTACCCAGCGAATATTTACCTTGCATGCGTGTTTTACACCTGCATGTATAAACGCCTCTACAATAGATTTATACGCATCATGTAGTTCTACATATTTGCCTACAAGCGCAACCGTTATTTCCTCCATTGGACGTTTGAGTTGCCACACAAATTCTTGCCAGCTTGTCATATCTGCTTTTGGAGCGGTAAGGTGTAATCTATGTAAAACTGTTTCGTCCAATTTTTCTTCTTGCATGAGCAAAGGCACCGCATAAATCGTGTCTGTGTCTCTCGCCTCAATGACACAATTATAATCTACATTGCAAAAGAGGGCTAATTTTTTGCGAATTTCTGCGGGCAGAGGGTATTCTGTTCTGCATATCAGCATATCGGGTTGTATGCCTGCTTCTGAAAGTTGTTTTACAGAATGTTGCGAAGGTTTTGTTTTCAATTCTCCTGCGGATTTGAGGTAAGGCACAAGCGTCAGATGAATAACCATGACGTTTTGGCTTCCCAATTCCCATTTGAATTGCCTTACTGCTTCTATAAAAGGTAAACTTTCTATATCACCCACACAACCACCAATTTCTGTGATAATAATATCATATTTGCCTGTCTCGTCAAGACGCAAAAAATTACGTTTGATTTCGTTGGTGATATGTGGAATTACTTGTACAGTTTTGCCCAAATATGCCCCTTTGCGTTCTTGTTGGATAACTTCATTGTAAATCCTACCTGTGGTTACATTATTGGCTTGCGAAGTAGGGATATTCAAAAACCTTTCATAATGCCCCAAATCCAAATCTGTTTCTGCACCGTCGTCAGTTACATAACATTCCCCATGTTCATACGGATTGAGCGTACCAGGGTCAATATTGAGGTAGGGGTCAAATTTTTGGATAGTTACCGAAAAACCTCTTGCCTGTAAAATCTTAGCCAAAGAGGAGGCAATAATACCCTTTCCAAGCGAAGATGTTACGCCACCAGTTACGAAAATGTGTTTTGCAAAAGCCATGTTTTTAATTAGAAAGCCCCCTAACCCCTAAAGGAATTTATAGAGCGAAAATATTAGTGTGAAAGATTTATTTTTTTTATAAAAAAATTGTGCAAAGTTACTATTTTATTGAATAAGGAACGAATGAAAAATAAAATAGACAATTTGTTTTCGTACAAACAAATGAATTTAAACTGTTTTTGTTAATCCTAAACCTACAAGATTTTTAAAATTTTGGGAGTTCTGAAAAAATAAAATTTTTGCGTATAAAAGTCTCGTTGTTGAATATAGAAGTCTCAACGTTGAGTATAAAAACATTAAAATTTTTACTTTAATTTTAGATTAAAGTTATTTTTAAAAACTTTTTAAACAAAAAAAAAGCCTTTAAAAACAATTTTAAAGGCTTTTTTTACTGGCTACTTATTACTGACAACTCAAACTACCTATTTACTTGAATCCACCCTTTGAGTTTTCTCTTTTTGAGGTTTTCATCAGAAGTCAAAAACATTACTTCTGCTTCGTAATAATACACACCATCAGGCACTGCTTGTCCTGTATTTGCATCTTTACCGTCCCAATTTAGAAAAATATCATTATCACTACTAAAAACCTTACTTCCTAAACGATTATTTACCGTAAATTTCACGCTCAATACAAATCTTGGCGTAGGAAGTGGTTTAAATAAATCATTTTTATCATCATTATTAGGCGTAAATACATTTGGCAATGCGTAATAAAGACAATTATCTGAACAAACAATATTGCTTGCAACGCTTTCATTGCCACTTGCATCTACCGCAGTTACATAATAACAGCCAGCACGTGATTTTATACCTTGAAATTCTGGTAAATCTGTATGTGTGTAGGTAGTATCTTTGAAAGGTTGAATCATAGGTGGATTTGGTATAAGCCTAAATTCTGTACTGCCTGCTGGTCTAAAATATAACTTATAAAATGCTACATCAGTTTGACAAACATTTGTGCCTACTTCTTTTACATTGTTCCAAATAAGTTTATTTTGGAAAAATATAGAATTGATATTATTTGCATCAAAACCTTCACAACCCAAAGTATCCAATTTAAGCACAGGAGCAGGTGGGGCAGTATTGTCCAATGCAGAAGCACACGCTATTTGCGAATTGTTGAGCAAACCCGCCACAGGTTCAGGGATTTGTGTGTTGTTGTAAGTGCCTTTTGTGATGATATAATAACAATAACTTTTGCGTGGGTCAAGACATTCATTGTTGAAAGTACCTGCGTCTGTATATTTGCTTTGTCCTACTTGCACTTGTGCTATGCGTGTGTATGTGTTTTGGGGCGTGCCTGTGATACCTCTGTATATTTCGTGTAATTGGTTTTGGTTAGACCAAGGTACTTTATATTGCCATACAAGGTTAATACTATTACTCGCACCTGTTGCAGTGAGTCTTACAGACGAAGCATTGTCAGAAGGGATTCCCTCAATAGCGGGTGGAACGTTGAGGTTGTAAAACCACCTTACGCGGTACAAAAATTGCTGGTCACGTGTATTTAATCCTGTATCAGTAAAGGCAAAACTCAATTGGTTGCCTGTGTTGTCGGTTTGGGTATTTACTAAGGTAAAACCTGTTGCGCCTGCTACATCTGTTGTACGATATACTTCATAACGATAAGGCGGTGGAAAGTCCACACTAATATTACCTGCATTTGGGCGAGGTCTTAGCCATTCTACTTGTACGGTACCTGTTGGTGCTGTGGTATTGGTTTGTTGTACTGAAACTTTGGTCATAATAGGTGCATCTACAGGCAACGCCAAACACACCGACACTGCAGAGGCTTGACTTTCACCGCCTTTTGGCAATGGGAATATAGCAGTAATGACATAACTGTATGTCAAACCAAGCGAAAGTGGCCCCAAATCTGTGTAAGTGGTAGCATTGGCAGGCAAAGTAGCTATTTTTTCGAAACCTAAATCTTGTGGCGTTTGGTTACAATTTATCGCAGTTACACAGCCTTCTCTACGCCAAACGATTATGTTCATAGCAGTGCATTGTAGTTGGTAGTTTGTCCAATCAATTTTAATGTTGCGGTTGGCAATATCGGGCGTGGCAACTACATTTTTTACAGGAGGGCCTTTTACAGTTATTCTCATGGTTTTTATATCCACCAATTTGGGTGCGCGAGGCGGAAGTGGTTGGTCTTCTGCTTTGAATACCACCAAATAAGGCTCTTTTCGTATATGTTCGCATCTGGTGTCCCAACGGAAAGTGCCTGCAGCAGTACCAAATTGTGGCGGTGTAAATGAAAATGTAGCTACATTTGTAAAAATATTAGCATCATACACCGCTTGTGTAGGTGTAAATGCTGAAGATATAATCCTTATTTCATCTTGTGGATTAATGTTAGGGTCAGTAGCGGTAATCGTTTGTGTTATGATATTGGTAACTGTGAGTGGGTCTTCATCAGCCACTACGCATACATCATTCACAGTAAGGTTGGGGCGTATGTTATTACAATCCAGTACTGTAATTTGCATATCACGTGTTACATAGCCAATACGCGCACCATTTCGCCATTCTTCCACAATAAATGCAATATTATATTCGCCTGCCTTGCCTGGTGCATTCCACACCAAGTCGCCTGTAATAGGATTGAGTGTAAAGGTAGCGGGCAATGTGGTGCCTTCTTGCACACCACCTATGAGATTAGGCTGGTTGTAGCCAATAACATTTACATTAAAATTAGAACGCGGTACAACCATTTTGAAAGACAAACTATCACCATCTATGTCAAAAGCACCTGGATTGTGTGTGTATCGCTGACCAGTACAAGCCTTATCAATAGGAGGCACACGAAATACAGGCGTATTGTTGATGCCAACAGCAGGATTAATAGTGATAAATGTTTCTACCGAAAAAGCAGTACCTACCGAATTGGACATATTTACAACGCCTGCATTGCGATTTTCCTCTACAAAATAAGTACGATAATTTCCTTGACCTGGAAATGTATGACATACACGGTAATAACTCACAAAAGTATCACTACCAATATCAACCTTATCCACAGGCAATCGTGTAATATTGGCAGGGGCAGAGCCATCGCCAAAATTGAGTGTAATCGTAGGGCTATCTGCCTGTGAAAGCGTACTTGTGTACATGATGACCGTAAAACAATAGGTAAATGTACCAGTTCGTACTGCTATTATCTCGCCTGCCCTAATGTGTGTGGCGTAACTTTGGGTAGCAATTATGCTCCAAAACACCAATAAAAGTAACCAAAACCTATTTTGTTTCATATATGGTTTTTTGTTGAATTTTTTTATAAAAATGGTTAAATAACGTATTCAATTTAGTTTATTCAGTAATCAGTTTATTCAGTTGTTAGTTTTATTCTGTTAATTCAGTTTTTGGCTTTTGTTACCTTTGAGGGCTTTTTTGCCTTTTTTGTCATTCTGTAGGAATCTGGTTGTTAAATCATAGTTAAATACAGTGTGTAAAAAGTATTTTATTTATAAATGTTTCCTAAATAAAAAACATAACTCAAATTTAGCAAAATTATACTAAAAGAAAAATAAAATCAAGTCTTTTGGGCAAAAAACCATTTTTTTAGATTTGGTATAAAACCAAAAAACGCCAATATTTATCATAAAATTGGCGTTTTTTTAATATTTTACTAATTATTCCTTTAAAAATTAGTTAAAAAATAAAGGTTTTTTATTTTGGTCTGCTTGTGAAGAAACTTCTACAACTTCTACCTCAAAAATTAAATCTTTGCCTGCAAGTGGGTGATTTGCATCAAGTGTTACATGTGTATCTGTAAGGTTTACCACAAAAACCGTAGCAGGTTGTCCTTCCGCAGTTTGTACATTGAGTGGCATACCAAGTTCAAGCGGAATTTCTTGTGGAATTTCAGCCCTATCTACTTCCATAATTAGCTCAGGATACGCCTCGCCATAAGCCTCCATAAAAGGGATTTGTATTGTTTTTTTTGAGCCTGTTGCCATGCCCAAAATACCATTTTCAAAACCAGGTATCATTTGTCCTTCGCCTATCACAAAAGCAAGTGGTTCCTGCCCGATAGAGGAGTCAAAAATTTGTCCTGTAGTGTGTTTGCCTGTATAATGTACTTTTACAACATCACCTTTTTGAGCTATTTTCATGCGGTATTTTTATATATTATTTGAAATGTTAAAAATAAAATTTTGCAAAAATAAATAAAAAAAATGATTTCACAATTTAATTTTTCAATCAAATATAATATTTTGAAGACAATTTTAGATTGATTAAATTTAAAGAAAATAAAAAAATGTATTATTTGAATACTGAAATTCAAGTTGTCAGTTTTTAAAATTCCCTTTAAAAAAGCCTTTATCCTTAAAATAAAGCCTTTTTTTGGTTTTCTAAAAAAATAAAAGGAAAATTAGAAATACACACTAAAAATATTTTTAGTTTTTTCGCTAAAACAAAACTTTTTTACATTAAAAAATGTCTTTATATTTGCAACTTTGTTGCAACTTTAAATATTATTAGGAAAATACATCAAAAAATCAATTTCAATGAAAAAAATACTACAAGCAGATATTATAGGCATGAGCAGTTCGCTATTGTGTTTGGTGCATTGTTTGGCAATGCCTTTTATTTTTGCAGGGCTTGCCTTGATGCCCAATATGGCTTGGTGGGAAGGCTTGGATTATGTATTTTTGGCAATAAATTTTATCGCAGTTTATTTTACTACTTCTCATACGCAACTTGCCAATGTACGTTATACGCTGTGGTTTGGCTGGGCATTGTTGGCGATAGCTATTATGGGCGAAAGCAAAGCTGAATGGCTTGAATATGTAGGATATGTTGCTTCAATGGTGCTTATCTATGGGCATTATCTCAATTATCAACACGAAAAAAGTAGAAATGTGTAAATTTAGTTGTTAGTTTATTCCAGTTGTCAGTAGTTAATTTTTCTTTTTTTGTGATTATTTTGGATTATTTTAATACTAATTTAGTATTATTTACCAAAAAATGATATTTTTGGGTTTCTGTTTTTTCTTTTAATTTTCTTGAAAAACACACAAAAAACCTAAAAAACACACCCATAAAATGTCTACCTATTCTGCTGAAATCAAACGTGTAACCACACATACACTCCAAGAAATGAAAAATCGTGGCGAAAAAATCGCTATGCTTACTGCTTATGATTATTCCTTAGCCAAATTGGTAGATGAAGGAGGCATAGACGCAATACTCGTGGGTGATTCCGCCTCCAACGTGATGGCAGGACACGAAACAACTTTGCCTATTACTTTAGACCAGATGATTTATCATGCAACTTCTGTTGTAAAAGGTGTAAAAAGGGCTTTGGTTGTAGTGGATATGCCTTTTGGTACGTATCAAGGCAATTCCAAAGAAGCATTGCGTTCTGCTATTCGCATCATGAAAGAATCTGGCGCACATGCCATTAAAATGGAAGGCGGAGCGGAAATCAAAGATTCTATTATTCGTATTTTAAGTGCTGGGATTCCTGTAATGGGGCATTTAGGGCTTACACCGCAATCTATTTACAAATTTGGGACGTATGTGGTGCGTGCCAAAGAAGAAGAAGAAGCCCAACGCTTGATAGATGACGCACAAATGTTGTCGGATATTGGTTGTTTTGGTATTGTATTAGAAAAAATCCCTGCTTTGCTTGCTACACAAGTTACAAATATTGTCAAAACGCCTATTATTGGCATTGGGGCTGGACAAGGTACTGATGGACAAATATTGGTTTTGCATGATATTTTGGGTATTAACCAAGAATTTAAACCTCGTTTCTTGCGTAGATATGCAGACCTCGCCACCATTATTAAGGAAGGTGTAGGAAATTATGTGAAAGATGTGCGTACACAAGATTTCCCGAATGAAAAGGAACAATATTAAAAAGTTTAAAAAGTTTAAAGTTCAAAAAATTTAATTTTGATATTTGGCTATTTATTTCCTTTTGTCGTGTTTAAGTGTTTATCTGGCAAAAAATATTATGTTTTTTTGTATTTTTGCATGTTTGTCTTTGAGATGCTGCTTCTATTCCTATTCAGTGTATATTTGAGCATGAAGTTAGGAATTTTTTTAAAAATAATTGTCGGTTTATTCAGCTGTATAGAACTGAATAAACCGACAATTAGATTGGGCAATTAACAATTATTTTTTTACGCCTAATACTGCAGCAGCACAAAAATCCTTAGTATCATTATTAGCAAAAGTAAATTCCATATAATAAACACCTGTCATTTTACATGGGAAATTGATGCTTGGGTAGTATTTACCTTCTATATGACTCACAACCATAGGTTTTTTATTGACATCATATAATGTAACATAAAAACCTTTTGTGTTAGCATCTGCATTGCTCAAACTAATAACATAAGTAGAACCGCTGCTAAACACATAAGAGAATTTTTTGCCCTCTTTGCCTGCTATCGGATAACTTTTGACAAAGGTAAAACCTTGTGGTTGTATTTTTTTAATAGATTTTTCTATATAAGATTCTGTATTGCATTGGGCGCATAAAGAATTTGTAGAACTCAACACAAAAGACAATAAAATAAAAGACAGCAGAATAAATATATTTTTTGACATAACGTTTGGCATAACGAGAATTTTTCAAAGTTTTTTTTCAAGGGTTTTTTTTCAAAAAAATAAACTATACAAGTTACATTGGGTACATTGTAAAAGTTATGTTACATTTTTTTGGAAATCATGAAGCAAAGTTACATGTATTTTTATATAAAATGCAATTTTCATGCAAAAATCATGTAAGTTTAGTTATTTTTTTTTATAAAAAACCTACAAGTTATATTTTTATTGCATAGTACTTTATGATAAATTATTGTACGATACTTGTACGAATATCCAATACCATTTTAGAGATAACTTGTAAATCAGTTGCAGAAAGTTCTACATCTTTGCCTGTGTTAGTGCCTTGTGCTTCCAATACTTCACCATTTTCTTTAACTTTTTGTTCGTTTTCTTTATGTTCTATATCAAATTTAGCCATATATTTATCCAATTTAGCCAAATCATTAGCAAGTTGCGTAATTTGTTTGTCAGTTTTGTAGGTATTCAATACTTCTACAATTTTGGTCAGGATAAGTTTTTGTTCTATGATACGGTTATTAAGTTCTTGGCTTTTGGTTTTTTGTGCCATTTGTGTTGTCAAATAAAAAGTTTCTAACCAACCCCCTGTAATAATAAGGGCTGAAAGATTACCTTTTTTCTTTTCATTGAGGTCATCACTGATATTTTCAAACGTAGAAGAAGTTTCCGCCAAAAGTTTGTTTAAATCTTTTTTATTGGAAGCAAGCGTCATAATACGCCCAAGATTGATATGTTTTTCTACTTTCAAAGCGGTTGCCATTGCCCTCAAAGAACCCAAAAATCCAAGTGCATCTTTGCTTTGTTCGTTGATAGTTGCATAACCCATAGCGGTACTATATACGCCCAAGTTGAGTGCTTGTTTATATTCGGTTAGGTATTTTTTACTGTTTTCAGTTTTATTTAAAATAGTATTATCGTATTTAATACCTTGTTTTTTGATAAGGTCTGCTGCTTCAATAGGAGAGACAATGTCAATGACAGATTTCAAAAGTTCTTCTTGTGCATAAGCAGTGAAACTTACCGCCAAAAACAAACATGAGAATAGGATTTTTTTCATAAAAAATATATAAAGATTTTTTTGATTTTTTTGATGATTTTCTAACGATTTTTAATTTTTCATTAGGGGTTTGTACTTACTTTTCCTTACAACGTAGAACGCTTTTTCTAAGTATTTTTTTAGATTTAATTTCTACTATATTATTACGTATTTTTTGGAAATTTTGGATAAAGAATTTTGTTTGTTTTTTGTTAATAAAATGTTTTCTCTTATTTTTTCTATTTATAAAATCTATCGTACTCGTTTTACTTGTAAGCCATATTTTTGTTACAATATATACAAAGTCTTTTTGGATTTAGTTTAATTGGTTTTAAATCCTAAACATATAAAAATTCAAAGGCTTAAAAAACACATTTTCCACAACAAAGTTCTTTTTTGGAAAAGAAAAATCATTGTGGAAAACACATTAAAGCGGATTATTCTGTGATTTTTTCACGTATTCCTTTTGTGATTTTGAATACATTTTCCAAATCTTTGCTTGTAAATTCAATTTTACTTTCGGTGTTTTGCTCCAAAATAATTTGGTCACCTTGTTGTTTTACGTTTTGTTGTTTGTATTGGTATGTAATTTTCACATCATTATAAATCATTTGCAACTTATTCATATCTTCAATAAGTGCTTTGATATTTGCATTACTTTCATAGAAAGAAAGCAATAAAAGTAATTGGTCAAGGATGATTTTTTGCTCACCAATGCGTGAAAAAAGTGCTTCGTTGGCGTGTTTTTTTGCAATAGCACATGTCAAGTACAAAGATTCAAGCCAGCCACCCGTCAAAATAAGAATAGTAAGGTCAGCACGTCCTTTTTCTTGTAGATGTTCATTGATTTTTTCAAGGTTGGCAGTTGTTACCAATAACAAAGAATCAAGATTGTTGCCACTTGTTGCAAGTTTTTTGATGGTTGTAAAATCCAAAAACTGTTCCATTTTCAAGCCTGTTGTCATGTCTTTTACTGCTCCAAGGTACCCAAGTGCGTCTTGTTTTTGCTCATAAATATTGCAATAACCCAAGTCTGTACTATAAATCCCTAAGTTGAGGGCTTGTTTATAGTTGGTGTTGTATTTTTGTACATTATCCGCAGAGTTTGAGATGGTTTTATCGTATTTTATTTGTAAATCTTTAATAAAAAACGAAATTTCTATTGGGCTTGGAATGGATTTGATAATATCCGCCAATACCTCTTTTGACACTGCAGGCCCTTTTGCAGTTTTTTGTTCTTCTTTATTTTTTTTGAGGAGTTCATCTCCTGTTTTTGGTGCTTCACCGCCACAAGCTGTAAAAAAAACTGCAAATAGTGTGATGGCAAACAATGTGGAAATTAAGTTATATTTTTTCATGTTATATTTTTTCATAAAATTTTAAGATACACGTTCAAAAATTATAATCCTTGCCCCAAAAGGAAATTAATTAAAGATTTTTTTAAATATCACTCTGGGGTATGAGTATATTTTTATATGATTTTTCGTTTTGTGTTTTATTTCGTGGTGTTTTATTTTATTTTTTCATTTTCATTTTTTGTGGCGTTCTATTTTTAATCATTTCAAAAAGGTTTCCCATATAACCACCTAAGTTTTTGAAAAAATCATAATAAAGCGTAATATATAATAAAAGCGTAAATATCCAAATGACCGTCATATTAAAATAATATGTTCCCCACAATTTGCCCAGAAAGGGCTTATCAGGTGCAAGAAAGTGTGTACGATAATTGATAACACTTCTATCGTCAAGTTTTGGGTCAAGGAACACAGGGTCAATCATTTGCAATAGTTGTCCATTTTGCTCTATAAATCGTTCTTTTGCTTCTGCATTTACCACAAACAAATACAAACCTTCGTTGTAGTATTGGTTTTTTTGTTTGGTAATGTCGTATTTTTTATCACGTTTTTCCTTTATCAAATCAATTAAATCCTCTTTATCTCTACTTTTTTCATTTACACGTGTTTGATAACGATTAGCGATTGTATCCAAGTATGCACGTATTTTATCTGATTTTGTGGTGCTGTATTGTTCAGCAGTTAAACTGCTTTCCCAATCTTGTGGCAGGAGTTCAAGATGAAATTTTTCACTTCTTATTTCCCTTCTTACCAATTCCAAATCTTTTTTGAGTGTTTTGGTTGCTTCTTCGCCTTTGATATTTTTATTTTCAAGGCTTCTATCCAATCTTTCTCTAAGTGCAGGAATCCAAAAAGATATTTTAAAATTATCTTGGCTAATATTTTTTTCTAATTGGTAATAATCCGTTTGGTAAGCATTCATCATAAAATGGTCTACAATAATTGCCTCAAATGCCCAACGTGATACCATTGCATCAGCCAAAAGTGGTACAGTACCCTTTTCTGAAATTGCTTTATTCATTTTTTCGTACCTAAAAATTATCCCACTCAAAATCATTTGTGGAATAAGCAACAAAGGTATCGTGATATAAATCGTAATAACAGAGTTGAATGTAGAAGAAATATTTAAGCCTAATACATTTGAAAAACATGAAACCGCAAATAATATACCCCAATAACTAAATAATTCCCCTTTGATTTCTAATATTGCATTGCCTATTAATACAAAAGTAAGTGTTTGTATGGCAGAAAGCATAAATAATATAATCAACTTAGATGACAAATAGCCAAATCTACTTAAATTTAGAAATTGTTCTCGTTTTTGGATTTTTCGGTCTTTGATAATTTCCTCCGCACTTACCGTAAGCCCCATAAACATTGAAATAATAATACAAATCAACACATAAGCAGGCACATTGTCGTTGTAGCGAAAAATATAATTTCCTGTTTTTGGTTCATTTTGAAACCTGATAATGAACGCCAACAACATAGCCAATAAAGGGGCTTCCAACAAGTTGATAAGCATATATTGGGTATTACTAATTTTTGCCAAAAAATCCCTTATTGTAAATAATACAGTTTGGGCAAAAATATTAGGGCGTGCAAGCGAAGAAGGTGGATTTTCGTGTACGGTTTCTACCTCTTTGCTTGGATATTCGGGGTGTGTTTTAAATCGTTTATTCCATTCTTCGGGGGTGTATTGTCTTTTGCCAGTTTCTCGTCCATAATCATCATAGACTTCTTTTTCTATGATTTTAAACATTTCTTCGGGATTATCTTGTTCTCTATCTGCGTCAGCTTGTTTGGTTTCACGTTTAAAATATTTGATTGCTTCAATTGGATTACCCCTATACACCAAATAACCGCCTCTATCCAAGATTATCATCTCGTCAAAGGTTTTATAAATATCTGCGGAAGGTTGGTGAATTACCACAAAAATAAGTTTTCCTTTCAATGCCAATTCTTTAAGCAAATCCACTACATTTTGGGAGTCTTTGGACGAAAGCCCAGAAGTAGGCTCATCTACAAACATTACCGCAGGCTCACGTATGAGTTCTAAGGCAATATTTAAGCGTTTGCGTTGTCCGCCACTTATTTTTTTATTGAGTACATTGCCTACTTTGATGTCTTTTATATGGTCAAGCCCAAGACTTTCAAGGGTTTCCATTACACGGTCATCTATTTCTTTTTCGGAAAGTTTTGCAAGACAAAGTTTGGCATTATAATAAAGGTTTTGATACACTGTCAAATCCTCAATCAAAAGGTCATCTTGTGCAATAAATCCTATTACGCCCTCTATTTTTTTAGGGTCTTTATGCACATCAACACCATTGATAAGCACCGCCCCAGAAGAAGGTTTTTCTATTCCTGAAAATGCGTTCATCAATGTTGTTTTTCCCGCTCCACTTCCACCCATAATACCAATGAGACGACCTTGTGGATATGACAAGTCCATTGTTTGAATGCCTAATACACCATTAGGAAACCTAAATTCAATTTTGCGTGCTTGAAAAGAAAGTTTAACACTTTTGAGTGTATCAATAAAATACGCATTGATATCACTAAAATAAAGATTAAGCCCTTTGGCAGACCTGATAGTGCTACCATTTGGATATTGATACACAGCACCCATTTTCATAGGGAAGCCATTGCGTTTTAAATCTTCATAGGTGGCAGGGTTTGTATGAACATACTTTACAAAATAAATACCGTTGCTGGATTTTGTTTTTTTCTTATCTTTATCAGGGTCATTCGTTTTAGTTTTATTAATTTCTGCATCACTGATAATGATGTATTTGAATATAATTTGTCCTTGGAATCCCTCTACTTGATAATGTTTAAAATCTGGACTTTCAGGCGTTTCATCACCTACGACTAATATTTCGCTTTGTGCTTTGGCGATACCATCTTTCCTTTTTCTATCATGATTAATTTCTATTTGTTGTATTTCTTCTGGTGTTTTATCTTTTTTCTCTGATGCACTTACTGAAGTACGTGGGTGAAATTCATCTGTAAGTATTTGCAAATGATGTATATCATTACACATTACAAAAGCTCCAATGTCGTTCCATTCACTTTTTAAGTTAAAATAATCAGCTACACCTTCCATTACAAATTTGCGTGAAGGCGTATATTTTCCATCAATTGCTATAAGTTCAAAAAGACGTACTAAGATTAGT
Organism: Cytophagales bacterium; assembly: GCA_031425615.1. GTDB lineage: Bacteria > Bacteroidota > Bacteroidia > Cytophagales > Microscillaceae > JAAFIN01. The sequence continues at coordinate 61,729 of JANPJR010000163.1, forward strand.
ATTTTTTGGTTTTGGTCAAGTTTTGCTTCTGCGATTTTGCGTGCTGTTCTTGTTATTTTTACAGATTCAGACACACGGATTTCATTGACAATGTGTTTTTCCGCAATTATTTCAAACTTAGAACGTTTTGTCTCAATCACATCAGGTGTATCATTGTCTTCAATGCCTACTACAAGGTCACGATATTTGTCAATGTATTGATTTGCAAGTTCTTCATTGAGTTCAGCAATAAGGTAGGCTTTGATAAAATCATATTCTAATTGCGTAACGCCACCATCTTGGCGACTAATTAAGGCAAAAAGTTTTATAAGGGTTTCCAGTATTTCTTTACTCATAGAAAGCGATTAGCAAAATTTGCGTTAAAAAAATTTAAAAGTCTTTATCCAATTTTAGAAAAAATAATACAAGTACCAATTTTTAAGTTATCAATTTTTTTGTAAATTTGTTTAATATTTGTGTTTTAAACACACCAAAAACTGTAAAGTAAATTGTTATTTTTTCTGGAAAAACTTCAAAATTTAAAGTTTTTTTTGAAAAAAAATAAAATGAAACTTATGTAAAATTATTAAAAAATGGCGTGAATTTTTAGTTTTATCGTTTGTTCTTTATAAATTTATATGGATTTTAAAAAAATAGCATTTAAAATTTAAAAAATCAAATTAAAAAAATAATCCAAAAAAGTTAGCTTTTAAAATTTTATAAAAATATGTGTTTGTGTTTTAATTTGCTTTATCTTTAAACCAAAGACAAAATTAAATAAAGTAAGAAAGTAATTGTATAAAAAATATACAATATAGACCTTCAAAATTTTTACAAAAGATTGAAGGTTTTGTGCAATTTTTGTAAAAAATGCCTAAAAATTTAAAAGCATATAGATTAATACGTTCTAAAATCAAAAGGTACTTCTACAAGCTCCGAAAATTCGTTGCCTGCTTCTTGCATATCTTCATCATCTTCATGATAATACCAAGATACTTTTGTATTGTCAATAGTTTCCAATTTGGACAATATATCCAAGATTAATTTGGAAGACGCAGTATTAAAGTATTCCAACTTAAATACAAACTCTGTTTCTTGGTTAGGCGTACTGCTATATCCATCTAACCATTCTAAGATAGGCGTGTAAAATTCAGCAGAATCTTCGGGCAATGACCTTCCAGAGATTTCAAAAATCCCGTTGTTGCTGTCTAAAATGATTGTTGGGGTGTCTTCTGTTCCAGGTAAGTTAAGCACTTCCATACTAAAATGATAATTTATGGTGTTATAGTTAATTTATTTTACTTTTTGTTAGCCACTTTTTTAGTCAGCAGTGTTGCTACGCAATACTACAGTTTTGAGTGCGAAAAAAGAGATTTCCTCATTGATAGGTTCAAAGTCAAATTGTAGCTTTTGTCCTGATTTTCTTGCCATATCAATAAATCCGAGTCCTGCTCCACCTTTTTCGGAGAGTCCTTTTCCATTTTTGATTACTTCTTTGTAGTACTCTTTTAGCCCATCTTTATCAAGGCTATTAATTTTTTCCAATTTGTTGCGTAACATTTCTATTCTATCATTAGCGATAGGATTGCCCGATACCACGACATATTTATCCTCTTGCTTTCCAATCATAAACACCGCATTATTAAGGTCGGTTACAGAATGATTATTGATTTCGTCAGAGTGTTTTACAATATTTTGCAAACATTCTACCATGATATTAAAGACTTTGCGTTTTACCGCAGGGTCTTCTTTCATAGAATCCATATTCCGCTCCGCCATAGCAAGTACGGATTTTGTGATTTCTTGCGTAAATTCTCCTTCATACACCAATATCAGATTGCGTGCAACCATTACTTTGTGTAATTCATAGATGTATTTCATACTTGCTAATGTTGTTTTTATGATATGCAAATGTGGGATATTTTTTGATTGATAGCATTAGAATAGATAACTTTTCATTTATCATTTCAATTACTTTATCAATCTTTAAAATTTTTTCCAAATAAACACATTTTTTGCAAAAATAGAAATTAAATTTTTATATTTTTTTACAATTTATTTTTTTTTGTGCTTTAAAGGCTTTTTTTTATGAAAAAACTTTTTTTTTCTTTCAAAAGACAAATATAAGCACTTTTTTGATGTTTGGTTTTATTTTCTTTCTTATTTCACTTTATTTTTCATAAAGTTTTTTGGCTTTTATTTTTGTTTTTACCAAAATATCTTTTGGGTAAGCAAAACTATATGTTGCATTTATTCAAAAATTTATCCAAAGTACGTTTTTTCACATTTTTTTTGTTTAAACCATTTATATTTTTTAAATGATTTAAACAAAAAATTCCTTTAAAACTGGATACCAATCATCAATACGTCATCTGTTTGTTTGTTGGTATCTTTCCACGCTTCAAATTCACTATTGAGCATATCTTTGAGTGTAGGAAGTCCTTGTGGTGCATAACCTTTGATAATTTCACGAATTTTGTTTGGTGAGAATTTTTTTTGTTTAGGTCCGCCAAATTGGTCAGGAAATCCATCAGAGAATATATACACGGAATCGTTTGGTTTATAGTTGATAATGGTATTGGTAAATCTTGCTCTATTTTTGTATTGCGCTCCACCAATTGGGAATTTATTTCCTTTGATTTCATACAATTCACCTTGTCGCAAATAATACAATGGACGATGCGCCCCTGCGTATTCCATTTGGTTTTTGGTATGGTTTATTTTACAAAGCGAAATATCCATACCATCTTTTGTGGAGCTTTCGCTTTCGTCTTGCTTCAAAGTACGTGTTACTTCTTCGTCCAACAAATCCAAAATAGTACCTGGTGTATTTGCTTGTTTAAGATTGACAATATTATTGAGCAAGAAGAATCCAATCAACGACATCAATGCACCAGGCACACCATGTCCTGTGCAATCTACCGCAGCAATGTATGTAACATCATCAAAATGAATAAACCAAGGAAAGTCCCCACTAACCACATCACGAGGTTTGTAAAGCATAAAAGATTTTGGTAATACACCTTTGATAAGATTATTATCTGGCAATATTGCTTCTTGTATGCGTTTTGCGTAGTTGATACTTTCGGTAATATTTTTGTTTTTTCGGGTAATTTCTACTTCTATGGCTTTTCTTTCGGTAATATCATGCGAAACCATTAGGACTGACTCAATATTGTGTTGTTCGTTGTATTCAGGTATGGCACTTACTTGCATAATGCGTTCTCCAATGGCACAATGGAAATCCATTTCTGTATTTACGTTGTGTTTTTTATCAATTACTTCCTCAACAATATTTTTCCAAGCAAGAATGATGTTTTTGTTAAGTGCTTGTTCCACATCTGAATCAGAGATTGATTTTTGCAAAAATTCATCTTTATCCCTTGCAGTGTATTCTTGGATTGTAGGATTGATATAAAATATTTGCCCTTCTTTACTGATACGTGTGATAAGGTCAGGCGAATTTTCAGAAAGTGCTTGCATTTGACCTCTTAGGCGTTGCTCTCTTTCTACCTCACGTCTTTCTGTAATATCACGACTATTTACCACGATACCTTGAATAGCAGGGTCAGAAAGGAGGTTTGTACCTGTGGCTTCAAGCCAAATACTTTCATTAGTTTTAGTTTGATAGCTAAACTGAATCGTAATTTTTTCGGTTGGGTCTTTCAAAAGGTCTGTAAACATTTGTTCAAAGTCCAATACGCCTTTTTCATGAATATACATAACATCTTTTATGCCTATCATTTCGTCTTGTGAATAACCTAAGATTTTGGATACAGAAGGCGAAATATAACGGATTGTTGCATTTTCTTCATAAATCGTGATAACCTCAGAGGCATTTTCCAAAAGCAACCTTGTACGGTCATTGGCACGTTCTACCTCTTTGATTTGATTTTCTAAGGCTTCATTGGTACGCTCCAAATTATCTTGTGCCATTTCCATATCTTTGGCATTTTGTTCCAAGATAACTTGTTGTTTTTGCAGATTGGCACTAAGTTCTTGAGATTCTTCAAGTAGTCTTTCTGTATTTTCTCTTACTTTAATATTAAATACTGTACGGGCAATGATTTCGCTTACTTGTTTGATAAAAGCGATTTCCCTTTGTCCAAATTTTGTAAAACCTGCCAATTCTAACACACCATATACAATTTCATTGGTGATAAGTGGTGCAATCAAAATACATTTTGGTTTTCTATCACCCAAAATCCCAGAACTTATGGTAAAATAATCATTTGGAATTTCTGTTCTGATAATAATATCTTTTTCTACTGCACATTGTCCTACAAGACCTTCTGCGAGTTTGAATTTTGATTCTAAATATTTCTTTTTATTAAATGCAAAACTTGCGTTCAATTCCAAATATTGTGTAACTGGCACTTTTCGTCTTTTTTCATCTTCTGTTTGGTGTTCTTGTTCCATTGTATAAAAAGCACCTTGCACAGCCCCAATTTTATTGGTCAGGAATTGACAAACCAAATCACCAAGTTCATCAATCGTTGCAATAGAGGGCAATTTATCCCCAATTTCCGCAATACCTTCCACAATCCAACTTTGTTCTCTATCTTTTTCATCAGAATTTTGGATACTATTACGCATATTAAGCAATGCTAATCCAAGATTATCTTGCTGACTTGCGGGTTTAAAATCTGCTTTTAGGTCGCCTTGTCCTATACTGAGGGCAAAATTTGCTTTGGTTTTGAGGTTACTTACAAGTTCATTCAATTTGCCTGCCATTTCACCAATTTCGTCTTGTGTTTTGGGTGATTGATAAAATTTATCAGGCAAAACCCCTTTTGCAAGCAAGTTAATTGTTTCTTTCAAAGTCATCAAAGGACGCACCAAACTACTACGTGAGAATATTACCCCAATGAGCAAAGAAATTAAGAATACAGTAAGACCTGTAATAATCAGGTTATTGCGTAATCCTATTGTAGGCTCGTAAATTTCTTCTTTGTCTATTTTTACAATAACTCCCCAACCCACAAGCGAAATGTATTGCCAAGTCGTAAGCACTTCTCTGTTGCGATAATCTATATCATAAAAACCTGTATAAACAGACGGAGAAGCACTTCCACGCACCGCAGATTGGATAGAACGTTCTTTGTAAGGGTTTGGATATACTACTTTTGTTTTTTCATCAAAATTGGACAATCTTGTAGGATTTAAGTACAAAATTTGGTTATCAAATTGCCTTGCGAGGATTATTTCGCCTGTTCTACCAAGTCCAGAGGTATCTTTTACCAACCCAAATACATATTTGAGTTTTGCTTCATATACAATCACGCCCAAAAGGTTTTTTTTGCCATCACGCACAGGTGCAGATACGTGCATAAAATGCTCCATACCATTGCGAAAAGCATTGCCAAAATATACCGAATCTCTACCGCTTGACAACGTATTGGCATCTTTTTCTGTAAAAACCCTACCTTGTGGTGTTGGACTTTCGCCCTGGCTATATAGGATTTCTCCACCAGGATTGGTAATATAAATATTGCGAATCTCGTAACTATTCAATACATTTTGCAAAAGGTCTCTGAGTTCCCTGCTTTTTGTATTCATAGCAAGAGAGTCCTGTTTGCGGTTGCGACGCGTAGAGACAGTATCTACTGCTTGTGCAGACACACATTTTTGGCGTACAGATTCAAGTTGACTACCAAATTGAATATTTGCACGAATTTTATCAAAAAATGCTTCAATTTTTTGGGTTTTGAGGCGTGCTACCACATCAATACTCTCTTGATAACGTGTTTCAAGCGAAGACCTACTTAGGAAAAACGCAATGTAACCCACTGACACAACAGATATAAGCACCACCACAAATACCAATGCGGTAATTTTGAAACCAACACCTATTTTTAGAAATTTAAACATAATTCAAAAATGGGAAAAGCCCTCGCAAAAACAAAGGGAATTTTCTGAAAAGTATTGACGTTTTTATGAAACGTTTTTACAAGACGTTTTATCTAATTTTTTTACGCGATTATACTTTTTATTTAATTAAAAAACTTAAATGCTTCTTATGTAGCCCAAGTTATGTATTTAGCTTAAGTTATGTGTTATTTTTTTCATTTACAAAAACTAATAACTTAAAAACTGGCAACTTGTGTTACTACATACCAAAACTTTGCCTAAATTTTATATTTTTTTCCAAAAAAAAAAATCTTAGAGAAATTTATCTCTTTTTTTTTAAAATTATTCCAAAAATAAAAGAAAACATGGGGATTTTCAAAAATTATTTCAAAAATTATTTTCAAAAATATGCGAAAATACGAAACAAATCCTTAATTTTGAGAGTATAAAAGGAAATTAAGTCCTCTAATCCCCAAAAGAAGAAATATAACACAAAATATTTATTAGAATTTTCTGCAATTTTTTCACCTTTTTTATTTTTAGAAATACAAAAAAAACAATATGAATAGACATTTTAAAAATTACTTTGCTGTGGTGGCAATTTGCCTTTTTGCCTTTTTGGCAAATCATGCAAAAGCTCAAATCAATATAAATGTAGGTGCAAAAGCAGGCATGAATGCGTCTTGGATTGGTAGCGGTGGTACACCACAAAATACAACTTCAGATGGATTTTTGTTTGGCTACACAGGTGGCATTTGGGGCAGAATAAACCTGTCTGATAAAGAAGAAAGTGGTATTTTTCTACAACCTGAATTGGTTTTTTCGCAAATGGGGAGCAAAAGTGTGCTTACCAACACTACAGGCATATCTACTGTAAAAACTACAAGTTCACGCCTTTTCAACCTTGCAGAATTGCCTATATTGGCAGGTTATAGGCTTAATTTGGGTGAAGATGTTGATTTGCGTTTTTATGGAGGACCTTCTTTTGCGCGTATTTTGAGTGCACAAGACAAAACAAGGTCAGAAGCAACGTTAAGCGGTAGTTCTACTGCAACCGAAAAAAACCAAGACATTACCGAAGATGTAAAACCTTATTGGACAAGCATACAAATAGGTGCAGGCGTAAATATCAATCGCATAAATATTGATTTGCGTTTTCAAAGGGTAATTACTGCAATGTATATGAATAGCACAAGCGATGAAACCAAAGCAATGGCTTTCCAACTTACATTGGGTTATAAGATTTTTTAAATTACACTTTTTCTTAAAAATAAATATTTTTAAATAAAAAAATCCATTCATTAAACCATGAATGGATTTTTTTTATTTTAGTTTTACTTTTTAGCAAATATTAGCAACCTGCTTCAATTTCCAAAAATTCGCCATAGGCATATCCTTCAAATTTACCATAACGTACTTTGTACCAAAGGTGTCCTGAACCATCTTCCACTACGTCTTCATTATTTTCGCCTTCTTTGGTAGGTGTTACTACAAGATACACTTCTGAGCCTGTTGGGATAACTGTAAGTTGTTTTGCTTCTTTATTAGGTTTTACACGTAATTTTAAGCCAGATTTTGCAATAACAGTTGCAGTAGAAAAATTGATATATCCACTGAATAAATAGCCTTCTTTTTTGCCATAACGTACTTTGCACCAACTTCCGTGCACATCTCCTATCTGCACTACTTCATCTGTAAATTCCAATATACCAACTTCTGCATTTTGTGGCACAACTTGAATAGATTTGCCTGATGCATTTGGTTTTTCACGCAAGGTAAGCCCAGATTTTGCAGTGATAAGCCCTTTTTGAACTACACCTTTGAAATCTGTTTTAGTGGCATCATCTGTGGAAGTTTTTGTGGTAGCATTGCTGGTTACTTGGATTTTTTCGCCTATTTTAAGATACGCACCAAAAGCAAAACCTTCTTTGTTGTTGTGTTTTACTTTGTACCAATTATTTTTTTTACCTTTTACAGTACCTTCTTCACTTTTTTCCAATACTTCCACCACCGCATTGGCAGGGAGCAAATCCACAAGTTTAGCATCTTTATTAGGTTTTTCACGCATACCAAGTCCAGATTTAGCAGTTACAACTGCTTTATCTTTTTTAGATGATTTTTTTTCGGTCACATCACCTTCGCCTTCACCTTCTTTAGCAGTTTCAGCTTTTTCACTTTCAGCTTTAGTTTCGGTTTTTTCTTCTTTTTTTTCTTCTGGTTTGCCTCCACAAGCATTTAACGTAAGTGCAAAAATAGCACAAATGGAAAGTTGTTTTAGATTCATGTTTTTGTGTTTAAAAGTTATATTAAAAGTTAAAAAGGTATATTTTGTTAAATCTAAAAAAATAATTTTAATTAAAGATTATTGTCAAAATTTAACGCTTGTAAATATAAAATTTTTATTTTAATAAAAAAAAATCTTTTTTATTTTTTGGTATTTTTACTAAGAAACCCATTCATTTTAATAAAAAAATGAATGGGTTTCTTAGTGTTTCACAAAAATATGAATTTTATTTCTTTTGTATGATTATAGCAAATTAACAAAGACTAACAACTTAAAAACTGACAACTTGTATTACGCATACAACAACTTGTAATATTCATCAGCCATGCGTCCAGATTCAAACAATGGTTTTACGTCCATTGTGCTTTGTGCCACAATTTTTTGCCATTTTTCATTTTCTTTGTAATACATCGGAATTACTTTATTTTCCAAAATATCATACATACCTGCACAATCAATAGCATCTTGTTTTTCCACAGGTAACGAGTCATCAACAGGTGGAATAATAAAAGAATTTTCGTTGTCTTTTGCAAATTCGCAAATCCAACCATCAAAAGTAGAAACACTCACAGCCCCATTCATAGCGCCACTCATGCCACTTGTGCCTGATGCTTCTCTTGGTCTGCGAGGTGTGTTGAGCCAAATATCTGCACCGCCTTTGAGCAATTTGGACAACGCCAATTCGTATCCCGTCAATACTGCACAATTTGGCATATTTTGGGTATAACTTACCAAATGATTGAACACGCTTACTGCTCCATGATCAAGTGGATAAGGTTTTCCAGCCCAAATAAGTTGCACAGGTTGGTCTTTGCGTGCCACGAGTTTTTTAAATCTTTCAATGTCATTCAACAACAAATCAGCGCGTTTGTAAGAAGCAAATCTACGTACCCAAATGATTGTAAGCACATTTTCGTCCATGATTTTGCCTGTTTGGTTGGCAACTTCTTGGAAAAGTAGTGATTTGAGTTCTTTTTTTCTTTGGGCAAGTGCTTTGTATTGTTTTTTTTCTGCAAATTTATTTATATCTGCATCTTCCCAATATTTTTGATTTTGGGCGTTTGTAATAGGAATAATTTTACAAATATTTTTAAATGGTTTCCACATATCTTTTGACACTTCTGCGTGGAGTTTTGATACGCCATTTGCGATTTTTGCCATGCGAAGTGCTGCAACAGTGTAGTTGAGTAGTCCAGTGTTGTCTGTTTCGTGGTCAATTTCTGCAGGCGTGAGTTGTTTTGTAAAAAACCCCATTTCATTTAAGAAATGTGCATTATGTTCTTCATTTCCAGCCCTTTCAGGTGTGTGCGTTGTGAATACAAAATGTTTTTTGAGTTCTTTTGCATTACTATTATATTTTTGGTGCAAAAGGTGATACGCCAACGGAAGTGCATGCCCTTCGTTGATATGATACATTTCAGCCCCCCCCAATTCTTCTACCAATTTACCACCACCTACGCCCAGTACAATGCTTTGGGCTACACGTGTAGCAATATTGTCGTCATAAAGTTTGTGCGTGATGGTGCGGGAAAGGAAATCGTTTTCAGCAATGTCAGTCGTCAAAAGGTACAAAGGTACATTACCAAAAAGCCCTGCAGGTACTTTCATGGCTTTTACATATACTTTGTGATTTCCGCTAATATTGACCGTAACCACAATGCCTGTGTCTTCCAAAAAGCTGTATTTTTTTTCATGAAATTGAGGGCGCATAGACATATCATCATTACGCATTTGGTCGTAATAACCATATTTCCACAGCATACCTACTGCGATAAAATTTTGTTTTAATTCAAAAGCACTGCGTAGGTGCGAACCAGCCAAATATCCTAATCCACCAGAGTAGATTTTGAGGGCTTGGTCAAGTGCAAATTCCATACAAAAGTACGCACTTTTGGTGCTGTATTCTGGTGCAGGTGTGTAAGGCAAATCCCAATAAAGTGCAGGGGATTTTTCAGAGGGAGTTTCTGTTTTTTTCTTTGCCATAAAAAATTTTAAAACCTTGATAAGAGGTAAATTGATTGGGTTTTTTAGATGGGATTTTAGTCCGTTTTCTTTAAAAAATATATCAAATTTTTATTTTTCTTAAAGAATTTTGGTACAATAATACGCATTTTTTTTTGAAGTCAAAAATATACACTTTTTTTGAAGTCAAAAAAATATTGTTCAAAGGAATTTTAGGCAGAGAAAATAACTCAAAAGCTGTTTCAAGTATTTATTCCCTTTCGGTTAATAAAATACTATTTTTAACTAAATTATAATGTATTGATAATCAATAATTTACATCTTCAAGGTTTTTAAAACCTTGAAGATGTTGCCATTCAAGCATCTAAATTTAGCAAATTATAACCCGAAAGGGAATAAGTGGTTTATTTTTATTAAAAATATCACAAAATAACCAAATTTATCTCGCACATTCACATAGATTTCAAACTTTTTAATAAATCTTATCATAAATTGCCCCAGATTTATCGGGAATATCCTTAAAACAAAATTATTTATGTTTTGATGTTTTGTATTCAAATTTTTTTTATGAAAAAAAAGGTTTATTTTTGAAAATGCTATTTTAAAAACTGACAACTGAAAAAACGAAATCAACTAAAAACCTAACTTTAAAAAACATTTATGAAACCTATTCTACTCTCCATTAAAGCATTTGGGGCTTTTACGCAACAACAACATATTGATTTTAGGATTTTTGAAAAAAACCACCTTTTCCTCATTCATGGCTCAACTGGTGCAGGCAAAACTACCATATTTGATGCCATGTGTTATGCGTTGTATGGCGACACAAGCAGTGGCAGAACCGCCAAAAGTATGCGTGCAGAAAGGGCGAAAATAGATGACCATACCATTGTAAGGTTTGTGTTTTCGGTAGGTGCAGAATTTTATTTGGCAGAAAGAAAACTCATTCGCATAAAAACACGTACAAAAGATGCAGAAATTGAATATAAAACAGAGCAACATTTTGGGCGTGCAATTCCCAACGAAGATGAATCGGATTTTGATTGGGACGGAAATATTTTGTCCAAAGTAACCGAAATTGATGAGGCAATCGACAAACTTTTGGGCTTTAAAATCAATCAATTTAAGCAAATTATTTTGATTCCACAAGGCAAATTTCAAGAACTTTTGCAAGCAAAGGCTGACGACAAAAAAGTGATTTTGGAAAAGATTTTTGATGCAGAAATTTATACACAAATTACCCAAAAATTACAAGAAAAGTTTAGAAAACAAGAAGAAAAATTAAAATCTTTACGTGATAATTATAACCAACAACTCAAATTTACAGAAGTAAAAGATACACAAGAAATCCAAGAAAAAATCGCACTTTTGGATACTGAAATTGCTACACTCAAAGAAAAAATGCCACAGTTGGAGAAAGATTTTCAGGAAAATTCTACAAAACTTGAAAAAGCACGCCAACAATCTGAAACCTACCAAAAATGGGAAAATGCACGCCAACATTATGCTACACACCTTGAACAAGAAACACACATCAACACACAAGAACAAACCCTAAAAATTGCCCAAAAAGCAGAACTTTTGCGTGATGATTTTAGAAAAATAAATGAAAAAGAAGCCCTTTTGGAAAAATTAAGCAAGGAAATTCAACAAAAACAAACGGTAGAAACCAATATAAAAACCGAACTTGACAAAATAACCCAAAAATACAATACACTTGAAATCCAAAAAAATAACATTGAAGACAAACACAAAGAAAAAAATAAACTGGAAAATTTTGCACCAAAATATGCCCAACGCAATACGTGGGTGCAGAAAGTAGGTGATTTGCAAGACGATTTGTACAATTTTCAAAACCAATCTGCCACAACTACACAAAATATAGACGACAGGGAAAAAGAAATCACAACTACACAAATTAACATCACAAATAATAAAATCTTGGGCGAAAAAATAGAACCGCTTGAACAAAAAATTAAGGAAAATAAACGACTTTATGAACTTAGAAAACAAATTTTTGAGGTAGAAGAAACCCAAAAACAAATATTTGATGACACCCAAAACGCCCAAAAAATAGCACAAGAATACCACCAAAAAACACAACAAGCACGCCAACATTTGGAAGATGTAGAACAAAAATGGCTTGGTAGTCAAGCCTCTATTCTTGCCCAAAATCTACAAGAAAATCAGCCCTGCCCTGTGTGTGGAGCAATACACCACCCAAAAAAAGCAGTTTTTACCACACAAACTGTAACGCAACAAGATTGGGAAAATGCCAAAAATGAACGTGATGAAGTAGAAAAGTTTTTCCAAAGAAGTCAGGAAAACTATATCACACTCCAAAACCGCTTAGAAAGCATCAAAAAAGAACACGAAATCCTTGCAAAACAACTTGGTGATAACCAACAAATTGATTTGTATGACCTTGAAAAAGAACTTAGAAAACTTGAAATTGACCTAAAAAAAGCAGAACAAGCACGCAAAAATCTGCCACACCTTGAAAATACCCTTGAAAACCTACACCGAAGTCTCAAACTATTACAAGACACTGAACAATTTCACCAACAACAAAAACGCTCTATTGAATTGGAATTGAATGAACTCAATACCAAAATTAGAAGTATACTCGTGGAATTGCCTCCACACCTCCAAACCTTAGAACAGTTGCAAAAAGAAATCAAAAAAATAGAAAATGAAATTGCAGGTTTTAATACAGAATTTTCGGAAATAGGCACAAAAAATACCGAAAAAAATAATGAATTTATTGAAATACAAACACTTGTACGTAACAAACAAGAAGAATTGGAAACCCTCAAAATGGAATTTGAGCCAGAAAAAAAAGCATTTTTAGAAAAATTACAACAAAATAATTTCTTTTCCATAGAAAATTGGCAAAATGCCCTTATTTCTTCAGAAAATACCCAAAAAACCCAAAAAATAATACAACAATGGCACGAAAACAAAAGATTGTTTGCCTCACAAATGGAAACACTCCAAAACGACCTCGCCAACACCCAAGAAACTCCAAACCTTCTCCTATACCAACAACAAGCAGAAGAAAGCACACAACAATACAAAAATGCTAACCAAAAACAAGCACAATTAGAAAAAGATAAAGAAAATTTGCAAAAAAATTTGGAAAATATCCAAACCACCAAACAACAAATTGCAGAAAAGGAATTGGAAAATAAACCGCTCTATGAACTCACAAGCATTGCAAAAGGCGAAAACACCTTGAAACAAGATTTTCAAACACACGTGCTTTCTGCATTTTTGGACGAGGTAATGGGCTATGCCAATGCACGTTTGAGGTTATTGTCTGATGAACGCTACGAACTTCGCAGAACTGATGATCTGGCAGATGGACGTGTGCGAAAAGGTGGTTTGGATTTGGTGGTTTTTGATAATCATACAGGTAGTCAAAGGTCTGTGCATAATCTTTCGGGTGGTGAAACGTTTTTTACTTCGCTTGCCCTCGCACTTGGTTTGGCTGACGTAGCCACGAGCAAAGCGGGTGGTATTCAACTTGGTGCGATGTTTATTGATGAAGGTTTTGGGACGCTTGACAGCCACACATTGGATAGGGCTTTGACTACGCTCTCCAACCTTGATGGACAATATCGCATGGTGGGCATTATTTCTCACGTTTCGGAACTCAAAGAACGCATCAAAAATCGTGTAGAAGTGGTCAAAGAACAGAATGGAAGTAGGATTTTGATTAAATCGTAGGAAGTTTTGAGTTTTTTCAGTAGTCAGTTTTTTCAGTGAAAAGAAAAAAGGCTTGCCAAGTTTGGAAAACTTGGTAAGTCTTTCCTTTCAATTATTATGTTAGTTTTTCTATTGTTTTGTGAAAACGCTCTATTTGCCTTTCTAAACGCACTATCCTCTTATCTTTTTTCGTCCCTTCCTTGTTGGTGTTTAAAAAATGCTTGTAAAACCGCAAAAATAGCACAAAAACTAAAATGAAAAATAAAGGTTTTTATCATTCCCCAAGCTCGTATGCATTTTTCTTTTGGAAGTTATTTTTTACCTTTGTGCTTACATTTTTCTAAACGCTAACAACGGTGAAATTATAAAAACATCAAAAAACATTAACATATATGGAACTCAAACAACTTTTTGAACAAGCAATAGCAAACGTCAAACTCCTAAAACAAAAACCTGATAATACAACTATGCTCAAATTATATGCCCTCTACAAACAAAGCACTGAGGGTGATGTGAAAGGTGACACACCAAGCAAGTTTGATATGGTAGGGCGTGCCAAATACAGGGCTTGGGAAGAACAACAAGGTATCTCACAAGAAAATGCTATGCAATTATACATTGATTTGGTCAATAAATTGAGCGTGTAAATAAGTGGGCAGTTTTTTAGTTAATTCAGTCGTCAGTTTTTTCAGTTAATTTAACCGTGTTTTTTGAAATTTATGTAATTTAGTTTTTTAAAAAATACAAAAAAACTGCTTTATTTCTAAAATAAAGCAGTTTTTTATAATTTAATAACTAACGATTGGCAACTTAAAAACTAATTACTGAAAAAAACGGATAACTTACGTTTATTGTCCCAAGTATTCAGCAAGCATTTTGCTTTTGCCATTTGTGCGAAGTCTGCGGATAGCTTTTTCTTTGATTTGGCGAACACGCTCACGTGTAAGGTCAAGTTTTTCACCAATTTGCTCCAATGACATAGGATTGTTGTCACCAATGCCAAAAAACATTTCAATTACTGCTTTTTCTCTATCGCTCAATGCACACAAAGCCCTTGATGTTTCCACACGCAAAGAATCTTGGTAAGAAATAGCATAATCAGTAGCTACTGTACTTTTATTTTCCAATACATCAAGCAAAGAATTACTTTCTTCATCAGAAAAAGGGGCATCAACTGATATTTGTCTTGTACCAGCACGCAAAGTGCTTGTAATTTCTTCTACTTCCATGTCTAAGATTTCAGCAAGTTCTTCGGGGGTTGGCTCACGTTCAAATTTTTGTTCTAATTCAGAAAAAGCGCGATTGATTTTATTCAATGCACCAGTTTTATTTAAAGGAAGTCTTACGATACGAGATTGGTCTGCGAGTGCTTGCATGATTGACTGACGAATCCACCACACCGCATAAGAAATAAATTTAAAACCACGTGTTTCATCAAATTTTTTCGCAGCTTTTACCAAGCCAAGATTACCTTCATTGATAAGGTCATTGAGTGAAAGATTGCGGTTTTGGTATTGTTTAGCGACCGATACCACAAAGCGAAGATTGGCTTTGGTGAGGCGTTCTAAGGCTTGTTCGTCTCCTTGTCTAATTCGACGTGCAAGTTCAACTTCTTCATCAGGGGTTAATAAATCCACTTTATTGATTTCATTGAAGTACCTTTCCAAAGACTGACTTTCACGATTGGTGATGGTTTGGGTGATTTTTAACTGACGCATTTTACAGTTTTTTGTTTAAAAATTAGATTAAAAATTGATGTTTCTGTTGAAACATTTAAAAGTTCTTTACTTCAAATAATATTTCAAATAAAATATTCCATGAAGCATTTAAAAACTTTTACCTCAACTGAGGCTTTAAAATTTTTTGCCCAAAATGGACGAATAAAATTTTGCCCAAAGGCAAAAGGTAATTGCAAAATGATTTTGGCGTATTTGTGAATTTCTCTGTGTAAATTTTTTAAATCCGCTTTTCAAAATTTTCTTTTACAATATAAATATACGATAAAATAAGTTACAAAAATTATACACTTTTCAAAGTGGTATATTTAAAATTGTATTTTTCCAAGACTTTTTATTTATTTGGAAAAAAATATTTAAGCTAAATACCTTGTTTTTATTTTTAGAAAAGGTTTTTTATATTATTTTATATATAAATATATTGTATAAACGTATTTTTTGAAAAAAAGTATATCCACAACTACAAATAAAAAGTACGTAGTACCAAAATATAAGAAATATTATTTTTTTGAGAATATTCTGCCTGCATACTTATTTTTTTATTGTATAATTAAGGTAATTTTTCTTAAAAATTCTTAGTACAATATGAGTGCGTAAAGCATGGTGTATGGGCAATCTAATTCAAATATCAAAATAATATTTGGTTTTGTGAAAATTTATTAATTACTAACGAAATTAGGTAATTTTTTGTTTCTAATTTTCAAAAAAAAATGCTTAAAAAACGCTTTTGGATTTTTTGTCTTCAAAAAACGTTTCAAAATTTATTTTTCCTTAACAAAAATTACATTTATGTCCTTATATTTTTTCTAAAAACAAATTATTTGCTTTCATTAATTATATTATTAACAATGTAATAACAGACAAGAACGATATTTATTTTGAATTTTAAAATTTTTTAACACTTTTTTTTCTCTTTTTTTTTCTTTTTGTCTTAATTTTGGAAAAATATCAAAAATTTTGGTAAAAAACGCATAAAAAACTAAAAAAATGGCGGATACAATAATGAATACAAGGGTCTTACTTGTGGAAGATGATAACAATCTTGGACTTTTGCTCAAAGAATATTTGGAGGTCAAAAATTACATCACTACACTTCAACGTGATGGATTGGCTGGCTGGGATTTTTTTCAACAAAATGAAGTGGATTTTTGTATCCTTGATGTAATGCTTCCAAAGTTGGACGGTTTTGGGTTGGCTGAAAAAATCCGCCAAATCAATAAAAATATTCCTATATTGTTTTTAACTGCCAAATCTCTGCCCGAAGATGCGATTCATGGGCTTAAAATTGGGGCTGATGATTATATGACAAAGCCTTTTCGTATGGAGGAACTTTTGTTGCGCATACAAGCTATTTTGCGTAGAACTACCGTTTCAAAAGAAAATACATCACCCCCCGAAATAGAAGAAACTATTTTTAATGTAGGTACTTTTACCTTAGATTACAATACACAACAACTCACGCACCCAACCGAGCCTGCACACAAACTTACGTCTAAAGAGGCAGATTTGCTCAAATTGCTCTGCCTACACAAAAATAAAGTATTAGACCGCACTTTTGCCCTCAAAAAAATCTGGCAAGATGACAGTTATTTTAATGCACGCAGTATGGACGTGTATATCACCAAACTTCGCAAATGCCTGAAAGCAGACGAAAATTTACAAATTTTGAATATTCATGGACAAGGATTTAGGTTGATAGACACAAGTAAATAAGTTTTTTCAGTTAAATGCTGTTTGTTCCCCTTTTGGGGGTTTGGGGGCTTCTTTCTCTCAAAAAAGCCACTCCACAAAATACCCCAAAAATTGCATTTTGCACCAAAAATTCTAACCAAAAATCCATTTTATTTTTTAAATAAAAACTGATTAAAATCAATACAAAGCCAAATATGATGTAAAAAAATATTTTTTGCCAATCATAAGGAATTGGATAATATTTTTCACCATAAAATACACACAACAAACACATAACCGTATATGTAAGCACCGCAACCATCGCACAACCCATATAACCCCACACAGGAATAAGGGCAATATTGCCCAAAATCGTAATCACAGCACCCACAAAAGCAATATATGTACCGAAATAGGTGCGGTCGGTCAGCTTAAACCAAACGGTCAAATTAAAATAAATACCTAACAATAAATTTGCAAATAATAACATAGGCACCACCGCTACGCCTGCATGGTAGGCAGGGTTTCGCAAGAAAATAACCTTTAAAATATCTAAATTTACACACACACCAACCCAAATTATCACACAAGCTATCACAAAATAGTGCATGACTTGGGCGAAAAGTTGGGGCGAATTTTTGTCTTGTGCTTTTGAAAAGAAAAAAGGTTCTGCGGTATATTTGAACGCTTGTATTGCCAAATTCATAAAAATAGCCAACTTCAAACCCGCACCATATACGCCTACGCTTTCGGTAGCGGTTTGTCCTACATAAAAATCCACAGGAAGCCACTTTTCCAACAAAATTTTATCCACCATGCTATTGACTGTTCCTGCCAAACCCATAAACAGTAATGGATACGCATAAATAAACATTTCGCCAAATTGCTTAGTATTAAAATTAAACCTAAAAGCGAAAAATGTTTTGCTAAAAAATAATAAAGTTAAAGCATTTGCCCATAAATTTGCCAACAAAACATAACCAATGCCTAAGTCATACATGCCTATTTTTTGTAAAAATTGGACGAAAATTGGGTTGTTTTTTGAAATTTCTTTAAAAATAATTAAAAAAACCACGTTCAATAATACTGTAAGCACAATATTAAAGATTTTGTAAAGTGCGAAGTTTTTGGCTTTATTTTCAAAACGTAATTTTGCAAAAGGCAATGCCAAAATCGTGTCTATTGCCAAAATAACCGCCAAATATTGAATAAAAACGCTCTTAGAAGGGTAACCAAGCCAGTAGGCTATCTGTCCTGAAAATACCCAAAATACCACTGTAAAAAACAAGGTACTTGCACACAAATAACTAAATATAATATTAAAAATTTCTTGTGCATTGCTTTTATTTTCGCCATTCGTTTCATCATTTTTTTTTGTGTAGCGAAAAAAAGTAGTTTCCATTCCATACGTATAAACGATATTCAAAAATGCCATGTACGCATACAACACGGTCATTATGCCAAAGTCTGTTTTGGAAAATCCATAATACAAATGTGTGTGTAAAGGCACAAGCAAATAGGTAAGCAACCTACCCAACATGCTACTCACACCATAAAGTGCGGTATCTTTTAGTAATTTTTTGAAAATGGACATTTTTAAAAATAAAGACAAGCGTAAAAAGGCTTAAATGAGGAATTTTTGATGTGTGGTTTGATTTTTTACAAAAATACAAAAAAAACCACTTGGACGAGTAGTTTTAGCAAATATTCGCTTATTTTTACGCTATTAATTTCCAAAAAAACCACTCAAAAAAATGTCTCACATCACCTATATTTTATCCAACTTAGAACACGCATTAGCGTTTGAGTGGATTGCGACCTATTTGCCCAATGAAGAATTTTCGTTGTCATTTATTTTTTTAAATCCAACAGAAGGCGTAGAATTAGAAAACTTTATAAAAATGCAAAATATTCCAACCTTTTTTGTAAAATACAGAGGCAAAAAAGATATGATAAGGGCAATTTGGCAAGTACGCAAACAACTCAAAGCATGGCAAACAGATATTATTCATTGCCATTTGTTTGATGCAAATGTTGTTGGATTGCTCGCAGGTATATTTTTGGGCATCAAAAAACGTATTTATACACGACATCATTCTGATTATCACCATGTTTATTTTCCGAGAGCGGTGTATTACGACCAATTTGTCAATTATTTGGCAACTGATATTGTGGCAATAAGCGGAGCAGTAAAAGGGATTTTGGAGAAAAAAGAATTAGTAAAAAAAGAGAAAATACACCTTATTCCGCATGGTTTCAAATTGGATATTTTTGATTTGGATAAAAATAATCCTGAAATCTCAGCAAAAATAAATGCCCTCAAAACCAAATACCAAACACACGATTATTTTCCTGTGATTGGTGTGATAGCACGTTATACTTCGTGGAAAGGTATTCAATACATTATTCCTGCGGTCAAAAATTTATTAGAAAAATACCCAAAAGCAAAAATTTTGCTCGCCAATGCAAAAGGTGATTACAAAACCGAAATTCAAAACCTTTTGAAAACCAATATTCCTGAAAATCAATACCAAGAAATCGCTTACGAATCTGATTTGGGGACATTATACCAGCTTTTTGATGTGTATGTGCATACGCCTATTGATGCCTACAAAGAGGCTTTTGGGCAAACATACATAGAGGCGTTGGCTTCGGGTGTGCCTTCGGTGTTTAGCCTTTCTGGCATTGCAAGCGAGTTTATACAAGATGAACACAATGCACTTGTTGTACCTTTTCAAAATTCGGAAGCTATCACAAAAACCATTATAAAATTATTAGAAAATAAAATATTGAGAAATAAAATTATTGAAAATGGTAAAAAAGATATACAAAAATTCGGTCTTGACATTTTTATACAAAAATTAAGGGATTTATATAAAAAGTAAAAATAATAATTTAATAACATTGGTATAATATTGAAAAAAATCAACCTTATTTGATAAAATTTTGCAATGTTACAATGTCTTTTTATAGGTATTTTAACCTAATTTTTACTTAATTGTGTATTATTTTTATGGTACTAAGGTATAGTTTTTAAAAAAAAATTAAAAAAATATGAAAAAAATAGCAATTTTTGTATCAAAAATTATTATTTTTGCGTATAAAACAAAAAATGAATTTATATACATATAATATATTTCATGTATTTTTTTTATTATAATTTACATTTTCTATCATTTTAATATTTTTTTAATCCTTCAAAGAAAAACCCTTACTGCTATGAGTGTTTATCAAATCGAACAAATCAATTACGATTTAATCCGTACAGCTAACGGATTGAGTTTCAGCGAAAAAAATATTTTATTGGGCAATGCCAATAAATATGTTGCTACCAAAAAAACTGAAAATGGGCTTGTAGTCATTACACAAACGATTGGCAAACGTGATGAATGTGCAGAACGCCTAAAAAAATGGGTGGCAGAAACAGACGAAATTATGTAATTTTTTTACAATCGCATACATCATAATTCCAAATAAAAATCCAATACATATATCTTGTATTGGATTTTTTATTAGAGAGAAATTCCAAAATACATGTATGTTTTCTCATTTTGGGAAATAAAATAATATTTAGAAACATTAAAAAAACTAAAAAATACGCTTTAAATGGAATAGATATGGTTTTTTTGTGATAAAGGAAAATAGGAATATAATTTGTAAAATCTTATATTATTATCACGATATTATTATCACGAAACATATTTTTAATTTTTTCACACTAAAAAATTTTTAGCCATGAATACTTACCAAATTGAACAAATTAACTATCAACTTATCCGCAATGCGCATAATTTAACTTTCAAAGAAAAAAACTTATTGCTTGGACACCCAAACAAATTTGTAGCAACCCAAATCACAGAAGATGGACTTGTGATTTTTACTGAAACCATTGGCAAACGCAATGATTGTGTGGAAGCACTACGCCAAATGGTGGGACTTTTGGAAATGCAAGAAATGGTAACAGAAGGATTAGAAAAAGTTTCAAACTAAATTTTTAACAAAAAAAAACGCCTATTCTATATTAATACTAAAAAAAACCTTTTGGCATTTCTGTCAAAAGGTTTTTTATTTGTTTCTCGTTTGAGGGTTATAAATTAATTAGCCACTACCAATCCTACGCTTCTTTGGATAAAATCTGCAAGTGCTTTGCCTTTGAGCATATCTTGTGAAAGCAATGCAAGGTCGTAGGCTTGTTTGATAAGGTGGTTTTGCGTGTTTTCGTCAGCAGTAAGGATTTTTTGTGTCAATGTGTGGTTTGCATTGATGGCAAGGTTGAGCATTTGCGGAAAATTACCAAACATACCGCCACCTCTTGACATTTCTTGCATTCTGCGTACAAATTCAGGTAACGTAATCACCACAGGCATTTCGTCAGTAGGCAGACTTTGTACACTTACGAGGAGTGTTTTATTGTCTAATACTTTCTCAAAAATTTCTTTGAGTCTTTTGCTTTCATCTTCCGAAAGTACGCTTTCTGCCTTTATGTCAGTTGTAATAAGGTTATCCACTGTATCAGCATCTACACGTTTGAGTTGGATTTTTTCTTCTTTTTGCTCCAATGCACTTACAAAATGTGGGTCAATCATTTTGTCTTCAAATACCAAAATATCAAAACCTTTTTTCTGTGCGGATTGGATAAATGTTTGTTGTTTTCCTTCGTCTGTGGTATAAATGAATATTACGCTGTCGTTTTTGTCGGTTTGGATTGCTTGGATTTTCTCCCTGTATTCGTTAATTGTAAAATATTCGTTTTTGATGTTTTGCAAAAGGGTAAATGATTTTGCTTTTTCGTGGAATTTATCATCAGAAAGGTAGCCATATTTCACAAACAAGCCCAAACTTTCCCATTTTTCTTCAAAACCTTTTCTATTTTCTTTGAACAAATCGCTCAATTTCTCTGCTACTTTTTTGGTGATGTAGGTATTGATTTTTTTTACATTGCTATCCGCTTGCAAAAAGCTACGTGATACATTCAACGGAATATCTGGCGAATCAATCACACCATGCAACAGCATAAGGTACTCTGGCACTACATTTTTTACTTCATCAGTAATAAACACTTGGCGCGAATAAAGTTGGATTTTTTCGCGGTGCATATCAAGGTTATTTTTTACTTTTGGAAAATACAAAATACCTGTCAATTCAAAAGGATAATCCACATTCAGATGAATCCAAAAAAGTGGGTCTTCTGACATTGGGTAGAGTTTGCGGTAAAAATCCAAATAATCTTCGTCTTTGAGTTCATTAGGTGAAATCGCCCAAATAGGTTTGGTTTCATTGATGACTTTGTCCTCAAATTGGATTGTAATAGGCAAAAATTTGCAATATTTCTCCAGAATACCCTCTACACGAGATTTTTCCAAAAATTCTTTGGATTCTTCTGTGATATGTAAGATAATTTTTGAGCCACGTTCTACTTTTTCGGTGGGTTCTATACTATAAGAAGTAGAGCCATCACATGTCCAAAGGGCTGGTTCTGCACCATCTTTGTAGGATTTGGTGATGATTTGGACTTTTTCAGATACCATAAATGCAGAATAAAAACCAAGTCCAAAGTGTCCAATAATTTCTTTGGTATCTTGTTTATCTTTATATTTTTCAATAAATTCGGTAGCACCAGAAAAAGCTACTTGGTTGATATATTTTTTGATTTCTTCTGCGGTCATGCCAATCCCATTGTCTTCAACAGTAATGGTTTTTTCTTCTGGATTTACGGAAACTTTTACAGCAAGTTCACCCAATTCACCTGTAAATTCGCCCATGCTGGACAATTTTTTGAGTTTTTGGGTGGCGTCCATTGCATTGGCAACCAATTCACGCAAAAAAATCTCGTGGTCTGCGTATAAAAATTTTTTTATAATGGGGAAAATATTTTCGGTATTTACCGAAATCGCACCTTGTTCTGTTACGGTTTGCATTTTTTTGATTATGAATTATGGATTATAAATTATTTTTAATAAAAAATAATATGTGTTATATGCGCTAAAAATACAAATGATATTCCAAACTTGATTTTTTGCAGGAAAATGGCAAATTAGCGAAATTTTATGACAAAATGGCAGAATTACGTTTTGGGCGTGATTTTTTTATGAATGATTTTAACCATTTAGTTAGATTTTTTGTTTTCAAATTAGAATTTTACTTTAAATTTTTTAAAAATATTTCCCCTATATTCTCATGGCTTTTGAATTAGCTCCACTTCCCTATGCGTCCAACGCATTAGAACCACATTTTGACCAAGCTACGATGGAAATTCATCATGGCAAACACCACCAAGCATACGTTACCAACCTCAATAATGCTGTTGTAGGCACTGCACACGAAGGCAAATCTATTTTGGAGATTGTAACAGGTTTGGGACGTGAAAATATGCCTATTCGTAATAATGGTGGTGGTCATTACAACCATACATTTTTTTGGAATTTGTTGTCGCCTAATGGTGGTGGCACACCTTCTGGAGCACTGGCAGACGATATTAACGCAACTTTTGGTAGTTTTGACAATTTTAAAGCTGAATTTGCAAAAGCAGGTACTACACGTTTTGGGTCTGGTTGGGCATGGCTTTGCGTAAAAGATGGCAAATTGGAAGTAGCTTCTACCGCAAACCAAGACAATCCACTCATGGCTGATGCAGGTTGTAGTGGTACGCCTATTTTGGCGTTGGACGTGTGGGAACATGCGTATTACCTCAAATACCAAAATCGCAGACCTGATTTTATTGCTGCTTTCTGGAATTTGGTAAATTGGAACAAAGTAGCTGAATTGTACACAGAAGCGAAGAAATAAAGCATTGAAATTATGGATTTTGAATTATGGATTATTTTTTGATTAAGAAATAAAAAATAATGAAGTAAACGATTTGTTATTTAAAAAAAACTGGTTGTTTTGCTACGATTTGGAATAACGATATTCCTTTGGAATGGTAAATAAGACAAAAATAAAAAAGTTTAACTTATTTTTAAATGTTTTTTAATTGATTTTTTAATTCTTAATTTCTAATTCCCAATTCTCCAAATATGCGTATTTTACATCAATTTCAGCACGAAGATTTGCAAGTAACACTATTTGCTTGGAATCAAAAATATATCTTAAAATTTGAAAAAGATAATCTCGAACAAACTTACAAAGTAGCTGAATGGGACACCGCTGGCGAAGATGAAGTATTGGAATGGATAAAAGATAAGGATTTTGTGTTGAGTGTCCAAAATCGTTTTAAGGATATGTGGCAACATTGGGAAAGTGCAAAAAAATAAAAAAAAGCCTTTTATAGCAATATAAAAGGCTTTTTTTGTTTTTTGGGTAATTTCATTGTGAATTTGTATTTTACTTTTAAAAATAGTAGTTTGCAAAAATTTCTTAAAAATAATTTTTAATAAGAACAATATTCTATGGTACTTACATACATTGACATTAGCATTATTTTTGTTTTTTTGGGTTTGTCTTTGTGGGTAGGCACGCTGTATGCCAAACAAGGTGGTGAAAATACAAAAAATTTTTTCTTAGGCGGTCGCACATTGCCTTGGTGGCTTGCAGGTACATCTATGGTAGCAACTACTTTCGCAGCAGATACGCCTCTTTTGGTTACAGAACTTGTAGCAAAAAATGGCATTAGTGGCAATTGGATTTGGTGGAATGGTATTTTTGGCGGTATGGTGGCTACATTTTTCTTTGCGCATCTTTGGCGTAGGGCAGAGATTATTACAGATTTGGAACTAATAGAATTGCGGTATTCAGGCAAAGAAGCTTTGTTTTTGAGGGGATTTAAAGCAATTTATTTAGGTATTTTTCTCAATGCAGTGATTATGGCGTGGGTCAATGTGGCATTGGGGGCATTGATAAAAGAGTTTTTTGGCGTGTCTGACACCGAAGTTTGGTATTATATTGGGCTTGCAATGTTGTTTGTGGCGTTTTATTCAGGTCTGTCGGGCTTGTTGGGTGTGGTAATGACTGATTTTTTGCAGTTTATAGTGGCAATGGGGGGAACGATTATATTGGCTTTTGTGGTGGTAGGCGATGAAAAAATAGGTGGAATAGCAGGCTTACAACAAAAATTACCTGCTGAAATGTTTAATTTTTTGCCTAATCTTGATTTTACCCAAAATCCTGTCCAAATAACAAAGGTTTTTGCGTTGGGTTTTGGTACTTTTTTGGCGTATATTGGTTTTCAATGGTGGGCGAGTTGGTATCCTGGTCAAGAGCCTGGTGGTGGTGGATATATTGCCCAACGTATGATGAGTGTGCGCACAGAAGGAGATGCTGTGAAGGCAACTTTATTGTTCCAAATGGCACATTATGTATTGCGTCCTATGCCTTGGATATTGGTGGCGTTGGCAAGTGTGGTGCTTTATCCAGAGTTGTCGTCAGCAGATAAAAAACTTGGTTATGTACGTGCTATGAAAGAATTTTTGCCCGAAGGTTTGCGTGGTTTGTTGCTTGCTTCTTTTCTTTCTGCATATATGAGTACCATTTCTACCCAATTAAATTGGGGTGCGAGTTATCTAATCAATGATTTTTACCAAAGGTTATTTGTGCCTGATGCTACGCCCAAACAACTTGTATTCGCCTCAAGAATTTCTACTGCAATACTGATGTTGGTGGCGTGGTTGGTAACTGCCCAAATACAAACCTTAGAAAGTGCATTCAGTTTTATGATAGAGGCAGGTGCAGGGCTTGGCGGTGTGTTGATATTACGCTGGTATTGGTGGCGTATCAACGTGTGGTCAGAAATAAGTGCTACGATTGCCCCTTTATTGTTTTATGCAATCTCTAAGTTTTATTTGGGTTGGCAATTTCCCAATAGCTTTTTCTTTACGCTTGGCTTTACAACTTTTACATGGGTATTGGTTACGTTTCTTACCCCTGCTACTGCGAAATCGCAGTTAGAGATTTTTTATAAAAGGGTACAACCAGAGGGTTTTTGGGGAGAATTTGCCAAAAATCAAGCCTTACAAAACACAGAAAATCGCCCAAAAAACCGTCTTGTTTTTGTATTCCTCGCTACGATTTCTGCTACAACATTGGCATATAGTTTATTATTTTTGTTTGGAAAATTATTGTTTGGTGATTATATCACTGCACTTTATTGTGGAATAGTTGCTTTGATAAGTATTTTATTATTAAATTTTGGGGCAAAAAAAGCAAAGATTTGGTAATAAAATTATCAGTTTTTATCTATGATATTTTTTCAGGTTGTCAAGTGTTGTGTCTCCATATTGACAACTGAAAAAATGCAACAAAAAATTTACATAAACGAAAAAACCTTAAAAAACTTTATTTTATGTGTATATCAGTAGTTAATTTTTTAAAATACTGATTTTGCAATACTTTGCACTGCTTCTGATTTACTCATAGAATAATAATGCAAACAAGGCACACCAAATTTTAGCAATTCTTTGGATTGTTGTATGCCCCATTCTATACCAACTTGTGCCACTTGTTGGTTATTTTTGCATTTTTCTACTGCGTTTACAAGGGCTTCTGGCAAATCAATGTGGAATATACTTGGCAATATTGTTAGTTGTTTGGCGGTAGTAAGCGGTTTTAAGCCTGGGATAATAGGCACATGAATATCCATATCCCTGCACGCTTTCACAAAATCAAAATATTTTTCATTGTTAAAAAACATTTGTGTTACGATATATTCTGCACCAGCATCTACTTTCTTTTTTAGATAATCCATGTCTTTTTGGAAGTTTGGGGCTTCAAAATGTTTTTCAGGATAACCCGCAATACCAATGCAAAAGTCAGTATTATTTGAAGTATTGATTTCGTCATCAAGGTATTTGCCATTGTTCAGATTTACAACCTGTTTGAGCAAATCAAGTGCGTAATGATGTCCATTGGGTTCAGGAATAAATGTACCTTCACTTTTGATAGCATCACCTCGTAGCACAAGCACATTGTCAATACCCAAAAAATCAAGGTCAATCAACGCATTTTCTGTTTCTTCTTTACTAAAACCACCACAAATCAAATGTGGCACCGCATCTACATGAAATCGGTTGATAATAGCAGCACAAATGCCTACTGTACCAGGACGTTTGCGGGTCGTATGCCTTTCCAAAAGTCCATTACCACGATTTTTATACACATATTCCTCTCTGTGATAGGTTACATCAATAAAAGATGGGTTGAACTCCATTAGGGGTTCTATGGCACGAAAAAGTTCGTCAATGCTTTGTCCTTTGAGTGGAGGCAATATTTCAAATGAAAAAACAGGTTTTTCAGTGCTTTGAAGCAGTTGGGCAATTTTTGTCATGTTTTTTTTATATTTTTTTGGCTATTTAGGTTGAGCAACGCTTATAAGGTTTTAAAGTGTTTTTGTTACGATTTTTATACATTGCCTAAACAGATACGTGTTTTTTTAATCTAAAATATTTTGTAAAAGTAATTTGTTGATAAAATTTTAGTATTTTATTTTTTATGCTTAAAATTTTTAAAAATAAGGTGCAAAAATACACCAAAATTTTTAATATTGTAAAGTTTTTAGTTGGAGATTACAGATTTGGGATTGTAAATTTAAGATTATAAATTACATCACTAAAAATTTAGTTTCTAATTTTTTCTCTTAACCTCAATTTAAAATCATCATGAAAAAACTCCACTTTTGGGAAGTTTTATCTTTCTGTGAAGAAAAAATATTACCAAATCACACACATTGGCAAGCAGAAAGTGCCAATACATTGATTTGTACACAAGAAAATGAAATCGTGTATCGTTTGCAATTTCCGTTTCTATTTCCCCAAATTTCTCCCCAAAATTGGGTAGAAACGTTGGCAGATTTTGTGGAAAATACTGAAGATGTGCCAGCACAATATTTGATTTTGCTTATACAAGCAGGTGGGAATGCAGGACTTGCACACATAGAAAATGGCGAAATCGCCAGTCACAAAGTAGTAAGGCGTTATACAGTACGTCAAAAACAAGGTAAATCACAACTCAAATACTTACACTCAAAAGGCAAATCAAAATTAGGCTCACGTATTCGTTTGGCTCAAACAAGGGATTTTTTTGAAGAAATCAACAAAAAACTGCAAGAATGGGAAATGCACGACATTCCACGCATTTATTATAGTGCTACACCTGATGTGTGGCACGCCTTGTTTGAAGCCAAAAACCAACCGCCTTTTGACAAAAAAGATGAACGCCTTGTAAAAATTCCGCTTGATATTGACCTCCCAAATATGGAGGAAGTATTAGAAGTAAAAAGTTTTTTGCAAGAAGGAATTTTATTTGAGTTTTGAAGTTTTAATTACTCGGATAGTACCAAAAAGGAATTTCAGCCCAGAGCATATCTTTTTCTGGTTTTTTTGCCTCTTTTGACTGTTCTTTTTTTAAATTTTCCAAATTTTTTGGAATTTTCACAGACAATGTATTTTTTCCAATTTTAAGGTTTGGTATGTGGATATATGCCCCAAAACCTTTTGCATTTGTGCGAGCATGTGATTGAAATACAAGTCCTTTGTGTGCAATGAGTGAATCATTGACATATATCTGAAAAAATTTCTCCCAAAAATCAAGGGCTATTTTTTGTCTTTTTTTATTAAAATCTTCCTTACTTTCGTCTTTTTGGCGTTTTGGATAGTTTAATTTTTCGTGTAAATGATTTTCAAGGATTTTGGGATATGCCAAAAATATTTTGAGTTGTTTTTGGCTAATCATTTCAGATTGTATAGACACTTGTTTTACATATTTTTCAGGATTACGCAAATTTTCATACGCATCAACATGTAAAAAATCGTCTGAATAATTGGTATAAAAATAATTTTCTGACATATTGAATGTCCTTTGTAACGTATTATCCACTAAAATAGACGATAAAATACCCAAAATAAGGAAAAAAAGTGTAGAAAAATATGTAACTTTTCTTTGTGAAAAATTGCTTATAAATACCAAAGAAAGTCGGTAGGTAATTGTCCCAAAAAGTAAAAAAATTTTACTCCCCCAAAATGCCTCATATTTGATGTTTTGTATTTTTTCTCTGCGTATCAAAAAACCTAATAAATGTAGTAAAATAGGCAAAAAAGCCATTAAAATTGTGATACATATAAAAAAAATAGTGTCTTGCACTGCATTATTAAACTTCAAAAAATATGTACCTATTTCAGATGTAATGATGATTAATATGTAAAGTAAAGATACATTGACAAGATTGAGTACCATAAAAAATACACCTGTCAAAATACTACTACACCACTTATCTATTTTAGCAATGAAATCATCATTGGTTAAAATCTTTTTTTTCAGAAAATCAATGTATGCTGGCGTGTATTTCTTTGGCATTTTTTGATAATTAATGCCTTCGGGGAATATATTCATCATGCCTATCATGCTTACCCAAAATGCACGCAAAACAAAATGCAACATAAAACTTATCCACAACAAAAATGCACTACTTTTGAGGATAATAAATGCAATTTTGGAAATCATTAACATTATGTTATCATCTTGCAGGAAATTATATTCATAATATTGCCAAATACCATCTAAAAAATGTGGCAAATTGGCAAATAAATATATACCTGCCCCAGAAATCAGCAATTCTAATTCATATACTTTTTGGGTAAGTGCTGACCATTTTGTTTCCTGTTTTACTTTTTCTGTAGGTTGGGTTTCTATTTTAGGTTCTTCCATTCTGATTTTTTTTAGGATTTTCTTTATTTGTATAAAAAAAATAAAAAAACTTAACCTAAAAGATTTTTTTATTTCAAAAACTTAACTTGAATGGTCAGCAACAATGCACCATTTTCCTTTTATTTTTTTCCAAAAAAGTGTAAAATGACCGCCTACATCGCCTTTTTCTGGGCGTGTAAGATGCCATTTTCCTACTAAAAACGCATTTTTTTTGTCTAAAATTTCTAATTTCAATACTGTGAAATGCAGTTTTCCCATTGTTTCTGCATTTGGATAGCTTTTTTGGTAATTTTTTAGGGTATTTTCCCAACCGTATGTTACGCCACTTTTACCCACAAACATTAGACTATCAGAACGCCAATAGCCATTCATAAACGCAGGAATATCGCCTTTGTTCCATGAATTTTGTTGTTGCAGTAAAATTTCCAAAATCTCTTTTTTGTCGTTTTGAGGCAAAATAGGCAGGAAAAAGGAGAGGAGGAGGAAAAGCATAATATTAAAAAGCCCCCTAACATGCCTCAGCCCCAAAGTGGAGCAAGTTCAAAGGGGGAATTTTAAGGCAAAATT
Source organism: Cytophagales bacterium (assembly GCA_031425615.1). Lineage (GTDB taxonomy): Bacteria > Bacteroidota > Bacteroidia > Cytophagales > Microscillaceae > JAAFIN01. The sequence continues at coordinate 92,119 of JANPJR010000163.1, forward strand.
AATTTAATAAAAAACTGAAAAAACTGATAACTTAATTTTTACCTCAAATCATTTACTTTTGGTTTAGAACTGTATTTTGACGCATTGTATTTAAAATACGAATCTTTTACATCTACTGTTGAAAACTTGTTAATGGTATAAAGGTAACGGTTTGCATTGCGTTCAAACAATTCCCAGCTTTTAATAGAATTAGTTTCTTGTACGATTTTGAGTCTTATTTTAAAAAATTGAGCATTTTTATTGAGTGGTTTTAGGTCAATGATATGATATTTTTTGCCTTGTTCCACTTTTTCCTCCATATACGCATAATCATAACCAGATTCATAAATGGTGTAGATTTTTTCGGGTGTGATGTCGTTTGGGTCAGGCTCGTAATTTGTTAGATTTACCTCGTTGCTTTCTTGTATGTATGTCCATTGCGATTGTTTGTCAGTAATAATGTGTTGTTTTGGTAATTTTAGGTAAAATTTTCCGCCTTTTATGGTGATTTCACCTGTAAAAGATTCTGCTACGCCTGCGGTTTTGCTTTCCATTGTATATACAAAATTAGCTTTGAAAGCAGATATTGCTTGATAACGTGCTTTTACTGCATCTAAAACTGTTTTTGCTTTTGGGTCTTTTTGGGCAAATGTATTTGAACTTTGACTAAAAATAAAAGCAAATAAAATTAAAAAAAACGAAAAATTATATTTTTTAGGCATAAAAAAGGAATTTAATCAAAAATTACAGAATATTGTTAAGTGGATTTTATTATTTTGTTGCAAAAATAATGAAAAAAAATATCAAAAAATTTGCAAAAAAAATTACAGAAACAAAACGTATTTAAAACCTAAAAAATTTTATTTTAAAAAAAAAATTTAAAAAAAATCATAATCTTAATAACAACATAAGTTTTTGTTTTTCCCTAAAATATAAAAT